>CBIHPP010000012.1:0-324110 GCA_966212235.1 uncultured Niastella sp. | reverse complement strand
TGTTGCACTAAACCTTCGGTAGCCTGTCAGGCTGCCTATCCGAAAGAACGTTTGTAGCTTTTGATTTCAACAAAAAATCAATTGTTATGCGCACTACAAAACGTTCTTCGGAAGGAGCTACGCTGGTAGCCCAGGCATGTACTAATGTACAAGGATTTTCTGACATGTACCGCCGGCTTAAACGACGTATGTCAACTTCGGGCCGCAGTACCAGTACACTAAACAATTATGCCCGTCATCTTGCTCAAATGGCCCTTCATTTGAATTGTTTGCCTACTGAGCTGGAAGACGATCAGATTGAAGATTATCTGTATCTGTTACAGCAACAGCATAATACCCCATCTGAAAGTTACTTCAAGCACACGGTGTTTGGTCTTCGTTTTTTGTTTCGCCTTGAAGGGTTGGACCACAAACGGGTTGCACTACCTTCCATTGAGCGCCAGGAGAAATTGCCAGTAGTGCTCAATCGGGAAGAAATGAAACAACTATTAAAAGCACCCACCTTACTAAAACACCGCATACTCATTGGCTTGCTCTATGATTGCGGTCTGCGCTGTCTGGAAGTACGTACCCTACAGATCAGGGATATTGATCTGAACCGCCGTATGGTGCATGTTCGCCAAAGCAAAGGTAAAAAAGACCGTTACGTACCTATGGGCAGTGTGCTGGCCGATGGCATCAAAAAATATTTGGATGCTGAACGACCTACAAAGTGGCTATTCAATGGCAAAGGCGACCCCTCTATTGAAGGTCGTAAAGGGGGCGACTTCGACAGCCGATATTCCCAACGCGGTGTGCAGTGGGCCGTTAAGGAAGCAGTAAAGCACACCGGTATTAAAAAAGAAGTTTCGGTACATACCCTTCGACATACCTATGCTACTCATTTGCTGGAAGACGGTACGGACATCATGACCATTCAAAAACTATTAGGTCATGAAAGTATTGAAACCACGATGATCTATCTGCATGTGGCTAAACCATCAGAACGTCCACCGCTTAGTCCACTTGACCGGTTGTATGGCAAATAACCATGCGGCCTGCTTTTGAGGTCGCTACTATACTGAACTGTTACTGGGACAAGGCCAATGAACAACTGAAGTTGAACGGCTGGCAATGGCGTACCCTGCATGCCATACGCCGTTGCCGTACTGCCGATATGGGCGGTCATATTGATCAGTGCGATCAGTGTGGCTACCTGCATATCAGCTACAATAGTTGTCGTAATCGTCATTGTCCTAAGTGTCAGGGTCGACAGCGGGAAGCCTGGATGGAAGCCCGACAGGCGGATCTATTGCCTGTACCTTACTTCCATGTAGTGTTTACATTACCGGAAACCATCAACAGGATATGCCTGTATCAACCGGCTACGGTTTACAATATTTTATTTGGTACTGTATGGAGTACCATACAAACATTTGCCACAGATGCAAAATACCTGGGCGCCACCACTGGTATGATTACCATATTACATACCTGGGGGCAAACCTTGTCATTGCATCCGCACCTGCATTGTATTATTCCTGCTGGCGGTATCACCAAAGACTGTGTGTGGAAGTTTACCCGTAATAATGGCAAATTTTTGTTCCCGGTAAAAGCACTCAGTTCAGTCTTTAGAGCTCGTTTTGTAGCAGCATTACGCAAAGCTTTACCCAATGAACCAAAAGCATTCTTTAACAGCTTATTCCAAACCAATTGGGTAGTATATGCGAAGCGCCCGTTTGGAGGCCCACTACAGGTAATAGAATACCTGGGTAGGTATACCCATAAGATAGCTATCAGTAATCATCGTATCACCGATATAGGTAATGATGTAGTAAGCTTTACTTATAAAGACTATCGTCAGGATGGTGTACAACAACAAATCACACTGGATGCCACGGAGTTCATCAGACGATTTGCTTTACACATTTTACCCAAAGGCTTTGTACGCATCCGGCATTATGGTATACTGAGCAGCAAGCTAAAAGTAACAGCACTGTCGGCCATCCGTAAACAGTTGCAACATCCCGGACAACCCGAAGTTGCGGTGATCCAACCTGTAACAATTACCCAGCCTATTGAACGCACATGTCCCTGCTGCAAAAAAGGAATTATGCAGCATGTAATGGATTTTAACTTCCGCGGGCCGCCGTCATTGTATCTGTTAAAAGAATTACTAAAAGATGGTATTAATCCTGCTATGTCAAAAATCGCTGTGTAGTGCGGCCTGGGATTGTTTTGGATGGAAGAGAGGAAACAGGCCGCCAAATGCCTTATAAATATTAAATATCAGCAATGGTTAATGTAAAATAATAGCAACTGAACGCACTTTAGAAAATTACCTGTTTATCCGCCAACCCTATTATACTCCCGAAGCCTGCAAAGGCATCTTTACCTCCAATGCAATCCCCATAATTATTAATCGGCCACCGAAGGTTCCGTGCAACATTAAGCTTCATCGTTGGCGCTTCGCACCCGACGAAGCTTAGTTGTTGGCTGTAGTGCTCTTCACGGCTCCAACAAAAGTTCTTTTAATAGCAAGGCCAGTTTAATATCACATTTATAGTCATCTGAGCCTGAAGACAAAGAAACTATATAAAAATGTGGTTTACCAGTTTTCGAAAAGCCTGTTCTTTTTATGGTTAGTAAATTACCTGGAATTAAAGAATTCTTTAATTTTTCTTTATTCTTTTTCGAATCTACATAATTTTCAATTGCATTTTCAAACCCCTTATCTTGGCCCCAAATCGACGGAACTATTGCAGCTTTTTTAGAAATAATAGAACGATAGTGTCCTGTTCCGCTTGATGCATTTCCTATGACTAATTTTTGACCAATAATAATCTTTAAACCCGTATTGGAAAAAAGTGTGTCATTTTTCAATTCAAGTGTCATACTGCTATTGATTAACGAATCAGTATTAGTTTGCCCATGAACAGAATTGCGAAGGAATACAAGGGAAAATGAAGCAAGAGATATAAAGATTATCTTTCTCATAATAAATTAATTGCATCCTACATCCAACGAAAAGGGCTTTGCGCCTCGTCAGTTGGATTCTGCAAGTTGCTTTAATAATTTCAGCACCGGGTTTTCTTCGCCTTGTGGCGCTTCCTGAACTGCGTTTGGTCTATTGTCCTCTTGAATAATTTCAAGTTTAGTCTGTCCACTTTCTTCTGTCAACACGTAGCTCATAATGAAATAATTTTCAGGCTTGTCTTCAAAGCCGGGTCTTGGCGCAAACAAACTATACTTTACTATTTCAGCTGGTTTAACTTCTAAAACTTTGCCCCATTGTTCAAATACTTTGTCTTCCCATGCTGTTCTAAACTTTATGTCACTACCTATTTCCCAACTTGTTTGTAAATCGCTTCCAAATTGCCAGAGTTTTACAAGTTCAGGTTTTGTAATTGTGTCCCAAACTTTTTGTCTGGAAGCATTGATTCTAATTGTTGAAATATTTGTCGCCATATTATTATTTGTCTTTGTCTGTTTGTATCCTTGACTTGAGACTATTTAAGCCCGAATTCATTAACATCTTTGTCTACCTTAACCCATTCACCTCTTTTCTCAATGTCGTTTGGGACTTTGTTTGTAATCATAAAAAGTGGCGTCAAATAGAAAACTTCAACTGTCCGCTTGTTGTAACCGAAGGCGCCGACATCTTGCATTTGAAATTCTATGGTTTTGAAACGCAAATGTCCGTTTTGATATAAAATTGTCTGTGTCCGCCAGGCACTTGTTGAGAACATAATTTTCATTGGCCCAACAATTAAAATAAAAACCAGCATAATTGCCGGAAACGCTGTCCAGATAATTCTTTTTGTTTTAGTCTTACCAGCAAAGGAATTTAAGATTAAGGTCAATGGTATTCCAACCATAACCCCGAAATAAACGAATGACTTAATTCCCTGGCTTTTAATGTCAAAACCTGTCAAACCGTCTAACAGGAAAAGTAAAACTGTCAAGCAATAAACTATGTTCAATATTTGTGTTGTCCGTTTCACGTGGTGTCGAATTAAAATGTTCTATAACGTTAACTAATTCTCAAAGACAGTGGATTTGCTATCCTTCTTCCGTCAAGCTCATTTACACAAACCCTTATATTGTACGTTTGCCTTTCTACAAATTAATACCTGCTTCGATTTCCCAGGAATATGGCTCTTTAAATGTTCTAAATGTCTTTAAAGAAGTTACTGCAAAACTTTTCAGGGATGTCTTTTTGGTGCCCTTTTCTTCATTACCTTTAATGTAACTTCTTTTCTTCGTCAGGAAATTGTAGCTGTAATCTTCGTAATCAAGTGTTCCCCTATGGATTGTTGAAAGGTCTGCGCCAATCAATATAAATTGTTTTCCCTCATACCGAAATTTATAAGTGCTGTTTGTGGAATACCAACTCCCCATGCTATAAAATAAATGAAAGTCTATCTTCAAAACTCCTTTGTCAATTGCAATGCCCTGGTATGGTTCATCCATTATAGAGTTGTCGTGCTTAAGAATAAATGAATTGCATTGCTCTATCAATGAGAATTTATTGTTAGCCGTATTTTTGAAGAGTAGTAACAAAATCCTTGGTTGTGTCAAAACAGTATCTTCTGAGCTGTTCACCAATGAAACACTGTCTTTATGTTGAAGAATGATAGCGGCATCTTTTAATCCGTCATTGTTTAGGTCACCATAAGCACTGTCAAGAACTGTCCAACCTACAGGAATAAAGTCAACAATGCTTTGTCCATTTGATTTTATTGCAGGGTATAAAAAAGCCTGCCCGTAAGAAACATTGAAAAGAATTGTCAGTATGAATATTAGGGTGTATCGCATAAATTGAAAACCTGAACTTGAGCCTTTGTTCTTCAACCCCCATTTTAGCAAACCATTTTGGGCGTTCGCTCTTATTCGTCAATTGAGAAATGTTATAATTGCTTCACCGTTTTTAGTTGCTTCGGCATAAGTTTCTTGTAAAGTCTTGAAACCATCGGCAAGATATGTAAATGCATCATCACCTTCGTCCCATATAGTTGGATACACTTCAAGTTCTGTCATTTTCGCCGGGTCGTACTTCTGTTTTAAGTCTGATACTTGAATGCCTGAAATTTGCTGATTTATTTCAGCGACTTCTTCCGGTGTCAAGTAGTGGGCAGGTCCATACCCCAAATCTTGTTCTTCATCAATTAATTGTCCACTAAAAAGTGTACGAACGAGGGGATGTGTTGCATTTGCTAAACTTTGCCCTGTCAATAGAAAGATTATGCCGTCCCAGGATTTGTCAAGGTCAACAAGTGTGTTATCAGGTCCTTCGTCCTCTCTATAAATTTTTTCTTCGAGCAGTGAACTGTCCACTAAATAATTGTCTAATTCGGTTTTACTTACACGAAGCAAGTTTCCAATCATACTCATATTTCAATGCTTTTTAGTTTTAAATTATTTTGGGTCTATCTTAAATATGGATGTTGTTAGTTAAGCCGCTTACTATACCAGCTCATCATTTGAAGTCTTACAGTTTCCTCTTGTGCAGTATCTTTTAGAAGTTGAACAAAGCTCATTTTCTTAATTTCCAAACAATACTGAATAAGAAGCCGATATTTAAAATAATTGGTTATTGTCTCTGTACTATCGGGAAGTGTCATCCAGCCAGTATCATTAACCCGTTCTTCCTGCAGTAGTGTTTGAATACTTTCATGTAGGTTTTTAACTTGTGAATTCTGCCTTGCAATGTATTCAGGGTAGCCTTCCCATTTCCATTCGGGGTGTTTTGCTACAGGATTGGATTTCCAAAGTCCGTATTTTTTAAATTCCAAACAATGAACTTGTGCATGAGCAAGCATTTCAGTCAAATTCCATTTGTGTCGATCAATCTTAATGTAATTGCTGTCAAAACTTACCTCATCGCCAGTAAAAACTATTTTGTTGTAAAAAGATGAAAGCAAATCTCTTCCTAAAATCTTTTCAATTAATTTAGGATATTTCGAGCCGTCTTTTAAACAGATATCCATTTTAAGCTCAGGGTCATAAAGTTCGCTTGATTTAATTATGGCAATGGATTTTTCAAGTCGGTTTTGAGTGTTTTTATCTAACGGCTTGTTATGATATATTGAATAGTTCCCAACCGAAGTTCTGTTTGCATACAGAAGTATTGGATTGAGCATGAATGTTACCAAAAGTCCGAAAAGGAACAATCCTGTTATCATCAGACGAATTGTAAATTTTTTAAAATTCCTTTTCATATTAGCAAGGTTGTTAATTGAATTCGTTAATGATGAAAAACCCTTGTTTGTACCGTCTTTATAGTCCACGTTTTTTCCATCCGCCCGATTTCCATTGTCTTTCGTCAATTTTCCACTGGCTACCCTTTTTTATTAAAATATATCGGTAGTGAAAATCTATATTGTCTTTCGTATAAAAATATATTCTGTTTTTAGATGCTTGTTCTGTGTCTATAAACTTCTCTTGTCCGTATGTATAGTCAGGCGCACCTGAAAAATGTAAACCGTCTGGTCTGTATCCTGCTCTTGGTTTGTCAATACAAAACTGTTTAAATATTTCTTTGCATTTAACCTGTAAATCTTCTGTAAAACCTACCTTATTTGCATACTTTTCCCAATCTGTCATCGCTTCAAAAAATGCTAATAAAGTTTTCTTTGCAAGTTCGATATCATTATCATCCGTCATTAGATTTTTCTTTGCCAACTTTCTCTGCTCACTTTCAAATAATTCGATTTGGTCTGTTGTGAGGATATCTTTCGCAACAACTTTAATTCGAGGATTGTCAGCAATTGCAAACAATCCTTCTAAAGTTATCAATGTGTCATTAATTACAAGTATCCCCAATTTTGGGATTTTTGCAAAATGTTTTAGGTTCTCGTTGTCGAGTTTTGTACTACAAGCCCAGATGCATTCAATTTTTTTGTTGCTTTCAAAATATTTAAAACCACTACCTGTTAAGTCTGCTTTGGTAATGAATAAACATTTCAAACTGGGTAGATTTGCTAAATATTCCAACGACTTGTCTGTAATTTTTGTATTTTCAAGTAATACGTTTACAAGTTTCGGCAATGTGCTAATCTGCAAAATATCTTCATCCTTAACAGGACAGTTTACAAATGAAATCCCTAAAAGCTTTTTTGATTGTGCAATTTGCTTCATTTCGTCAAGCATGAATGCTCGATTTTCAAACTTCACCGATCCTGTCAATTTTGAAAGATCTATTGTCATATTTTGTAGTCAGTAGGTTGTTCTAATTTACGATACGTTCTTTATTTCTTCCAGATTAAAGATTTAAGAATATCCATCATCTCTGTCGAATCAGTTGCCGAGCACCCAGTTTTTGAAAGATGAATGTTCACAAAAATATCTTTATCAACCATGCAGTAGCCATACATATGTTTTTGTGAAAACTGTGTCCCTTCAATTACAACGTCGTTTTGTCTAAACATAAAATCATCATTCGCTTCTCCCCACGAGCTGTCGTTCTTTTCCATTGACTTTAACTGGGAGTAGTTTTTAAAATAAGAGTATGGATATGCAGGGCTAATGTCTGGTCCGCTGATTGCGGCTCTTGGAGCATCGACTAAAGTAAGTTTTTCTTCCTCATTAAGTTTGTAATATAAAACTGAACAAATAAATCCGTCTTGTTCAGCATAATAATAATAGTCAGAGCCCCGCCATTCATTTTTGAATTTTTTAAAATGCTGCGCCGTTAATGTTATTTCTGTTCCTTTTTTCTTAGGGTAAGAAAACTCAAACAACCTGGGTTCGATCAAATTAAAAGAAAAAAGTCCAATGATAAAAAATGCTAAAGTTAATTTCATATGCGTTCTTTGTAATTTTTATATTAGTCCTACGCTGTTTCTGTCAGTTTGAAATCGTCAATGTTTAGAAGTTTCAGCCTTTTTTTTGTTTATTAATGTGCTTATTATCATCTCACTTAAAACAGCATAAAAAAAGATATTGACAAGAAGTCCCAGGAAAAAAAGGCCGCCAGTCATATATTTCCAAAACAGAATATGTGTCGGAAAGCGAAATACCTCAAAGGTGTTAGCCATAAAGTTTAGAAACAAATTATCTCCAAGTGCCCCCTCATCTTTGCCAAATGCTGCCAAAAATGAAAAGAATGTAAGTCCGCCAATAACAATTAGCAAAATAAAAAACCTCAAAGCATTAAGTCTTTTAAAATAGTTCATTTTGCCCAGCTATGAATTTAGAGAATATCGCAAATTATTGCACCAATGCCATACCCCACGATTGGCAATACCAATATTAGCCGCCGCCTTCCTTTTTCTGTCCTTTAGTTACCCCCTTGATTGTTTCGTTAACTTCTGCCTGGATGTTACGCAGTTTGTTTTCACAAATTGATATTAGTTCGTTTGCCTGTTTCACTTTTAGCGAAAGTTCATCAAGAGGAATATTGCCTCCTTCAAGTTGCGCTACAAGCTCTTCAAGTTTTACATAAGCATCACTATATGTCAAGTCGGTTTTCATTTTTTGTCTTTTTGGTTACAGTACTATGAAGCGTTTCATCTTTTAATAAAATTTGGAGTTGCGAATTTTCTTTAATTATCTTCGGGTCAACGATAATTTTGTCGTTGCTCATAATAATTGCAAAACCTCTGTTGAGAATTGCCTGAGGGCTTGAGAGTTTGACAATTCGTTTGGCCTGGTTTAGTTCTTCTTTTGCGTTCTCAAGTTCCTCCTTTGCGGCATTGGCTAATCTGGTTTTTAAATCAATGAGTAAATTTTCAAACTCAAAGTTATGCTCAATAAAAAGCGAAGCGACTTTGGTTGGCGTCTTTTGTTCTCTTGCCATTAGATCAACGATGCTTTGGTTTCTGTCGTGTCCAATACCTGTAAAAATTGGAATTGAAAAATTCGCAACATATTTAGAGAGCTCGTAGTCGTCAAATGGCCTGAAGTCTGTTTGAGAGCCACCGCCTCGAACAATAGCAACAACGTCAAACTTCTGTTTACTTGTTTCAATTAGTTTGAGTTGCTCCAAAATAAGTTTATGCGCCGTGTCGCCCTGAATGGTCGTAAGAAATTCGGTAATTGAGAATGTATATTCGTGTTTGTTTCGTTTTATCTCTTGCTGAAAATCTCTTTGTCCGTCAGAGTTCGGGGCTGTTATCAAAGCAATGTTTTCAATAACAAGCGGAAGCGGCAAACGGTTGTTGTATGTTTTATAAACGCCATCAAAAAGCTGAATTGTTCCTGGGTTTTCCTTTAATAGCTTTTCAAGTGTCTGTTGTCGTTCAAGTTCAAGAATTCCTAAAGTGTGAGCCACGTCTATTTGCATCACATCAAGGTTGAGCCCGTAAACCTTATGAAATCTAACTTTAACTTTACAAATAATTTCGGTTCCGTCTTTGAAAGGTTGTTTGATTGCCTTTTCAAACTTTTCGATTTCGTGATAGCAATTTGCCCAAAAAACAGCTCTCATCTCTACCGTTTTTATTCCATTTTCATACTCCTCTAACTTAAGATAGCACCGTCTGTTTGTTTCATATTTTTTCACATCCATTATCCTTGCTGAAATCCAAAACACTTCATTATCAAACTGTGCTTGAATAGTGTCTTGAATTTGCTCAACAAGTTTTGAAAGCTTTATACTGTCTTGCATTGTTATCTTTTGGAATATTGCCAGCTGTTCTTATTTATCAGGTCTATTATCAAATTCAATAGCTTCTTTTAAAAGCTTTCTTAGCGCCCTGATATTTATTTGAGCTGGGGATTTGAATATTTTATAATAGATCTTTTTATTTGTGCCATGCGTTAGATAATTGTCAGCATCTTTCAAATGTTTGCCTTGCCAGAATCCGAATAGAACGCCCTCTGTTATGCCACCTCTTGGAATTGAAGCAGGCCAAATGATGCAAATGCCTTTATTTCCATAAAAATACGGAACATTGAAAGAAATTTTCTCTTTACAACATTTTGGCAATGTTTCAATAACCAATTGCCTTAAAACATCTACTATCAACCGTTCATTATCTGGCAAAATATTGTAAAGTTGAACAAGAGATGTTATTTTATGAGGTCTATTTAGTTCCATTTTTTAGTTGATATTCCGTAATTCGCTGTATGGCACCCGATATGCTTTGTACATATCATTTCTTATACTTATTGTCTTTCCACTGATTCGTTCCTGCGGCACTTTCAGAGATCAATTGATTTAGTCTTTTTATTCGAGTCGCTTCTTGCTTTGCGCTCATTACCCAATGTGTTGATACTTTTCTATATGAAGGTGCCAGTAACTGGAAGTAGTCCCAGGCCTTTTTGTTTGCTTTAAACTGCTTTTTAAAATCCTGAGTTAATTCTACTTCGTCTTTTTCGTGAGAATATATCTTAGACTTACTTTCTATTCTTTTTTCAAAACTAGCCAGTCCAGCTGGCTGCATAAGTCCTTCCTTTGTTAATTGTTCAATTTTTTTGATATTAATCGCACTCCATATACTCGTTGATTTTCGTTGTGTAAAGCGAATTTGGTAACTGTCTTTATCTATAGATCTTCTAACGCCGTCAATCCACCCAAAACAAAGAGCTTCGTCAACTGATTGAGACCAGGTCATACTGGGCTTCCCACTGCCAACCTTATAAAAGCCTACCAATAATTCAGTTTCCTTTTTATGATTTTTCTGTAACCACTTTCTAAAATCGGATTGTTTTGCAAAAAAGATCGGTGTCATTTCCTTGTCTTTCAAAGTTTGTAGGATGCTCGTTTAATTTGCATTATGCTCTGTAATAGTCCGGTCGCCAATTAATAATTCTTTTTTTAATCTGGAGTGGGGTTAGATTTCCCTTTATAGTTTCTTCAACCAGTTTAACAAATTCATCGTCTTCGGCAAATCTTAGTGCAATCAATTGGTAAATTGTAATATTTTGATCGAGTCGTTTACCTGTCAAGACATAATATCTCAAACTTTCTTCTGCCCTTATTGCTCTGTCCTGTACTTTCAAAGCAAAAGATCTATTGTGAAATGAAACACTGATTACCGTTAATACCAATAACAGGAACAAGGAGTTAATCAGGAAGTTTTCTTGTTTTCCCGTAAACAAGTTATATGTTGCACCAACAATCAGAATTGCCATCACTACAAATGTCAGGTAATGATATAATGGTACATAATGAGTATGGTTCAAAAAATTCTGTCTTTTCTTTTTTTTAAGCATTTTTAGTCTTTAAGATTACATATTAGCAGGCACAGGCCATTAGGTCTTAGGTTGCCTAATATTGATTGATTTTTTTTAGCTCCTCAACTAAATTGTCAAGCGTTTCTTGTGAAAAGCCGTCTTCGTTTGTCTCAATTGAAAATACCTTTTTCTTTTTATTAAATATTATTAGCGCCCACTTTTGGATTTGGGGTCTTGACGGTTCTTTATTAAAGTCAAAAGTCAAAAATTCAAACGGCACTTCCATTTTTTTGTCGTCGCTAAAAACTGTCATGTAGTGAACAATGAATTTTTTGCCACCAAAATCAAGTTTAATTTCAGTCACAATTTCGTTTGTTAACGTCCAAACCAAAAGTCCGCCACCAAAAACAATGTCAAATATCCATTGCAAAGGTGTCGAAGTATTTCTATGAGGATATTTAAAGTTGTATAAAACATGGACTGTAGCAATGCCACCAATAATCAAAAAACTTCTTTTCATATAATCTAACCGAGTCAAGTCTTTGCCGGAATAGAAATTTTTAACGTCTGTCAAGTCAGGCATTTTAAAGTAATCAGAAGAAATGAACAATTTTTGATAATCCGATTTAAATTTTTCAATTAGTTAATTGGCTGCTGCTTTTTGTCACTCGTAAATAAATATTAGCTTCTTATTGATCACGCCGTCGCTTTGATTTAGTTGAAAGAGAGTTCCGTCAGAGTTATATTCTAAAATATACTTTTCCCCTATGTCAATGATTTCTATTACTTGATTTTTGTCGTTGTATTTATATGTGAAATTATTCATAGTTCCACTTCCTGTAACGGTCATTTTAACAACCCTGTGTTTGTTGTCATATTCGTAACATTTTACATTATGTGGATAAATCTTCATGTCACATTCTTTGTCTTTCCATGCGTTTTTAAAAATGCCGGCGATTGGAACATAGTATGGCACATGAAAATTCTTATTTGTAAAGAATAAATCGATAGGTGTGTTTATCTGGTCGATTTCTTTTAAGCCAAGCAAAGTATCAACAGTTACTATTAAGTTTGGATTTTGGTTGTCAAAAAATATGACTGTCAATTTTGAGTTTTTATTTTGGGCACAAGCATTAAGCGCAATTAAAATAAGAGCCAGTATGATGTGTCGCATATTTGTATTGTCACTCTGTATTGGTTATAAGTGTCGATTATAGTAGCAGCTAATGGGCGAGTATTTGCGTGTTTTAAGATATCCACGATCATCACACAGCTTCGCCTAATCAGTCACAACCGCAACTAATCAAAACCATGGAATTGTAGTGGGGAAGCCTACCTAAAACCATCTCCTGATACCGAGATTACTAAAATTTGATGAATAAACGAAGGCATTTTGCCATTTTTTAACAGTTACGCGCAATGGAAGGGATTCGGATCAACGGATCCATCGGGTAATCCTGGTTTTTGGGGTTATCTAGTTCTTGTATCGTGCAGCAGCCCGCTTCATGTCATTCAACAAATACTGCTTAAATCCTTCCGCTGTCGTAAATCGCTCATCGCTCTTCTCCCAGCCTGCATAAAAACGAAATACCACCGGCTGATCACCTTTTATACCGGCCTTCATAATATAGGTATTCTGTATATCTGTACTGGCGTTGGGTGTTGTGGCTGTACCCGCAACCTGCTCAACTGGCATTACGATCGCCATACCCAGCTTGTCTTTATTTTCAGACTGCATATCATATGTATAGATCGTTTTGTAACCTGCCTCATTTGCTTCATACATTTGCTGGCTGTGCAGATTAACGATGCCTGTTACCAGTTTGGTACCCGTAGGCGCGCCCGCTACCCAAACCTTACTTTCATAAAAATACTGTCCGCCCCAGATACTAATTTCTTCGGTTACAGAAACGGGAGAAACGCCGTCCGCTACTTTCCAATTCGAATAGGTGAGCCGGAAAATGGCCCGGACCGGCCCATCTGCTATTTTCTCATACGTTACCTTCCCAATATTCTTTCCTCCCAGTCGCACCAGGGTATCTTTTCTATTTTGCAATGGTACCTGCAAGGCCAGTGAACCGGCGCCCAGGGAAGGGCCTACTTTCAACACATCCATCCCCCACTCCGCTTGCTCGTGATAATTTTTCGATGTATCCGCGCCCACTTCATCCATCATCATGCGGGCGGTGGTTTTACCCCAGATATCTTTTCCATTCCGCACATCAAAATATAACCGAAAACCCACTTTATCATTTTCCCAGGCCGGTCCTTCTGTTAAATAGGGCGGTAATGCCTGTTTTGAAAAATCAGTAGGCAATGCGTTTACCAGCATGGTATCTTTATCCAACGCCGGCCCGAAACTATTGTCCGCATTCTTTTTCATTTGACGGACATGCGCCCGTACAACCGCTTTTATTGTAGCGGGTGCATCGGCCAGTATGGGTTTCACTTCAAATTTTTCATTGGGCTTGAACGAATACAGGAACGCCGCTTCGTCCCATTGATTATCGCCATTCACATCATCGAACTGCACCACGACCGGAGCGCCGGCTGCATTTGTTATTACTACATATTTACCAGCCGGGATGGTCCCTATTTGCTCTTCCAACTCCGCTCTTTGTAAAACAACGAGCTCATCGGGCCGCTCTTCGTTTTCCGGATTGCTTATCACGATTTGTTGTACGGGTTGACAGGCGGCCATCAAAAAGAGTAAAACCAGACTATACTTGCTCATGGATTGATCGTATTATGGTGCAATAATAAGTAAATGCTGAACGCAAAACGCCGAACGCTGAACGCCTTGCGTCGCTGAAGCTTCGCGTTGCTTATAATTTGTAGCTGTATTTGCATTTGCGTTAAGCGTTGTGCATTAAGCGTTAAGCATTATTCCGTGATATAAAAACTCTGTTCAACCGGTTCCGCTGAATTGATCCCTGGCTCTATGTTTCTTCCGAATTGCCAGGCTACCACGGTAACCTTTACCGGGAATTTACTGCGTGAAGGAATCTTAGTGAATGTGAGTGTGTTGCCTGCTATAACTGCGGGGCCTTCGCGTACATAGTAATATACCGGTACATTGGCGCTGGACACCGCATTCAATGGGATTGACTTTATTCCCTTTTTAACAGGTGGTATTGGAGGGAACTGTATGATTTGCGGTCTGCCGTCCAGGTTCTTGCCCGGTATATCCATTTTAGCCTGTTGTACGGCGGGTTTGTAGGTCTTATCGCCCGGATGTTCGGCTGCAAACCAGCATTGATAGCTGGTGGCCTGGTTATTCAATCCCTTTTCAAAACTGAGTTGAAATGTGGTATCGTTTATTTTCCGGAATGGCCCTGCAATGCGATTGATCACTATTTTTTCTTTTTGCGCATGACCTATTGTCGTTCCTGCCGGAAGTCCGGTCCACTCTGACGTGCGGGCATGTGCGCCTGGTACTTCATCCAGAAATGCGGGCTTCACTATAAACGTAATACCATCGGCCATGGGTTGAAATACAAGATCAACCTGCTGGTGCGTATTTTTCTGCGCTACTACTTTTCCATTTTGCCTATAACCTAATAACTGTGCTTTTTTATCGCGCCAGGCTGATTGATATTGTTGTGTGGCCTTCATCATTTCTTCATCAAAATACCAGAAAGCCTGTGCCACGTCACCGGTATATTTTTTAACAGGTGCAGGCGATGCTGCCGGCAATTTGTTCAATTGCCATTTTTCCATTAACCAACCTGTTTTTGTTGGATCAACCGGCAACAGCGTTGGCGTGTCAAACTCCTCCATTTCTTTTGGAAGCCGGTACTGCGCCGCTTTCTTCAAATACAGCGCGATGTATTTTATCTTTTTTATGGTTGTTGCAAAATGTCCTTCAGCCGGACAAGCCAGCATACTCAATGGCAGCAACGGATGTTCCTGCCGTTCCTTTAATCCTTCGGCAGACCAGCTAGCAGCGGCTTCATATTCACCCATGGTTTCCAGGCAGGGGATATAATCTATGTTTTGATCCTTCCGCCAGATATCAGGCGCAAATGCCGGATGGCGGAAATAAGGCCATTGTCCGCTTACAGAAATGGCACACAATGTTCGTTGGGGATTCCAGGCTGCAAAATAATACGGCCAGCTGGCGGCGGCAGAATGCCCGATGCCGGCCACCGGTGCAGATTTTAATTCATTATATCCTGATTCATTCGCAAGGTCTTTCATAATGCCGTTGAATAGTTCGCCCGCGCCTTCCGTAAACCGGAACAAATGATCGAATGATGGCGACACCCAAATAATAGCAAAAGACAACTTACTCATTTCCTCCCTGAACACCGGATGCTCCACAATGGATTGTTCTTCCATATTATTTTGCGCCATCACCACCGCCCGCACCTGTTTGCAATCGGGCGGTATCCACAAAAATGCACGGGATGCAGGGTTCCGCGCGGCTCTCACCGGCACCGACCATTGCCACACCTGGGCTGAAATGGGACTGTAAGTCAACCATACCAACAATACCGTTATGATGTGTCTGTACATGACTTATGAATCAAATTACTCTTTCACCAACTTCCGCTCCAACTCCTCCAACGACACGCCCTTTGTCTCCGGCACTTTGGTTAACACCCATATTAATTGCAACACCATCATAAACGCAAAGAAGGCGAAGATGGGCCAGGGACCTATCTCTTTAAAAATGCCGTTATCCTTATCTAAAAAAACCGGTGTAATCAGGGTGATGATCGCTGCAAATACCCAGTGCACACTGGCGCCAAAAGACTGCCCTACCGCGCGTACTTTATTGGGAGAAATTTCTGCAATAAAAACCCAGATGACAGCTCCCTGTCCAATAGCATGGGCCGCGATAAATAACAACAGGAACACCATCAGCAACCCGGGGCTGGCGTGTGCATAAAAACACCAGGCCACCATGGCAAGACTGATGATATAGCCAAACGATCCAATGATCAACAATGTTTTCCTACCCAATCGATCGATCAGGTATAGTCCTGCAAATGTGAAGATCAGGTTGGTGCCGCCAATAGCAATGGAGTTGAACAAAGATTCTTTAGCTGCCAACCCGGCCTGACTTAAGATCTCCGGCGCATAATATAAAATGAAATTGATGCCCGACCACTGGTTAAAGAAAGCCACCAGAAAAGTCAGCCACAGGATGGTCTTATATTTTGAACTGAAAAAACTTTTGCTTTCGTGTCCGGCATGGGACTCGTGCTGCGCACTGGCGTTTATGAGTTTAATTTCTTCATCGATATTGTTCATGCCCAACCGCTCCATGACTTTTTTGGCCGCAGCATCGTCTTTTTTCACGGACACCAGCCAACGCGGGCTTTCGGGAATACCAAATACCATGACGGTATAGATCAACGAGGGCACCGCCATAACACCCAACATCCAACGCCAGTCGTTGGTGCCGCCTACGCCCTGTAAAAAATAGTTGGATAGAAAAGCGACCAGGATGCCAAATACAATATTAAACTGGTACATAGCTACCAGCCGGCCTCGAGTTGATGGTGTTGATATTTCGGAAACATACGTGGGCGCCGCTACCGACGACACGCCAATACCCAATCCACCGATAAACCGGAAAAAAGAAAACGTGTAGGGATCACCGGCCAGCGCAGAACCAATGGCCGATACACTGAATAAAATCCCAACCCATAACAACACTTTCTTACGGCCATATTTTTGAGATGGCCAACCACCTAACATGGCCCCGGCTACTGTTCCCCACAATGCCATAGACATAATGAAAAAACCGTGGAACAACGCAGATGTATGCCATAGATCTTTTATAGGCTGGTTAGCGCCGGAAATTACAACGGTATCAAAACCGAAAATAAAACCGGCAAGGGCGGCAATCATTGAAATACCTAACAAATTGGCGGATGAAGAAGTGGCGCCATTTTGTGCGGTAGCCCTTGTATCGACTGAAACTTGCATATCGTTAGTTTTATAATTTAGTGGGTTAATATACTTCTGTAACCGCTTTGCTTTTATAATGGATGGCGGCACCTAACAAGGCAGCCTGTTCTCCTAATATAGCTTGTTTGATAACCGTGCCTTTGCCATCGGCCGGTAAATGTTTTTGAACCTGGTCTATAAACAGCGGATACGCATTTGAAATATTTCCGCCAATGATGATCACTTCCACATCGAATGTTCTCAGGCAATGGTTTAACAGCTCACCAAAGTTCACACTAAATTCATCAAAAACCAGTCGGGCCATGTCATTGTCGTCATACATGCCAGCCAATTCCTGAACGCCGCTGATTGGTATGCCGGTATATTTTTGCCAGGCCTTTATAAACCACCGGGTGCTCAGGTACTCTTCGGCCATTTCACCCTTAAAAGGTAACACATTTAACCCGGCATTGGTAATTTCTCCATCCACATATAAACAGGAACCCAAACCCGTGCCCAGGGTTAACCCAAGCGCTTTACAATACCCCGCTCCTGCCCCGCCAAACAACTCTCCTTCGAGGAATGCATCGGCATCATTTCTGAAGCTAAAATGTTCAGCAGGCACCCCGGTGCGCACCGACAGTTCGTTTTTGATGTTCATGCCATACAAGGCTTCATATTTATCGAATCCTTTTATGAGGCAGATGCCGTTTGTATAATCAAAGGGACCAGGCATGGCAAAACCAATGGCAGTCGCCTTCTGCTTACAATATGCCAACCGGTCGTTGATCGTATCAGCCCAAATTCCTAAAATTTCACCGGCCGGTGCATGTCGGTTTACCAACTGCCGCACCTCCGACTGTTCCAGCACCTTTTTCTGCGCTACATCCACGATACCCGCTGTTATATGTGACCCGCCTATATCAATGCCGAGCGCCAGACCTGCAGGCGCATTACGCTTATCCATTATACTTTATTTAAAAAAATCCAGGAACCAAAAAACAAGAACCAAATGCAAAGCCACCCAGTTACATGTATTGTATTCATTTGGTTCTTGAGATTTGTAATTTGTAATTTACTTTGTTAAAGGTGTTAACCGGATCGCTTGTCCCCCGGAAGGTATTAATTTTATGTCCAGTATCGTCGATGCAGTGACCACTTTTTTCTGCACACCTACTTTTGTTTTTGTTGGCGCTGCATCATCATCACCGTAAATAATGGCGTTGTACTTTTTCCCTTTCGGCAGAAAGTCAAATGCCAGTTGTATCGTTCTGGCATCATTGTTTGTAATGGTCCCTATGAACCAATCATCGCCTTTTCGTCTTGCAGTCGTTATATATACACCAGGCGTTCCCTGCAACACTTTTGTTTCATCCCACGATACAGGTATCTTATCCCAGAACTCCAGTTCCGGTTCATCATTACTGTAAGATGGTTTATCGTACCAATATAATGTTTGAATGGGACTGTAATAAATGGCAGCCAATGCCAGCTGATGCGCATGTGTTGTTTTGATGCGCTTGTCGTAATAACAAATGGTGTAATCCGCCGCGCCGGCGATATAGCGGGTAAACGGCAACACGGTATTGTGGGTAGCATCAGGCATTTCTTCATTACCGCGAATGCCTTCCGCTGTCATTAAGTTGGGCCAGGTCCTTTGTTCGCCGGTGGGCCGCCAGTCGTCGTGCACATTGACCATGATCTGGTTCTCGGCACATTTCTTAAACATGTCTTCCAGCCAGGCTGTCCAGCGATGAGAACCGGCCTGGACAAAACCAAACTTCACGCCTTTTACGCCCCAATCATGATACACGCGAAACAACGAATCGGATTGCGCATACAATCCCTGCAGGTTACAATACAACCAAACCCCGATGCCCTTTCCTTTTCCATATTGAATAATACCTGGCAGATCAAAATCAGGGATCCCCACTTTGGTGGCGTCGGAAGTAAAGGTAAATGCCGGTCCATACCATTTCCAATCGAACAGAATATATTGCAGGCCATGCTTTGCCGCAAAGTCAATATTCTCAAATGCGTCTTTTGTGGTTTGTGTCATTACCCGCATGATCTTGCCGGGTTGTATCCAGCTGACATCCTTCATTTTCGATGGTGCATTCAGGTTCAACACCAGGTCGTTGTTCATGATGAGGTCACCCGGTTTTTCAGCGACCATGATCACCCGCCAGGGTGTGCCTACGGGTGATATCAGGTCAGCTGCTGTGTACATGGACGTAATGATCGTATTGGGTTTTTCTTTACTCAACTTAAATTTCGTGCGGGCATAATCGACCATTTGTGCCTCTGCCAAACAAGCATACCAGCCATTGGGCAATTGCAAGGTCAATGGCCGTTCGCTTTCATCGGGCCAGTCGTTTAACGGACGTAAAGTGTATGGCGCCTGTGCCCAGGATGCATGCCAGGCTTTTGTACCTGCCGGCAAACTAAAGCTGGTATTTTCTGCCACCACCCGGTAATACGTTCCTTTTATATTCTCCGGAAAGAAATAGCGGATCGCCGCACCTTCATTATATACCCTGATCTCCACGTTCATCGTGTAAATGGGATTATCATCTTTCACCAGTTCAATGGTAACCGCATTGTAACTATCTTTTATCGCGCTTCGTTCGCCATACAATGGTTTCCATGTGGTATCTTTTGATGCATACCGGATCCCTGTTACCTGTAGATTTTCGCACCATTTGGCATGTTTGTCTACCTTCAGGGCCATAGCTCTTTCAGACAGGTTATTATCCAACTGAATATCCAGCACCGACTCGGTAATGACCGGCTGTTGTTTAAAGTTCAGCGTATAACACATGGTCCTGGTTCCATCGGCGTTTTGCTTCTGGTAAAAGCTGACCACATAATTCTTATCCGGCGAGGTGAGCACCGCCTTTGTTGAATCAATAACGGTTTGCGCAACAGTGCCAGCCATTATGCATACCGAAGCCATGAGGGCCACTATTCTTTTCATCCGGTAATTACAGTTTGTCATATATGTTTTTTCCTTCCGCTAATTTTTTTAACCGCAACAACGCTTCTATATAATAATAATCGGCATAAATGACCGAAGCATCTACTTCACCGCCATTGGGTTTGTGCCCCGTACTATGTAACAGAAAGGCGTTGTTGATATTCCTGCTCTGGTATTTCTCCGTTGACAACGATTGCAGCATTTGTTCTGCCTTCTGCCGGTATGCAGTTGCTTTTTCTTTATCCGGTACAAAGGTGCTCAATTCCAGCAAAGCGGAAGCTGTTACCGCGGCTGCAGATGCATCTTTAGGTGCATTGGGAATTTCCGGTGCATTGAAATCCCAATAAGGAATGCCATCAGCGGGCAGATCTTTTAAATACACATCGGTTACCTTTTGTGCAAAGTCCAGAAAACGTTGATCTTTTGTTTCTCGGTACACCATGGTAAAACCATAAATAGCCCAGCTTTGTCCACGCGCCCACATACTGCTGTCGCTGTACCCCTGGTGCGTGATACCTTTTATTTTTTTACCCGTTGCCGTATCATACACCACCACATGATACGAGGTATAATTAGGCCGGAAATGATTTTGCATGGTGGTCTCCGCATGTTTTACGGCGATATCGTATAATTTTTTACTTCCCCCATTTTTAGCCGCCCAGAATAACAACTCCAGGTTGATCATATTATCCATGATGGTATTGTGCCGCAAGGGCCAATCAACACCCGGCACTTCCCTGGGCCAGGAAAGTATGGTACCTACTTTTGGATTGTACAACTTTGACAAAGTATCTGCGGCTCTTAACAAAATGGTACTGTATAAGGTGTTCTGCGTTAACCGGTACCCATTCCCAATGCTTGTAAGCACCTGAAAACCTAGGTCGTGGTCAATTGCAGCAGAATCTACCAGCGGAAATAATGCCCGGGAATACCGTTGCGCCTGTTGCTTCCATTTATCATCGTTGGTATATTCATAGGCATACCACAAGATGCCCGGCCAGAATCCGCATGTCCAGTCGCGATAGTTAACAAACCGCCACTCCGTTTTACCATTGGCAATACTGCGCGGAATGCGGGATGAATCTGTTGGCAGTGTGGTTACCGCTTTACCGGCCTGGACTATACAATAGTCCAGGTTCTTGTTTTCATCCGGTGCAGCGGAATTGCAACCTGCAACAATTGCAATAACAATAACACTAAAAAAACCCGGTTTCTTCATTCCTTCTTTATTTGAATAAGTTTATTTTTTTATCACCAGTTTCACCGCCTGCCGGTCATTCAGCTGCACCGTATACACACCTGCTGCCAGTACTTTATCTAATCTGATCTCCAGCACCCCTGCCCCGCTTTGTGCAATCACTTTCTGAAAAACCATAATGCCGTACATATTGTACAGTTTCACCTGCACCGCTTTTCCCAAAAATTCATTATTGGTTTTTATGTAGAACCGGTTACCTGCAACAGGGTTGGGATAAAGCTTTATTTTGTTGTCCATGGTTTCAGGAACAACTCTGTCGGCAGTGGTAACACCAACGCGGGCAGTACTATCATGAATGCCGGCCGGTACTACGCCGTAGATCAACAGTCCTTTGTAATATACGGTAACGTGATTATTTTCTGCCATAGGCGCTGCCGGTAACCAGGAATGGTCATTTGTTTCATTAAAACCCGACCAGTTGGATTTGGCAATGCGGTATTGTATGTTACCGGT
The DNA here is from genome assembly GCA_966212235.1 of uncultured Niastella sp. Lineage (GTDB taxonomy): Bacteria > Bacteroidota > Bacteroidia > Chitinophagales > Chitinophagaceae > Niastella. The sequence continues at coordinate 302,421 of CBIHPP010000012.1, read as the reverse complement.
ATTGCTTAACGGGTACAGCATTCCAATAGCAGCGTTCACTTTTAATTCAAAATAAGCATCCGCTGTGGTAACGGCCGGAGTAACCGCAACAAACTGACCGGTGATACTGGAACTTCCCAACAATGCGTAATCGATCCAGTAATTTAACGGCGACGTGCCATCTTTGGTTAACCAGTAACGCACCGATAGATCACCATAAGTCAGTGGTACATTGCCTTCATTGGAAATTTTCAGATACGTACTGATACTATTTGAACCCGTATTGTAATTGCGGTTTTCGGTTGATACTTTCACTTTGGTAACAACCGGTACAACAGCCGGTTCAACGCCGGCAACCAGCACGCCATTTCTATAAACCGTTATATGATCATTCAACGCATAAGCGGAACTATTGCGATACGAATAATCATTTAATTCATCGAGGTTGGTCCAGTTTTGATTGGCAAGTCTTGTTTGTATCTCTCCTGAATTGCCGCCTGCCACTAAGGTACCAGCCGTTGACTCAAAACTGTATTCAACATAGCCCAATGCACTGTCGCGGGGTTGCGACAGGGAAACATATTTCATTTTTATTTTACCGGAACCAAGTTGCGCGTAATCGATCCAGGTATTGATACCCGCATAATTTTCAGCCGTTAACCAATACCGGATGGTGATCTCATTATAAGAAACGGAGACGGAATCTTCATTGACCAGTTTCAACCCCGGTTTTATATTGTTATTACCGGTTTGTGCATAATCACCGTCTTTATATAATACGCCCAGATGCAACGGAAGCACCGTAAAGGTTTGCGTAACCGGGTCAGCAGGCATAAACACACTATCACCCGGCTGCATAGCTGTAATGACAACAGAACCTGCTTTACGTATATGTATCATTCCATTGACAAAAGTGGCCACATTGGTATCTGAACTGGTATAAGCAACAGCCAATCCGGAAGTAGCTGTAGCGCCTGCGTCAAAGTCAGCATCCCCCAACAACTTGTTTGAGATTGTATTCAATTGAATGGTTTGCGCTTTGTACGGGACCAGCTTTTCAAGGTCCTGCACCGTTCTTACTGTTTTTATCCAGTCAATCGCATAACTGGATCCACCGGAAGCAATATCTGCAATTTTGAATTGAAAAGTGGTTAACGCAGTGGGAACTGTAAGGATCGTTGCAGATGCGCCAAAACCTGTTTTGGTTAGATCGTAGTAATATACATCGGCGCCTACTTTACCGGTAAATTTATTATTGCCATTGCCATAAGAACCCAGGTTGGTATCAAAAATAACATTGCACACCTGTGGCTTTTTAAATTTGATGGCTATAATGGGATAATTACCGGGATACAATGTTGCACCGGCACTTTTTTTAATATCGCCGCGGTATTTTCCATTCGATTGTAAAGCTGGTGTTACTTTTAACTGACCGCTATCTACTACAGCAGTAGCACCGGTAGTTGCAGCCACCCATCCATCGGCACCAATGGTAAAGTTGTCGTTTATAGCACCTGTATTGGGATCAAGCGCCAGCAATTCGTTTACACTTTTTACAGTCCGTACCCAATCTATCGTATAACTGGTTTCGCCCGTTGTAATATCGGCTACCTTAAATTGAAAGGTAGTTAACACGGTAGGAAACGTATTTGATAACAAAGCAGCTCCGGAACCAAATCCCGTTTTGGTGAGGTCGTAATAATAAATGTCCTCCCCCACTTTACCGGTAAACTTATTACTGCCATTACCATATGAACCCAGATTGGCGTCAAACGTAAAATTGCAGCCGGCAGGCTTCTTCATTTTGATGGCAATAATGGGATAGTTCTTCGGAAACAGGCTCATGCCGCCGTTCTTACGAATATCGCCCCGTAACGTACCATTTGTCTGTGTCACGGTACTTACCAGCAACTGACCGTTTTGACTCACTGCTGATGCGCCACTCGTAACAGCCTGCCAGCTCTCGGTGCTACTTTCAAAATTATCGTTCACCAATCCTTTTAAATAATTGCCTGTGGTATCAAAAAGATGATTGGCTGAATCACTCAGATAAAAGAACAGGGAACCATAACCGGGATTATCAGCGCCAAATGGAGCGCCTTCGGGCCCCATGGCTGCCATTACTTCCAGCGTATAGGGCATTTGCAATCCTTTACGATACTTATAATGGTTATAAGCTATTTCAAATACAGCCCTGAAACTCCCCCTGCCATTGGCAGAAATAGCTTCGGGCGTATAATCCTGGTAATTCTTTTCACAAAACTCATAGCTCGTTTGAAAGGGAACTGTATAACCCAGGTTGTATTTTGATGTATACTCAAAACCACGCATGATCGCATTGTTTGAGGCTGTGTACAGATCAATTCCCTGCTTCAACCCCATTTCACTCAATTCGGCCAGTGAACCAATGGCCAGCATGGTATGCGGCTGATCGCGATTGCTTTCCTGCAACTGTCCGGCATCGGTTAATACATAATTGTCGATGCTGCCGTTCCCTTCGCCATAATAAAAGTAATTCACCACTTTATTAAACATAGCGGTATCATCACTGAAAATAGCTATGGCCATCAGGGCTTTCATGCAAATAATATCCCAGTTCCCATGCGCACAGGGCCTGAAGTTCTGCAACGTTGGGTAGAAAACCGATTTCAACATGGTCTGGCATTGTTGTACGTTTGCCTGGGGCCAGCTGCTATACGTATAACGCATGATCTCGGCGGCGTTGGCCAGTATAAAACCATACAGTCCGTTCAGTTCTGCATCTGCGCCGATGATACCAATGGTTTTTGTAGCATAAGCATCGAGGATCTCAACCGCCTTTTGCGCATGCGCCACATTACCAGTAATATTCCACATCAATGCATTGTAGTAAGCCGCCATGAAATCCCTTTCCACCCGGTCTTTGACCGCGCCACCGCCTACACCATCGATGGTAAGCGTTGCATCGCGGGTGAGATAGGTAAACGGACCGCCCTTCGAATAAGAAGCAGATGATCTGCTATCTGCCAGTAACAATTTATAGCTTTCGTAAGGCCGGGCAACCTGCCTCGTCACCTGGTCTTTCATCCTGGCCAGGTCGGCGGTGTTGTGCAGAAGTCCCGGGTGACTGAATGTTCCGGTGAATGCATACGCTGGCGGATTTACAACACCTGCGTATGCACGTAATTCGTTTACAGACGGGAATGTTTTGATCCAGTCTATTTCAAAAGAAATATCGTTTGCTGCCAGTTCTGCCTGCGTTAATACCACATCGGCTAGTTTGAACTGAAACAGCGACAAGGTTGTGGGCGCTGTGGTTGACAGACTGGTAGTTCCTAATTTGCCCGTGGAAAGATCCCAGTAATAGATATTCCCGGTATCCATGGGTATTTTGGTAGCATTGTTGTTGGTGTTATTATATGATCCCAGGTTGGTATCAAAAAAGAAATTAGCAGCTGGTGGTTTTTTAAACCGGATGGCTACGATGGGATAATTTCCGGCGTGAAAAGTAACACCACCGTCTTTTTTAAAATCACCCCGGTACTTACCCGAAGATTGCAATGCCATCGTAATTACAAACTGGCTATTTACCAGTGCGCCAGACGCACCTGGGGTAGAAGCCATCCAGTTATTTGTATTGCCGGTAGAAAAATCATCGTTTAGTAAGCCGTCCTGCGCAAATACATGGCTGTTCAATAGTAACATCAGTAAAATACCCAACGGGTATAATCTGTTCGTTTTTTTTAACAATAAGGTACTGATACAATTGGCTGGCATAAGCATTCGTTTTTTCTGGTTTTATAAATGAAACGGCGCCACGTATTATTTCACACTCACCATGTTATATTTGTATAGGGTAAAGCCGGCAGGTCAAAAGACAAAATGGACTTACCGCTTACTATTTTCTTCTTTCCGGTAATGGTTACCGTTTTACCCGCCGCTATCAGGGTGATCGTTGTCTTTCCCTGTAACAACTCCTGGGGCAGAGTGATCGTAAAGGGTTTTGAGCCGGTTACAAACCAGGCATTACTTTGTTTACTCAACACGGCGCTCGCACTGTCTGCCGTTGTGGATATGCCATACCCCCCTTTTGTTAGGGCACGGCCATTCCCTAAAAATAAGTACTGTAATTCATGGCTATACTCACTGATCACGGCATAGGTACCGCGAAAAGTATATTCTTTGTAAGTAACAGCTGCATTTCCTGCTGCTGTTGAAAAAACAGTTTGCCTGCTGCCGCTTTTACCCGTCACCATAATACCTGCAAAATCAGCAGGCGCTTTGTCCGGTGTAAAGGAGGAAATAGATGCAATAGAAGCAGGTTGTGTTGCAGAAGATGGTTCATACACGGCAACAAAAGGTTTTGTCCAGGCCTCACCGTATTGTCTTGCGACAATAGCCGGCAATGGTAGTTCTGCAATTTCCTTTGGTACGATACCGCGATCGATGGCTGTTGACTTCGGTGATTTCACGGTAAATATCTCGCGGCCGGTTGCCCCTTTCATCCACATGTTCATGAAGATGGAATCGCGGTCGGGCATTTTCAATTGAAAGGTTGCGTTGATATCACTGGTGGTTTGTATCGACTTTTCATCGTACAAATAATCATAGGCAAACAGATCGCCATTGGCAAAAGCCAGCTTATCAACCGGCAGCAGAGCCAGCCCCGACGAGTCGGGGTTCAGGGGCTTGCCGGTGTTGTCTCCCACTGTAAGACCCTGCCCCATATTATGATAAAAATAATCGTGATACTTATCACCGCCTTCCTTTTTTGCAGAACGAAATATGTCGATATAATAACCTGAGGTATCGCTTGTTCTAATGATGCTCATCATACGTTGCTGGTTCGCATTGGTCTCCGGTTCCAGGAAATACAGATCGGCAAAGGTGATATTTGTAAAGAGATCGGTTTGCCCACTGGAGGCGGGGTAATTACTTTTAACCTGGAAGCCGTGACTGCTGCGCATTTCGGGATAGGATGAAATACCATCTACCACTACCGTGTTATGCGCCGGAAATTTGGAATAATATTCTGCATAGTCGGGTTGAAAATAAGTAGTGCCTATGCCCGCTTCCGGCGCCAACGGCAACCCTTTACCATACAACTCCAGCGAAATGCCATTGGCATGCATGTGGTTGCCTAATGATCCATTCAATGAAATGGCCAATGCCCGTTGCGGATCGGTACCGCTTCGTTGCATCAACCAGCTTACATTGGGCGAATAAAATAAAGGACTTACAAAATCGGATAACGTGCCTGCAGGTATGTTTTCTTTTAAAGTAAAATCTGAATAAGAAATCAATGATACCAGGTCGCGACGCTCCTGTGTGGCACTTCCCTGCCCCTCTACTTTCTGCAACCCGCTCAACATTTTCACCATCTTCGTGAACAATTCTTCCTGTTCTTTCTTATTATTCTTCTGCGCATTCAAAACTACCTGTTGGGCAGGTGAAGTTGACAATCTTCCATAATGCGAATCGCCAAATGAAACGGCGTAACCGTTGGGCATTACATATTGTGCAGTTGCCAGTACAGCCTTCTTTAATATCGGCAATTGTTCCAACAGATCAAAATTCAACACGCGGTCGAACAGGGTCACGAATTGCATAAAGTCGTTGATAACACCCAGTGAATAACCCGGGCTCTCATTCCAGATGCCAGTATTGGGATCATAGCCTTTTTTGATCAGTTCGGTTAATGACCATTGGCGCACGGTCGTTTTGTTCAATATCTGGTCGAGGTAATACTGACAACCCCGGCCATCAGCATACGCACCATTGTTTTCAAGTATCAATGCGATGTAGGCGACAAAGCGGGCTTCTATCAGGTCCCAGTTATTAAAGGGAACACCGTTCTTTATAATAAGATCGGCCCATTTCTTAAAAGCACCCGCATATATAGACATATTAGCGGGTGCATGCACATGAATATAATTATAGAGAAAATCGTAACAAACTGTCAGCTCGTTCAGAATATCTTCATGGATCACTTCAAACGAGGTTAAACCGGCCAGGGTTTGATTATGTCCATGATTGAGGTCGTACGGTTCTTTGCGATAGTATATGCCGTTCATGTAGGTATTAAACAGGTCGTAAGCGAACTTTGCATATTTCTCTTCGCCCGTATACCAATACACAATAGCCGCATTTTGCGCCATACCCATGATCTGCCGGTTAATACTTTCCACGATGCGACCTGTTTTTGCAGGTTCCACCCATTCCAACGGCTGACCCGGTTTAGTGCGGTTTGCATAATACAAGCCGCGCGGGTCATCCATATATGGTAAAATATCTTCCAGCTTCGGCGCGCCAAAAGAAGTAACTGCGTCGCGGGTACCGGTATAACGGACGGTAGGCACCGGCGCTTCTCCTGCTACATGATCGAACACGCCGCCTTTTATAAATACATCGGTCGATCTTGTTTTCCAGTACATCTGCAACCGCGAAACGATCCAGGTACTGTCTGTCTGGTGGCGGTTCACATATTCGTCTATGTTCTTTTTTGCCTGCTCCCAGCTGTTACTCGCCCAGCCGGTCCCATTGATCAATTGTTGTAGCCGTTGTTTTTCTTTGTCATTTGTCAATAATCTTGGATGCAGCGGGGTGATCGCCGCAGGTATTTTTATTACCTGCGCGCGAATGGATAGAACGAATGACAGACTTAAAACAATTATTCCGATGCGTTTCATTGCCGTTGTTTAATACTTTAGGGGTACCACGGTTTTAAACCGTAGCACCCCTGATATTTTCTACCAATCAGGATTTTGATCCAGGTTCGGGTTGAGCGTTCTTTGTTGTGTAGGTATTGGTAACAGGTAGTTTTTCTCTGCCCATTTACGGTTGCCTTCAAAGATCAGGAATCCATTAGCGTCAACCGCATACGGAGCGCCTCCACTCACAACCCAACGGGTTTGCCAGCGCGTGCCGGTCCATTTTACACCCAATACATTCATCGGCATTTCTGTTTCGGCTGTTTTCCAGCGTTTCAGGTCATCGACCCTGAACCCTTCCAGATACAACTCTATCGTTCTTTCGCGCCTGATCTCCGTACGCATATCCAATCCATTTGCCGACACCAGGTTGTTGCTTAATTTGGCCATGGTTTTATTAACGCGGTTACGCACAAGGTTTAGTGACTTATCCAGATCCGCATCACTGATAGAACCGTTGCGCTCATACACCGCTTCTGCATAGTTCAGGTATACTTCCGCCAAACGGATCACCGGCCAGTCGTACCCTTCTTCGTTATCATTCAATCTTCTTTCGGTGGCCCATTTCTGGCTTTGATAACCGGTACCGCTTGCCGCATTATGACGACCTCTTGAACTGGCAATATCAGCCGCATCACCGGTCCAGGTGGTGCGGGCGCCGGGATTCTCATTATCCCAATAGTAATTGGAATCGATCATCATCGTATAACGCATGCGGTTATCGCGATTCTGAAATTCCGATCTTGTCATGGCATATCCCTGGAACAAGGGCGATTTATCGATAGGCAATCCATCCTGGCACAGGTACATATCAACAAATTTTTTGGCAATGCCACCACCAAGCAAGGTATGGGTAACATTGTTCCTGATCTGTCGTAGTGTATATGAATAGCGGTTTGCCAGTATATATTCTTTATTAGTGGATTTGTTTAAACCGGCGGGGTTCGATTTCTCGTCTTCGAGAATGAACATATACTTCTGTGCTGAATCGCCCAGCACGGCCGGGGCAAATAATGCGTATTGCGTACTGGCGATCACGGCATTGCCGGCTGCAATGGATTTATCCAACAAGCCATTATACCGCCCAGCATTGCCATTCCTGAACTTTTGCCAGGTTCCTTCATATAAAGTTACCCGGCTGAGGAATGCCTGCGCAGCGCCTTTACTGATGCGGCCTTTATTGGCAGCCGTGATAGCTGATTCCAGCGGAAGTATGGCGACCGCTTCTTCCAGGTCTTTGACAACAAGATCAACCACTTCATCTCTTGAATTGCGTGGCGCCTGTAATTCGGGTGACTTGTCATCAAGCGGCCGTGTAACAATAGGCACACCTCCGAACTGTTGCAACAGATCAAAATACACATAAGCCCGGAAAAACTTTGCCTCTGCCACATATAATAATCTTTCAGACCTTAATGCATTATTTATATCGGCACTGTCTTTAGCTAATAAATAATTAATTGACCGTAGCCGTTTATAGGCATTAGTCCAATTGTCATCCGCAGTGGACAATGTATTGGTGCCATTGCTGAACGCACTGCGGGAGGCCGTGAGATCGCTGCGGATATCAGCATGCGGAGAAGGTGGTGTGCTAGGCGCCGGATCATACAACACATTTGCGAATGTGATCAGATACGTATAGAACTCATTCGCGGCTAATTTATATTGGTCGGCCGTTTTCCAGTAATCAACATCAGAAATTTCATTGATGGGTTTCAGATCAACAAGCTTGTTACAGCCACAAATCGTCAGGAGAACCACCCCGGCCACAATGGCCATATATTGAAAAGTTATTTTTTTCATGCTTCCTGTTTTAATGAGTTAGAAAGTAACATTTACGCCTGCGGTCAGGTAACGATAGAAGGGATAGCGACCACTGCTTGTGCTTACGTTGTTATTATTGGCATCGCCGGTATTATTTACGTTCCGGGTAGCTTCAGGGTCCCAGCCATCGCGGATCTTTGTATGCTCCCACAGATCATTACCCGAGAAATAAACCCGCAGTTTTTGTATCCGGGCTTTCTGCGTAATGCTAACAGGTAAGGTATATCCTATTACCAGGTTCTTCAAACGCAGGTAGGCGCCGTTCTCTTTCACCCAATCTGATGGAAAATAGTTGTAGTTATTGATGGTACCTGTTGAAGAGATGCGTGGTAAATAGGCATTCGTGCGGTCTGGCGTCCACCATGCGTTGTCAAAAGCTTTATTCTGCGCCTGGAAAACAACGGCGGCAGGTATACGCCAATTGCCATCGCGAATGAGGGTTCTTTTACCAACACCCTGGAAAATAACATTAAGATCAAAGCCATTCCATTCTGCACCGGCATTGAATGAATACACAAACCTGGGATCATCAGTTCCCAGGAACTTGGCATCTTCCGGGAAAGTGATCTTGCCATCGCCATTCAGGTCTTTGAACATATTATCACCTAATGCCAGGCGGTTATTGGCTTGCGCCGTGGTAGTGCCCGAAGGCATACCGATGTTGTTATTAGGAATATAGGCCCGGTAATCTTCGAGCTCTTTATCCGTTTGTATCCGGCCGGCATATTCCAGGCCAAAATAAGAGTTGATCGGGTATCCCTCTATGGTATTATTCAACCCCCGGTTATCGGTCTTTATTAATTTTTGTCCGCCAAAATTAACCAGTTTGGTTTTATAACTTGAAATATTACCGCCGATACGGTAGGTTACTTTACCAATGCGGTCGCTCCATGACAATGATAAATCCCAGCCATCGGTCCTCAACCTGCCATTATTTGTATTTGGAGCGTCAGCACCTAACACAGCTGGCAGGGTACGGGGAAGCAATAAATTGTCGTTATTCTTTCTAAACACTTCAACACTTCCACTCAACCGGTTATTCAGCACACTAAAATCCATTGCAAGGTTGGTCGTTTGTACTCTTTCCCAGGTTCTGTCTGGCGCAGGTATACCGCCAGGCGACACCCGCACCACCGGGCCTGTGCCAAGAATGGGATAAGCTGCACTTCCGGCGCCGGTTGAATAATTCAGGTTTAGCAACTGAAGAAATTCATACAAATATTTCGGATCAGAATACTGGTTACCGACATTCCCCCAGGATGCCCTTAGTTTCAGATCATTGAGGAAAGAAATATTTTCCATAAAAGGTTCCTGCGATATACGCCAACCGCCGGATAATCCATAGAAAAAATGCCAGCGGTTGTCTACCTTAAATCGTGATGTACCGTCATAGCGGCCATTTATTTCGAACAGGTATTTATTCTTGTAAGCGTAATTAAATCGCCCGAAATATCCGGCTAACGCGTAGTGATTTTGTGTTTCAGCCACTGTTTTTGAAGTACCATCTCCGGTACTAAGGCTTAATGAAGAAGGCACGTCGGCCACTACATCCAGCGTTTTGGCGTAAAAGCTGTTAAGCTCCTGCCGCTCGTATTGCGTACCCACCATTGCTTTTACATCATGATCTCCATTGAATATTTTTGCATATTCCAGGTAGGCGTTCACGTTGTAATAGGCTTCTTTCCGGTTGGCCCGCTGATAAAAGCTTCTGTTGCTGTTTGAAGGCGACAAAGAAGACACCAGTTGCGTACCGGTGTAATCGTACCAGTTGATCACATTTTCCCGCGTTCTGTAATCGGTATTTAGAAAATAATAACCGATCGCAGTCACCGCTTTCAGGTCCTTTGTGAAATTGTAAGTGAGGTTTACGCTGCTGTTCAGGCGGGTGTTCATTTCCTTACCGTCACCGCCATATTTGGCGATATTATTGGTGCTGGCATTGGCAATGCCGGATCCCCATACATAGGGCTTGCCGTTCATTGTTTCCAACGGCATACCGGGTTGAATACCGTTATTGAGCACCGCGCCAATATTGGCAGGCTGTATGATATCATTCTTTTCCAGCGAGAAATTGCTTTCCAGTTTCAGCTTTTCAGAAAAGCGGTAATCATTGGTCAACCGGAGGTTATATCTTTTATTGGAATTATTACCTACCTGTAACAAACTGCCATCGTTCAAATAACCCAGGGAGATGCGATAACCCGATTTGTCGCCCCGCGATGCAATGCTTAACTGATGCTCATTAGAGGTTGCATTGCCCCATAATACATCCTGCATGGTGCCGGGGAAGAATACAAAATCCTTTACATCGGTAAAAAAGCCGGCCGAACCTAATCCCGCACCATTTAGCCAGGTAGCGGCATCAGCATAGGATAAATATTGAATATCATTGCCAACAGCATATTGCGCCAGCTTGCCATATTTATACCATACGTCGGAAGTCGCAAATCCGTCAGTAACCCGCGCTTCTTCCATCATGGGGCCCCAGCCTTTTATATCAACGAGCTTTGGTTGCAACCCGAGCTTCTTTTGCGACAGCGAACCATTGTATTGTATGGTAGCCTTGCCTGCTTTAGCTCTTTTTGTTGTAATGATCACAACACCACCAGCAGCCCGCGAACCGTAGATAGAAGCGGCGGCAGCATCTTTCAAAAAAGAAATATTTTCAATGTCGGCGGGGTTAAATGAGTTCAGGGCGGCAGTATTTGGCAACGTCAATCCATCTACGATGATCAATGGTTCTGAACCATTGGTTGATGAATTACCTCTTATGAGGAAATTCCATGATTCCCTACCTGGCTGAGCTGAGCTTCTGGTCACAGTTACGCCAGGCACCTGCCCTTGCAAAGCCGCCAACGGACTGGCAATAGGACCACGGTCCTGGAATGTCTTCGCATTTACGGTAGATACGGCGCCGGTCAAAGATCCTTTTTTAGCGGTACCATATCCCACAACCACCACTTCCCCCATCTCGGTATTATTGATGGCCAACCCAATTGCCATTGATTGCGAAAAGTCTGCTTTTATTATTTGTGTAGTAAAGCCTACAGCGCTGATCTCAAGGCTGGCATCAGCCGGTGCTGGTAAACTAAATGTTCCATCCTCCCTGGTACTGGTCACCTGGTTGCCGCCTTTCACTTTCACGGTAGCTCCAATGATGGGCTCTTTGTTATTGGCATTGGTGATTTTACCCGTAACTGTTTTAGTCTGTGCGTGAACCACATTGCTGAACAGCACCAGCAACACGACACAGCAGGAAGAGAGAAGGACCGGCTTCCATAGCAATCGTTGTAAGCATCTCATTTTGTAAGTATTGGTTTGAAGAATTAATTTAAACTCGTATGGATCGGTTTAATAAATGGTATATATCAATAGTGCATCTGTGATCATCTACTTGCTACTTAATACGCCGCGTTGGGAGGATTCCCTGATGATGAGCTTTGTCTGTAATACAATGGTCTTCTTTTCCGGCGCTTTTTCATCACCGGTTAAACAAGCCATCAATTGTTGCATCACCTGGTCGGAAATTTCCTGCACAGGTTGCGCAACGGCAGTAATAGATGGTGAGAATAAGGAGAAATGCGTGTTATCGTCGAACCCGATCACGGCTATATCGCTGGGCACAGTAAGCCCCAATTGTTTAATAGCTTCCAGTCCGCTAATGGCCAGGTAGTTGGTAGCAAATAATATGGCGTCGATCTGTGGATTATCTTCCAGGAATTGTTTCACCTCCCGGGTGATCTTCTCCTGATCGGGTTTCAAATCGAACGAGATCAACTTCACCAGTGGCGCCAGTCCATTTTCGTTTACAGCATGATGATAGCCGTTCAACCGGTCGCGCATTTGCGTTTGGGTAGAATGGATCGTCACGAACGCAATGTTCTTATAATCGTTTTTTGTAAAATGCCGCATGGCCTGGTATACGCCATCGAAATTGTCAACTACGATATTGCAGGTAGCCAGACCGGGAAAATAGCGATCGAACAAAACCACGGGCAGGTTGTCGTCCATCAGGGCCTGGATCTCATCTTCAATACCAGGCGGTGGTACAATAATATAACCATCGACCTGTGTGTCGCGAAAGGCGCCGATAATATCTTTGGCTATCTTAGGTTCGTTCTCGGTACTGGCATAAAATATTTTATAATCGAGCTTATACGCCTGTTCTTCTACAATACGTGCAATGCCCGAAAAGAATGGGTCAGCAATGCCTTCCACCAGCATGCCAATGATCTTGCTTTTACCCGTACGCAAACTTTTGGCAACCCGGTTTGGCCGGTAACCCAATACCTTTACATGCTTCAGTATCTTCTGCTCCATTTCTTCACTAATCCGCTTTTCGGTAGCCTTTCCGTTCAAAACAAAAGAAACAGTGGCAGCCGATACGTTTAGCTGCTTTGCAATATCATGTATAGAGACTTTCTTTTTCAAGGTGTTATATCATTTAATCGATTAAGCAAACCGCTTAAAAAACAAGGGAGCTGCAGCAGATGCAACCAGAGCAGGCCTGTTATTATATGACCTGTTGAATACTAATAAATAATGTAAGGGAATCAAGTGTTTGCAGGGAAGAAAGCGGGTAATACGCTGATAAACACCATCAAATAGTGTTATAGCGACAATAATACAATTGGTGGCAGTTGTTGGCATAGCAATCTTGTTATACCGGCAATAGCAGGACATTAAAAAAATTCATCATCTTTTTTTTCCTACTAAACCGGCTGTTTAGTTAATCGATTAGGCAAATGCTGTAAATTGGTGTCAAATTAACGCTTCTTCATGATTGCGACATCCGACAAGCATTGGTTTATTTGGGCAAACGTTGGCACTGGCGTAGTTGACAAGTTGAAAAGTTGATAAGTTAACACGGCCTGAAAATCCTGGCTCGCTATTACATTATCCCTTAAACCTTAATGCCTTAGCCGTTAATCTCAAACTAAAGTTTTAAACCTTATCAACTAGTCAACCTTATCAACCAGTCAACTAGATTTTGAACCCCTTTCAACGATTGATGCATGAAGAATGATAACATAACCATAAAAGATATTGCCAAAGCCCTCAATCTCTCCTCCTCTACCGTGTCACGGGCACTGAAGGGAAGCTACAAGATCAGCGAAGCGACCCAGCAATTGGTTAAGCAATATGCCGAAGCCAATCACTACCGGCCTAACCTGATGGCGCAAAGCCTGAAGAACCAGAAAAGCCGTTGCATCGGCGTGGTGCTGTGCAGTATTCCCAATAGCTTTTTTGCAGAAGTGATCAGCGGCATTGAATCTATTGCTTACAGTAAAGATTACCTGCTCATCATTACCCAGAACCTGGAATCGTATGAACGTGAAGTAAAAAACCTGGCGAACCTGACCTGGCGTTCGGTTGATGGATTGCTGGTTTCTTTATCGACCGAAACAAAGGACACCAGTCATTTTGAAAAACTACACAACCAGGGACTGCCCATTGTTTTTTTTGACCGTGTTACCGATGCTTTTCCAACACACCAGGTAATTACCGATAATATCGGTGGCGCGTACAAAGCCACCAAACATTTAATTGAACGCGGTTATAAACGCATTGCGACTATTACCAGTTCGCCGTACTTATCTATTACCACGGAAAGACTGGAAGGGTATAAAAAAGCATTGACGGAACATAACATGCCATTGAACGACGATTACATTCAATACGTGCCGCATGGCGGCATGGTGATAGAAGAAATTGAATCGGCATTGAACACGCTGTTACAGTTAAAAGAACCACCCGATGCCCTGCTTACTGCCAGCGATCGTATTACCATTGGCAGTTATTCGTTAATACAGCGGAAAGGGTTGATCATCCCCGATCAACTGGCAGTAGCCGGATTCAGCAATTTCGTTGCGCCGGAACTGTTCAATCCTCCATTGACCACGGTACGGCAAAATGCCTTTGAAATGGGCAAACTGGCCACGGAACTACTTATACAACAGGTAGAAAGTAAACGGCCGGTGACGGTTTTTGAAAGAAAGATCTTACCTACTGAATTGATTGTTCGAAGTTCCACGTAGGGTGGGTCCCAAGGTGGGTCTCCTTCCGAAAGGAGGCTCACCTTAGCCAAATGAGGGTGAGCCCGCCTCAAAGGCGGACCCACCCTCTCTGATCTCTTTCCACACCTGTGCAAAAACTGTTGCCCACAATTGGTAGCTCCCCCCTATTTTTGCCCATTACCCTATAAAGTAATTATTGGCCAATGATTTCTACAAAAAGCGATCAGAAAAATGTGTTTTTGTTACAGCCCCATCGTTTATTGTCAGATCATAATTTGCTGGAATGTTTACAGATCACCAAAGAAAAAGGTATTCCCAAATATGTAAACAGTGAGTTGAACAGTTCGGAACTGAATAAGAACCATCCCAAGCTGCCCAAGGAAGTAAAAGACGTATTGCTTTCCTTCGGCAAGGAACGTATTGGCCAAATGAAAGAAGATATTCAGAAAAAATTTACCCTGCAACGCGCCGGCGTTTCGTACGAAGTTTATTCCAAAACGGCCATTAGCCGCCGCCTGCACGAACATATGGAAAGAATGAAACCTTTTGCCGCACTGGTAAAATGGTATCATAAACTACCGGGCGAAAAAGGAAATTTCAAAACGGCGCCCTGCATTTTCAGCACCTATAAACCGCAGTTACAATTTGAGGTTACCAAAAACGGGAACGCATTCCAGTTAAATACCATCATTAGTATAAACGGGGCCGCTTATGGGCTTGACCAATTCAGCCGCTACCAGTTCTTATTGCTGAGCGGCAGTGAATATTTTATTCTCTCTTACAAAGATTTTCAAACCCTGGAATGGTTACTGGAAAATGATCCGCAACAATACTGCCAACAGCCGTTGGAGTTTTCAGAAAATATCCTGGCCAGACTGGAAGCAGATTATTCCGTGAACCGCAATAACCTGTTCCAGAAAAATGAGATCCGCGAAATACCGGTGAACCGGGTTATGTTGAGTGAGATCAGCCAGTCGTTCCTGGTGTTGACACCGCAATGGGAATATGATGGTTTTATCATTGAAGGGCCGTGGAAGGAAACATATGAAATTACCCGGAATGGACAGGCCTATGCTATCTACCGCAACCAGACCGATGAAAAAGCATTGTGGCAACTACTGGAGGGATTGCATCCCAAATTTGATAAACAACTGAACGGCTATTACTATCTTTCTTTTGAAGAAGCACAGAAAAAACAATGGTTCCTCAAAGTATATCATAAGCTGCTCGATCTGAATATCCAGGTGATCGGCATGGACATGCTGCAGCATTTCCGGTATTCGCAGCACAAGATAAAAACCGATGTGACCATTAAAAAAGAAGTGACAGATGCGCTGGTACTGCACATGGTGATCTCATTTGGCGAAGAAGCAGTGGCGCTGACGGAAGTGCAAAAGATCATCCAGGCCGGGCAACGGGCCATTCTCCTGCAGGATGGGTCGCTGGGGATATTGAATGAAGAGTGGTTGCAACAGTATGGGACCATCATCCGCCATGGAAAGATCTCCCAAAATGAAATACAGGTGCCACGCTGGCTGGCATTCAGCGAAGAGGAAACAGCGGAAGGCACAGCTGTTTTAAAACCGACCTTATTAAATAGCTGGTTAGAAAAATGGCAGGTATGGCAAAAGGATGGCGAACAGGTGTATGAAATCCCTGCTACCGTAAAAGCCACGCTACGCCCCTACCAGCAAAAAGGTTTTGAATGGATGTTGCTGCTGGCTGAAGCAGGTGCAGGCGCCTGTCTCGCAGATGATATGGGTTTGGGTAAAACCCTGCAAACGATCAGTCTGCTCACCCACCAGTTGCAGCAACTACCCGCGCAACGCCACCTGATCGTTTGTCCTTCGTCGCTTATTTACAACTGGTCGCAGGAATTACAAAAATTTGCACCGCATATAAAAGTGCTGATCTTTCATGGCGCCGGCAGAAGCATACAGGATGTGGCCACCGGCGATTACCAGGTGATCATTACCAGCTATGGCACCGTGCGGCAGGATATTGAAGAACTTTGCCTCATTCCCCTGGGAACTACCGTACTGGATGAAAGCCACAATATCAAAAACCCAGCGGCGCAGATCACTAAAGCGGTAGAACGATTGCAATCAGCTTTCCGAATTGCGTTAAGCGGTACACCGGTTATGAACAATACGTTTGACCTGTATGCGCAAATGAATTTCCTGTTACCGGGCATCTTCGGTTCCCGGGAATTTTTCCGCCGCGAATACGCCGACGCCATCGATCATCACCGCGATGTAGAAAAGATAAAGACCCTGCAACGTATTACGGCGCCATTCGTTTTGCGCCGTACCAAGGAGCAGGTGGCCAGCGACCTGCCGGCCAAAACCGAAATGGTAATGTGGTGCAATATGAGCGATGCACAAAAACGGTTATACGATGAGGTGAAAGACAGCATCCGCCAAAGCGTATTCCTGAATATTGAAGCGGAAGGACTCGGCAAGAGTAAACTGGCCGTATTGCAGGGTATGTTAAAATTGCGGCAGATCTGTAACTCGCCGCTGCTGTTGCCCGATGAAGAACAGACCTGCACCGATTCGGTAAAGACCGATCTGCTGATGAACGAATTACAGAACAACCTGAAAGACCAAAAGGTGCTGGTGTTCTCTCAATTCACCACCATGCTGAACCTGCTGGCAGAAAACTGCCGCGAACAGAGCATCGCCTATTATCACTTCGACGGACAAACACCGCCTGAAAAACGCCAGGAGATGGTTAGCCGCTTCCAGGAGCCGGGCAATACCACCAATGTATTTTTGATCAGCCTGAAAGCCGGTAACGCCGGGTTGAACCTCACAGCCGCAGGCTATGTATTCCTTGTTGATCCCTGGTGGAATACCGCGGTGCAGCAACAGGCCATTGACCGTACACATCGTATTGGTCAAACCAAAAATGTGTTTGCCTATAAGATGATCTGTAAGGATACCATTGAAGAAAAGATCATCCAGCTGCAGCATCGTAAAAAGCAACTGGCCGAAGAACTCATCGCCGAAGATGAAGGGTTTGTCAAGTCGCTCACGGAAGAGGATATTAAGTATTTGTTTAGTTAACAACAAACAGTTTGTGGTTTATGGTTTGTAGTTTATAGTTCTTTATTCGGGAAGGTTGTGTTTTGTCTGAGTTCTCAAAGCGCGCCAGCAACCACAAACCAAAAACTATAAACCATAAACAATTTAATGTCTCACCGCCTGTTCTATCTCTTCCAACGTTTTGCCTTTTGTTTCGGTTATCCGTGAACGCACAAACAAAAAGCCTAATACGCAGATGCCGGCATACATATAGAATGGACCGTACGCACCCATTTTTTGCGCCAGGATGGGAAAGGTAAATACCAAAACAAAGTAAGCGGCCCACAAGGCCACCACCGCAATGGTAGTAGCGCGCGCCCTTATATGATTGGGAAATATTTCTGCGATCAGCACCCAGGTTACGGGGGCCAGCGATGTTGCATACAGGGCAATGGCGATCATCACAAACACAGAAACCAATGAGGCCGCAGCGTGGTTCATCAGCAACAAAGCCAGTACAACATAGATCACCGATAATCCCGCTGCACCGGCTAACATCAATGGCTTACGCCCCAATTTGTCAACCTGCCACATGGCAATGATCGTAAACACCAGGTTCACTGCACCGATAGATACAGTTTCAAACAATTGCTGATTGAGATTGGCGCCTACCGATTCAAAAATGGTGGACGTATAATTGAAGACTACATTAATGCCGCAGAACTGCTGGAATACGGCGAGTATTATACCTGGAATTAAGAACCTGCGCACCGTGGGGGACCAAATACCAGCGAATGAAACGGATTGCGCACCTTGCAATGATCTTTTTATATCTGCCACTGTTTGTTCCGCATAATTGGGATTGCCAATTTTGCTTAATACGCGTCTCGCTCTTTCATTTTGATTGACCTGCATTAACCAACGCGGACTTTCGGGCAGCCAGATAACACCTAACAGGAAGAACAAAGAAGGCACAGCGCCCAACCCGAACATCCATCGCCAGGCATCTGGACCATTATCAGCCAGCATGTAATTGACCAGGTTGGTGATCAGAATTCCAATCACAATGGTGAGTTGATTAATAGCCACATTTCTGCCCCGCACCGATGCCGGAGAGATTTCAGCAATGTACATGGGACTTAACATGGAAGCCATGCCTACGCCAATGCCGGCGGCAAAACGGGTGGCAATAAAAACAGTCAGGGAATCCGATAGCGCCATGCCTACCGATGACACCGCGAATATGACAGCAGCTGTCATCAAACCGGGCTTACGGCCATATCTGTCCGCCAGCGCACCGGCAATCAGGCAACCCGCTATACAACCCAATGCCAGGGAACCGGTGAGAAAACCTTCCCACCAGGGTGTCAATCCAAACATGGTGCGCAAAAAAGGCAGCGCCCCGGAGATCACGGCAAAATCGAACCCGAACAAATAACCGCCCAGGGCTGAGATAAACGAGATGGCTATAATATAACCGCTATTGAAACGATGTGGGGTCATGATAAACAATTGATGTGATGCATAACGATTAATGAACAAACGGATAACTGATTACGCGATAACCGGCCGGTGTATAAATATCGAAGCCGGCCCGGGCGCCCATATCGGTCAATGTGATCTGGGCGGTTTCGCCCGGCTTCAGCACCGGTAATTTTTGCTGCAATACTTTATGTTGATCATTCATCCAGCTGATCATAAAATTGGTAACCGTATAGGAAGGCAAATCATCTTTATTCTTCAGACTAACCAGTACGGTTGATTCATTCAGCTTTTTTACATTGGTGATAAGGATGGGAGAAGCCAGTTGTTTGAACACATAGTACGATGATTTCTTTTTAAAATACAGATCGGTAATACCATGTATCCGGGCTTTAAAATTAGCCGAACCATCTTCACCCATATGCGTGCGGTAATCGTTCAAACAAAAATAAATACAGCCGGCAATGTATTTCCGTTTAGCCCATTCATTGTAATGATAGATCATATCATCGATGCGCTTCAGATCGCCACCGGCAAAACGAGGTTCACACAAACCGTTTTCGGTGATCAGCAGCGGCCGGTTACCCATAGCGCTTTCTACTTCTGCAAAGTAAGCGGGCAGCTCCGGGGAGCTTTTTCCATACCAGGTGCCAATGTATTCATTCCAGGTAGGCAGATCGCCGATAAACGTATCATCGTTTTGTTTTTGCCGGAACGTTTCGTTCGATACCACGTTCACCATGCGCGAGCTATCCAATCCTTTTACAAATTGTTTTAGGGTCTTGTACTGGTCCGGATAGCGACCATGCACTTCATTACTGATGCCCCAGCCAAAAATGCAGGGATGGTTATAATCCCGTTCTATCATTTCAACAAACTGTTTGCGGGCTACTTCTTCCAGTTGCGGCGTTAAACGATCGGGTTGCTGCCACCAGGGGATCTCTGCCTGCAGCAGAATACCTTTTTCATCCAGCTGTTCCAGCATGTATTCATCTACCTGCCAGTGAAAACGACTGATGGTCACGTTCAGGTCTTTAAGCATATTAGCTACAGAATCCATTACCCAACGAGGTTCGGCGCTGCCATAAGCAGGATGGCTCGAGGGCATATACTCCAGCCCCGGTAACCGCACCGCTTCATTATTGAGTAAAAACTGTGGGCCGCGCAATTCAATTTTACGGCAACCAAACGTTTGTGTAACCTGGTCAGTCGGTTGCTCATTTTGCTGAACCGTTACCTGTACCTGATACAGGAAAGGGTCATTAAAATGCCAGAGGTGTACTTTGCCCAGATCGAGGCTTGCGCTAAATGCTTCGCCTGACTTTGATAATGGCAACTTCTGCGTGAACACGGTTTTATTCGATCGCTTTTCGTTGACGCGAACAACCGCCTGTACGGATGTAATCTCATCTTCCCACAGTTTCAAATTGAGTTGTGCTTTGGCCGTTGAGTCGGCCAGGTTTATATCCGGTGTTATATGTACGTACCGTACCGATGGTTTACCGGTAGCCTGCAGCGTTACCCCACGAATGATACCACCATCATTACACCAGTCGAACTTTTGTTTATAAGGAAGATTGGAAGCAGAAAAGGCATTGCTTACCGATACCACCAGTTTATTGGGAGCGCCGTGTTTCATGGGTTTGGTAATATCCACATAAAACGTCGTATAACCGGCATTGGTATGTGTAGCCAGCTGGGCGCCATTCAGGTAAATGACCGCATCATGATAAACAGCGTCAAATTTCAACCGGAGCTG
The DNA here is from genome assembly GCA_966212235.1 of uncultured Niastella sp. Lineage (GTDB taxonomy): Bacteria > Bacteroidota > Bacteroidia > Chitinophagales > Chitinophagaceae > Niastella. Next base: position 281,645 of record CBIHPP010000012.1, on the reverse strand, counting down.
TTTGTTGCGGTCCTGAGCAGGAACAGTAAAGGTCTTTTCATACCAGGCCAAACCGCTGTAATCTTCCAATCCCTTCATTATATTCCAGGTATGCGGTACCTGCACGGTTTTTGCATTAGGAGGTAAGCCAGCCGGCCAATGCTGAGCCTGGCCTGTGTTGGTTGAATCGGTCATAAATCGCCAGGCGCCGTTCAAAGAGATCTCTTTTCTTAAGTTTTGAGCGTGAATGGATGTTATACTAATAAGTAAAAAGCAAATGCAGCAGACCCTGTTCTTCATGAATGGCAGCGTTGGTGATCGTATAAAAATAATTGTACAAATATGCGTATAGCGATTGGTAGGAAAATAGACCTTTTTATTGAAATGATGGACAATGTTATTTTCCGGGCTATCAATTATCAGTTATATTTATAGACAAATCATTCAAACAGCTTGTCATGCCGGTACTCAAAAAAAGAGAAGGATTTCAGGGTCAGAAGTCAATCGTACTGCCCCGGAAGATCCTTTCGGAATTCAGTAACAGCAATACCATTGCATCGGGGATCTTCATTACCGATATCGGCTATTATCCCAAGGCAAAATACCATTACCGGCAACGTACGCATGGCAGCGATCAGCACATTCTTATTTATTGCCTGGAAGGGAAAGGAAAGGTGCAGGTGCAGAAAGGTAATTATGCCCTGCAACCGGGATCATTTATTATCATTCCGGCCGGTTCAGCCCACAGCTATGCATCGGCAGAGGATGATAGCTGGACCATTTACTGGGTACATTTTACCGGCCCGCTCTCAAAAAAAATGGTGGAGGCGATGAAGCTAAAAATGAATGGTTTTAGCGGCCGGGTCATCTTCAAACAAAAGCGGCTCGACCTGTTTGATGATATGTATGCCTGCCTGGAGCGTGGTTATGGGAACGACAACCTGTGTTATGCCAATATGTGCCTGTATCATTATATTTCATCGTTCCTGTACGATGATCAATTTAACCTGGTTGAAAAGGACCATGCCGATGATCCAGTAGAATTGTCCATCAGTTTTATGCAGCAGCATATTGCACAACCGCTCTCCCTGGAAGAAATATCCCGGTCGGTCAATTTTTCCGCGTCACACTACTCTGCTCTGTTCCGGAAGAAAACAGGCTTTGCGCCCATTGAGTATTTTAATCATCTTAAAATACAGCTGGCGTGCCAGTACCTTCATTTTACCGAACTGCGGGTAAAAGAAATTGCCGATAAACTGGGTATTGAAGATCCGTACTACTTTACCCGGTTATTCACCAAGCTGATGGGCATGTCGCCGAACCAGTACCGGAGTAGTAAACAATAAAAAACCTGCCAGTCTGTGCTTAGACCGACAGGTATTCAATACAATACAATTCAACAGCCTTTATTTCTTACGTACGCTTACTGAAATTCTTCTATCCATTTTTCTTTCATCATCGGAAGCATTGGCCGGGGCTTTTGCAAATTTAGACCCATATCCTTCAGCGCCGGATAATTGCGCATCGGTAATCCCGTTATTTCTTAGTTCGGCAACCACCGCTTCTGCTCTCGCCTGTGATAATTTCTGGTTGGCCATTTTATCGCCAGTGGCATCGGTATACCCGCCTATTTTAATACTGGCATTCGGGAATGCTTTCAATATAGCAGCAATATTCCTGATCTGCGGCATGCTTTCAGCGGTAATGGTTGCGCTGCCGGTTTCAAAGTTCAGTTTATCAAAATCAAACCAGGTACTATTATCTACCTGCCTGGCCGGATCATTCAGAAATTGAACCAGTTGATCTTCTATCCCATTTCTATAAGCGTCGATGGCAACACCGTTTGGCAGCATGACATTTACGGTTTCACCAGATGGCGGTGGAGATGCAATGGCGCCCGGTTCTGCAGGTTGAGTCATTGAAACCTCTTCGCGGGTTGTTTTATTTCTACTGGTAAAATACCATATTAAACCCAGGAAAGCCAATCCCACAATAGCAGGCACCAGCCAGCGGGGGGTGGATGATCTTCTCATGTTACGTGGCATATCCCTAACCTGCGCCGTAGCGCCTGGTAATACACCTGTAACTGTACTGCCGATATTGGCAAGACTGCTTACTCCCAGTGCGCCTGCCAGGTTAAGCCCGGCAGGTAATGCCTGCATTATGCTATCTTTTTGATTATCGAGGAAAGAAACCAAAGTTCGTTCATTCATATTCGTTGAAATAGCATGAGCGCCTAAAGTACCCAATGCAGCCGGCGCCGCCACGCTCATCAGCGAAGCAGCGGATGAAGATTTAATGCCGGCAAAATTGGAGATCATATGGATAACATCAGTAAAGCGGTTACCAAATATGCCTTTCAGCAGATCGCTTCCTCTTTCGAGCAAATTATTATTACTGGAAAAATTACTGATACCCGATAACATATTACTATTCGCAGTATCCTTTGCCATTGAAAGAACACTACCGGCATTGCCCGAACCGGCTTTATGTAAAATACCTGCCAATACAGAAGGAACAATTCCCCACATAGCATTTTGTACCCTGGCTTCCTCTTCATGTAACATGGTGCTGGCCCTGGGGACGAAATCGCCTCCCAAAAGACCCCTTACTGAATCTATGAGATTGAATGACATAATTTTAAGTTTTAAAATTATTAATAGATTTCCAGGAAGAAGATTAATACAGGCATGATAGGATACAAATAGAAAAGAGTTAGAATAAGCGGTCAAAACAGGGCTCAGATCGTATCCAGTCTATAAGCGTCTGACATTGATAGGTTAAAAGGATTAACCAATTACGAATGAATGAGGAATGAATTGCATACTAAGGTAGGGCATTAGACAATCTATTCAAAAAAAATAACATTGAAGCTGTTGTAAATAGTACAACATTGATCAAAATCAAAACTTCTCCCAGTTTCATTAAATCTACATCCCGTATAAACAATATCAGTATTTTTATATTATACCTAATAGTTAGTCGAATTACCATTAATACCCGGCTATTAACCAGGCCGGATTTTTCAGAACCAAAAACCTTGATGTATGGGAAAATTTGTAATCACCAAACGCGTGAATGGCGATTTTCAGTTTAGTTTAAAAGCCGGCAATGGCGAAACCATCCTCAGTAGCGAAGGCTATTCTACAAAATCAAACTGTCAGAACGGGATCGACTCGGTAAAACGCAATGCGCCGGATGAAAACAAATACGACCGCAAAACCGCTTCTAACGGTAAATTCTATTTCACCCTGGAAGCAGTGAACGGCCAAACCATTGGCGTTAGCGAACTGTACGAAAGCGAAACCGGCCTCAAAAATGGCATTCTGTCTGTAAAAACACAGGCGCCCGATGCCATTATACAGGATGCAACTATTTAATATGGAAAGCGCGCAATTCAATGCGTTCCGATAAATCGGGGCGCATTTTTTCTGCCATATAGTTTCCTCAATTAAACGACTGCCTGAATTCCAACGGCGACAAATTGGTTTTTGTCTTGAATAATTTACTGAAAGACTGTGGATGCTCAAAACCCAGCTCATAGGCTATTTCGCTTACAGTTAAGTTGGTGGTTGATAATTTTTCTTTCGCCTTTTCAATCAACTTATTGTGGATGTGTTGCTGGGTGCTTTGGCCTGTCAGCACTTTCATTAAACTGCTTAAATAATTAGGCGATACGTGTAATGTTTCGGCAATGTATTGAACCGTGGGCAGTCCTTTACTTGCTAAAGCATCGCTATTGAAATATTCCGCCAGCAGATCTTCCAACCGGTTGAGGATGGCATGGTTGGCTATTTTTCTGGTGATAAACTGACGGTGATAAAACCGGTCGGCATAATTGAGCAATAATTCTAACTGGCTAATAATTATACCCTGGCTGAATTTATCAATGTTTGCATGATATTCCTGTTCTATACTTTGCATAATACCTGTAATAGTGGCTTCTTCTTTTTCTGAAAGGAACAGGGCTTCATGGACAGCATAATCAAAATATTCGTACTGCTTTATTGTTTTGGCCAAAGGCGTATTCCATAAAAAATCGGGATGAACGAGCAACATCCATCCTGATTGTTTTAATTCTTCCTGATTATGCGCCTCAATTCTCAAAACCTGGCCGGGTGAAATAAAGAACATGATCCCTTCATCAAAATCATATTCCTGCTGGCCGTATTTCATCCTGGCATTAAAATTCCTTTTAAGCGCAATTGAATAGAAATCTTTTACCATACTTGTTCCGCCAGGAAACGTCTTCCTGAGCAATTCCATATTGATCACGCTGATCAATGGATGTTCCGGACTGGGCAGCTCCCTATCCTGATGAAACTCCGTTATTGATTTAAACCGGTACAATTGCGTTTTCGCCATATTTCAATTTAATCACATTTTTGTAAACGTAGCCGCAAATTCCCTGGCAAAGTCGGTCATCTTTACTTTGCCTGTAACAGGGGTCTTTTTCTCAAAATAATCCCTGAACAATTCCCCGGTATGTATGCTTGCATTTAATTCAACCAAACCGGCAGCGTTGCGTGGCTCCATGCCTGCCGCTTCCAAACCACTTTGCATTTCTTCGTTGGTAATGGTCAGCCATTGCAGGTCTGGCTTTCCAATAGCTGCCCCCAAAATACCCGCCACTTCATAGCAGGTCAATTCGTCACTGGCTATATATTGCACTTTTCCACCAACCTGCGGTGTTACGATCTCTTCAGCGACAGCAGCAGCAATATCAATGGGCGATACCCAGGATACGCTATCATCACCACCATAATTCGAAATGATGTTACCTGTATTCTTTATAACAGGTAAAAAGTGATATAAGTTGTAATTGAAAGACGTGGGGCGCATATGCGTAATGGCAACATCCGGCAACGCCGCCAACCTGTTTTCCATATAATGATGACCGACAATGAACCCTGTTCCCTTATCGAGATTAGCCCCAATGCTGCTAAGATGTACGACTCGCTTCACGCCCGATTGTTGAATAGCTTCCGCATAATTATTGGCAATACCTCTACAATAAGCCATATAGTCAAGGTTATGATTGAAGAAGTCGGGCGGTGGTATCATACAATACACGGCATTGGCGCCGGTAAAAGTGGAAGTCAGAAAATGAACATCTTCCAGTGAACCGATGGCTGCGGTGGCGCCTAATGCCTCAATGTCTTTTTGCTTTTCGGGTTTACTGCTGATAAGGATAACCGAATGTCCTTTTTGTACCAGCGCTTCTGTTAATGGCTTACTGATGCGCCCTAAGGAACCTGTTACTACGATTTTCATTTTTTGTTTATTTGTTTCAGCAAAACTCCGTAGCAGCAAAGAAACCGACGTAGGCGATTCTACTATTGTTGTAGTCAAAACTAATATTTGTTAAAAAACGGCCACCGGATCAGGAAAAGCCCCTGTCCTTCCGCCCCTCTTGTCGCAATTCACCCCTTATTTTGTCCCAACCACACCCCGCCCGGGTTTGAAAATTGCATCAACTTTATACCATCAAGCAAATCTTATTTTCTAATAAAAAAAATTGCACTTATGGAAAAGCAGGAATTTAAAATCGCCATTGACGCACCCCGCGAAAAAGTATGGAAGGTATTATGGGCAAACGATACTTACCAGGCCTGGACAAAACCCTTTTCCGAAGGATCACATGCCATAACCGATTGGAAAAAAGGCAGCAAAGTGCTGTTCCTCGATGGTAAGGGAAGCGGCATGGTTTCTACCATTGATGAAACCATACCCAATGAGGTGATGAGCTTTAAACACCTGGGCGTTGTGAAAGACGGCGTTGAAGATACAGAAAGCGCTGAAGTAAAAGGCTGGGCGGGCGCTCATGAAATTTATACGTTGAAAGACGTAAAGGGCAAAACCGAACTGATCGTTGACATTGATATAAATGATGATTTTAAAGACTATTTTTCTAACACATTTCCAGTAGCCTTGCAAAAGGTGAAGGAACTGGCCGAAGGCTAGTTCACAGTTCATAGTTCATAGTTCATAGTTCCAGGTTCGATGCTCTGAACTCTGAACGAAGAAACTATGAACTGAGAATCAGGTGGGCTACTTACAGGTGGCCCACTTTTTTATTTAATGCCTCTTAATATTAACTTTAATTAACCTGAAATTCAGCCTGGCTATCAATTTTTGCCCCAGCACAACCATCCTTCACATTCTGCCGTCATATAGCCGTGATTTTATTTAATTTTATCAAAACCAATATCATGGCTTCCATAACGATCACCGTCAACAATAAACAGCATACCGTTGATGTACTGCCCGATACCCCCCTGCTTTGGGTATTGCGCGATGAGCTGAACCTGGTAGGCGCCAAGTATGGCTGCGGTATTGCCCAGTGCGGCGCCTGTACGGTGCTGATGAATGACAATGCCATCCGCTCCTGCTCCTACCCCGCTTCAGCAGTGGGCGCCAACAAGATCACTACCATTGAAGGATTAAGCGAAGCGGGCGATCACCCCGTGCAACAGGCCTGGGACGAAATGGACGTTGCCCAGTGTGGTTATTGCCAAAGTGGCCAGGTGATGGCTGCGGTAGCCCTGTTAAAAAGAAAACCGCACCCCACCGATGAGGATATCAATGCGGCCATGAGTAATATATGCAGGTGTGGTACGTATGTGAGGATCAGGAAGGCAGTGCACCTCGCAGCTGAAAAATCTCCCCGGGATTCTAAGAAAGAGTTGAAAGGTTAATAAAGTTGACAAGTTGATAAAGTGCCTTTATCAACTTCATCACCTCTATCACCTCTATCAACTTTATCAACTCGTCAACGACTCAACTAACTTCCAATGAAACAAGTCCCATCTAACATATCAAGAAGAAACTTTTTAAGGATCACCTCCCTCGCAGGAGGCGGCGTATTGTTTGGTTTTGAACTACTGGCCAATGCGACTGCTGAAACGGTAGCCGATGCCCCGTTCTTCTCCCCCAATGCCTATTTGTCTATCGATACCAAAGGCATAGTTACCCTCATGGCGCCTAACCCGGAGATCGGACAGGGGGTAAAAACATCTTTGCCTATGTTGCTGGCCGAAGAACTGGATGTAGACTGGAACAAAGTGGTCATCAACCAGGCAGATTTCCATAAAGACAAATACGGGAACCAATCGGCCGGTGGCAGCGGCGCAATTCGCAGCCGGTACGAACCCATTAGAAAAGCCGGCGCTGTTGCCCGGTATATGCTGATAGCAGCTGCGGCACAAACCTGGAGTGTGCCTGAAACCGAATGCACCACCGAAAATGGTTTTGTCATTCATGCAGCCAGCGGCAAAAAACTTAGTTATGGTGAACTGGCTACCAAATCCGCTTCCATGCCCGTGCCGGATAACATCAAACTGAAAGACCCGAAAGATTTCAAGATCATCGGCAAACGCATAAAGAATGTCGATAATAAAAATATTCTCACCGGCAAACCTTTGTTTGGTATTGACACCCGCCGCGAAGGCATGTTCTATTGCATGGTAGCCCGGCCGCCAGCCTTTGGTAAGAAATTAAGATCTTTTGACGATACCGAAACCCGCAAAATTCCCGGTGTAAAAAATGTAGTGCGTACCGAAACGGTAGTGGCCGTTCTTGCCACCAATACCTGGGCCGCTAAAAAAGGACGCGACGCGTTGAAAGTAGAATGGGAAGATGCCGGCAAACTGGAAAGCACCACAGATCATATAGCTGCTTTTAAAAACCTGATACAACAAAAAAGCGAAAAGCCCGATCGCAACGATGGCGATGCAGAGAAGGCATTGAGCAGCGCTAAGAAAGTGCTTGAAAGCATTTATGAAGTGCCAATACTTAGCCATGCGCCCATGGAGCCCATCAACTTTTTCGCCGATGTACGTGACGGCAAAGCCGACCTGTACGGACCAACACAGGTGCCGGGCAGGGTTCGCACCGATGTTGCCAAAGCTTTGGGCATTTCAGAAGAAAATATTACGCTGGGCCTGCCGCGGCAGGGCGGCGGTTTTGGCAGAAAACTGCGCAGCGATAACGCCGTGGAAGCAGCGCTGATCTCCTCCGTTGCCAAAGCGCCGATACAAATGTTATGGACACGCGAAGACGATATGCAGGGTGATTTTTACCGGCCCAATGGCATGTACCGGTACCGGGCTGCTATTAATAACAATAATGAACTCGATGGCTGGTACCTCACCGCAGCAGCGTTGAATGGCCGCGCCGCCGCGCCAGACAATTTTCCGGCAGGTGCATTGGCCAATTACCGCGTAGATGGGCAAACGCTTCAGTCCAACATACAAACCGGTCCCTGGCGCGCCCCTACGCATAACGCCATCGGATTTGCCGAGCAAAGCTTTCTCGATGAAATAGCGCACGAACTGAAGAAAGACCCTATTGCATTTCGCCTTGAATTACTGGAGCGGGCAAAAACGAACCCGGTGGGTAAAGTGAATTACGATATTGAAAAGTTTAAAGGTGTCATCAACCTGGTGAGTAAAATGAGCAACTGGGAAAAGAAAACACCAGGCCGGTTTAAAGGTTTTGCCGCCTATTACTCATTCAATACGTATGTGGCCGAAGTGGCTGAAATTTCTATCGTGAACGGTAAACCCAAAGTACATAAAGTGTATTGCGCGGTCAATTGCGGACAGGTAGTGAACCTGAGCGGGGCGGAGAACCAGGTACAGGGTGCTGTTGTAGATGGCCTGGGACATGCCTGGTTTACAGAGATCACCTTTGACAAAGGCGCTGTTCAACAAAAAAACTTCAATACGTATAAAATGTTGCGCATGCAGGATGCCCCATTGGATGTAGAAGTGCAATTTATTGCCACCAATGAGGCGCCAACCGGCTTGGGCGAACCCGCCCTGCCGCCGATTGCAGCCGTGGTATGCAATGCGATCTTTGCCGCCACCGGGAAAAGAATAAGGAAATTACCGTTTGGAAATGCATAACGAACGCTTAATGCTTAACGCTTAACGCAAAACGCTCAATGTAAGCTGTATTTCGCGTTAAGCATTGGGCTTTATGATGCGTTGGGCGTTTAGCCTCTTTATTCCTATTTTTGCGGCGATATGATCAGTAAATTTTCCTGGTTTAACCGTCTTACAAATAGTACCCTGACCGGTCACCCGACAAATACCGAATCTTTTTCTCATTTCCTGTTTAAAAATGCTGTCAATAAAAGATACCTGCTCATAGCACTGGCAGGTGTTCTGATCCAGTTTGTTGTATTCAAACTATGCTATCCGTTTGCTGATTTTTTCATGGATAGCTATACCTATATCAATGCAGCCGCGCATCATCATATCATCAGCTTTCGTCCAATAGGCTATTCCAGGTTTTTGCAAGGGATCCATTTGCTGACCACCTCCGATACGGCAGTGACCTTCATTCAATACCTGGTTATACAAACAGGGGGATTGATTCTATTCTTTTCTGTACAGTATTTCTTTCCGCTGCACAAAACTATCAGTGCCGTGTTATTTGCTATACTGGTTTTTAATCCGGTGTTATTATACATCAGCAATTTTATAAGCAGCGATGCGCTGTTTATCGGGTTAAGCCTACTTTGGTTTACGCAGTTACTCTGGATCCTTAACCGGCCACGATGGATACAGCTATTGCCCCTGTCGGGTCTTTTATTCCTCGTATTTACCCTGCGTTATGCAGCTTTATACCTGCCGGCCGTAGCGCTTCTGGCATTACTGTTAAGCCGGCGTAACTGGTTATTTCAATTGTCGGGCATAGCTATTACAGTGCTGCCAATCGTCTTCGAAATACAACGCATAAAACACATCACCAAAAAAGAAACCGGCACTGCGGTATTTTCTGCTTTCAGCAGCTGGATGTCGGTCAACAATGCGTTGCATATGTACCCGTATATAGAAGTAAAGGATGCAGACCTTTCATCTGCCGACCTGATCGCTTTCAATCGAATGGTAAAACAATATTTTGATACGCTGCCCGAACAGGCACGCCCCTATCCATGGGTGAAAGTTGATTTTTTATGGCTCGACAATTCGCCATTGAAAACGTATATGCATGCGATACAAAAACAAAAGAAGATAAAGGGCTATTTCGATGGCTGGCATGCTGTAGCGCCTGTTTTTTCACAATACAGTAATCGACTGGTACGGCAGCATCCGGTTGCATTTGCACGTTATTTTATGTGGCCTAATGCAAAAAATTATTGCGTACCGCCAAATGAGGTACTTTTATACAATGAAGGAAATAATACAGTAGATTCAACAGCGATAAAATGGTTCAGGTATAAAAGCGAACAGGTGACCTGCATTAACAAAGCGATGAAAGGTTTTATTTTAAAACCGGTCTCTTACCTGTTCCTGTTGGTAAATAGTATCTTTTGTGTGTTACTGGCTATTGTAACCGCCCGGGCAAAATACTATTCCCTCTCTCCTTTATTATTGCGCACCCTGTTACTGGCAGGAGGCTTCTGGTTCGTAAACTTTTGTTTCAGCATTTATGCCGCGCCCATGGTAATGCGCTTCCAGTATTATCCAATGATCGTATACAGTACGTTCTCCCTGGTGTTGATCAATATTATATTAACCCGCCGTTACCATAGATCATTGTCGCAATAAGCCCGGGTCCATAAGGTAACGTGCAACAACACGGCCTTGCACCAGGCTTTGTGCATTTTTTCAATAACCCCAAGGCTATGCCCTTTTTTAGCCAGAAAGGGTTTAATGGTATCATTCACCACGGCAGTAAACGCAATCACATATCGCATAGGAATATGCGGTGGCGCTGCGGCCTCGTCGGTCTTATTCTTCTTTGCATGCATATGCCGTAACCCGATCTCATGCTGGTAATTCAACCAGTCCTGGTCATATGGCTTTGTACACACATCGATGACCCATTGTTTAAACCGCTCCTTCACCCTTATTTTATAATCTTCGTCGGTATTGCCCTGGGCATCTTTGAAATAATACGCCAGGTGCGGTGTAGAACTAATTACACCCCTCCAGATATTTATAATTGATTCGGTCTGGTCCTGCAACACATCGCCTGCGACGCGGAGATACCGTTCATCTTCTGAATCAAGTGCTATGGTTTGCTTTAACTGATCCAGTTCTTTCATAGATACCGGTGAGGTGGCCAATTCCTTTGCGCCATAATCATATCCGGCAATATGGTCCACTACTGTTTGCATAACTAATTGTTTTTATTACTATTAGATAATTCTGAAAAAACCATACCATGCACTGGGTATACATCGCAGGGAGAAAAATACACAATGAGACTGGTTGAATAAGTTGTACAGGACAAGGCGGGTAGTTTATGGGGATCCATTGAAATTTTATATCTTGTCGGCAGAACCCAACCGATGAGAAAAGTTATTTTCCTGTTCCTTGTTTTAGGTAAATTATGCCCTGTATTTGCCGATCCCTTTACTGTTACCTCCAATGCCGATAGCGGACCGGGAACGTTGCGGGAAGCCATTACGCAGACCAATGCCAATGGCAGCGCAGTTGCCGATATCATCAGCTTCAATATCGCCGATGTATCGGAAGCGGGAAGAACAATTACCCTGCAAACGGCCTTACCCACTATTAGTTCAAATATCACCATCGATGCCAGCACGCAGCCCGGGGCCATGCTTGGGATCGGTTCTGCCCGGGTTACCCTTTTTCTCGATCACTACACCTTCCTGCCATTTACCTTCCTTTATATTCAAAATGCCAGCTACGTAAAAATATATGGACTTTGTTTTAAATATTTCGGCAACCCGAATGCAGGTGGCGGTGAACATTATGCCATCGGATTGCGAAACAGTTCGAATATAACGATAGGTGGTCCCGGTAAAGGAAATATGTTTTGTGATGTGCGCGGAACGATCGTCAACCGGTTCTGGAATTATTCTTCCGATGCCATAAATGATATAACGATCCAAAGCAATGTTTTTGGTTTAAACAGCCTCAATAACCGGGTAGGCGGTGGCTATATTCATTTTGACGGAGCAGCCAATGTTACCATAGGCGGGCCTACATTAGCCGAAGGAAACCTGTTTGTAGGCTCCAATATAACCATACACGAATCGCTAAACGCATCATTCAGCTTCTTTGTGAAGATGCAGAACAACAGATTCAATTGTAACTGGACGGGCAGCACCTATTATTATAATGACAACACAGCCATTCAACTTTGGGGAGCAACGGGCTCTCCCGCCCTTACAAGGACCTTTATCCAGGACAATGTTTTAATCAGTTCTCATTCCCTGGACGGTATTGTGTTATTTAATATACCCCACAAGGTGATCATAACCGGCAATAAATTAATGACCGATATCACCGGCACCGTTTGCTATGGAGGTTCCAAATTGCAATTCATTGGTTGTGCAAATGTTGTGGTAGGCGGTTATTCCCCGGCCGAAGAAAATATCTTTGGTGGTTATATATGGACCCAAACACAGGGTGTGCATTTTATTAAAAACACCATAAGTACCCTGGCCACAACCGGCGGAGTTCCGGGAGCATCGTATGTCAGGATCACCAGCTATGACAATGGTCTTATCACCGGTATTTCGAATCCCAACTCCAAGATCCAGCTATACACCGTTACCTGCCCGGGCCCCTGTCTGCAATATAAATACTTCGAAACCGTATTTGCCGATGCCGCCGGTAAATGGAGTTTTCCCTATACACCTGCCATGCCAAACCTTGCTGCCACGGCCACCCCGCCCGACAGCTCCACGTCGGAATTTTCAACACCTATAGTAGATTTTTACACAACGCGGGTGATAAAGGATGCCACCTGCGGCAAGAGCAACGGTTCTATTACCGGCATACAGGTAAAAGCAGGCACTCATATTGCCTGGTTAGATTCCTATACCTTACGTGTGGTAAGCACCGATACCAACCTGGTGAATGTGCCCGCCGGCAGTTATGTGCTTACGGTATCCAATGGAGCGAATGGATGTAAATGGAACGCCAATTTTACGATACAGGACCTAAGCCCTCCCCCCACCCTGAGTGTATCCATTTCACATGCCACCTGCGGAAAAACAAACGGTATTCTCTCCACGTATTCTTCCGGCACTTATGGTTACAAATGGCTGAATGGCAATTACGATTCTGTTGGAACCAACTATTATGCGAACCAGTTACCCGCCGGCACATATTATCTCAAGGCCTGGATACTGACTGATACCAGTTGCAATAAAATATACGGTCCTTATACCATCAATAACCTTTCGGGACCCACGCTGAATATGCTGGCGCAGATAACACCTGCTACCTGCACTCAGGCAAACGGCAGCGTAACAGGCATCACCGCCACCAATGTTACCGGCACGCCTTTTATACAATGGACAAACTCCCTGAATCAGACAGTTGGAAATAATTACGACCTGTTGAATATGATGCCCGGAAAATACCGGCTAAAATTCAAAGACCAGGGTTCCTGCGATACGATCACCTCACCCTGGTACATTGTACCGGACAATGGCGCCATTACCATAGACCAAAGCAGACAACTAACAGGCGCCAGCAAGTGCAACGGACCAACAGGATCTATACAACAGATACAGGTAACCAATGGTGATACCTACCAGTGGATCAACACAGGCAACAACCAGGTAGTGGGCAACACACCGGATGTTTACAATCTTCCGCCCGGCAATTATCAATTGAATGTAACCAATGCCATCGGTTGCTCAAAAGCTACGCCGGTCATTGTAGTACCTATGGCAGCATTTATGAATATTGCTCCCGTCACGACATCCGCGCGTAATGCGTTTTGTGCACAGGACAATGGATTTATACAGGTGAAAACATTCAACGGGGACCCTAACCTGTATACTTTCCGTTGGGTGAACCAAAGTACCGGGGCAACTGCCGGCAACGGAACAGCGTTGAACAATTTACCGGAAGGCAATTACCAACTCTTTGCAACCGATGCCAATGGCTGCGAAAAAAATATCTTCCAGGCAGTGATCGGCCGTACACCTATGCCTGATTTTGATTATTCCAAAGCGGTCATTAAAGATGATCAATGCCAGCTTCACCAGGGATCTATTACCGGCATACAGGTCAGGAACCTGGTAACACCAACTACCTATACCTGGTTCGATCAGAATGCAGCAGCAGTGGGCAATAACCCCGACCTGCAACAGCTGGGCACAGGTATTTATGTACTTAAAATAATGGATGGAGGAATTTGCCAGGTGGAATCGAAGCCATTTACGTTGATCAATACCAATGTGGTATTGCCGCTGCCTTCTTATGACAACCCTACCATTCCCAAAAACAACAGTGCAACGCTGGTGATCAAAAATCCTTCAGCTGGCGCCTATAAACTATATGCAGATGCTGCGGCATCTGTTCTTTTGCAGGAAAATACTACCGGCATTTTTGTAGTGGCACATCTTACTGCAGATACCGCTTTTTATGTACAACACATCGCAGGCAGTTGCAGCAGTCAGCCTGTACGCGTAAAAGTTACTGTTGTTGACAAATCTTACTTTTCTATACCCAATGCATTTACCCCCAATGGCGACGGGCGTAATGACCGGCTGACCGTGAGAGTAACCGGCCGCATAGATTTGATGTTCTTCCGGGTGTATAATCGCTGGGGGCAGCTGGTTTATGAAACAAGTCGCGTAAATGACGGCTGGAACGGGTCGTTTAAAGGTCAGTTGCAACCTGCGGGCACCTATGTGTGGATAGCAGAAGGAAGGGATCTCCTTGGAACTGTTATCCGGGATAAAGGAAGTTTTATCCTGATCAAATAATAATTGAGATTGTTTTATAGGCTGGGCATCGCAATAAGTAAAAAGTGCCATTAAATCAATAAATACTGCCACTGCCATGGTGTAGAATCGTTGTAATTTTGATCTCAGCAATGAAAAAGACGATCCCCATATACGATATCTGCACTATTGACCGGAGTGTTCACCAGGACCTGCTCGTAGAGCGTCTGGCAACCTACCTGGAAAAACATTATGCCAATTTGCACAAACCACACCGGCACTCATTTTACCACCTGGTGTTGTTCACCAAAGGCAAGGGCACGCATACGATCGATTTCAGCCAGTTCAAAGTGAAGCCTTACCAAATATATTTTATGGCGCCGGGGCAGGTGCACAGCTGGCATTTTGAAGGGCCCATGGAGGGTTATATCATTCATTTTAACGCCGAGTTGTTCAGTACATACCTGCAACGCCCGGACCATATTCAACAGTTTCAATTTTTCAATGGAAATAGTGAAAATGGCGTGTATAATTTGCCAGTAGACCTGCACGCAAAAGCGAACAACCTGTTTGAATCTGTTTTAAAAGAAATGGAGAACAGCCAGCGCAACCTGGATATGATACGGGTATTGTTGTTAGAATTATTTATTCATATCGATCGCCGTTGTGTGATTGAAAAGACGAAAAGCATTCCCCAGCAGAAATTACTTATGTTGAATCTATTCAGGCAACTGATTGAAAAGCATTTCCGGCTGCTGCGGCTACCGAAGGAATATGCAGAACTGATGTATATAACGCCCAATTATTTGAATGCCCTGTGCCAGGATGTAGCTGGTAAAAGCGCCGGCGATCTTATCCGTGACCGGATCATACTGGAAGCCAAACGATTTTTGACCAATGCCAATATGGACATCAGTGAGATCTCCTATGAGCTGAACTTCCAGGATAACTCTTATTTTACCCGGTTCTTTAAAAAAAGTACGGGTATAACACCGGAGGTTTTTAGAAAAAAGATGATACAATAAATATTTTATGCATACGCACGAAAACACAAAACCGAATTTGATAATCAGTGTTCTGCACAACAACTGTCCAAGATGCAGACGGGGGCCCTTATTCAAACAAAAGAACCCATACAGATTGAAAGAGCTGATGAAAATGAATGAAACATGTCCGGTATGCGGACAGTCAACCGATATGGAACCCGGGTTTTATTATGGCACCAGTTATGTTAGTTATGCATTGAGCATTGCCGTCAGTGTGGCCACCCTTATCGCCTGGTGGATCTTAATAGGATTTTCTTTGCAGGACAATCGCTTCTTCTGGTGGATAGGGATCAATGCGGTTATATTGATAGTCATTCAACCCGTGCTGATGCGATTATCAAGAACGATCTGGCTCTCCTTTTTCGTTCGTTATAGCCCGCATTGGAATGAAGGTGATATCGTAAGACCTGAGCGGACAAATGATGGTTTGAAAAATGCGTGGTGAATTTACACCCCATACCTATAAAACTTAACATCAACCGCCATCCGCGGAAATTGAGTTGGTAATTCAGTAACTTCAACTTCTTTAAAATTATTCTTTTCGTAAAAGCGATGGGCGGCGAGGAACTTTGCAGTAGTGCCAAGATATATTGCAGTATATCCTTTTTGTTGCGCCCATGAAAGCAGGGTGTTTAGTAACAATTGCCCGGTGCCATGTTCTTTGCCCCGGTAATCTTTATGGACAAACATCTTCCGTAAAGCGCCCTGGCGATGGCCAATATCCAGTAAGGCAATGGTGCCTACAACGCCGGCATCGGTAATGGCCAGCCAGAAGTTCCCATTATCCTTTTGATAAAAACCAGGGATCTGTTGCAGATCCGGTTGTTCTTCGGGCGTTATGGGTATGTTGAATTCTTCTCTTTGAATAGGTACAATTAAATCTAAAACCTGTTGTTTGTACAAATCAGTATATTGTTCAATCTTTATTTCCATTGTATACAAATGTACACAAATGACACATTTGCTAATTCTTATACCACTCCCAAAATCTTCGCACCACCCGTATATTGAATGGGTTCTATATCACCATTTCGAGGGGCTCCAAAGGCAACGCCAATAGTCAGCATAAGGCTGTGTGCATTATTAGCCCGTTTTTGCGGTAATTGTAATTCCGAAGTAATACCAGGTGAGCCGGTCTGTACCGGAAACCATTCTGTAAAAGCATTTTCCGGCCATTCGTCTTCATAATCACCTTTTGGCCGATATCCATCTGGCGTAAAAAAAAGATCGGGAATAACACCTAATAAGACGATGAAACGATACGTGACAAAGTTACCGGGCGCCGAAAAATTATGACCGGGCAGTATAGCCGGAATAGTGACGCTTGCATGCCCTTTTCTTTTTGAAAGTGTATAACGGACCGGGTTATGTACAATAGTATCAAAGGAGGAGCGCTTGTTCAGGTTAAATCCTTCGAGTAAATGCGGATTAGCGGAAAACGCCACCGATCGTTCCCCATAATTGCTGATCGTATCCAGCTCCTGGATAGGTTTTAGCAATGCATTTAACGGACCGGTGATATTGTAATCGGCTATAAAACGAAGCGGGTGCAGCATTCTTCGTATCCATTTACTGCAAGTTGCACGACCACCAAATTCGGCATTGATCCGGCGGGTATTTTCAAAATTGGGTTCTGTTTTTATCCTTTCGCGGGAAGCGCCTCCTTTTCTTCGAAGTATAACTTTGTCACTTCCCTTCATGGTATACATGGATAATTGCCCGGCATTGGCTAATAAAAAATCAGCAGGTATTTGTGGCATACAGCAATCTGTTTAATGGTTTACTATATGTGGTGTACGCTATTAAAGGTATGAAATCTATTATAATACGTGAATATCCTGGCAACATTATGTATATAACCCGTCTCTTAAAGAGACAGGTTATATGCGGGTTATATACAGGTTATCTACGGGTTATCTTACAATGCCTGGAAATAGCCTAATAAGTCTGTAAGCTTATATTCATACATTATAAGTCTACAGGCTTATATATCATAAACATAAAATGCACCCACTAAAACCTGTTAGTTCCCGTTACGATCTGTAATAATTGACAATAATCAAATTAAATCGACGATTTGGCCGGCGCTCACCGAACCAACCATATAGTAAGTATATTTAGGCCTTTCATTGTAATAGGTTATGAGAAGACTGTTAAAAAAGTGGATATTACTTGCGGGTTTGCTATCGCCATTCGTGTTATCTGCTCAAAATGTAAGCCTTAGCAAATTGTTATCGCTTCAAAAATTGTCACTGATCAATATTCAGGATTATGTTGAAACCGGTATGTGGAAGCTGAAAAGCATTATTTCTTTAAAAGAAGTGGATAGCAGCATCTTTCAATATCGTATCAAACATTTTTTAGACTCGCTGGCCCGTAATCCCAAAGTGACGGGAAGTCCACTGACCGCCTACTTTTATACCCAATTATTGGAGAACACCAAATTCGATGCGCCTGCCTGGATTGAATACGGAAGCCAGGTTGATACGAAAATAAACAGTACGACCCTGTTCACCAATTCCCTCACCGTCACCCTGCCCAAATTCTTTTTATTCAATGCCATTGACGCAAAGCTGAGAAGCTACGATAAACATACTTTTCATCACTCCTTACGATTTGGTTTCGGTGATGAAGGCACTTTCAAGTCAATTATCAATGAGATCGGGATCTTACAAATTGCAGAGAAGGATTGTTATGTGATGTACAACAACCCATTAATTACGCGGGTATATAAATTGCCCGATCAGGTGATCGCCCTCACGATCATTAATACGACAACGCCTTCTTATTCGCTGGAAATTCACGCCCGGGCTGACTATGACTATTTACATGCCGCCGAGCAGGACCTGAAAGGGAAAGTCGATTTTATTCAATAATGCACATTACCGGAAATCAGCCGTCCTTATGCGTCAATCTCCACATGGCGGTCGCGCAAAATATGTTCGTTCAGTTTTGTTTCCGGATTTAAAATATAAGTGGCAATGGTATTATCGCTCATCACTTCTACCATGCGAAATCCTTTGTATGTTGTGCCCCAGCTACCGCCGATATGCGAGTCAAATAAAAACGGAATGCCTTCCCGTTCTTTCATATTATCCTGGTCATGATCGTGCCCATTGAATACGGCGCGTACATTTTTATAATCTTTCAGCAGACTAATGAACTCCGGACAATCCGTGGCATTGTCTGTCCATTTAACCGGCGTAATATGAATGGCAATAAATATATTCGGTGCATGCTTGTATTTTTCAAGCTGAACACGCATCCAGTCCAGGTCAGGACAAAGATATTCGCCTTTCTCATTTGAGGTGGTAGCCAGCAAAAACACCTGTTTGTCTACAACAAACGAATGATTGAATGGCATGTTCCAGGTCTTTTTCCATAGTTCCTCACCCACCCTATCATGATTGCCCTGTGTAACATAATAGGGCATTTTCAATTGATCGAGGTGCTGTTTGGCCAACGGCAACATGGCCGGATCGTCATGAATAACATCGCCGTTGATGATACAGGTTTTTAGCCTGTGTTGTTTATGCTGTTGATTGATGCTTTGAATAATACTGGTATAATCGTTCTCCCAGGTGGTTTTGGGTTGACCAAAATGCCCGTCACTCGCAACGGCAAAACGAAACTTCACTTTATTGAGTTCAGGCGCCAGGGACAAAGCAGAACGGTATAACAGTTTACCGTTTGTCAGCAATAACAAAACGGGTGCTGAATTTTTCAGGAATGCACGACGATCCATGAGAAATAGTTTGTGGTTTATAGCCTGCCTGCCGGCAGGCAGGTTTGTAGTTTGTTGTTGCTGAACCACAAACCATAAACAACAAACAATAAACTGATTCTTGCCTGTTACTTATTAAGCTTCCCTTCCAGCATCTTCATAAAATATCCTCCTACTACACTTCTTGCCTGAAAACCTGATTGTTTGGCATTGGTGGTTTCGTGCCAGTCGCTCAGGGGAACCCGGCTTGTGGTTTCTGTAAGATACGTATAAACCGGGTTGACCAGCGCTTCAAAATCGGCCGGCTTGTTAGCCAGTACCGCCGTCCAAAGTATCCAGTCACTTTTGGTATACGTTTTCCGGCTGTCTAATGGCAAACCAAATTTATTTTGTTTGGTCATATAATACCTGATCTCCTTTTCATACACTTCGGCGGGGAACAAATTCAGGCCTAACATTTTATCCCACGCCAGGTTGTATTTCTGGCTCCAGGTATTTTTGTCAGAAAAGGTCAATGCATAATGGTCGCCATCATTGGCCATTTGCATCCACCGGGTAGCCATATCCTTTGCCAGGGCGCGGTATTTTGCGGCCGTGTCCTTTTCTTTTAGCATATCGGCCAGCATCGCGTAACCGCCTATGCCTACAATAGCTTTTACCGACAGGTTCGTATTACGCGCCAGGTGACCGGCAAAATCATCGGTACATAATTGATTAGCGGGGTCGAACCCTTCGCGGCATAAATACTGTACCCAGGTGCTGAGCGACTTCCAATGCTTTTTGGCGTAATTGGCGTTCCCTTCCGCTTTGGCAATAGCTGCCGTCAGGATGATCATATTGCCCGATTCTTCTACCGGCATATCTTCTCCATAGGTTTGTCCATTCGCAATGGGATACGTACCCAGATCATGCGCAGCAAAAGGTTTGGTAAAGCGGCCGCTTTCGCTGTAATAAAAAATGCCATTCAACATGCCTTTTAACAACTCCGGATTGTATAGCAGGAACAAGGGCGCAGACGGATACGTTACATCTACCGTATTGATAGAGCCATTGCTGTAATTCTCTTTCGACAGGAACAGGATTTCGCCTTGGGGGTCCTTCACTATTTTATGCGCGGCAATACTCTGCCGGTAAGCCGCTACACACAACTGTGCATATTTTTCGCCGCCGGCTTTTTTGGCATCGGCATATAGTTTCTGATCAAAGGCTGTGCATTGCTGCATAACGCTTTTATAATCCGCAGCCGCATTGGCAAGCTCTTTCTCTATGGTGCGCCCCTCCCCTTTCCAAACGGGTGGCAGGTTCTGATTAAAATATTGAACGGAATACAGGTCATCGTAACCAAGCATGATGAATTGTTCCTGCGGCTTGGCGCTTGTTTTGACAGGCGGCAAAAACGTTTGTAACACAAGTCTTTTTCCGGTTATGGAATCAAGTGATTTATCGTCATCAGGAATGCCATTATCAACCTCAATCGCCTGAGCTGTATTTGTCGCTTTTGGTGCAGCCATATACATATAACCCCAATCGATCCGCAGGTCGTCACCCTTTTTCTGTAATACCGGTTGTTCTACAGAACCGGCTTTCAGAACAGACAATCCATCGGCAGTAACATACTTACGTGCGGTTACTTCCTGATCAGGTTTATTAACACACATATTAGTTGATACCCC
This sequence comes from uncultured Niastella sp., assembly GCA_966212235.1. Taxonomy (GTDB): domain Bacteria; phylum Bacteroidota; class Bacteroidia; order Chitinophagales; family Chitinophagaceae; genus Niastella. Next base: position 260,555 of record CBIHPP010000012.1, on the reverse strand, counting down.
TAAAACCACTTGCGTCTCATGCTGTTTACCATCGGTAGCCTGCAGGGTAAAGGTGATATAGGAGACAGGTCTTGTTAAAACGGTCCAGTTGCTCAATAATAAAGGGGATGTAAATTGAAGCTGCAAGTCAACCGCACCGCAGGTATACCGGTAAATGGTTCGGGTGGCGGTTATAGTTACTTCTTTGAGTTGCGCAACAGGAAAGTACTGCTCTTTTTTTTCACCAAACAGTTTCGAAACGTCTGTTTCCAGTTTTGCATTCCCCTGCCCCATAAAACGAAACATTTGTTTATCTACTTTGAGCCAGCCGGTCAAAGGCTGATCGGCGCCCGTCCAGTGTTTGGTAGAACCGGCCGTCAGGTCATCGGAAAACGACCAGATGCTGAAATAAGGGTCATGGGTAATTAAAGGGTAAGCCGGCGCCTTTTTTAATTGCGCAAAAGTAATAACAGTAAAAAACAGGAAAACAGGTAGCAAAATAGTATTTTTCATATGCGAGAAAGGGAATTAACGTGTTGACTTTAATGGCGTGAGCTGACGAGGATCAGGCCGGAATATTGCATGTGTTAGCATGCAATGGTTTATAATAGCCGAATTTACGCATTCAGCAAATCGAAATTGAAACAACCGATAAATGAAACATGAAATAAGTTCATCCTGCGGACTCCCTGTATTCCCTGTGTTTCAGAATTTGCTCAATTTGTTACATTTTAAAAAATAACATTATAAATGAATTGGCATACATCAACTATAGAAGCTGTTTTTAAAGAACTGCAAAGCGGTGGGGATGGTTTATCAACCGATGAAGTTGCTAAACGAATTCAGCAGTATGGCGCCAATCAATTGCAGGAAAAAAAGAAGAAACCAGTCTGGCTGTTGTTTATAATGCAGTTCAAAGATGTCATGATCCTGATATTAATGGTGGCTGCCATTATTTCGGCTATAGTTGGTGATGTGAAAGACATGATCGTGATAATGATAATAATTATCATTAACGCCATTGTGGGGTTTGTGCAAGAGTACCGTGCCGAAAAAGCGATCGACGCTTTGAAGAAAATGTCGGCAGCTCATGTACGCGTTAGAAGGAATACACGGGTTGAACAGATCTCTGCAACGGAAGTTGTGCCCGGCGATATAATATTGATGGAAGCGGGTGATATGGTAGGCGCAGATATCCGCATGATCGAAAGCCATGCCCTGAAAATTGAAGAAGCATCGTTAACCGGCGAATCACAGGCCGTTGACAAATCAACCGGCCCATTACAGGGAGCGGATGTTCCGCTGGGCGATCGCATTAACATGGCATATAAAAGCACCCTGGTTACGGCCGGCAATGGAATTGGTGTGGTAGTGGCAACCGGTATGCAAACCGAAATAGGAAAGATTGCCGATATGCTGCAGGAAAAAGAAGCGACTACGCCGCTACAACAACGCCTGGCCGATTTCAGCAAGAAACTATCATTTGTTGTGCTATCTATTTGCGTGGTGCTATATGGTATAGGCATGCTACGCGGCGAAGACCCGGTAACCATGTTACTCACGACCATTTCCCTGGCTGTGGCCGCCATACCGGAAGCATTACCGGCTGTTATTACCATTGCGCTGGCTTTGGGCGCTAAAAAGCTGGTAAAAAAGAACGCACTCATCCGCAAACTGCCTGCAGTGGAAACCCTTGGTTCTGTAACCTATATCTGTACCGATAAAACAGGTACGCTTACGCAAAACCAAATGACCGTACAGGAGATCTGGCAGCATGAAAAATTTGACCTGTCCATTTCCAACATACAGAAAGAGCAGTCATTGCTGCTGGTTATGAGCCTGAACCACGACTCCAAAGAAGACAATACCGATAAGACTAAACGCAAAGGCGATCCTACCGAAGTTGCCCTGGTAGAATATGCCCTTAAACAGGAAGGATATGATGCCAACCGGGAACAGGCCTTCCCCCGTAAACAGGAATTGCCGTTTGATTCAGACCGTAAGATGATGACCACCGTGCATGCGGTGAATGATGAATTTTTGGTGATCACCAAGGGAGCGCTTGAGTCGATACTGAAAATATGTAGATCAGACAATCAGCAACAGATCACGGAGCGGGGCGATAAAATGGCAGCAGCCGGTCAACGGGTTATTGCCTACTCCTGCAAATTGCTACAACAACTACCGAAGGAAGGCGATCAGGAAGCGCTGGAAAGCGATCAACAATTTTGCGGGCTGGCAGGCATGATAGACCCGCCCCGGCCGGAAGCCCGGCAGGCCATTGCAGAATGTAAAACAGCCGGTATTGTTCCCGTGCTCATTACCGGCGATCACCCGGTAACGGCTTCCGCTATTGCCCGTGATATGGGTATACTGCAGTATAACGATGATAAAACGGTCACCGGGGTTGAACTGGAGAAATTATCCGACGAGGAACTTGAAAACAGCATTACCCATATAAAGGTGTACGCCCGCGTATCGCCGCAACAAAAACTACGCATTGTAAAAACATTGCAAAAAAAAGAGCAGTTTGTTGCCATGACCGGCGATGGCGTGAACGATGCGCCGGCACTGAAACGGGCGAACATTGGCGTTGCCATGGGCATTACCGGGACTGATGTATCAAAGGAAGCCGCAGATATGATATTGCTCGATGACAATTTTGCCACCATTGTAAAAGCCATAAAGGAAGGACGGCGGATATATGATAACATCAGGAAGTTTATCAGGTATGTGCTGGCCTGTAATTTTGCCGAGATACTCACCATATTCATGGCGCCGGTGGTCGGCTTGCCGATCCCGTTATTACCCATTCATATTTTATGGATCAACCTGGTGACGGATAGTTTACCCGGACTGGCATTGGCCGGGGAAAAGGCGGATGCCCAGGTAATGCAACGTCCCCCACGGAATCCCGGAGAAGGCATTTTTGCCCAGGGCCTGGGATTTTATACGATCTGGGTGGGCGCGCTGATGGCTTTTATCACCATTATAACACAGGCATGGGCCATTCATATCGGCGATGCGCATTGGCAAACCATGGTGTTTACCGTGTTATGCTTTAGCCAGATGGGACAGGCCATGGTTTCGCGCAGTGAGTATGATTTCGTTTACAGTATGGGAGTTTTTACCAACCGGCCGTTGATAGGCGCCATTGCGCTCACGTTCATTTTACAGATCGCGATCATTTATATGCCGTTCCTGAACAAAATATTTAACACAGCGCCACTTACCTGGAAGGAACTGGGCATATGCCTCCTTATTTCCACCATTACTTTTCATGCGGTGGAATTAGAAAAATTCATTAAGAAGAGAAAAGGAAAAGGGTAATTATTGAACAATATATTTATACGGGTACAACAAAGTTTTCCAGGTAACGCCACCATCGGCAGTGAGGTACAGTTTCTGATCTCCGTACATCAACCCATTCTGCTCATCCTGGAAATGCAGTTTTTTCATATTGATGTATTCGTACCCTGTACTGGAAACCGTATTCCAGGTTACGCCGGTATCGATACTTTTTACCAGGGAATCGCTGGTAATACCATATACAATCGCCTTGTCAACCATGTATGCATGGGAAAGCTTCAGATCGGAAGATGGCTTTTTCCAGGTAACACCGCTGTCGGTTGACCTATAGGCATTGCCAAAATCTTCTATAGCTAACATATTACCTTTGGTACCGGTTTGCAAGCCAGTGATCACCCTGTCGGCTATTACTTTAGGTTCGCTCCAGGTACGGCCGGTATCGAGCGTTTTTGACATAAACGTGCTATAGGAACTGTTCTTATACAGCAACATCCAGCCGGTTTTTTTATCAGTGAATTTTATGTTCAGCGGTTGATAGGCATCATCGAAATAACTTACTCTTCTGGCTACTTTGGTAGTAAGGTCCAACTTGTAAAACTTGCGGCTATCTGCTGTAGTTAATGCTTTTTGCTGATAGGCTAACATCAGGTTATTACTGTCGATAAAGCTTACGTACACCAATTCAGTTGAATAAAAACCAGCAGTACTAATAACCGGGGTAAAAGTAATACCTGCAGGATCGATGGTTGTCCAGTTGTTGCCATAATCCAGTGACAAATGCAAGACCGGGGCCAGAGGCGTATTTGAAGCTACCACAACCGTATTGCCGCTGTAACTGAATGGCGTTATTTTAGTATTAGGCAGGAAATATCCTGTATAGGTAAAGTTGGTAAACTGATCAGTTGTTTGAAAAACGTATTTGGCAGAAATACCCCGGATACCGGAGTTACTGTCGAGCCGCACATTGATCAGGCTATTATCCTTTATTAATACACTGACATTGGCATTAATGACCGGTGTTGTAGGAATGCCGGACACAAGAAATGTATCTTTATCACCACAACCCCAGGCAGCCGCACCTATAATAAAAAGGAAGTATAGTTTTTTCATCTGATATTATTTATTGACTTCTAGCCAGACGCCCACCCCACCGGACGGGCAGGAAATAGTTATTTTTTGAAATTCAAATTAACACCCACGCTCAGGTTTATAGAACTGAAGTTGTATGATTTTTTCTCCTGAATAATAATACCATTCGTCAGCATTTCCTGAACCAATTCGGGACTTACTGTCATTTCAGGTTTATAATATTCATAATCGAGCTTAACATACAAATCGCCTGAACGAACGACCATAATGCCGGCATCAAATGAAATACCGGTACCAGTCAACACTTTATCCGTTGTTTCAAAGGCCGCTGGCGTCTCCAGTTTTTCGTCAGATAATTTAGTAAAGTTGTTTACCGACCAGTTATTATCGACCCGAAGTATGGGGAAAAAGGAGAACTTCTTATAAGTATATGCATTGTATTGCAATTCAGCCCCCACTTTCCAGGTACGGAATGCCTCGCGCCGGGTTTCACCCAGGTTCGCATCTTTCCAGTAATATTTCAGTCCGCCCAATGGACGTATCCACAGTTTATTTTTAAGAAAGGCTGTTTTAAACCCGAAAGAGGCATTGAAACCGCCTTTAAATGCATCGCTTAATTCTGCGTTCCCGGGAGAAGCAAAACCGGCATCGATATCAACAGTAAAACGCCATTGTTTTTTGACCTTTGGCTTTTTCTGTTTGCTGCCATCAGTAAATATGGGAGTGTTCAGTGTTGGTGATGGGGATGGGGATGACGTTGTCGGAGCCACCTCAGCCGGAGGAGTCGTTTGCGCCAGTGCCGCATGTTGAATAAAAAGTACAGAAAAGACCCATAGGATACAACGGATGCAAGGGGTTTTCATTGGATATTTTTTATTAGCTGTCTACAAAAATAAAATAAATGAGTGCCGGCCAAAGGCCCCAGCCATTTATCCCATCTTTATATTTATATTAATCAATATATAAAATGAGTAAGAGAATCAACACGCTATGCCTAATTTATAGGTCAAGTGTGGTTTAAACAATAAATGGTACTAAAGGCGCACTCTAAAACGCTAATATCCATGCTGGTATTGTAAACCAGTTTGATAATTTGATAATTAGATGATTAGATAATGATTACCCTCACAGTTAATCCCCTACCGGCTTGTCATCCTGCTTTCCCGGTTCCTCATTCGGTTCAGGAACAGGAATTTCGCCAGGCGAGGTGCCACCGGGATCATCTTCGGGCTCGATCTCCGGTTCCTGAAATGGTGGGGTGGGCCGGCTGGGAACCGTTTCGGGAGTAATTTCCGGGTTCTCGGGTGAAGGCACTTCTGTCGGTTTATCTGGATTCGTCTTTTTGGCCATAATGGTTCGTTTACAGTCTGAAAATGCAAAAGCCATTCCAGCATCAAAAGCTAAACGCAAAACGCGGAACGCTTAACGCCGTACGCGGTACGCAAAATGCTTACTATAAACCTTGTAATATCAAGTATTCTGAAACTTTCCGCTGGCACGATTGTTCCTGTAATACACCGATTGTTCTATTAAATAATAAAAGAACCCAGCTATGTTCCAGGACCGGATTGACGCAGGCCTGGCACTGTCCCGGCTTTTACAGCATTATAAAAATGTTGATGGGGTAACGCTGGCCGTACCACGAGGCGGTGTACCGGTTGCCTTTCCCGTTTCCAGATTGTTGCACCTGCCTTTACAGATCATACTATCTAAAAAGATCGGTCATCCTTTACACAAAGAATTTGCGATTGGCGCTGTAAGTCTCACCGGGCAGATCATTGCCCCGAATGCATTTGCAACGGAAGAATATATTCAGCAGGAAACCGTACACATTCGTGAACAATTGAAAGCCTGCTATGCGCAATATATGGGCAATAAAAAACCAATTCCGCTAAAAGATAAGATCGTTATCATTATCGATGACGGCGTAGCCACCGGGTATACGTTGTTAAGCACCATTGAAATGATCAGGAAGGAAGCGCCTAAAAAAGTAGTGGTTGCTGTGCCTGTAGCTTCAAAACAAGCAGCTGTAAAAATAAGTGAAGTGGCTGATGAATTTATTTGTTTATGGATCCCTTCACGTTTTCACTCAGTGGGTGAATTCTATGAAGACTTTATGCAGGTGAGCGATGAAGAAGTAATTAAGATGTTGAACCCCCTGCCCCCTAAAGGGGAACATAAACCCTGAGTACATTCGAAAAATTGAACTCCCCGCCGAGGCGGGTTGGGAGTTACACTTTCACAGTACTGGTTATCTGATCGGGAAGTCCTTGCTGTAGTTTAGCTTGTTCCTGCACAGCTTTTTCCAGGTCATTAATAGCTAAACAGGCGCTCTCATCAAAGCTGGCCGATCTGCGGTGCACAAACAATATATCGCCATACAACGTGAGCCTGATCTCACAGATCTTATTTTCTTGTGGTGCGGCAGTAGCATCATCTCGCAGAATAATTTCCGCTTTTACAATATCCTTGATCAGATGAGAAAATGACAGCACTTTCTCTTTCACCGGTTTTAAAATGGATTCATTCACTTCTGCATGCGGGGCATGAATCTCAATGATCATTGACTCAAATCGGAATGCCATAAAATTTATTGTATGTCCTAAGTTACAACTATAAATGCAATTAAAGATGCAAGGTTGTCGGTTTAACAGTTTTCGGCTCAAACAACTACAAACAACACATTCTATCTGTAACCTAATGATAAATAGTACTTAAGACAATATTTACTATAAAATCATGATATAAATGATAGAAATTTGCAAACCGGCCTTCTTCATTGCTTACACCTGTTCACTGATCGCTTTATCCGAAACAGATGTTAGCATGGCTTTTACCGCTTTCACCAGCGGTATAATGTTCTCCTTGTTGACCGCATCAAACCCCTGTACCATCGCTCGTTTTTCAACCGGATCTTTTGTTCCCCAGGAAGCCATTTTGAGCATTAGTTTATCGCCCCAGGAAAGATCTTTAATGACTACCCTGCCGCGTAGAAAAAATACATTACACTGTTCCCGCAATACCGGTGGAATATTCAGCTTTGCAATCTGGTTGAGTACGTCTGTTTTATCAGCAGGGGTTGCACATACAATAAATAACAGAAGCCTTTTATTTATTAACTGGCTGGCATGTTGCTTCAACCAGCTATTCAGCAACAACCGTCCGGCATATACTGAACTGCCCATGACAATGACATCCGCCTCATCCAGTTTCTCCGTCTGTAATTCATCACTGGTTACAACCGGCCATTGCAATTCCTCCCCGATCCAGTTGGCATATTGACGGGTAGCGCCATATTTTCCTTTGTATAATAATATTCCTTTCATAAAAGGTGGTTTGATTGTCTCAATAAATATTTTCGGAGTGACTGTCTATTGATGCGTGATAAAGAATGGCAAATTGATGGTCTTTAAAAGAAGTCCTGCGGTGGCAGGTTTGAAAAGACCCGACAACCAGCCACGGCCGTAAGCGCCCATGACAACGATGGTATTTTCCTTACCAAGCAGGTATCCGAATAATTCATCGGAAGGTTTTCCCTGCAATACCTGGAATCCAATGCTTGAATAATGCATGCGCAGTAACCTGCCCAGTTTCTCTTTTTCTGTTACCGGCATCGTTTCTTCTTTGTTCACCTGCAATACAATGGCTTTTTTATCTGCCAGTTCGGGAAACATGTAGGCAAATTGTTTGATCGCAAAAACAGCCGAGCGGCTGCCATCGTAAGCAAAGACGATCTCATCGATACCTGCAAGACTCAAGGGCGCCACTAATACAGGGCATTCTGCTTCTGCCAATACTTCTTTCACAAAACCAGTAGGCGCTTCTTCGAGTCTCCTTTCAAACGTGGTAGTTGCCTGTACGATCACCAGGTCGGCAAAGCGGCTTTCTTCAATGATCGTTCTGGCCGGATGATCTGTGTTACTACTGGATACCTGGCAACGCACGCCTTTAACCGCACAGGTTTTCTCAAACTGTTGTATGTGTTCTTCCAGCTTTTGTTGCATGTCAGCAATACGAAGCGGGTCAATGGCAACTACGTTTTCAACGTATGGCATTCCAAAAGCCATGTTTACCACGGGAGCATCGTCATAATAATTATTTAGGAAAAACGCTGTAAGCGTTGAATGGGTCAGGGTGGCTATATTACAGGCGAAGTGAATGACTTCGGTGTCCATGTGTGCGGCATCGATGGCCAGCAGGATCTTTTTCATGGTGGTTTTATTTTACACCAAAGCTAGCCTGCCATTGATCCGTAAGAGATGATCTTTATTAGTTGCGTAGATGATTATAGTCAAAGTGTAGTTGAATCGTGAGACGGCAGACGTGAAACGGCAAACGTGAGACGGCAGACGTGAAACGTGAAACGGCAGACGGAAAACGGAAAACGGAAAACATGAGACGGCAATCGGCAATCGTGAATGGTCAATGGTGAATGGTGAACAATTCAGATGCTTTGAATATTATCAACCGTTTTGAATAGAGAAACCATAAACCACAAACCATAAACCACAAACTGCTACTTAGGACACCGGGCATTATCTGGCAACAGAAATTTAAAACTGTGAACTATGAACTTTTTGACAACGTCATATCCCAATCCTTCCAAACAGGCTCATAGCCTATTGACGAAATAACCCGGGCCATTTCGGCCGGACTGCGTTCATCGGCTATTTCAAATTGTTCCAGCGATTCCGGTTCTACGGCATAACCACCGGGATTGGTTTTTGACCCGGCACTGATAGAGGTAATGCCTAACCGTATTACATGGTCCCTGAACCGCGGCAATTCGCGGGTAGATAATGACAATTCCACTTCCTGGTTAAAGATCCGCCATGCACAGATCAATTGCACCAGTTCGCGATCGATCATTTCAACTTTTGGTTCTAACCCGCCCGAGAATGGACGTAAGCGCGGAAAAGAAATACTGTATTTTGTTTGCCAGTACGTACGTTCGAGATACTGCAGATGCAGTGCCGTGAACAATGAATCGGTGCGCCAGTCTTCCAGACCTATCAGTACACCTAAGCCGATCTTATGTACCCCTGCCCTGCCAAGCCGGTCCGGCGTTTCGATGCGGTATTGAAAATTCGACTTCTTTCCTTTGGGATGATGTTTTTTATAGTCTTCGCGGTGATAGGTTTCCTGGTATACCAGCACCGTATGCAATCCTTCTGCAACCAACTCCCGGTAATCGTCCTCCTCCAACGGTTGCACTTCCATGGAGATGTTCGCAAAATGATCTCGCAACAGGTTGATCGCATTTTTAAAATACGGCACATGCACCGTATGATTGGCCTCACCCGTTACCAGCAACACGTGCTCATACCCCATCGACTTGATAGCCGTTGCTTCCTGCATGATCTCTGTAGCGGACAATGTTCGCCGGCGCACTTTATTATCGAGACTGAAACCGCAATAGGTACAAATGTTATTGCATTCGTTGGAAAGATACATGGGCACATACATCTGTATCGTTTTTCCAAAACGTTGCTGGGTAAGTTGCTGGCTCAGTTGCGCCATCGGTTCCAGGTAAGCGGCAGCGGCTGGCGATATCAACGCCATAAAATCATCCAGCGTTCTGCTTTGCCGCGCTAAAGCCGCTTCTACATCCGCAGGTGTTTTGCTGTAGATGCGTTCTTTGACCTCGTTCCAGCTGTATTGTTCGAATATGTTGATAAAACTATCCATGGTGTTCATCTAAAAATGCCGTTAAGGGACTACTTGCAATCGCTGTTCTCAATGGTTGGGCCAGTCGCGCCTCGAAAGCCATTCTACCGGCTTCCACCGCCATTTTAAAGGCCGCGGCCATTTGTACCGGCTGGCCTGCCACCGCAATGGCCGTATTCACCAGCACCGCATCGGCGCCTATCTCCAACGCTTTCGCTGCATCGGATGGAGAACCGATACCTGCATCTACGATCACCGGTACGTTGCTTTGTTCTATAATGATCTCCAGGAAGTCGATCGTTTTTAACCCTTTGTTGCTGCCTATGGGCGAACCCAGTGGCATTACTGCCGCAGCGCCAACTTCTTCCAGCCGTTTGCACAACACCGGGTCGGCATGAATGTATGGCAACACCACAAAACCCATCTTCACCAGTTCTTCGGTTGCTCTTAGGGTTTCTACCGGATCGGGCATCAGGTATTTGGGATCGGGATGTATTTCCAGTTTCAACCAGTTTGTCTGCAACGCTTCGCGCGCCAATTGCGCAGCAAAGACCGCTTCTTTAGCTGTACGCACACCCGAGGTGTTGGGCAACAGGTTAATATGCGCATGTTGCAGGTGACGCAAGATATCATCCTGCGGATTGTTCATATCCACCCGTTTTAATGCAACGGTCACCAGCTCTGAACCCGATGCCAGCAAGGCATCTTCCATTAATGCAGCCGAGCTGAATTTTCCCGTACCGGTGAATAATCTTGAATTGAATGTTTTATTGGCTATAGTTAACATAGTGTTTCATTTTTTAACTCCACAAATCATTAATCTTTCCCACTTCCGCTTTTTGGTCTACTGCATGGGTGATCGCTCCCGAAACTGCCACTCCATATACACCCGCATTTCTTAACCCAGGCACATCATTGGGCAAAACACCGCCGATGGCCACAATGGGCATTTGAATATTCGCAGCTTTCATTTGATCCATGATACGTTGATAGCCTTCCAGTCCCAGCACCGGGCTCAGTTTTTCTTTGGTCGTAGTAAAACGAAATGGGCCCAGTCCAATATAGTTAACGCCTTCCTGTACCCGTTGCTGAATATGTTCAAAAGTATTGGCCGTGCCGCCAATGATCATTTCATTACCTACAATCGCGCGCACTTCCGCCACCGGCAGATCCTGCAGCCCAACATGAATGCCCCAGGCGCCTACTGTTTTGGCAACCTGCGGAAAATCATTAACGATCAGCTTGGCGTTATACCGGTCGCACAACTCTTTAGCAGCCTTTGCCTGCTCCAATACCACCGCTTCGGGTTGATTCTTTACCCGCAATTGTACCAACCGGCAACCGGCCTGTAATGCTTCTTCAATGGCGTTCAAATGCGTTTTTGTCGCTGTTTGCTGCGAGATAAAATACAAACGTTCTAACATACTGAATGATATCCCAGTAACGACTGGTTGCTGTTTAAAAAAGATTCTACATATTGTTTCGCCAGCTTACAGGCTTTCTTCAATGGTTGTCCGGTAGCCAGGCGGGCAGTAATGGCTGCTGCCAGCACACACCCCGACCCATGCTTGGGAAATACTTTGTCAACCCCTGCTTCAATAACCATAAAACCGCCCGGTTCATATAAAGTATCGGTGCCTAATGCATCCGGACGATGACCGCCTTTTAATAACACGGAACAAAAAACCGCATGATCATCCTTTACCAGTTGTTCGCCCGTCAAAAGTTGCAGTTGTTGCAGCTCATCATAGTTCGGGGTCAATAGCGTCAGTTCCGACAAGATCTCTTCCAGGTTACGAAACCTGTTCACTTCATGAAACTCATACCCCGCACTGGCTTTTAAAACCGGGTCCCACACAATGCGTATGGCCGGATTGTACTCTTTTAAAAACCGGATCACCTGCAGCAAGGTTTCGGGAGAATTGATAACACCTATTTTACAGGCGGCAATGACAAACTTGCTTACAAGTGGTTGCAACTGCTCAATGATCTGTTCTGCTGTTAACCAGTGAATATTCAAAAAGCTGTCATCGGTTTGAACCGTCCAGGCCGTACTTACACCAAAGCCATACACTCCATGTTGTTCAAACGTTTTACAATCGGCCAGCAGTCCGGCCCCGCCGCTTGGGTCGAAACCGGCTATCGATAATACATACGGTCGTAATGGTTGCATAGTTTATCAGGGTTATAGGGGTTGTACGTTAAGGGAAATCACAAGTAATGACCTTTTTGAGAGCGCTCCACCTTTCTACCGCATTGGCCGGTTCATTCCATATCGAGCCCAACAGGGCCGCGCCATCAAAATTCATGTCAACTACCTTTTGGATATTTCCTGCATTAATTCCACCCAGTGCAATAACCCGGACTGGCTTCTGTTCATCACGGATATAAAAATCATCGCCCGTTACGCCCTTGTAATCTTGCTTGGAAATACTATCGAACACCGGTGAAAAAAAGGTGTACGTAAAAAACGCCGGCAACTGTTGTATGGTTAACAAGTCATGCACTGAGGTACTCAAGATATATCCTTTTTCTTTTAGCTGCAACAACGTTCCTTCCTCAGTAGCCAGTCGATGTTCTTCCCTGAAATGCCACCGGCGCATGTTATATTCTTTGACCAGGTGAAAAAAGCCATGCATGGCGATGCGGTTATGATAAACCGCCGGTATGGCTTCGATCAATGCCCGCACCGCCTGTTCATCTGCATCCGGCTTGCGCAGGTGAAAACATTCCAATCCTTCTTCAAACAACGTTTGAATGATTGGCGCCTCTCCCGGCAGCATGGTAGCATGTGATATGACGACTAACGAAAACATTCATTTATCCGTGACACGGGTCGTTTATTTACAAATACAATTCACTCCCCTTCTCGGCAAACTCTTTCGATTTTTCTTCCATCCCTTTCTGCAACACATCTGTTTCCTGCAAACCTTTTTCAGCCGCATACTGGCGAACATCCTGCGTAATTTTCATAGAGCAGAAGTTCGGTCCGCACATGGAACAGAAATGCGCCACCTTGGCGCCATCGGCCGGTAAGGTTTCATCATGAAACTCACGCGCCGTATCGGGGTCAAGCGACAGGTTGAACTGATCTTCCCAACGGAATTCGAAACGCGCTTTGCTCAATGCATTATCGCGGTATTGTGCGCCGGGATGCCCTTTGGCCAAATCGGCAGCATGTGCCGCGATCTTATAGGTGATCACACCATCCTTTACATCTTTTTTATTGGGCAGACCTAAATGTTCTTTAGGTGTTACATAACATAACATCGCTGTTCCAAACCAGCCGATCATTGCGGCACCAATGGCTGAGGTGATATGATCGTATCCAGGTGCAATATCTGTAGTCAAAGGCCCAAGCGTATAAAAAGGCGCTTCATGGCACTCCTTTAACTGCTTTTCCATGTTCTCCTTGATCAGGTGCATAGGCACATGGCCAGGTCCTTCTATCATGGTTTGGATGTCGTGTTTCCAGGCGATCTTTGTGAGCTCACCCAGTGTTTCCAGTTCGGCGAATTGCGCTGCATCATTGGCATCGGCCAGGCTTCCGGGACGTAATCCATCACCCAATGAAAAAGCCACATCGTATGCTTTCATGATCTCGCAGATCTCTTCAAAATGCGTATACAGGAAACTTTCCTTATGATGCGACAGGCACCATTTGGCCATGATGCTGCCACCGCGTGATACGATCCCCGTCATCCTTTTAGCAGTTAATGGAATATAACGCAACAGCACACCTGCGTGGATCGTGAAATAGTCCACACCCTGTTCCGCCTGTTCTATCAAAGTGTCCCTGAAAAGTTCCCAGGTAAGATCTTCGGCCTTGCCATTCACTTTTTCCAACGCCTGGTAAATGGGTACAGTACCAATAGGTACGGGTGAATTACGAATGATCCATTCCCGGGTTTCGTGAATATTTTTACCGGTACTCAAATCCATGATGGTATCGGCACCCCAGCGACAGGCCCATACGGCTTTTTCTACTTCTTCTTCAATGCTGGAGGTGACTGCCGAATTACCGATGTTCGCATTGATCTTCACCAGGAAGTTACGCCCGATGATCATGGGCTCGCTTTCGGGGTGATTGATATTGTTGGGGATGATCGCGCGGCCGGCCGCTACTTCCTGCCGAACGAATTCGGGCGTTATATAATTTTTTGGGGTATTGGCGCCAAAGCTGTGACCCGCATGTTGCTTCGCCAGCAGTTCATAACTGCCATTCAATTGCTCTTTCAATTGATCATACCGCTGGTTTTCCCGGATGGCGATGTATTCCATCTCCGGTGTAATGATGCCTTTTTTGGCATAATGCAACTGGCTTACATTGTGGCCGCTTTTGGCGCGCCGGGGTTTGCGGAGATGTTCAAAACGAAAAGCGTCCAGCTTTTCATTGTTCAACCGCTCCAATCCATACGAAGAAGATATCTGCTGCAATTGTTCTGTATCCTGCCGGTCGACGATCCATTTCTCCCGCAATGGATTCAATCCTTTTTTTACATCGATGATCACATTGTGATCGGTGTACGGACCGCTGGTATCATACACCGTAACCGGCGCATTTTTTTCGGTCTCTCCTTTTTTGCCATGCAGCGCGGTATCAGTGAGCGATATCTCACGCATGGCAACAGCTACATCAGCATGCAGCTGGCCTTTAACATATATCTTACGCGAACCCGTAAACGGATCGCAGGTTAGTTTGTTCTGATTAGGAATAGCTTCTTTTTTCATTATACTATTTTAAGTCGTGAATGGTAAATGATTAATACAGGCCGCACGCTACACGCTGCAAGCAATACAGCCTGTTGTATTTCAATTATCGAATTATCGTATTATCACAATACGTCATCCGCCCTGCGTAGCCCTGATGAGCATGACCTTATCTGCCGGGCGTAAGATATACGCCGGCCATTCGGTGCTTGGGATAACGTTTTGCTCCACAGCAACGGCCAAACCCGCTACGGGTATGCCTAATACCTGGGTGAGCAATTGTTCCAACGAACATTGATCCGGAATGTCTTTGGGTTGTTGATTAATAAGAATGTTCATGCCTACGTTTTATTTAAATCACTTCAGGGAATGAACATGCAGCACAAGAGGATAAAAGAGAAAGAAAATAAAGAAGACTTTCACTTTTCCCTTCGGCAGTACGAACTGCATCAGGTTCAAAGGGTATTATCTCAGTCCTTTATGGACACCCCTAAAGTGAGGTAAAGGTATATAAAAATTACAATTACCAAATTTTTTTTGCGGTCAGGTTATTTTCAATGGCTCGCATTTCTCAATACTGGCAATTCTGCTTTCATCATACTGATGTTCCTAATTTGTAAAACACTGAATAAAAAACAGCTACTCCATCAAACACAGAAACAGGTGTATAAATGACAATTTTATTGTCACATCTGATATTTCGGATTATAAAATTGTTTAAATTAGTACAAGATGCCAAACGCTGAACGCTTAACTCGAACTGTATTTGCGTGCAGTGTGTAGCTTGAGGCTTTTCACGTTTGCCGTTTCACGTTTCACGTTTCGATTGCCACCAAACAACCAGTCATATGAAAAAAATGAAACCGTTCCTGTTATCATGCATGCTTGTCATGCTGTTTACCCAATGTAAAAAACCGACATCCGAACCAGCTCCAGTAACCGGTGATACCAGAACAGCAACCACCGAAGCCTTTGAAACGGTTATCGACAACACCTTCACGAATTACACCACCTTTGAACAGTACTGGAATTACCTGTATCCCTGGGGATCCGATCACAATGGCAGCGCCCGCATGTATGCCAGCGCAACCGATCACAACCATGTTTATCTCGATGCATCCGGTGTATTGACGATCAAAGCAACGCGCATCACCTGGAATGAAGGAAACAGCAGTGCTGACCCGCATTTGCCCATCCGCTATCATTCCGGGGCCGTCAATACCAAATTCCAAGTACTGGTAAATGACCAGTTCCCCAATTATGAGATCAGAGGTGATTTTCAGGCCCCTTCTGTATCGGGCTCCTGGCCTGCATTCTGGCTCACCGGAGTAAACAGCTGGCCGCCTGAGAGTGATATTCTGGAGTTCAAGGGCAATAGCAATAACTGGCAAAATACCTTCCGTACATCGAGCGATGTATCTTCTATTGTTACAAATGTTTCTTCACCGGGAAGCTGGCATAACTACCGCATCTGGATGCAGAAGTCCACGGCCACCGATGTGATCATACACTATTATATTGATAACGTTTGGAAAGGACAGCACACGGCCAATTTTGTTGGCAAGCCTATGTACATCATTATCAATATGCAGATGGAAGGTTCCAGCGGTTCGTCCGGGCCTACTGCAGATACTTACTTTCGCGCCCGGAATATATATGTAGGGAGAACAAGAGCTTTTTAGTATCAACATACCTGTTGAAAAACTAAAAGTCGGGAGTCAGCAAAGTCCGGGATTTAGAAAGATATTACAGAGAGGGGTTCTATCAATCCATCTTCCGGACTTTCCGACTTTCGGTCCTTTATTCCTTCCGTCTTTCAACACCCCCGTCTCAATTGGTTTGCCAGACTTCCGGTCTTTGGGACCTTCCCGTTTCGAACTTAGCTTGCATTCTAAAACACACAACAATTGTATACCAAAAGTACAGGCTACTTATAATGTGAGGCATGATATGAGACAGGACATAATATGACATATATCAACAGTTAACCTGATAATTTTCAATCGTTTTATTCGTTTAGGAGATATCTTTGCCGGAAATAAAGGTGTTTTGAATAAATGGTGGACGATATTGTTTTTGATTGGCATACTGGGGCAAACCTTCAGTAAAAGCTTTATCGTCCTGAATTTCAGGATGAATCAAAAGACCATCGCCGCCAGTTTATGTGAAAACCGCTTCAAACCCAAAACCTGCTGCCAGGGTAAGTGTTATTTGGGCAAGCAGTTGAACAAGGATGAAAATTCACAGAACACCCCGTTGAATAGTGGTCCCAATTTTAAATTCGAAGTGTTGTTGTACAGTGAAAAGAAAGCGGAAACACACCACCTTGTATTAAACACTCCATTGGTACATGTATCGCGGTATACCGATCCCATTTCCCAACAGGTAACAGACGCCATTTTCCATCCTCCACAGGCTTAATCGCTCTATCACATCATTTCTTTGCAGACCATTCGTATTTGTTCGTATTGCAAAAGCATGCCTGTAAGTGTAATTATTGATGCCGGCAACCATTTGCCTGTATTATGGCATATGCAATATGCTGCGAACCTGATGTGATTGCCCCCTATTGCCATGTTTATCAATCCCCCGTTCATAACCGACAAACCTGTTCCTTCGTTCCATTTACTTCAACCTATGCATGTGTAGGCCTGGCCTGGCTTTTATTGCCTGGAAAGTTTACCATATGCACCAACGTTATGACTATGAAATTCTTTATAAAGGGTGTGACTGTGTTTTTGATCGTACTGTCAGGCGCCCGTTCCTATGCCCAGATAACCTGCACCGGCAAAGTGATCGATGCCATCACACATGAAGCGGTGGCCCATGCTTCCGTACAGATAAAAAATACCAACCAGGGCACTATTACCAATAATAAGGGAGAATTTATTGTACCGCTTACAGATACCACAATCGACCTGTTGATCACATCATTAGGCTATCAGCCTGTAACCATCAACAACCCCTCATCAAATAAACACTGGCTGATCTCATTACAAACCAACAACAACAGTTTACAGGAAATTGTGATCAGCGCCAACAGAACGGCGCAGAAACGCAGCGAAGCGCCGGTAGCCATTGCCACCATTAGCAAACAAACCATGGAAGATACCAAAGCCACCCGCATTGATCAGCTGGTGAATAAAATAAGTGGCGTAAATATGGTGAACCTGGGCAATGAGCAACATCAAATGAGCATCCGGCAACCGATGACCACCAAGAGTCTGTTCCTATATCTTGAAGATGGTATTCCCATTCGCACCACCGGCGTATATAACCACAATGCTTTGCTGGAAATGAATTTGCCTGCGGCAAAGCAGATCGAGGTCATTAAAGGACCGGCCTCTTCTTTATATGGCGCAGAAGCCATTGGCGGTGCAGTAAATATTATTACCCAGGCGCCACCAGCTGTTTTTTCCGGACAGGTGAGCGTACAGGCCAACAACAACGGCTATAAAAGAACGGATGTGCAGGTGGGTAAAACATTTGGCAAGTTCGGCATATTGGTAAGCGGTTACTATGCCAACCGGCACAATGGCCCGGTTGATCACAGTGATTTTCATAAGACCGGTATTACCATTCGCGGTGATTATGCCATCAGCGAAAAAACAAAATGGGTGAACGATATTACCTACGTTGATTATTACTGTGACATGCTTGGCTCACTGGATAGTGCGCATTTTGCCAATAAAGATTACAGCACGCCGCAAACATTTACTTATCGCAAGGTGCCGGCCATCCGGTACAAGTCGCAATTATTTCACCAATGGAATAACAACAGCGCCACGCAGGTATCGTTTGTATACCGGGATAACTCGGTGCAGCAAAATCCATCGTACCGCGTAAAAAATTCAGCCACCGATGCCTCGCAGGCATTTGGAGAAATTAATGAAAGCGCCTTCAATACGTATATGCTGATCGCACAGCATCAGCAATCGTTCAATTTTTTGAACAGCAAACTCATTGCCGGCATATCAATCGATAACAGCCCATCTACATACAACAGCAACTTCATCAACATCAACCGCGACGGCCGGGGTTATTATGTTAGCTATAACACAACCGATTCTGTGTTGAGCCAATACAAAACCAACATCAACAACCTGGCGTCATATGTTCATTACGAAGCGGAACTGGTAAAAGGATTAAAACTGACAGCTGCTTTGCGGTATGATTTTTACCAGTACCATTTTGACAATGCGCTGCCGCCCTCCGCCTTTACCGGAGCGCCTTCTACCAATAACAATTTCAAACGTTTTTCACCAAAACTGGGCGCTACTTATAATTACAAAGGCACCGGCCTGTATGCCAATTACAGCGAAGGTTTTGTACCGCCGCAAATCAGTGAATTATATACAGGTGTAAAAGTGCCCTACCTCGGTCCGCAAACATTTTTTAATTATGAGGTCGGCGGTTGGTTCTCCCTGTTAAAAAATAAATTATATGCCGACTGGAGCTGGTACCTGTTAAATGGCACGAATGAGATCATCAGTGTAAAAAATGCAGATGGCTCTACCGAAAACCAAAATGCCGGCAAAACAAAACATACCGGTATAGAATATGGGATTACTTACCGCCCGGTGAGTTCACTGTCGGTACGGTTCAGTGCCGCCAACAGCAAACATTCATTTGTAGAATACGTTGAAAAAGGAATTGCCTATAACAATAACCAACTGGCAGGTGGTCCGCGTTTTATTGCCAATGCCGAACTAACCTACAAGCCTGTTTTTGTTAAAGGCTTACGCGTGGGTGCAGAATGGCAGCACATTGGTTCGTACTATATGGATAATGCCAATACAAAAAAGTATGGCGGCTACGATCTGCTGAACCTGCGTGCGGGGTATAACATCCGTCAATTTGAAATATGGGTGAATGCACTCAATGCCACTAATGTGTATTATTCAACATTTGCCAGCAAATCGGGCAGCACGCTCAGCTATAACCTCGGTGATCCGCGCGAATTTAATGTAGGGATTGCTTACAAGCTGAATGCGAAACGCTAAGCCGTGAAACGGCAAACGGCAAACGATCCGGCAACCGACGACAATAAACATTAATACACTATACATTCCATCCAACAAAAATGTTCCGCAAAAAGATATACACCTGGCATCGTACCTTATCATTGATCATTGCCATACCAGTATTGTTATGGGCTGCGAGTGGTTTTATGCATCCACTCATGACGAACATAAAGCCCAAAATAGCCACGCAAAAACTATCACCGGTAGCCATTGACTCACAGGCTATCCGTGTTCCGTTGCAGACAGCGTTGCTGCAAAATAACATCACCGGTTTTCATAATGTACGACTGATCCACATCGACACCAATTTCTTTTACCAGGTGCAGCAGGAAGTTAATAAAGCGCCTGTATACCTGAGCGCCTATAACGGTAAACTATTGCCTTCGGGCGATTGGCTATATGCCCAATACCTGGCCCGGCAATTTTTGGAAGGACAGCCGGCTAAGGCCCAAACCCAGGATCAGACACATCCTTATGCTCATACGGCAACAGCAACGGTAACGCCGGTAGCCATGGTGGAGGAAGAAGGCCACGATTGTTGTAATGCCGCTACGGCTTGCGTATTAACCAATATCACCGGCAGTAAAGTGGCCAATGTTTCCCGGTTAACAGCATACGATAATGAGTATAAGTATGTCAGTCGCCTATTACCTGTATACAAAGTGGCCTTTTACCGGCCCGATGGCATACGCGTGTATGTGGAGACCACCCAGGACCGTTTTGCTTTTGCCATGGATAACAGGCGGGCTATTTTTGATAACATCTTCCAATATTTGCATACCTGGTCGTGGCTCGACGCATTGGGTAATACCAAACTATATTTTATTATAGCCATCTGCCTGCTGGCATTTTGTACTGCCCTGTTAGGCATCTATATTTTTTTTATTACCAAAACAAAAAAAGCAAACGGGCACGTTTTGCTCAAAGCCCGGCGCAATCACCGGTATACGGCCATTGTTGGCGCTTTGTTTACCCTGGCCTGGTCATTCAGCGGCGCCTGGCATGCGTTCGCCAAATTTAAAACCGATGACCGGGATGCTTTTTTTATCAGCAACCAATTCTCCCCTACCCTCGAATTTGATTTTGCCCGGCTGCAACAGATCGTGCATCAACCAATCAGTAATATCAACCTGGTGAAAATGGATGCCCAAACCTGGTGGCGGGTGATCACCGTGCCAGCCAACAAACCACCTCACGAACCCATGAAAGCCATGAAAAGCATGGCCATGCCGGTACCCCAAGTGACGTTTGTGAATGCAACCGATCATTCCGTATTAGCAAAGGGAGAAGAAAAATATGCGGCGTGGCTGGCCACCCGGTTCAGCAAGAAGGAAGCGAAGAGCATACAGACAGTTACACCGGTTACGAAATTCGATGAGGAATATAATTTTACAGATAAACGATTGCCTGTGTGGCGCGTAAGTTATGGAGCCAACCATGAACGGTATTTTGTGGAAACGGCCACTGGCAGACTATCGGTAAAGGTTAGCGATTATGATCTGGCAGAAGGTTATTCATTTGCGTTGTTCCATAAACACCATTTTATGGATTGGGCGGGTAAATCGGCCAGGGACGTGAGTACGATGGTGTGGGTGTTCTTTCAAATAGTTATGATCACGATTGGATTGATGCTGTGGTGGAGAGCAAGAAAAAAGTTGAAAAGTTGACGGAGTTGACTGGGTTGATAAAGAAAATACAGAAAAGTTGATGTAGTTGATAAGGGTGATAAGGACCACGGCAATTCGGTGTTGCAAGCCTTTATCAACTTTATCAACTCTATTAACCTTATCAACTCCTTACCTCAATCCTTTTTCTGTGATCTATATTGCTTGGGAGACAAACCTATAATCTTCCTGAACCTTTTAGAGAAATAATATGGATCTTCAAATCCCATGCTCAAGGCTATGTCTTTCACCGAGCTGCTGCTGAAGTCGAGCTGCTGGCTGGCCTTTTGCATTTTCATCTGAATGAAATAATCGATCGGTGCATACCCGGTCTTTTGTTTAAACAAACTGGAGAACCGGGATGCAGAATAATTATAATGACTGCTCAGGTCCTGCAGGGAAATATTCTCATTGATCTTCTCCTGCATGTACAGGATCGCACTGTCAACCACATCCATTTTATCGGTTGGACTAACGGTGGTATGTTTCGAATTATATATAAACAGGCTCAGGAAATGCGGCAAACATAAATTGGCAAAAATGAGGTTATCGGTACTATAGCCCAGTTCCAGCGCTTTGTACATCCTGGAGAACATGGTACTGATCTCGCCGCTGCTCTTTATATAAAAGGGCTTGAAGTGTTTTTGAACCGCATGCAACTCATTAAACCGGGAAAGTGATTCGCCGCCAAAATGGATCCAGTAAATAGTCCAGGGATTATCTTCGGTACTGGCGTAAGCATGCTCAACGTTTTGTGGTAAAATAAAGAACTGGTTAGGTCCTACTTCCATTTTCTTATCCCCTATCTGGTACCAACCAGCGCCATCGACGCAATAAAATAAAAAGTTTTCCGGCAACCCTTTCTTCCGGTATGTATAATGACCGCGTGCATTCGGATAATAACCAAGGCTGCAAAGGTATAATTGATTCAACAGGGGGTTCGATTGCACCTTCTGTTTCAGTACTGTTTTGGGGATCTCTATGCGCTGGCGGCCAATGCCATACCAAATGTTTTTATGGGAGCCTTCTTTATTTTTTGCATTCATATGGTATAACAAAAGAATTTAACGGCAAGATACTTACATTCGCTGATTCCCGGTTCATCCTTTTATGCTATAGTTTTATGCTATAAGATGAGATTTTAGGACCGGGGAAATTTGAATTGTATTACAGCCCATGATCACAAAAAACGTACTTCTTCTTACAGGCATTTTCATTGGCAACCTTTTACCGCTGGTTATAACGGCACAGCCTGTTTTGCCATCATACAATATTACCTGGAATTCGCAAAGTCAAAATGCCGCCGGTTCAATGCCCTGTGGCGGCGGTGATATTGGTTTGAACGTATGGGTAGAAAAAGGTGAACTTCTCATGTACATGGCCCAAAGCGGTAGCTTCGACGAGAACAATGCTTTGCTAAAACAAGGCAGAATACGTGTCAAATGCACACCCAGCGCCTTTGACGGTGAATACTTTAAACAGGAATTAAAATTAGCAGACGGCTACGTACAGATCGAAGGCCGGAACGGAAATCTGCAAACAACCATAAAAGTATGGGTAGACGTTTTTCGCCCCGTCATTCATATAGATGTTTCAGGGAATGCAGCGGTAAAAACCGATGTGGCCTATGAAAGCTGGCGCTATACCAACCGCCTCAATACCGGCAGGGCCAATTTGGGAAACTCTTATAAATGGTCGTCGCCCGGGGAAGTAATTACCAATAAAGACAATATTGACTTTACAGGAAATAGCGTGTTATTCTATCACCGCAACCGTGGGGATGTGCCCAATATTTTTGATGTTACCGTACAACAACAAGGGCTGAATGCTATAAAGGATAAATTGTATAACCCGATTGCGAATCTCACATTCGGCGGCATGCTGCAGGGAAACAATCTTCAACCGGCCGGCACTTATACCGGAACGTATTTGGATACCGATTTCACCGGCTGGAAACTGCAAAGCAAAAAAGCAACCCGCGAACATCACATTACCGTTTTATTACATACTGCACAAACACCTTCTACAGAAGCCTGGCTGACGGGTCTTCAACAAGTAGCAGCTGATGCCACCAAACAAGCATCAACCGCCTGGCAGCAAACCCGCAACTGGTGGAAACAATACTGGCAACGCAGCTTTATATACCTGCAACCCAACCGGCCCGATACCAGCTCTGCCATTTGGCAGACCGGCCGCAATTACCAACTTTTTCGGTATATGCTGGGTTGCAATGCCTTTGGAAAATATCCTACCAAATTCAATGGCGGTCTTTTTACTTATGACCCTTCGTTAACGGATACCACGTTGCATATAACTCCCGATTTTCGCAACTGGGGCGGCGGCATTCATGTTGCCCAAAATCAACGGCTGGTTTATTTCCCCATGATAAAAAGCGGCGACTACGACCTTATGAAACCCCAGTTTGATTTTTACCTGCGGATTCTCCGTAACGCCGAGTTGCGCAGTGAAACCTACTGGAACCATAAAGGCGCCTGCTTTACCGAACAATTGGAGAATTTTGGTTTACCCAATTGTACCGAATATGGATGGAAGCGCCCGGCCGACTTTGATAAAGGAATGGAATACAATGCCTGGCTTGAATACGAATGGGATACCGTACTTGAGTTTTGTTTGATGATGCTGGAATCGGAACGGTATGCCGGCCATAACATCACGGCATATATCCCATTTATTGAAAGCTGTCTTCGTTTCTTCAACGAGCACTATCAATACCTCGCCAGTAAACGGGGAAGAAAAACACTCGATGGCAATGGCAACCTGGTTATTTATCCCGGTTCTGCAGCAGAGACCTATAAAATGGCCTATAATCCCACCAGCACGATTGCGGGGCTGCACACCATACTTACAAGACTGCTTGAATTACCATCTCAATACGGCACAGATTCCTCGCGCGCCAACTGGCAGTTGATGCTTTCGCGCATTCCACCCATGAGCTATAGACAATTTAGCAACCACACCACCATTGCACCGGCCAAAGTTTGGGAACGAGTGAACAATACGGAGACACCTCAGCTGTATCCTGTCTTTCCCTGGGGCATCTATGGCGTTGGTAAACCGGGTTTAGATACCGCGATCAACACCTTCAAACACGACACGGATGTGATTAAATTCAAAAGTCATGTTGGTTGGAGACAGGACAATATTTTTGCCGCCCGTTTGGGTTTAACCAATGAAGCCTTTCAGCTCACTACGCAAAAATTAAAGAACAGTGGCCGCCGCTTCCCTGCTTTCTGGGGCCCGGGGTACGACTGGACGCCCGATCACAACTGGGGTGGCAGCGGTATGATCGGTCTGCAGGAAATGTTGCTGCAAACCGATGGCAAAAAAATATTGCTCTTCCCGGCCTGGCCAAAAGACCAGGATGTACACTTTAAATTACATGCACCCTATAATACTACGGTAGAAGCTTCCGTTATAAATGGCCAGGTACAATCGCTTATTGTAATACCGGAAGCAAGAAAGCAGGATGTGATCAATCTTTTGCCAACGAATTAACAATCATTTAAATCTGGAAGATCCATTATGAGATCCTTGTTAACCGCTGTATTGTTTTGCCTGGTTGGCCCTTTGTTAAAAGCACAATCGCCGTGCGAGCAGATCAAGTATTTAGACAAACTGGCTATGGCGCCCTCTGAATTGCCCATCCAGGATTTCAAAAAGTTTGACTACAACGAGATCCCGGACTCGGTGAAGACCCGCATACAAAATGAGATCGTTAAAGAAACTTCTGCCGCTTTCTTCAAAGAACTGCGGGTAAAAAGCGTAAAGTATCTCGATTCGGCCATCAATGAAAAATTGTTCTCGCCTGTCGTTATATACGATAACGATAATAATCCCATCAATTTTGTATACGTTATTTTTTACGAGATGCAGTTCAAAGGGAATATTCCTTTTGTATTTAAACTGGAGATCAAACAAAATGGCGAGCTGTTAAAGAAAGAACAGTTTGAAGGTATCGTAAATCAAAAGAAGAAGATCATTACCTGTGAGAAAGCGTTATCAATAGCCGCCACTGATAAGGAAGCCCCTATTACCAAACCAGGCGCTATTTATCTGTACTACAATCAAACGTTCAAAACAATAGTATGGCAGATCATGGAAGCCGATAATACCACAGGCGATAGCCAGCATGTAACGGTGATCAATGTGTTTGATGGGGAGGTGCTGGAGAGGAATGAGTTTTTGAAAGGGATGACGGAGTTTGATAATGAGCTGTAAGGAAGGTAGGATGTTGATAAGGTGATAGAGTTGATAAAGTTGATAAAGGCGAGCAATTAAACCAGCAACCGCTACTCGCCGGAGCCCTTATCACCTCTATCAACTTCATCAACTTTTCAACTTATTTCCTAATCCACACCGTCATATCAGACTTCCCCCGGTTACCCCAGGCATAATAAGGTACCATCGTTATTTTAACAGGTGTTGCCGTTGCACGTACTTCTTTGTACAAAGCTTTTGACCAGTCTGTTTTTGGTTGAAGCAAACCAGTACCTTGCAACGTGGCAATTTTGCTTTTACTAATGGTGGTGAATACCGGTTTCAAATCATTCTTAAGAGGCAGTGCAATATCAAACACATTTGTCCCTGCAGGAAGATCGGTCGATTCAAGACAATATACGACAGGTCCGCGTTTCACAGCCAGCTGGTTCCTGGTCTCTTCTACCAACGGATTACTTTCTATCAACGTTACCGGCATGCTGAGGTCCAGTTCAATAACATCACCGGTTTTCCAGGTGCGGTTTATTTCAGCATATTGCGCCGGTTTTGTGGAAACGGCAACCGGTTTGCCATTCACGGTCAGGGCTGCTTTGTTACACCAACCGGGTATGCGCATGAACATAGAGAAAGGATTCTCCGTACCCTTGGTAACGGTGATTTTAATATGTCCATCCCAGGGATAATTGCTTTGCTGCGCCAACTTTACACCAGCGCCGTTTTTTAATTGGGTAGATAATGTATTGCCGCCATATAAATGCACCCAGATGCCTTTTTCAGAAGTAGTGTACGCATAATCACTCACTTCCGTCATAGTACGTACGGTATTGGGCGGGCAGCAATTTGACAACCTGATATAAGGAATACGTCCACCTTCCCAACGTAAGGTGTATGGAAAATCTCCTGAATGGCTCAGTGGATTTGTATAAAAGAAATTATTACCATCGAGGCTGATGCCTGATAAGATCGCGTTATACAATTCCAGTTCCATCACATCGGCGTATTTGCCATCACCCGACAATAACAACATACGCCAGTTCCATAACAAATTACCGATGTTGGCGCAGGTTTCATTATGCGCTGTCATATTGGGCAACTGGTACGCCCGTCCATATGCCTGATGTGTTTTTTGTATAAAGGGCGGTTGATAAGAAACACCATATGGCGACACGCCATCGTACAGCGCCCCGCAACCACCGGTCACATACATTTTTTTGTATACCACATCATCCCAGATAGCATGCAAACAATCCATCAAAGAATCATCACCGGTTTCAGCATATACGTCCGCTACGCCGGCATATAAATAATTAGCCCGCACGGCATGGCCCATGGCGGTCTTTTGCTGACGGAATGGAATGCGATCCTGGTTATCATCAGTACCCTCAGCAACCAGGCCACGAATATTGATGAGGTTAACCGCCAGTTGCAGGTATTTAGGATCTTTGGTGGTGCGATACAATTCTATTACACCCATGTAATGCGATGGACAAATGGCATTGCGCGCCAGTTCGGGTGAAGAACGTTTATAAAAACTTTCGAGGTAATCGGCGGCTTTTATCGCAATGTTCAACAATGTTTTTTTACCCGTAACGCGGTAATGCACACAACCGGCCGTCATCAGGTGGCCCAGGTTGTAAGTCTCAAAATTCAGTCGGTCTTCAAATGCTTTCGTTTTCCCCGAGTTTTTTTCGGCGATAATGACAGGCGTATGAATATAACCATCGGCCCGTTGACATTGTGCAATGGTAGCAATGGCTGTATCCATCATCACATCGAGCCGGGGATCTTTTGTGTCGGCATACAAAGACGCTACTGCTTCCAGCAATTTGTAAAAATCACCATCGTGAAATGGTGGGCCTTTATGCGAACCGGTATCTTTGCCGGCTGCAATTTCAAAATTCTTATAGGCATGGGCCACATTGGCATCGGTATACGTTCGCCATAAATGCGGAACCATGGAATCCTTACATACCTGCATGCGTTCACCCCAAAAACCGCTCGTCCAAACCACCTCATTCAGGTCGACCGGCTGCAGTTTGGCATGCTTACTATTACTGGTATTCACCAGACCGTTGTTCTGGCTATACACACAATCTCCCGCAACCAACAGGGCTAAGAAAAGATGAATACTTTTATACATAGCTTTTATAAAATTTTCAATGTTCTATATTAGAATTTTTTTATCAGAACTACTGGACCTAATAAACCAGCTGGCAGCAGTGGTTTTTCTTTACCCCAAAAAGGTGCATTCGTTTTAGTGATCCGTTCTTTTTCCGGCAATAATAGATCACCTTTTAAACGGTTGAACCAGGTGTTGGTCACTTCTATCCGCAATTCATTTTTTCCGATATGCATTGCTTTTGTAATATCCACCTCGTATGGAGCCGTCCATGTTACACCGCAGGCTGTTCCATTTACATATACCGTTGCCAGATTTGCTACCCTTCCTAAATTCAATAAAACCTGGTGCACCCTATTATCTGTATGGCTAA
Source organism: uncultured Niastella sp. (assembly GCA_966212235.1). GTDB lineage: Bacteria > Bacteroidota > Bacteroidia > Chitinophagales > Chitinophagaceae > Niastella. The sequence goes on along the minus strand of CBIHPP010000012.1, from coordinate 232,382 downwards.
ATGCTGTTGCATAAACAGCGGTTCCCGAATAATATTTTATTGCATTGTTATTATCGGTTGACCAATCTTTTAATTGTTGAAAAACTATTGGTTGTGCTGGACCACCTTTTGCACTATCAAACGAAACCATCCAACTATTCCGGAGCGTATCCAACATGATTCCCTCGTCTTCCAATGGACCTATTGCTTTAGCTGGTTTACGCAACACCACAAATACAGACCCATTGCCAGGAAGATGAAGCGGTATTTCTGTAGAAGCATTTTTGATTTTGTATTCTACAGACTCGGCTAGTTCACCTGTAACCGGGTTCCAGATCTCCGGTAATTTACCGTCAATACGTAAAGTAACATACAATGACCTTTCTTCATCTCGTTGATTGCTGATAAAATAGATATCAAAACCGTTACCTACCCTATGCGTCCAGGCAAAGTCTTTAGCTGGTTTGCCGTCGGCATCCACAGCCGCCAGGTCTTTTGTAACTCCAATAGGCTCAAACGAACTTTCCATATATGGCCCTTGAATCACGGTCCCCTTTCCCACTTTCCATTGCATCAACTTACCGGCCGGCACTTTTTTCCAGATAGAACCGGCAATCGCTTTAACTTGTTTATCAGCAGCAGCTGATTGCTCCAGACTATATGATTTCTCAGGCGCATCATTTACGATAATAGTTGCACCGGCCTGCACCAATGCTGCAATTTTTTTGGCAACAGCAGGCGTCATGCGTTTAGCCGTTGGCGACATGGGATGCGGTTGCGGCAACACCAGTATTTTGTAACTGCCGCCGCCCGGGAATTCTACCCTTCCATTGCGCACGGTTGCCTGCATCAATACATCCGGATTAAAACAATCATAGGCATAGCCATGTAAAGGATCGATCCAGTTTTCCGGATCGGCCATATTGGCTGAGTGCGTTACCCCCTCGGGCATCGTGCGTAAAGGATTACCGGAATTGGCTAATCGCTTTTTTTCTGATTGAACGATAGATTCGCCAAAGATCCCCGGCAATGTACTTACCAGCCGGTCGGGCAATATGGAACGACGTGGAATTTCTTCACCCGTAAATACAGCGACATCCACTACCGGTTTGCCCATTTGCAACAAAGCCTGGCATCGTTGTGCATATTCAACCCATGCTTTGCCTGGCTTCCACCAGGTTTGATCACGTTGAAAATACAATCCTATTCCATTCAAGGTCATACCCGGCGCCCGGTCCATCCAGGGATTGTGCATGAACACATGATACACCAACCGGTTAATACCCATGGCATAATTTCTGTCGCCCAGTGTTTTTAACATCCCCGGATGTTCATCCCATGCCATGCGCAATTCGGTAAATGCTTCTGCCTGTATAATTGGTTTGCCATAGATATGAGCGCCCGAAATGGCGTCAAACATATCGTTTGGCTTATCGTGTGTGGGACTTCGTAACCAGAACTCTCCCATGGGAATATCCGCTTCCTTATAATGTAACAATCCGTCGCTGGTCATGGTGGGCGCTATGCTTTCAGCACTCATCACACATCCTTTTTCATGCGCCAGGTTCTTAAGCGTTCCGTAAAAATTATCTTTTACCAGTTCAACAATTGTCTGGCGCACATCATATAAAAAACGTTCCGATATATCAGCGCTTTGAACAGGCACGCCTGTCATGGCAATGAGATAAGGCAGGCAATCGTATCCACGGCGTTTTTTAAATTCCGCCCTGAATACCGGCGACCAGTTCTGGCTGCCGCATTCCCAGCTATCGATATGGAACATTTTCAATACTTCCCTGGTCGCATCCGGTCCGGCCTGGCGAATCGCTTCTCCAAACCATTTATCAAATTGTAGTCGAACCGCTTCGGGATTAAACTTATCACATTCCAACCCTTTACCGCCACCACCGGTCGCATTGGTATGCCCGGTAGAGGTATGTCCGATACGTAGGATGGTCCAGTTGCCTTCGGGCACGTCCCAGGTAAGGCGACCATCGGATGTCATCTTGCCGGTAAGATCTATAATGCGATTCAGCGGCACACATACGGAATCGGGGGCCTGTGCAGTGGTCGTGCGTTCGCTTACCCGCCACACAGCACCACTCTTTCCTTCATACTGGTGTATTACCGGTTCGCCGGATAAGAGGATACCATTCACCTTCAGCCCCTGTTTCCATTTGGCGGCATCCAGATCTTCAGATCCCGGTTCCAACCCTTCTCTTTCGTATACAAATCTGAAATACCGGGCAGTAGTGGCTTTGATAGCATATGTTACGTCCGCATCGGTATCCTGCCAGCCATGGCGGGGCGATTGCATGCGTTCAACCGTTTTGAACTGTTTGCCATCATTGCTTACCAAAATCTGTAAGCGGCGCGATGAATAATTATTTCCACTGGTTCTGATAATGATAGAGCGACAGGTAAAAGGTTTGCCATAGGCATATTGTATCCAGCAGGCGCTGTCACTTCTAAAACTTTGCCGGCTGTTCTTTTCAGTAAGGAACTGCGGCGATAAGCCACCAACACTGCTGGTTACTACCGGCACCAATGCCGTATCGGCAATGCTTTTTTTGATCGGGGTAGGAAATGCGAACACCGCTATATCCTTATAATAATTCTCTTTCGTTTCAGGTTGTGGCAACAGGCCATTGAATGTTCTTTTGCCGCCTGTATAGGTTTTAGTACTTACTACCCGTTGCATAGACATTTCCGGTTTTATCCACGGACCACCGGCCAACGCAAAACCATCACTCACATGCATACCCAATTGCAGATGCAGCCGCTTGGCTTCCTGCATGGCAAATACCACCAGTTGCCACCAATGCGGTGTCAATTGCTGCGCGGGCGGGTTTATCAACGGGATACTATCGGCTCCTTTGATGAACATCATATAGGCGCCGCCAATACCTGCTTCTTTCATGGCTTCCAGGTCGGCCGTAATGCCTGCTGCGGAAGCAGCCGCCACGTGCCAGTACCAGAACACCCAGGGTTTGGCTTGTTCCGGCGGATGACGGAACAATTCATCTATTGAAGTATCTGATAGCGGGGCATTGTTGTTCGACAATGCTCCTGAATAATTACTTGCTTGTGGAAACAAGAACAGCGCTGCTAAACAACAAGCTAATATGATACTATGTTTCTTCATTTTTTAATTGTGAAACCAGCTATAAGCTATAAGCCAAACTGAAAACTGTGAACAGAGAGCTATTAACTATGAACTTTAAACTTAGAACTACCAACCTCCTTGCTCATCCCTAACTCCTCATTCTTCATTTCTAATTTATCTTCAACCGGATGTTTACTCCAGTAATTGGCCAGAATAGATCCGGCAATATTCATCCACGGACTAAATACAGCAGCGGGTAATCCCAATGTACCGAGCTTTCCCATGCCTGCTGCAATGCCTGAAGCCATACCTGCATTTTGCAGTCCTACTTCAAAGGCAACCGTACGGGCCGAATTCTTATCGAGCCTGAACAAACGGCCCAACCAGTAACCAAAGAAAAAACCGGCGGCATTATGAATAACAGAACAAAAGAATAACAACAAGCCCGTCTTTAACAAATTATCATGCCCGGCGGCCGTAGTAACCGTGGTAAAATAGATGATGCCGAACATAGAGCAAAGCGGCATGATCGAATCCAGCTTTGTAAACTTTTGCGCAAGCAGGTGATACAAAATACCCGCTACGACAGCACTCAACAGGAATCCAAATATTTCAATCGATTGCAACAGCGACTCTGATGTAACGTGGGTTGACAAATAATTCCACCAGCCTAATGGCAATGCCGTTAACCAGAAGACAGCCAGGATAAATAAGGCAATTATTGTTCGCACGCCTTTGGAAGACGCATGTTTTAAATAGTCGTGCAGCAATGCCGCACCAATAGGTACGATGACGATCTTGATGATCTCCATCATCATATTAATTACGTTCACCTTTACCAATGTACCGGCCAGCAACTTCATCAGCAAGGGAGTAAAGAAAGGAGCAGCCATGGTAGCCATGGCGGTAACCACGACCGACAAGACGAGGTTGGCCCTTGCGAGATATACCATTACGTTAGAAGCCAATCCGCTGGAGGTGGAACCAATGAGAATAATACCGGCGGCGATCTCCGGTTCAAAATGAAAAATACGGGTTAGCAACAAACCCATTAACGGCATTATAGTAAAGTGACATAACAGCCCGATCGCTACACCCCGGCCTGTTCTTTTTACACCGGTAAAATCTTCCAGCTTCATTTGTATGCCCATGCCAAACATCACCATTTGAATAATGATGAGCATTAACCATTTATTCCGCAGATCGATCGTTCCCCATTTGGTAAAGGAGGCAGGGAACATCATGCCGGCAACAACGGCCGCAATGATCCAGGCGGTATAACGATATCCCTTCAATGCCGGAACAGCGCTCAAACCTATTGCTGTACATACAGCGGTACATACCGCTGCCGGTTTGTACAACTGTGGCTGCTGCATAAAAATACCAATCAGCAAGACCACAACGCCTGCCGCTCCGGCCACTAAAAACAATTGGAATATCTTTTTCATATGGACTTTCCGACTATTTTAACAAAGAAGCAATGTGTTGTATAGCTATACCCGGACTGGCCAGGATAGGTACTTTTTTATCTTCCGGCGACAGGTTATCAGCCACCCGCCCCATAGAGGCCTGCGCCAATACGATCACATCTGTTTTGGCAGATAATTCGCGCAATGCTATTGTCACCAACGCATCGTGCGTGGCCGCATCACCGCTCATCAATGCATCAAAAGCGCCTTCGCACAAAACGGTTTCCAGTTCTATTGTTTTACCGGCTTTAGCAGCTCTGCGTTTTACCAGGTCACTGGTTGGTTGCAGCGTAGTTGACAAAGTAGCGATCACGCCGATCCTTTTACCGGTTTGAACCGCCAGATCCGCCATTGGTTGATCAACCCGTAATACAGGTACACCGGTTAAATCAGCTGCCGCTTCCACTGCCGCGCCTATAGAAGAACAGGTTACAAGAATGAAATCTGCACCAGCCACTTCTGCCGATCCCACATAGTTTACCACCCTGCGCGCATTGGCCGGCGTTAGCTCACCACAACTGATCACATTTTTGATCAGACTGTCATCAACAATATTGAACACTTTTACCTGTGGTAAATACTGCATGCATAATAGCTGGAAAACAGGTACCAATGTTGCTGACGTGTGAATGAGCCCTAATGTTTTTTGTTGCATATGATTATGTTGTTTTACTTCTTTTCTGATTAATTAAGACTACCGTTAGCTAATACTTCGAAATAATCCTCACCGCCTACCTGTCCACCTTTGAAATTTACTTCCAGGCCGTTTATCGGTGAACCAGGCGCAGTGGCCTTGCATAACGGCGCACCGGGCACCAGCGGCGCAATCATTTCCACGGCTTCAATACCCATGGCCCGGGCTGCATAGCTGCTGGTATCGCCACCGGCGATCACTATTCTTTTCACCGTTGTTTGTGCGGCTGCTTCACTGGCAATAGCGCCTAACGCAGTACCCAGTTTATCAGCAGGCAGATTAGCAGTCTGCTGTTGTGCTGCCCCACCGGTATGAATAATAACATGTTTCCCTTTGTTTAACCAATCAACGGCTTTATTGATAGCCGCATGAATAGATTGTACATCATTATTACATACAGCCGGCGCATCAATGATTATTTCTTCAAATCCTTTTGCTTTGGCGCTGATGATCTGGCCGGCAGTTACCGGCGAGCAACTCCCTGCTATTACTAATAGGGGTTCTGCTTTGCCGGGATGCTTCCAGTCTGCTACGGGTTGCAATTTGTTGGTATAGTTCCAGTATTGTCCCAGCGCCATTTCAATGCCTGATGACCCTACGGAGAACAAGGTGCCAGCGTTCGCCTGTTCATCTATCAACTCACCTATGACTAATAATTGTTCCTGGTAAAGTGCATCAAACAACACTATGTTGAAACCTTGCTGAACCACCTGTTCCAATTCTTTTGTAAGCGATCCTTTATCTCCCGACAACTGCAGGATATCTATCAGGCCCGTTTTCTTCAAGGTTTGCTTTGACAAATGCAGGCGCAGATCACTTTCATCAGCCGGTGTTACCGGGTGACGGCTCATGGAAGGGTGCCTGTCGAGCCGGTAGATCTTTCCATTGCTGCCAATGCCCATACGCGCAAACAAATTGCCGTACAAACAATACCGGCCCAATACCGGAGCAGCTACCAGCAAGGGCACACATTGGGTTTTAAAAACAGCGACGCCGGTATCGATGGCTTTTCCGATACTTCCTGTTGTTGGAGAAGAATCGAATGTAGAACACACTTTATAATGCACATGCCGCGCACCGGTTTGTTGTAATTTTTCAAATGCAGGCAGTAAAGTCTGCTCCATTTCGGCGGGCGACATAGCGCGGGTTTTGCCGGCAACACCAAAGGCATTCAGCCCCGGGTATTTTTTCAATTGTTCTCCAGTTGGCGGTTCTATAAACAAAGCGGTCTTCGCTCCTGCCCTTGTCAGAAATTCCAGCGCATCGGTTGAACCGGTGAAATCGTCGCCGTAGAAAGCCAGTAATATGGTATTTAAGTTTGTATGCATTGGGATCAATGATCAGTGGTAACAGTAAGCAATCGGCAAACGTGAAACGTGAAACGGCAAACGTGAAATCCTCAATTCTTGCCCACCTATTAATCTATTTACCGATCAACTTTTCAACCTATAATTTGTTAACTCTATCAACTTATCAACTTTTCAACTTTTCAACTCGCCAACTTCTTATCTCTTACTTCTTACTTCCAAACTGCTTTACAGATTCCGCAAACTCCGTATACTTGTCAGCCGCCTGTTCAACACTCAATCCATCTACAGCGGCCTGCCATGCCTGTTGCAATGCCACTACGCCTGCTGCTGCACCCATCGGATGGGCCATAATACCACCGCCGGCCATATACAACAGATCAACCGTTTTGGTGCGACGATACGTTTCAGGTGCTTGTCCGCCCCATTGTCCCGATGATACCACCGGCAATACCGGTTGATGATCATACATCGGTTGCAGACATGCCTTGATAGAAGCCACGACAGAGTCATCAGATTCCCAGAATTTATTCTGAATACCATTTACGTGCAATTGGTCTACCCCGGCTAATCGCCATAGTTTTTGATAGGCCCTGAAATCGATGCCCAGCAAAGGATGCCGTGTCATCATGCCCCAGCCATTGCGATGCGCATGTATAGCCAGTTGCCTTTGATCGCAGATCTTCTTTACCCCCGCCATGCCTACACTGTTTATACTGACCATGGCGCAGGTGCCGCCGCTGCGTACTACTTTTTCATAGCGTTGCAGCATCTCATCTATTTCACCACTGATGTTAAATGCGTACATTATTTTTTTACCGGTTGCATCGACATGGGCATTGATCACTTTCATGATAGCATCTACCCGGTCATTGAACAATGAATTGGCCGATGAAGACAACAATTCGTCATCTTTTATAAAATCTATTCCGGCGCCAGCCAATGTCTTTACCATGTCAGCTGTTTGCTGCGGCGTAAGGCCAATACTGGGTTTTATAATAGTGCCTATCAATGGCCGGTTTTGTACATTGGTGAGTTGGCGACAGCCGCTGATACCAAAGGCCGGTCCTTTGTAATGTTGTGCGTAGGATGGCGGTAATTCGATATCCATCAGTTTTAAACCGGTAAACTGACGTATTTCATACAAATTTCCCTGCAGCGTTGAAATCAATACCGGCAGGTTATACCCGAAATTCTCAATGCTCCACGACACCTGTATCTCAGCCCGGTTGTATTGCCCGCTGCTACTGTTGGCGCCGGGCATGGCCGGTGTAGATACGGTCTCTAAAGGCGTTACCTTTTCCACCCGGGCGGCAAACCGCTGTTTCAGTTCTTCGGTTTCACCGGGCACCGCAATAAACGTCCCTGATGATTGCTCACCGGCGAGCACGGTTGCAGCCGCCTCCGGCGCTAATGGCGTTTCGATATAGTATGTTGCTGTAATCCTTTCCATTTTGTTTTCCCCTATTAACTTGTTAACCTTTCAACTTATTAACTTTTATACTTCACCTCATATTCCTTCCCCGCCTCCACAGTCATCTCATACACATTTCCCCCTTTGCTACTTATCACCGCTGTTTTGCACGAAGGCTTCGTTTGACTTTTAAACCGAAGCGTTCCGGTTCCTTCCGTACCTTTTATTTTGATTTGTGTGGTGCTGCAATATACGTTGATGTCGCCATGTGGCGTGGGCACTTTGCCTTCCATCCATTGCAATCCACCTAAAACCGGTTCTGCCACCCAGGTGGCATATCCCGGTGAAAGCGGTTGTACGCCCAGGTAGTATTTGCCCAGCAGATAAATGGGACTGGCACCCCAGGCATGACAAAGACTTTTTCCAAACGGACGGCCATACATCGCATAATGTTCAGCGCCTTGCTTTGAAGGATTGTATTCTTCCCAGAATGAAGTAGCTCCGGCCTGCAGCATACCGCCCCAGTAATGCTGAATTTCTATTAACACATATTTTTGTTCGCCCATGGCACACAATGCTTCCAGTTCATAAAAACGCATATAAGGCGTTGTGATCTTTTGAATGCTATCATTTAACAATACATGTTGCTTTACGGCCTGCTTCTGCTCATTATTAAAGTAATTAAAGAAGATGGCAAACATATTTGCGTAGCGGGTTACGTTCTCGGTTTGCTTTCCATTGACCCGGCTGTGTACAAGAGCGTGTTTGGCATCGTTCCAGTAAATGGAAAATAATTTTGCCTTCATCTCAGCGGCGAGCTGTTTATACTGTTCCGCATTTTTTGTATCGTTTACCATATTGGCGCAAATAGCCATGGTTTCGAGGCTGCGACAGAAAAGCAATTGCTCAAAACTCACTTCGCCTTTTTTACTTAACCCGTTTGCCCAGTCAATAAAGATCCAGTCGCCTGACAACCCCTGCATCATGCCATCTTTATTACGACGCTGCAGGCAGTAATCCATCAGGCTTTGCATGCGTGGGTAGAACTGCTGGATAAATGTTTTATCGCCTGTATACTGGTAATAATCATAAATGCCGAGGAACCAGTAAAAGGTATAGTCCATGATCGTATTGATGTGACTGGTCACCGGGTCTTTACCCCGTAATGCCATCAATGTGCGGGTAACCGTGGGCTGATCAAAGAACAGGTAATAGTTCATCAAATAACTTTGATAAGCATCCCCACTCCAGATCCAGCGATCGCGTTTGATACCATCGATGAAAAATTCCCGGGTATTCAAATGCATAGTATAAGCCGCTACATCCCATATTTTATTGATCGATTCATCTGAACAACGGAAAGAACCGCGGTTAGGGACAGGCAGGTACTCATACAACATGGAAACAGAATCAACGGTGGAACCGCCTTCGGTTTGAATATTGACGAAGCGGAACGCCTTCGACAATACCATGACCGAATCCTTTTTTGATCCTTCGTTCACGTCTACCCGGTCGAGTGTTTCGCAGGTACCGGTTGCCAATGCTTCTTCTTTTGATTCGCCATAATACAACGACACCTTGCCTTTGCCCTGTAATCCATGCAAGCGGATAAAGCCAAATGTTTCCCTGCCAAAATCAACCAGCAAAGCACCATTGGCTTTTGTGGCGCTTACAGGCGATTGTGGTTGTACTGCTAACTTGAATGCAGAAGGGCGTTGTGCCGCATCATTGAAATTCCAACTGCCGGCATTTAACCAAACAGTGGCCGATACATCTGATGTTTTTCCAGTCTCATCGATCCATTCCTTATCCTCATACGTTACCAGCCAGGATGAATCAGTCGCAATGGTTTTTCCTTTTATATAGATCGCCGGTACATTACCGGTACTGAATACTTTTACATTGATCCGGTGTTTACCGGCAGGTATGGTTACCTGTTGTGGTGCTCCTTCAAATCCCTTTCCATCAAGCTTCAAAATGTAATTGCCTTCAACAGATACATTGATCTGTTCCGGTTCGGTGAGCTCTACATCTTTGTGAAAATCCATCAGCACATAATGACCGTCCAGCTTCCAGAAAGGCGGAAAGAAAGAGCCACGTTCCGTACGGCGGTTCTGCATTTTATTTGCCAGCCAGATCTCAAAATCGCCGGGATACCAGATCCAGGTTGCCTGGGTGGCTGGAGTGGGATCGGCCTTAGTGGCGGGCTCACCCTTTGCCAAGGTGAGCCCCCCTTGAGAGGGGGACCCACCTTTTGAGACGAACCCACCTTGTTGTGCCTGGGCAATGCCGGCCATTAATAATAAAGAGATCCAAAGCGTGTGTAACAATATGGCATGTCTGCAATTCATCCGGAATGTTTTATTAAATGCAAAAATTAATGTCCATTAAAAAATATATACAACCCGAGCATCACCGCGATCAGCAATCCCCACATAGCCCATACCTGTTTACCAGGTTTGGCCAGGCTTTTAAAATACGTGGCCGACTGCAATTGCATGGCGCCTTTTTTATCAAATACCGATATCAACCAGGTCATAGCACTCAATACCAGAAACAGGTAAAACGACAACAGCAAAAAATGCGGCCAGGCGGTGTATGTTTTTGAAGGGTATACCCACAAATATAGGATTCCCACTAACAGACAAAACGCCGTACCTATGGTCAATACACAATTGATTGCCAGGGATGTTGTTTTTTTCCAAAGTACGCCAAACAAAAAAGCAACTGTCATGGGCGGCGCCAGGAAACCTAACACTGACTGAAACACGTTAAACAGGTCCAGTCCTTTTATAAGATCGATCGCCAGTGCAACCGCAACGGATACGATGGCGCCGGCCACGGTAATGATCCGGCCTACACGAATGATCTCCCGGTTAGTAGCCTGGGCGTTGTATTTTTTAACATATATATCCATGGTAAACACGGTACTCACCGAATTGAGCGAAGCGCCAATAGTGCTGATTAAACAGGCCACCAACACGACAATGATCAAGCCCTTCAAACCTGGCGGAAACAAATTGGTTACCATCGTCAGGTAAGCCTCATCAGGATTTATATGCGGATACAGCACATAACAAATTATCCCTGGTAAAATGAACAGGGGCACATCCAGTATTTTCAACCAGCCGATAAAATTGGCGCCCAGTTGTCCCTGCTTCAGGTTCTTTGCCCCCAACACAGATTGTACCATCGATTGTTCGGTACAAAAGAACCAGACACCCATAATAGGGTAACCGAGCAGAATAGGCAGCCAGGGATAACTTTTATCGCTGGCAGGTTGAAACAAATTCCAGAAATGCGGCGGTGTTTTTTCATAAATAGCACTGAGTCCTCCGGCTTTTGAAACCCCGAGTATTACCAATAACAACGATACCGCAATCAACAATAACATCTGAAATATGCTGGTATAAGCAATGGTCTTTAAACCACCTGCAATTACAAACAAGGTGGATACAACCACCATGATGATCACCGACAACCACATTTCCAACCCAAGCAATTGCCTGATCAACACACCACCGGCAAACAAGCCCAGCGACAACCAGGAAATTAAAATAGTGATCAGTGTATACCAGGCCAGGATGTTGCGGGTATTTTCCCCGAACCGTTTTCCTAAAAACTCAGGCAATGTTGATACATTGGCGCCCAGGTAACGCGGCGCAAATACCACAGCCAGCATCAAAATGAACACAAATGCATACCAGGCAAAATTACCGGACACTATACCGGATAGATAACCGGCACTGGCTGAAGCCACCAACATGGAAGGACCTACATTGGTGCCCCACATGGTAAAGCCGATACTGGCCCAGCCCAGCGACTTATCGGCCAGGAACAGATTCTGATCTTTGTTCTTTCTTTGTCCGTAGCTTACCCAGATGCCAATTCCAATAAGGATGATCAGGTAAATCGCAACAATGATAAAATCTACCGGTTGTAAAAGATTGTATATGGCCTTCATCGTTATACCCCCTAGCCCCCTAAAGGGGGAATTTTAAGCGTTTAATATTTCAATCCATGCGTTTTTAAAATCTCATTCACTTTCACAGGCATTCCTGTTTCCAATGATTTGTCCATCGCCTGTAACAACGCTATCGTACCAATACCTTCTTTCAGATCAGGATATGCCGTTGTGTTATTGGTGATGCTGTCAGCAAAATATTCCAGGTAATTCTGGTATTCACCCGCATGGTGACTTTGGCCTTCAAAACGGAAATAGTATTTAATGGTCTTATCGCCCCAGTGAATTACTTTTTCTTCACCGGTCTTATCAGTTATGGCATAACGTAGTTCATGATAATCGGCCTGAGAAGCACCTTCAGTGCCCCGTACAATCACGCTCATGCCGCTATCCCTTTGTGCAGGTTGGGTAGCCCCGGTATAAGCGCCGCTTACCCGCGCTATACGGCCATCTGTAGCCCTGAAAATAAAGTGCATGGTATCTTCGTTTTTCAATCCGGCTGTTTTTCCGTTGCTGCTGATCATCCCATACCCCATTACTTCTTCAATATCGGGCAAATACCAACGGATAAAATCTACCGGGTGACTTAAACCTCCATAGAGCCATTTGAATGAGCTTTCCAAAGCCCATGGCTTTTCTAAAAACCAGCGATGATCGGCGTGGTAATGGCTTTCCACGGTGATCAGATCGCCTACCAAACCGGCTTCAAAATCCTTCCGCTGCCTTTTTGCCGGCTCAAAAAACCGGGAGCTTTGACCTACAAATACCTTCTTACCGGTTTTCTTTTGCAGTTCGAGCAACTCCTGTGCTTTTGACAGGTTATCTATTAATGGTTTGGTACAAATCACGTGTTTGTTAGCCTGCAATGCCTGTTTAATATGTTCGGCATGAAATTTATCAGGTGTGTAAATAGCAATGATATCGATCCCGGGATCGTTCAGCATGTCTTCATACTTCGTGGTATAATTGAAAAACTGAAATTCCTTGCTCCGTTGTTTGCACAGGTCTTCATTCAGATCGCAAATGGTTTTCAGTTTCAGCTTGCTGGTGTTCAGGGCGGCAGACATGGTACTGCGTCCTTCGCCCAATCCCAGTATTCCTAACGTTAACATAATTGAATTATAGTTCTTTGTTAATTAGTTTTAATTCCGCGATACGCCGCTTCCAATCCCGCTGCATTCTTTATGCTATCTGCCACCTGCGGTCCATTGTTCTCCCAGGTGTTACCCGGACCATTCGTGTTCTTCATATATTTATCAACTTCGGTCCAGTTATCTTTTAAGGTAATGTAAGCTGACCCCTCATCGGTGTAGATATAAAAGAAATGGTTGGGATCATGTGCATACGGCGCTTTCAGGATCGTATGAACACAGTTCTCACTGATCACCGAACCAGGTTGGGCCGATAAAGTATACAGGCCACCCACATCATACATATGTTTTGCATAATGATGAACGAGGTTGGCATGAATACGGTTGTTGCGCATGGCATTGATGGTTTTCGTCCACCCCCACCCTACGCAAATGCCGCTATAGGCGACATCGCTTACTTCGTTGTGATCTATATTAATGCCCTGTACATAACCGGCGCTGATACCCACGCAACCCCAGTCTTCATTGGCGCAATTGGTAATAAAGCTATTGCTGATCGTGAGCCTGCGGCATAGCTCCCGCGCATCAGCCGGATCATAAGGCAAATGGGTTTCAAACCCAGGATCGGAAAAGATACCCGCTTGTATAGCCGTACCGCCAATATCGCGGAAGGTGCAGCCAATGATGGTATCGTAGTTGGTGCCTTTTATATAATCGAGCGCCGTAGCGGCCATGTGCGAAAACTGGCAGCGTTCAAAACCGGTGTTGTTTACAAACTGCAATTCAACACCAGCCGGTTGTCGTCCTATCCAGGCCTGGTTTTCCAATCCTTTTTTATCGGGCGTACCTGGGATCTTTAATTTGTAAGCATCCAGTAAATACATCCCGGCCTGTAAGGGAACATGTCCTGCCTGTGAAGGCCGCAACCAGGTGGTATGTTTAAAATGTAGGCCTTTGAAATATACATGTGCAACCGGGTTATCAATGGTCCCTTCAACCCGGGCGATGTTTTGTAAATAAGGAGCCACCACCTGCGCCGTACGCAGATCTTCTCCGCTACGTGGCCAATAAATAATACGTTGCTGTTGTACATCCAGGTACCACTCACCGGGTTCATCGAGAAACTGCACGGCATTGGTTAAGAAGAAAGCAGAATTACCGGTCTTTTGGGAGATCCAGGGCGCAGGCCAGGGATGTTCTGACTGAATGCGGCTCTCCGGTTGGTGAAAACTAAGCAAAGCACTATCACCCTTCACTGTAACCGATCTTATTCGCAAAACGGCAACTGCCCACCACTGGTGAATAACCATTTCCAGTCCGGCCATTTTATCCCAGCCAATTGCTTTTGGTACAGGTATCCAACATTGTTCCGTCTGGTGATTCCAGGAAAGAATGCGGTTCATGCTATCCGTATTCCTGTCGCGGGCGCGAATGGCTTTTTGATCGTTCACCCATAGCTGCCGGAAATCCAACAAGCGGCCTGCATCTAAAGGCGCATCCGCTACCCATACTTTTCCCTGCGCGGCAACAGGTAAGCCCGCTATTTTTTCCGTGGCCTTTCGCCATCCTTTTACTGCCACACCACCACTTAACACCGGCTTCGCACCAGGCGCCGCTTCTATAATGGTTGGACTACCCGGAGTGCCGGAATCTTCAGGCCGTACAAGCAGCGGTTCATTGAATGTATATACGCCGTTCTCTACAATGATGTGAATGCCATTTCCGATTGCCGGATCGTTTAGCCGGCGCATTTCTCTTGCTTTGCGCAATGCCATGGCTACCGTGGCCATGGGTTTTTCTTTTGTACCCGGGTTCGCATCTGACCCGCCGGGCGCCACATAAATATCTGCGGCCTGTGCGCTGATACTACAAGCCAATACAAGAACTGCAATCGCGTAATTAAAAAGTTTCTTCATGTCGAAGTGAAAGGTTATTGAAATATCGATTTCATGTACGCCGTATTTGCGCCGAAATTCTTTTTTACATTGCGTGGATCGGTTGCATCGCGTGACCGCTCGATCACCAGCCAACCACTCCAACCCATTTTTTCCAATGTCAGTTTTACCCGGTTCATATTGATCTGCGGGTCGTTCTGCAACCACACACTGTCTTTATTCGTGCAATGTATTTGACAAATCCTATCCCTGCCCAGGATCGCCATCTCTTTAAACAGATCTCTCCCGGCCTGTAATGGATTGGAAAAATTGAAATAGATCTGAATAGCAGGAGAACCAATATCTTTTAACAGTTTTACTTCTTCGGTAGCGCTCAATGCCGTTTCAATACCAATGACTACGCCCGCTGCTTCGGCCATCTTTCCCACTTCTTTCAACCGTTCAACGACTGCTGGTCTTAATTCAGGATATTTAACCAGGTCGCCTTTTATACCCAATGGCAGAAAAGCCACTTTTACGTTCATTTGCTTCATGGTATTGATGCAATCCTGCACCGCTTTCACCGCAGTGGGCCTTTCGGGAAATGATTGTGCATAAAAACCGGTCATGGCCAGGGAGGGGATCTCCAGGTTCAGTTCTTTTGCTTTATTTAAAAACTGCTCCCGAACGGAATCGATCGCCAGATTGTTATCAAAAGTTTCGCGTTGTCCAAGTCCGCCCATGTCTACCTCTACACCATCAGCGCCAATGTCTTTCGTCAATTGAAAAGCGCCCAGCTTTTGTCTTTTCAAGATCATCAGATCTACTACTGCAATTTTATACCGCTTATCAGCGTTCTTAATCTGTCGGGCGGGAGAAGGATCAAACATTTTCTTCAACTCATCATAACTATGAATCGCATTGGCGGGTAATTTTTCGCCATGGTCACCAAATACATACAGCGCCGTTTCGGGCTCTATGGTTACTTTACTTTCATCGATCTTCCCTGCTTTATCTTTTATCGCGTTCATATCACAATGAAAATGCTTCCCGATAAATTCATATAATGCGATGCGTTTATTGATACCGTAATCATGTCCTTCCTGGGGCAGATGCACATTTTCAACCAGGTCCCACTTTCCATAATACCCATACATTTTTTGCAGGTACGGAAACTCTGTTTCCGGCACGTGAGCAGTCCAGTCTTTGCCATCTGATATTACCAGTTGCGGACGTGGTGCAGCCATAGCAGCTATTTCTGGGTTATTGGTGCCACCACCACATAAATGTACCGGCATACCGCTTTCGCAAGGGCAGCCGCCGCTATGATATGATGATACCATCACTACCGGAACACTTAGTTTAATGCGATCATCCAGAGCCGTTATCAGCATGGTATGGCTCCCGCCACCCGATCCGCCACTGATGGCAACCCGGCTGGTATCTGCTTCTTTTAATTTCAGCATATAATCGAGAATGCGGAAAGCGCCCAGCGCCTGCACCGTCATAGCCAGGCTGCGGCGATGGTCTTCGGATTTGAATTGCAACAGCGACTCGCCCCAGGCAAATATGTCGTAACTGATCGCCATGCAACCCATGCGGGCTAATGTGGCGCAGCGATACTGACAATCGGCGCGGTACCGGTGTTTGTCCCAATGGCCGTCAGGACATAATACCACGGGTATCTTCCCTTTTATTTTCGCCGGGCGATACAATGACGCGCTGGTATACACGCCGGGTAATACTTCAAAGGCAATGTTTTCTACGGTATAACCATCCATCTTCCGTACCGGTGTTATAATGGGTTTTGATGCCGGCGCCGCAGGCATGGGTGATAATTGCAGGGCCGAATACATGCAGGCACGCAATTCAGTCTTTCGCTTCTCCCAACTGCTCACATCATTATATAAAGAGGACAGGTATTCCAGCTGTGCCTTGCCTTCTTCCACCGTTTTCAAATGGTATTGAAACGCACTGATCTTATAACTTTTATCACCTGTTTTACTGAACGAAAGGTCCTGGGAAGCCAGCACATTCTCCAGCGTTTTTTCCACATCGGGCTTAAAGCGCCAGCGGGCATAGGTTACCGACCGGTTGCTCACCAAGCTTTCGCTGTACCGGATCTTGATGCCATACTGAGTTTCAATTTCCTTCAATACCTGCGTCAATGGCTCCCGGTAGGCATCATCCGATGTCTGGCTCATACAATCCACCCACACCAGCATACAGATGATTAAGAGAATTCTTTGTATCATTGATTAATCGTGTTTTTATAGTTTGAGGTGATTTCTGATCTTTCGATTTAGGGATTTTTGGATTTCGATAGATTCGAACCTATTTACAAATCTCAAAATCTCTACATCCCGAAATCTCTAAATTGATGACCTACTTCAGCATCATACCGCTCTCAATTCTACCCTTGATGCATTTCTTTCTTTCTGTCTCGCCTCCTTCCATCCGGAATACAGCAGGTTTTTATCCAGCACCGGTTTGGGAAAGAAAAGACTTGCCACATAGCCCACAACAATCACTACCAGGTGACTGTACACACCCAGCATGAGCTTGTGATGGGTGAAATTATAGGCACCGAAATCGAGCAACAGATGTTTCTCCGTACCCGTCCCAATCCTGGTTGACGTTAAAAACGCATACGCCGTAAAAATGATACAGGTAATGATCCCTATGTTGATCCCCTGCCGGTTGGCCCGGGCACTGAAAACGCCCAGCAGGAAAATTCCGACAATACCGCCGGAAAATATCGCATACAGGGTGAAAACAATACCCAGTACGCCTTCGCCGCCAACGTTTATATACAAACAACCGATACCAATAGCGATGAGACCCGAGATGACCACTGTCCACTTTCCTGCCTTTAAATAATCGCTATCCGGCCGGTTACGACGCATCTTTTTGTAATAATCTTCTACGCCCACAGCAGCTAAACTATTCAGATCGGCGCTCAAACTGCAAATAGCAGCCGAGATCATCGCCGAAAGAATTAAACCGGTTACTCCTATCGGTAACCTCGTTGCTATAAAATAAGGGAAGACCTGTTCTGCACGTATGCCTTGCGGCAGGCTATGCTGTTGGTAAAATGAAAACAGGGCTGTGCCGATGAACATAAACAGCATCCACACGGGAACGGTCAACAAAATGCCCATCAGCGAAGCGCGTATAGCGCCTTTATCCGTTCTGGCAGTCAGATACCTTTGCACGACCGTTTGATCGGTTCCATATTTCTGAATTGCATAGAACACCCCATTAATAGCCATCACCAGGAAAGTCAATTTTGTAAGGCTGGCGTCGTACGGACCAAAACCCGTACGGCCATTTGCTTTTGCGATCTGCCATACAGTAGAAGGACCACCGTCGGCCGAAAACAAGATCACCGTCAAACAAATGATGCCGGTCGCAAACAACATGAATCCCTGGAACACATCGAGCCAGATAACGGCTTCAATACCGCCCATTAAATTCACCGCGATGATGATCAACCCAATGACGACGATCATCAAGGTTGTGTTCCCGCCTATCATGCCATCCAGCGCCAGCGCGAGCAAAAAAAGTACGGTCCCCATGGAGGAGAACTGACGCAGCACAAATGCCAAAGAACTATAATACCGGGCAAACGCGCCAAAGCGTTTTTCAAAATACTCATACGTGCTTAACCCTATCACTTTGCGATACAGCGGTACAATAAACCAGATAGTTCCTAATAGAACAACAGGCACCATCAGTCCCTGCACCAATAAGATCCAGTTACTGGTATATCCTTCGCCGGGATAGGCCAGAAAAGTCACACTGCTGATGAGTGTTGCCAGCAACGACATCCCAATGGCCCAGGCCGGTATGCGGCCCTGCGCCAGAAAAAAAGATTTCAGGGAAGTTTGCCTGCGGGCAAACATAAACCCAACCACCAATGTCACCACCAGGAAAAGAACGATGATGATATAATCCAGTAAATGCAATGAGATCTTAAACATATGGCAATAATATAAGCGAACAATCTGTTTAGAAATTCCAGAGGCCTTCCGGCCATTGATAACTACCCGGCTTAACCGTTATAAATAAACCCGGATCATTTGTTTGCATTCGAACTACACCCGGCGCCATTTCTTCCACTGGAAAGAATTGACTAAGCCCGGATTGACGGATCAATGCCCAGGCCGTGGCGCCGCCTTCCACAATCAGTTCCTGCACCATGCTGCGTTGCAGCACTTCCTTCACCAACCCCGCCATCTTCTCCTTCAACTGGCCACCACGAATGGAAATATCTTTGGTTGAATCCTCGTGTATAGCCACGATCGCCTTTCCATGCTTTTTTACCAGGGCCACTACTTCATTCGCCCACTTCACATAACTATACGTTCCGCTATGCACCGATTTGATAATATCATCAGGCATATAACATACCGGTCCGCCGGCAGCTTTTATCTGTTGAATGGCGTTGCGGCTATTGGCAAACGTGGTCCCGCATACAAACAAACTGAATGGCAGGCGGTCGGGCTTTTTTGTATTTATGTCGCCACGTTGCTTACCCGCCAACAATTTATCAAGCATGGCGCTGAAAAAACCGGAAGCTCCGGCAACCAGCGTTTTATTATCCATTTTCGCGGCCCAGGATTGCAGGTCCGCTGTTTGTGTGGCCTCTCCTACTATAATACCTGTTGCCGGCAAAACCTCATCTGATCTTTTTATATGCAATGGGTACCCGTTGCAGCGCAGCATATCTTTGACGGCTGAACTGGTTATGGCAAAATCGGGATCGTGTGAAAAACTGGATTCATGCACCGGTTTTCCCTGCAGGTAATACCGGCCGTTTTGTATCGTTCTGCCCAGGGCAGGATTTGCAGCCACCAACACCGCTTTTTCAAAACCGGTCAACGACAATTGCGCCCGCATTTCTGCGAGGATATGGCCACGTAATACCGAATCTGTTTTTTTGAAGATCAGGGTTGGTTGCAATGCCAGCAGATCCCGGGTATGTTTTTGCATATCCAGCACAGCTTCTGCTTCGGTCAATGAACGTGTATCTGTTGCGATAATGAACAGATCGGCCTTCGTATTTTTATTCACTTCAGTGCCCAGTTCCACATTCAGGTGATAGCGCAAGCCAATTCCCGCCATTTCTGCCGCCCCCGTAAAATCATCTGCTATCACCGCTATCATTATACTGGTTTTTGTTGTTTGAGTTTATGCTTGCTTAACTGTACGGCGGCTTCTATCGCCAGTACCATAGCGTCTGGACTGGCAATGCCCTTCCCTGCTATTTCAAAGGCAGTACCGTGATCAACCGAAGTACGAATGATGGGCAGCCCCATCGTAATATTCACTCCTTTTACACTATCCATTTGCTTTTTCTCGGCATTCCATTTAAAGCCGGTCAGCTTGAAAGGAATATGGCCCTGGTCGTGGTACATAGCCACTATACCGCCATACGTGCCGGTTGCTGCTTTGGAGAACAGGGTATCGGCAGGTACGGGCCCATCCACATCATAGCCCATTTTACGTGCTTCTTCCACGGCTGGTTTTATTTCGCCGTCATCTTCTGTTCCAAACAAACCGGAATCACCGGCATGCGGATTCAAACCGGCTACCCCAATCTTTGTATTGGTAGCGCCCAGTTGCAGGATGCCGTTGTGCAGCAACTCTATCACCTGGATGATCCGGTCTTTTTTCACCAGGTCGCAGGCCTCGCGCAACGATACGTGGGTTGACACATGGATCACGCGCATATTCTCTTCTACCAGCAACATCGCATATTTTTTGGTGCCCGTGTAGTGTGCATATATCTCCGTATGACCGGCAAAGTGATGCCCGGCCTCGTTGATCGATTTTTTGTTGATGGGGCCGGTTACGGTAGCATCTACTTCACCCGCCAAAGCCAGCTCAATGACTCTTTTCACCGCCTCAAATGAAGCGCCACCCGCCATGGCTGAGATCTCGCCAAATTGCAGCTGGCTCAGATCTACGTTCTTCAGATCAAACACATCAATAGTGCCTTGTTTAAAAGCCGCATCCGCTACTGTTGTTATAGCGTTCACCGTGGCCGGTAATTTCAACCGGTTGATGATGTCATTAAAAACACCGGCGTCACCAACAATTAAAGGCCGGCAAATGGCATGTACCTTTTCATTCAATAATGCTTTAACGGCGATCTCCGGTCCTATACTGGCCGGGTCACCCATCGTAATTCCTATAATTGGTTTCTGCATCATACTCCTTTTTAATTAAACAGCCTGTTCTTTTTTGTTTTTCATTGCGTCCCAGCTATCGATCACTTTTTGTTCTTCTTCGTCAGATAACTGGTGTAATGGCGGCATCATATACGTTTCGCATAAGCCTTCTTTTTTCATCACTGCCTTTAATGCCCATAAGGATTCACCCAACGTTTTGCCAGCCTGGTATACATTTCCCAGTAGATCTGATCGCTTTTGCAGCGCCAATGCTTTTTCAGAATCGCCTGTAACAGCGGCGTTATATAAATCTGCATACAAGTCCGGCGCAAAATTGCCCGTACTTGGGATAATGCCATCGCCGCCTTTTAACAGGGATTGCGCAGATTGTGCGGCCCAGCCGGCAAAATAGCTGAAGTCTGTTCGTTGCCCCCATAATTGCAGGGCTGTTTGTAACCGTTCTTCATTACGCTCTGAATCTTTCAACCCAACAATATTGGGATGATGACTTAATGCGTCAATGACGTCTAACGGAATAGACATATGTACCGTAGCCGGAATATTATAGATCATTAACGGTCCGGGTACTTTTTCTGCCAGTTGCTCAAAATACGTTTTCATCTGACCGGGGGTCAGGGGATAAAAATTGGGAAGTGTTGCCACCACTACATCTACACCGCTTTCAAAAC
Source organism: uncultured Niastella sp. (assembly GCA_966212235.1). GTDB lineage: Bacteria > Bacteroidota > Bacteroidia > Chitinophagales > Chitinophagaceae > Niastella. The sequence continues at coordinate 210,619 of CBIHPP010000012.1, read as the reverse complement.
ACCGGTCTGCAAATACGATCGATACTTCCAGGATATTGGAAGAAATACCTGCATACAATACATCCCCGGGCTTTTTTACGTGAGATGCAGCCCGTAAATACTCCTGTTTTACCAACATGGAAAGCGATGCAGATTCACCGGTAGTCCCCAGAATGAATGGCGTTACCTGGTGCTTGCGAAAATTCGCGAACATCTTTTCTACTGCATCGTGGTCTATGGTAAGACTGGCGGTCAACGGCGTTACCGCCGGTATCACTACGCCTTTATATTTCTTTTGGTGTTGCATGATTTAATAAGCCGCGTTAAATATATCAATAGCATCTTTTTCAGTGATCGGCCGTGGGTTGTTCTTCAACAACCGGGTGATTTTCATGGCATCCACAGCCATTTGCGGTATGGCTTCTATTGGAATGTTCACATCGCGTAATCTGGCCGGTATACCGCAGGCGCTGATCAGCGTCCTTATTTTTTCAATTCCTTTCAATGCTGTTTTCACATCATCCGCTTCGCGATCGCAACCTAATGCGATCGCAACATCTGCATATCGTTTTGGCGCTGCCACATAATTAAATTCCATCACATAGGGCAACAACAGGGCATTCGACAATCCATGGGTAAGATGAAATGTGCTTCCCAACGGGTATGATAAGGCATGCACGCCGGCGGTGTTAACCGGGCCTAAACAAAATCCACCGAGCAGGCTACCCATGGCCACCTGTGTACGCGCTTCTTCATCATGGCCATTTTTTACCGCCTGCACAATATGCGCAGCGATCAAACGCATACCTTCAAAAGCATACACATCGATCAAAGGATGCGCAAACAGGTTGGTATACGCCTCCAGGCAATGGGTCAATGCATCCAGACCGGTAGCCGCTGTAATGGAAGGCGGCACGCTCATGGTCAATAACGGATCTATATACACTATATCCGGCACCAGGAAAGGACTGATGATCCCTTTCTTCTGATTATCTGTTTCGTCCACTAAAATAGAATTGGGCGATACTTCACTGCCCGTGCCGGAGGTGGCCGGTAAACAGATCAGTTTTTTGGAACGGCTTTTTAATAATCCGATGCCCGTTATTTCCCGCAGTCCCTGTTCGTTTTCCAGTAAGGCGGCTATCAGTTTTGCCACATCCAGCACACTGCCGCCGCCAATCCCTATCACCGCATCGGGATTGAACCCTTTTACTTCTTCCATTATTTGTTCCACATCTGCAAAGCAAGGTTCGTTCATGATGCTCATGTTCACAAATACCCTGATGTCCCTTACTTCCAGTTTTTCGATCAATGGATTCAACTGCGCAAGCAATGGCGAAATGGTCACTATCAAAACACTTCTGCAGGATAGCGCCGTAATTTCATCGGGCAACTGGCCCAATGTGCCTTTACCGAATACCAGCTTTCCGGGAAAACTAATCTTTAAAATATCCTGCATAGTCTACTCTAATTTTCTTTTTTTACAATTCGCTATCACCAACCTGATCACCAGACTTGAAACTCTCTATCGGCATTAACTGCAATTTCGACGGATCTACCTTCACATATTTTACCCGCTGTCTGCGCCAGGTATATACAATGTGCACCATACCATCAGCAGACTGGATCACCGACGGATATGAATACTGGCTCACCGGTGAATCTTCCAGCACCAGGGCAGCGCTCCATTTTTTACCATCCTGCGATATGGCTACATTCAACGGCGTACGGGCGCCCTTGGGAGCGCCTTTGGGCGTTTTCACATGGTTGTACACGATCAACTGACGGCCATCCTGCAAGGTGACCGCATCGGTACCTGAATTGTTGTTTGGCAACTCACTTTCTGCCAATGGCGACCAGGTCTTTCCGTTATCGGCTGACCATGACTCCACTACGGCAGCGCTTTTGCTGCGACACAAGATCTGCAGCCTGCCATCTTTATGGATCAATATACTGGGTTGAATAGCATTTATCTTCTTATCCGGATTGATAGGTCCCACCATTCTCCAGGTTTTTCCCATATCGGATGAAACTTCAAAATGCACCATCCAGCCATTACCTTCTTTGCTCGATGGACAGATCAGATCACCATTGCTCAACAACACCGGTTTGTTTTTTACCGGTCCTAAAAACCCGTCAGGCAGGGCTTGTGGTTTACTCCATGTCACCCCTTGATCCCCAGAACGGATCAACCAGCCTTTCCAGCCGGCGACATTGGGCCCTACTTTATAGAATAATAACAACTCGCCATTGGGAACCTGGTACAATACCGGGTTCCAACAGGCATAACGCAGGGTATCGTTTACAATACCTGTCGCCACTTCTACCGGCTCCGTCCATTGGTTATTTACCTGGCGACTTACCCAAATACCTACATCCGGATTTCTTTCTTTTGTACCACCGAACCAGGCAGTCACCAATCCCTTCGGCGTTTCTGCAATGGTAGCAGCATGGCTTTCGGGGAATGAAGTTTTATTAAAGATGAACTCATCGGTTACAATACCGCTTTTGAGTTTATACGTAGAAACGAATGCATATTCGCCTGACCCAACTTCCAACACGGCTTTCTTTCCTTCCATACGTACAAAGCGTACGCCGTCTGCATTTGTCAGCGGTTTATTGTTTTCCAGGACATGTTGCACATCCTCAGCCGGAATATACAGCAAGGCAGTTGTATTGGCCGGGATGGTTACATTCCATATAAAGCGGTCTATCTCTTTTTTCCAGGAACTTTTAATGACGCCATGCACCGACTGATAGGAGGCATTTACAAACTGTAATCCATCTAACGGCGTGGGCTGCATGATGATCTTCTTGAAGCCGGTAGCCTTATCATCTGTTTTGATACCTGCTGCGTTCTCATACATCCACACAAGTAGGTCACCCAGCAGCATCACATGGTTTTGAGAATTCATTTGGGGAGCCGCCGTGTTGCCGTTCCATAATTCCCAAATGGTAGTGGCGCCATTTTTAACCATATATCCCCAGGAGGGATACGTAGTATCGGAAATTAAAGTGTATGCCATATCGGGCAACTTGTAATCGCTTAAACAACGCATCAGCCATTGTACCCCGATAACCCCTGTACTAATGTGACCATGGTTCTCGGTCCAGATCTTTTGGGCTATTTTGTCAAACACAACCTGTTTTAAACTATCGGGTGTGATATTGAAATACAGGGGTAGCAGGTTGGCCGTTACGGTGTTATTGCTATACCATTTCTTTTGCTTGTTGTAGAAACGATTGTTGAAAGCCTGTTGAATGTTCTTGCCCAATTCCGCAAATGCTTTGGCGTCTTCCGGTTTATTCAACAAGCCGGCAAACCGTTGCATATACGATAACATGCGGTAATAATAGGCCGTGGCAATGAGCGTTCCGTCTGTGTTGCGCAAACTGTCTTTTGAATGGATCAGTTCCGGTGATTCCGGCGGCACACACCAATCGCCATATTTATCTTTGGTAACAATAAAATCCTTCATGAACTTACGCTGCATGTACGCCAGCCATTTTTTCATTGAGGCATAATGCTTTTCAATCACCCGTTTATCGCCGTACTGGTTATACAGCATATCGGCAATGATGAGATACGTGCCGGGCCAGGTCATATTATCGCTGTAATAATTCCAGTATGCCGGCGCTACATCCGGAATAGAACCTTCTGCCGTTTGTGCTTCTTCAATATCCTGCAGCCACTTGGCATACAGATTACCATTACCAAACAAAAAACTTTCGCCTAATGAACCTACTGCATGATCAGCCAGCCAGGGCATCCGTTCATTTCGCTGGGGGCAGTCCAAAGGCATTCCTTTGTAATTACCACTTATACCCCACCAGGCGTTTTTAACAATGCGATTGACTATTTCATTGGAAGTTTCAAACGAGCCGGTTGTTGCAATATCATCATAGATCACCTTGCCTTCAAAATCATTGAGGGTTGGCGTACCGGGATAACCCGTGATCTCAACAAACCGGAATCCATGGTATACAAATGTGGGCTGCCAGGTTTCTGTTCCACTCCCCTTTGCGGTATATCTATCAGTAACTTTCGCATCGCGAAGATTGGCTACATACAATTCGCCATTGGGTTGCAGGCTTTCTGCAAAACGCAATTGTACCTGCTGGCCTTTGTTTGCCTTTAGCTTCATTTCCAGCCGGCCCACCATATTCTGCCCCATATCTAAAATGAATACACCCGGTTTTACCGTTGAGATGTTCACCGGTTTTATCGTTTGCATTATTTTAATGGGTTCATTCATTTGGGCGGTAACCCGTGCCGTGGGCACCGGTAATAGTTGCGGCTGTTGCCAGCTGTTGTCATTGAAACCGGTATTGTTCCAACCTGTCAGCTCTTTGGTAGCATCGTATTCTTCCCCATCGTATTCGTTATTGGTACGAATGGGACCATCGGCTGTCATTTTCCACGAGCCGTCGGTAACGATGCTTTTCTTTGTTCCGTTCGTATATTCTATATCCAGTTGCAACAGCAAGCGGGGATAACCAAATGTTTTGATCTTCTTTGGCTTGTAGTTCTGCCGCATGGTGAAGAAACGACCATTGCCCAATACTGCGGCAATGACATTATCTCCTTTTTTCAATTGTGTAGTTACATCGTATGTATTGTACAAGATCGATCTTGTGTAATCGGTAGCTGCGGGCGCCATGACCTGGTCGCCTATCCGCTGGCCATTGATGAACAGTTCATACAAACCCAAACCGGAAACATAGACCATGGCTTTCTTTACTGCCAGCGGCTGGGTAAATGATTTACGGAAGTACCGGGCCGACAACCGCGAGAACTGGGTAACGCTGTCCCAGGGCATGGCTTTTTCCAATCCAATCCATTTCGCTTTCCAGTCATTGGGTGATAATAAGCCCATGCTCCAGTAATGGGGTAAACTCCCTGTTTCTCCTTTGTTGGTCCACACCTTTACTTTCCAGTAGCAGGCCATACGGCTTGTAAGTGGTTTGCCTTTGTACACCACATGAATGGATTGGTTGGAAGCCACCTTCCCTGAATTCCAGAGATCCCCTTCCTGCCGGGCCAGTTTTTCCGGTGATGACGCTACCAATACCTGGTAAGCGACCTGCTGAATATTGCGGGCCTTCCCCGCCAACTGCCAACTCAGGCGTGGCTGCGTTACATCCACGCCAATCGGAGAAGTCAACATTTCGCAACGCAGGTGCTGTGCAGTTACCTGTGCCTGTGCAGCTGCAGAAATCACCAGCAACAAAAGAGATAACAATGTGATCCTGTATTTTATTAAAATGTTCATTTTATAGTTAATCCTTTGCTGAGAAATCAAAGAATAAGGTTATGTCTTTTGCATACATAGGGTCCTTCCAATAGTCAAAGAACATATTCTTTTGTCCCATAGGACCCATTTTATCCGCTTTTTGCGATTTGGTGCCAATGGGTGAAATGCCATGCATAAATGACAAATCGCCTGTTGGGAAAACCGGCGCGGTATTGAATGGTGTTACCGAGAACCGGGGGGTGAACAATCGCAGAAAAACATCTTCGTTGTTACACACAACCGTCAACGGTTGACCGCTGGTGATCAGTTTCATGGAATACAAATTGGAATAATATCCTTTGAACTCAGGATATACCAGGGCACCTTCGCCGGTGGATGTATTATTGTATTCTTTATTCCAAACGTTTAACGTGCCACCCTTCATCCTGTTCTTCCAAACGCGATAGGGACCCTTGCCCACCCATTGAATGGATTTCACGATGCTTTCAGGGAATGAAAAGTTGACCCCTACCAATGCACTCTCATATTCTTTCGGGAAATACTTTACCTGCATTTTTACCCAGCCTGATGGATATACGGTCCACTCCAGGAACTGGCAAAGGCTTTTCTTCTGAAACTCAGCCGAGATAACCTGGTTATTTCCATCCTTGCGGGTATTCCACTTAACAAAACCAGTTTCGCCTTCGCACAATACAGGGCCGTTGCTTAAAGGAATGATTCCCTTGCCATTTTGTACCGTTTGTAATAAACCGGTTTTTGTATGGAAAGAAACGGATACATCACCGGCTGTTGCGATGATCAGCGAATCGTTTTCTGAAATTGTAACGTCGGCTTTGCCATCCTGCTTTACCAGCGTTTGCGCTATGGCAGCCGGCAGTTTGATTGGCCAGCTCCAGGTATATATTTCATGCTGTTGTGCGTCGTATGCAGTTATATACAGCACACTGTATTTTTGCCAGTCAGCCGGCAGTGTACAGTTGATCGTTCCTGTTGTACCCGGTTCTATATCCGGTACATAAACAGATCCTGATTCAGTTTCATCGTTGCCGGCTTGCAATGAAGCCAATTTAAAGGTGAATTTGCATTGATTGAGGTTGGTAAAATGATACCGGTTCTCTACTTTGAACTGCCCGTTAAATAAAGGAGTAATATCTTTTTGTTCAAAATGAACAGGCGCCCACACTTCTTTAATGGTATAATAACTGCCTTCTTTTTCGTGGAAGGGACCTACGATACCATCGGGTGCGTGGTTGCCGTCATTGTCGATGCTGTCGTTTTTGTCTTTCCGGGCAACGCCTTCATCGGCAAATACCCACAGGAAACCACCGGCGGATAGCGGGTGACGCCACATCAACTCCCAGTAATCTTCCAGTGCGGAACCTAAACCGCCATCATATAAACCATGCAGGAATTCTGTAGGGAATGTTATTTTATGACCATGCAGGTGCGTTTCGTTGCCATAATCATAGTTAATATAGTGTTGCGTATCGAACTGACGAAATACCTGCCAGGGATGTATCAACGGACGTTGTTGAAGATCCAGTTCATCGAACCAGTGGTCGAGTTCAAAATTATGACCGCCTTCATTTCCATTGTCCCAGATAACAATGGACGGGTGATTGCAATCATGCGCAATCATTTCATGTACGAGGATAGAACCCACCTGTGTATCGTATGCTTTATGCCAGCCGCCTAATTCGTCCAGCACCATTAAACCCAGCGAATCGCAGGCGTTCAGGAAATGCGCATCGGGCGGATAATGCGACATGCGCACTGCATTCATGTTCATATCCTTCATCATCAGCACATCTTCAATGCTCCGGGTTTCATTCATTGCCCTGGCAGTAGTTGGCCAGAACGAGTGCCGGTTCACACCTTTGAATTTTATTTTTACGTCGTTCAGGTAAATGCCATCGCGCTCACGCACCTCTACGGTACGGAAGCCGAATTTCTCCTGTACCGTATGAACCGGTTTACCTTTTGCCATTAAAGTAAATTCAACGCGGTAACGGTTGGGAAATTCCGGTGTCCATAACAATGGGTTCGACACGGTTGTTTGCAGCATGGCCACCGAATCGCCCTGTTTTATTTTTGCAGAGAAGGCGTCACCCGTTTTTTCACCATTCATGGTATACAACTGGGCAGTCACTTCATCAGCCTGTGTTACGGCCGCTAATTTTACCTTAGCTACAAATGTGCCGTTTGCTTTTCCATCTACGGCAACATGCGCCAGGTGTTCAACCGGAAGCGCCTGTAAGAAAACCGGTCTGAAGATGCCGCCAAAGATCCAGTAATCGCCGCGGCGTTCAGCGCCATTCACCGATTCATTGGCTGAATGCTTGCTTACGGTTACTTCCAGCAAATTCTTTTTGCCATATTTTATCAGCGACGTGATATTGTATGAGAAGCTGTAAAAAGATCCCTGGTGCATGGCACCGGCCGATTTCCCATTGAGCTTTACTTCGGTATCGGTCATGGAACCTTCAAAGACAATCTTGATGGTTTTACCTTGCCAGTTGGCTGGCACCATAAAGTTGTATTTGTACAAGCCCTGTTCTTTTCCGCGTACGGAATCTTTATCGTGGCCATAATTATATTTACCAAAACCCTGCTGCTCCCAGTTAGCCGGAACAGGTATGGTTGTCCATTTGCCGGAATTACGGCCGGCCGTACAAAAGAATTCCCAGTTAACGGTTTTGTCGCTGCCTGTACCGGACAGATATTGGATCTCGGATTGTTGGGCCTTCAAAGAGCTATAAGCTATAAGCTGTAAGCTGAAAGCGAAAGCCAGCAATTTCAATACATTGGTTTTTATAGTCGGTTTCATTTCCATTTTTTCTTTATTCAATTGTTCCAGTTACCCGCTGTATGCTATTGGCACCAGCCACCTTTTTTCCATTCACCCATACACTGAATCCTTTTCCTTTTTTATACTTCGTACCATCTTTATCCCACATAATTGTAACCAGTTTTCCATGATACGGTACATTATCCAGGCAGAACCAGGGCCATTTATTTTCCGGTATCAGCGGATTTACTTCTATTGTTTTATCAGCACGTGGCCGTAAACCCATTAACCCGGTTATCACCAGGTCGTTATACGTTGAGTGATTATAATAGCGGCTGCGTTCCTGATCGCCTTTTAACCAATAGCCGGTCTTTTCATCGAGGTACTCTCCTATATATGGACGGCCGCGGTAGTATTGCGATTCAACAAACAACTCCATTAAACGGAAATACACCGAATCGTTTACTACTGACTGTTTATAGTTATTCATTAAATTGGCCATAGCGGTCATGGTTTGCGAGGTGGCATATGGCCATACGGCGCCATCCCATTCGCATGAGCAACAACCATGTTTACGAAACTGCGGGTGATTTCTTTCTGCGGTTGTTAAACCGAAAGGTGCAAAGAACCCGTTCTCATCTGTTATCTTTTTCCAGGCTGCTTCATATCCTGCCTCGGGCAGATTAAAATACCAGGGTATAAAACCAACTTCTTCCCGCACATTGGCCATTGTATCTGCCGCGGTTTTCCGGGTTTCAAAAAAAGTATCTTTCGCATTCCAGAGCAGTTGATGAAAAAGCTTTTTAATGCTATCTGCTTTTAATGCATACAGGTCTGCTTTGGGTTTGTTACCAGCCATGTTTTCCATGATGGATAATGCCGTAGCATTTCCATACATATAACTGTTAATGGTTGTCCGGGCATTTTTTTCTTTCCGGCCACCGCTGATGGACTCTTCCATGCCATCCTTTACATCTGCCTGCCAGAAAAGTCCGTTCGGTAATCGTTTTTCCGCTTCCCAAATGGCATAATCCGTTTCCAGGTCGGGCAGCATATTCATTAAATAGCTGCTATCGCCATTTACCAGGTAGCGGTTGTACAGGGCATAGATATTCCAGCTGCTGAACGTATGTAATCTTTTCATGGCTTTCCCTTCGTTACCGCGGTACCATACATGCATGTACTCGTTCAGATATTTGTTGTCGCGCAGCCAGCGGGCTTCATAGATGTGATGGCCCAACGCACTGCTAATAAGATTGTATTTATCGGCATAATTCCGGTTCACCAGGAATTCGGTAAACACATACCCAACCGGTGTTTGTTTGAGGTGCTTACGCAATGTCCACCAGCGATAATACCACATCTCTTCAAAGTTCTGCTGCGGACATTCAAACAGGGGAATATTCGTTTTCAGCCAATCCCACGACTGTGCATTGGGAATGGCCTGCGCGATATTCTCATTCTCCATTTTATTGAAATAGTCTACATAGTGCCGGAAGTTATCCGCCTTGAGTATAGCGCCCTCCTTCTTTGTACCTTTTTGAGCAACGGCACAACTTGTACACAACAGAACCAATAATGATAATATGCCTGGTTTTCTGATCATTTGCTTATAATTTCCTTACAAGGTTTTCTTTGTTTTCACCGATCTTATAAAATACGCCGCCGGTTTGGCCTGTGCGCCCGGGTTAGGCAAGTCATACATTTGATCGGTTGGGGTATCGGAATCAGGAAAGCGTCGTACATCGCCGGTCCTGAATACAATGCGTTGCACATTCTCCAGGGGTGCAAAGAAGATCTGGTTGCCGCCCTCCTGTTTTCCATTTACTGATACGGAATAAAAACGGGTGTCTGTGTTTAAAGTAACGGTAATTTCATACAACTCACCTGCCTTATACTTTATAATGTTCCTATTCCTGTAGCCTGCCTTTACGATCAGTGTTCCGGTTGAATCAAATACCAGTCTTATGCCTGCAGTGCCTTTGCCATCCTGAAATTCGATGTGCAGGTTACCGTGATTATCCTGTTGCGGGGTTACAGAAAAAGTAGCCGTCATCCTTTTCGCAGCAGGCAATACATGCTCGGCTTTGGCATAATCAAAAGGATCTTTGTCTTTTATGGCCAGCACCTGCGTACCATTCACAGCTTTCTCTATTGAAACCGGCGCCCATAACGGGCTGTATATATTCCATTCTTTTAAAGCACTGGCCGCAGGTAATTGGGAGAAATCATCGTTCACATCCTGGTCAACTTTATCTTTTACCGGGACCGGTATGCTGGTAACCCAGATATCTTCTTTGTTCATGCTGTACGTTACCCAGCAATTTCCATCGGGCGAAGTTGCATTCGCTTCCAAACCACGCACGTATTGCGGTCCGTAACTTTTATAGTTACCACCATAGCGCATGGAAGTGATCTCGCCGTTTACCAGTAACAGGTTTTTATAATTCAGCCCATCGTCGCTTACCGACAGCGCCAGCGGCCAGCGAAACTCCGAAGGATTGTATACGGTGACGTATTTTCCATCGGAGGTACGTTGCCCCCATATTTTGGCATTGCTGTTTACAAAATGAGGTGCGCGTACGGGGTTGTATAACCAGGTTTTGCCTTTATCGGGGCTAATAGAGGTCAACGCCATTTTCCAAAAGCCAACTGTTCTTCCATCGGGCAGCGTGTAAAAATTAAATGCTTTATAATTTTCGTTGTGCAAGGTGAGCAACGGATCATTTCGATCCGATTCTTCAATCCATTGCTGTACCAGCAGACTATTGCTTAATATTTCTTTACAGGCTTCTACAAATCCCCTGTCCTTGCTTTTTTCAAAGAACGGGTAGCTGGTATTCTTTTCATTGAACGCATGGTTGTACCGGATGAAATAAACGGGGCCAAAGCTGCCATCTTTATATACTTCACGTACTACGCGACCGATACCATTCCCGTCATTGGGATCATCATGAGCACCCAATACCAGGCCGTAATAACCCAACATCAGCAAGCGGTTCTTACTGGAAATATACCAGGCCATGCGCTGGTGCATAACCGCAGTGAGGTCTTTGGCTACGCCATTGTATCCTTCCTTGGTAGTGCCGTCGGGAACCTTATAAATGGGGAATGCAATCTTCGGCGCCGTCCAGTGATAGCCGTCCTTAGAAGTCATCATGAACGATTGGCCGGGAGGTACGTGTTCACCAATAGGATCACTCAGGTATTCCAGGTAGAAGGTATTGTTCCAGTAAGTAAGCAAGGGCTGATGGTTATACGTCCAACCAAATCCGGTAGTAGAATCTTTTATATCGCGATTCGCCCGCATCACCTGTATGTTGTGCACCCCGACCGCCGGCGTCAATTGACCATGATGATAGTCTACGTTTACCAGTGTAGTTCCTACATAGCGAACGGTATCCTGAGAAAACAAATGCGTGTTACTCAATGCTAATAATGCAATAATTGATATCTTACTAATACGAATCATTATTTAATACTTTATCGTGAAACGGCAAACGGCAAACGTGAAATTTTTACTTCAGACCTCCTACTTCTTACTTCTTACCTCATTAATTAAGCCATTCAACTCCTTCTTAGTCGTCATAAAGATCGTCCCGTGTTTGTGTCCTTCGGGTACCGATACGGCGGCTGAATCAAAATGGATAAAATCGGCTGTTTTCACCGCTTCATATTTTTTATTGCGGTAGGCATCGTAATAGATCAGCCACTCTTTGCCCACTTTTGCAACTGAAGGGCCTTCTGTAAAATTACCGGTAAAGGGTGCGGACACATTGTTCCAGGGTCCCAGGGGATTGTTTCCAAAAGCTACTTTGATATTTCGGTTAGGGCGGGTATTATCTTTCAAAACCAGTACATAATCTTTTGCTGCTCTTTTTACGATCACGGCATCGATCACGCTGAAAGCGGGATCAAGATAGAGCTTTGACGGGGAGAAGGTTTTAAAATCTTTGGTCACCGTATAATACAGGCGATGATTGTTGTTTTCGTCTTCCTCTCCTTTCGGAAACCGGAATGGGATGGTAGAAGCCCAAACGATAACGAACTGGTTGCTTTCATCATCAAAAAACAGCTCCGGCGCCCAAACATTCACCACATTGGAATCGTTTTCCATAACGGAAATAAATTCCGGAGCTGACCAATGTACCAGGTCTTTTGAATGGGCATAACCAAATCCTTTGTCTTTGTTCCAGCCGCTTGTCCAAACCAGGTGGTATTCGCCATCGCTTCCTTTTGCAATGGATGGATCGCGCATTACTTTACTGCCTACTTCAGGTTTTACAAAAGTACGGCCTACATCCGTCCATTTATAACCATCATAGCTGTATAGAAAACGTAACCCGTCTGTAGCGGGTTCGTTAAATGACGTGAACATGTACACGGGCTTTTGCGCCGTGCAGGAAAGCAGGAAGAGAAAAGATATGTATGTTAGAATACGCATGATAGTCAATTGTTAAATACAAGCTGCAAGCTATAAGCCATAAGCTGTAAGCAAAACGCCCGCTCTTAGGGAGCCTGTGGATTGTCCAAAACAAGCACCCAGTCATTCCCCTCTTTCACTTCTCCTGGCGCATCGAATTCCTGTACACCTTTATTTGCAAACGAACCGATCACTGTATATTTTCCATCGCGTGGATTGTACCACGAGGCTTTAATGCTTTTTCCCGTCAGCTTATCCATCTTTACAGAAATAGTCCGGCCCGTATACGTATATATGAATGCATAGTTCTTTCCGCGGGTAGCCAACAGGCGATCGTATTTTTCGCCGATGTCGCCGGCTATCAACGATTGATCCGGCACCCGGTCGAAATAGGATCTGGATAGCATCAGGTTTTTGATATATCCCATTTGCGCTGCTCCGGGTACATTGAGCGCATCATACCAATAATTCGTTACCCCGTAATTACCATCAGTATCGTTGGGGCGGTGCATTTGCATAACGGCGTTATCACCATACGTATAACCGCAACCACCTGCAAATACCGACCAGTAAGCATAACGCCTTACATCATTGGCATTCCATCGTATCTCCAGGGAATCATGTAATCCCTGCGGTATTTCTTCGTATGATGGCTCGCCGTCGAATGTTGGCTTTACCGGTGTTTTCTTATAATCAACATCTATATATTTCCAGTTGTCTTCGCCATAATGCAGTTCACCGGCGCTGGTATCCTGGTTGTAGCGGCGGTGGCCCGATTGAAACATATTGAACTGCAACCACGATTCGTTGTGAAACCAGATCGAAGACGTGGTACGTCCGCGGGGATGGAACGTCATCAAATGACCGGGGTCTTTTTCATGCAGGGTTTTTCCGATCATCTGCCATACTTTTATGGAATCGGTGCCTTTGATATCACCGCCATTTAACCAAACAATATTGGGTTGTGATCTATAACGATTGGCTAAAAAAGTGGCGTATTGTTTTGCCTGTGCAGGTGTTACTTTCCCCGCTTTTACCTCACTTCCCCATACCGGAACCATGGCTATGTAAATGCCTCTTTCCGCAGCGGCCTTTACAATGAAATCAACATGGTCCCAATAGTCGTATTGTGTTACGTTGTCAGCATTATTCCCCGTTGTTGTAACAGGCATGGCTACATTGCCATTTTTTAAAGCTGTATCGCCATAGGCATTTACCACTTTCACCTGGTGCAGTACCATCACCTGTATTACATTAAAGCCTTTTTGTTTGCGATCGTCCAGGTATTGAATCACTTCTTCGCGTTTGAGCTTTGAAAACAATAACCAACCTGTGTCGCCCAGCCAGAAGAAAGGTTTTCCATCTGCCGTCATAAAATAACGGCCATTGGCTGAAACTCGTAAAGGTTTCAGGGCTTGTACTTCTGTCGTCGAGGGTGAGCCCACCTTAAGAGGGAGACCCACCCTTAGGTTTCCCGCTGTCAATGCTGCTATCAATCCTATCGAAATAACTTTAAACATATCTGTTTCTATGCTTCTATTTAGTTCTTGTATTTATTATCCTTTTCTAACCCACGCAATCACATTCCCTTGTTTTCCAGACAACGTAACAACTCTTCCTCCCTTCACCTTTTCTTCTTTGCCTATTACCTGACCATTAGCTGCATCGAACCACTTTACCCGGAAGTTACCGGGCACATTGGTGAGATCGAGCTGGAGATTATTTCCATTGCCGTAAACGATATAACCATTGCCGGCATTCGCCAGGGTGTATTGTTCTTTAAACGTGCCATCCAGCGGCTTCATAGCAGCAGCGGCGGTTACAAAACCTGCATCTGCCAAAACCGGGATGTTTGCCAGCGAGCCACCGGCCATAAATACGGCCCAACCCAGATCGTCATAGCTATCACCGGAATACATCACTGCTTTGCCGGCAAATTTATCGCGGTATTCTCTAACTGCTCTATATACCTGCTCAAAAGAAGTCTTTTTAGGTTTGAACTGGCGTGCCTGTTGGCGGGGCGCCAGACTTTGTCCGCCCAACGGGGCGTATGCCGTACCATCCTGCTGATAATGCCAGTAGCGGATATCAATGATATCGATAACACCCGCGCGGGCTGCATCGGCTAAAATAGCATCCTGCACATCTTTGGTAGCGCTTAAGCCGATCAACGGTTTCTTACCTGTTTCTTGCTCCCATTCTTTTATAACGTCTATCCAGAATTGTACAAAATGTAAAGGCCCGGTGTATTCTGATCCGGTTAACTGGATCACGCCGGTGTTGCCGGCGAAGTTGTTCAGGCACTGGCGAATGTAAGCCCGGTGTAATTCGCGGCGTACGGGATGGGTGACATCATAGAACTGTTCCGCCATGAAGATGCGTTTATCACCGGCATAGGGCGGCGGTTCGGGGAAACCGGTATTGTTGATGTTATTTACGGGGCGCCAGGGAAAATCGGCATAGTGGGCGCCGGCTTCAATAATGTTGTGCTGAAAATAATTCTGATGTACCAGCACCAGTCCTTTCTGATCGGCCAGGTCGGCAAATTGTTTCAGGCGGTTCCAGTACCAGTAATTGTATTTTGTAAGATCGTATTTGCTTAAGCCATCCCAGGCGGTGTCTTTACCACTGCGGGCAAAAGGCAGTTCATAAAACGGCGCCCATACATCTCCATCGATGCGGCGTACGCGTTCATGATCATCGCGGCGACGCTCATACCACAAAGCATAGTTCTGTTCGAAAGCTACTTCATGCCGGCCCTTCATGGAATCGGTCAATTCGCAAAGGTCATCGGTTAATCCTTTACCGGTTTCACCCGGTATAAACCGCGTGATGGCCGGTTTGGGATTAGCCATTGCATAATGGCGTGCGCTGCCGTTCCACCAGGGCGATTCAGCCCGGGTACCCGTCAATACCGCATTACCACTTACCAGCCAGCTGTTTTGAATATGCGTAGCAATGGAAGGTTGAACAGCAGCAGGCTGTTTAAATCCAAGTTCATCTATCGTTTTAATACCGGTCGCTGAAACAGGTATAGGTTGCCGTTGAGCGGCGCCATCTATGAATTCGGCTACGGTGGGCTGCGGTTTTACAGACATGGCCGTTAATTCCGCTGCCTGCGCCACGGTGGGACTGCTGGTTGCATTCGACTCTATCAGTAAAAGTTGTGTTCTGGGAGTAATATCTTCAGTCAATCGTTCTTTCAATTGTGCATAATACAAACTACGGGGCTCTATCGTGTTGTTCGATTCGCCCCAATAGCCATCACCGGAAAATTGCGCCCAGCTGCCAAACGACCAGTTTTGGGCCGTAGGCGGTTGATAACAATCGATGCGTGCTGCCGAGCAATTCCATAAAACACTGTTGGCCACATTCCACCCTGCCCCATTGCCATCCTGGCCGCGGTTCATAAAGCTGATCGCTTGTCCATCCATGGTCACCATATCAAACAACACCCCGGAGGCCCAGCTATCGAGACCACCGCTGAATCCATATGCTTTGTGCGATTCGCATTGTACAAAGGCATTGGGACCAGCAGCACAAAAACCGGTTATAAAATCATGGTTGCCATATTCAGCATACAATCGTTGGAAAAGCGTTTGCTGACCGGCCGTAAAAAATGTATAACGCCGCAGACCGCCGATCTCCGAAACGGGCGCCAGCGATTTACAATCTTCTACTGTTACACGTTTACTGGTTTCTGTTACAAATACAGCTGAACCGGCAAAATGTGCGAACACCACCTGGCGTACCCAGGCGTCTGTTGTATTTTCTATAGAAATAGCCATCCAGCGATGGGCTTCATCTTTAGGATTGTTTACATCGTATGATGATACACAACGAAGGTTTTCAACGCCTACATCCTGTATGCGACCGGGCCAGTTGTAAGATGCGATCAGGCCTCCGCCATACTGTTCATCCAGGGCCGTTGTTACCGGTGCATCCAGTTGAATGGTACCATTATTCACTGCAACAATTGTTCTGTCCCAGTAAATATCGCGCTGGCCGGGTTTCCAACCCAACGCCGTAATGCCACCGCCAAAATGAGCGGTATGCAGTTCATTGATCCAGTTGGCCGTTGAAGGGCGATGGACCACCACTTTATCACCGGCTTTGAAAGTATTGGGAGAAGCTACATTAACAGTAGTACTGTTTACAGGAATGTATCGATCGGTGAGTTTTATTTCAGGAGTCAGTTGCCGGTCGTTCTTACCGGCTATTGCAATAAGGGTTTGGCGGTCGTTACCGGTCCCTTTCAAGATCGTTCCGTTATCGCCGTAACCGCTTCCGCGTAATACGATACCGGATGCGCGAATGATCAACTGGCCTGTAACTTCATACAGACCGGGTTGTAATAATACGGCGCCGCGTATATTGTTTTTATCAATAGGTAATGCCGCTACATAATCCAATGCGGCCTGTATGCGGCGCGTGGCATCACCTTGTTTTACAGGCACCACTACCCGAACAGGTGCATCGGGAAAGGCTTTTTCACCTGCCTTGTAACCACAATAGGAGAAATCAGGAATGCGGTTGCCGAGAGAATCGGCAACATAAGAAAGCCTGCCTTTAACTGTTGATAATGGTGGCGGAGCCTTCTTTTCTTTCTGGGAGTAGCCTGCCTGTGCAAGCAGCAGTAGGCTGATAATAAAGAATGGTTTTATTAAAACACCGCGCGTGCGCGGTTCAAAAGGCCCTTGCTGTATCGGTTTGCTTATTAAGAACATGTTCCCGGATGATTAATAAATGTTGTAAGGTCTCCCGTTTTTGCGGGAGACCTACAATTTATGCTATACCAATTTCTAACTGCGAACTTATTCTTTCATGACTGTACTATAAAAAACGTTATTTTTTGGCTGTAGCCGTTTTGCTAACTGACGGCTGCACATTGGCCATGGGCACCAAACTATTCAGATATACTTCAATATTCGAGTAACCACCTTTGGTTTTGTACTGAGAAGCATCGGCTGCATTTTTGGGGTTCAGGCCATGTTTAATTTCATAATCATCGGGCATACCGTCGTTGTCGCTGTCTTTGTAAGGTGTCCCTTTGTATTCGGGGTAACCGCCAACCTGTACAGGATCGGTAATGATACCCATTTTGTAAGAATCGATCGGCAGTTTGCGGTGTTCAAATTGTGTGGTGGGTAAAGGAACGCCTTCTTTGTAAGTGATCTTACCGGTCCTTACCTGCTCGGCAATACGAGTATCCACTGCATCGCGTTTAGGCAACATAGCACCTGCATTCTTCACAACATAATCATATGCTTCGGTAGCTGATACCATCGTTATTTTTGGCATGGGCAAAGGCTCATCCACTTTGATGAAATCTGTGTATTCACCTGCATTTTTTTCTTCTTCTACCTGTACGCCGCCAGCCCAGTTGTTTTTAGAAATTTCAGGGTATCCTTCCATGATATTGCCGTTTACATAGGCACGACCATACACTTTTTGTTTCAGTTTACTACGGCCCGATTCGGGTTTCAGAAAACGATGGCCTACGGGGCCGGTTTTTGTAGTAACCGGTCCGGGTTTAAAATAGTTATTGATGAAGTTGTACATAGCCCGGTAGTCGCCGCCATCGCTGGAACGGTGCATCCAGTTAAATACAACATTGTTTACAAAGTTGAAGGTACCGTTCCAACCCACAGATGGGTTACGGCCGGTATTGTTGGCCCACATGTTGCGCATGAAGGTACAATTTTCACCACCCAGGGTACTACCGAAGGAGTGGTTATAGGTATCCAGCGATTCTGCAAAAATGGAGTTCTGAATAGTGATATTTACTGTTCCCAGTTTTTGCTCCTGGGTACCGGTACTGTCGTTGTACATGTGACGGTACATACTCATGTTCTCATCTAAACCCCATGTGGCTGACACGTGATCGATCATGATATTACCAACGGGATTACCACCGATGGCATCATCGCGACGGCCTACATTGGTTTCACCACGGCGGAAACGCATAAAGCGAACCACTACATCGTGTGTATTGAGCCAAACCGATTCACCGGCGATACATACCCCATCACCTGGCGCCGACTGGCCTTCGATGGTTATATAAGGAGCACGAATAATAACGGGCGATTTTAAACGAATGATGCCAGCTACATTGAAAACAACGATACGCGCGCCACCGATTTCACAGGCTTCGCGGAATGTACCGGGGCCTCTGTCTTCCAGGCTGGTTACCACGATCACTTTACCACCACGGCCGCCGAAGCTGTAAGCGCCACCGCCTTCAGCGCCTGGGAACACAACAGTTTTTGCCTGGGGAAGATCGTATGGCCGGGCCGCCCAGGGAATATAAGGTTTACCCTCTCTTGCTTCCTTTTCGATAATGGGCAATGCTTTGGCCCATGCAGCATCAGATTGAATGCGTTCTGCATTCAATAAAGAATCTGACCATTTCTGAACATCCTGTGGAATTTTTGGGTATTGCGCCAAAGCCGGCGTTGCCAGTCCTACAGCAGAAACAACAAGAAGGTTGCGAAACATTTTCATAATCATCGTTAACAATTTTCAAATCACGTTGTATAAAGAAAAAAGGCACTCCCCGGGATAATAAGGTTTTATTGCTGCTATCTATGTATCTTAAAAATACAGGGAGGATACAATATCCCCCCTGCGCTTAATAATTTAAAATTGCTGATCCATTTTGTTTGTCCCTTTGGTTTTTCACGGATAGTTCAAGATCAATTAAAAGGGATCAGCAATATGAGCAGAGAAGATGTAAACACCAGACGAATATTTAGTATTTCAGGGTTGCACCTGACGAAATAAATAATCGTGTTCCGCTCTTATTTTTTAGATAACAAATATTTACATGTCAATCATACGTTTATCACTGTTCATCGGCACTGCACCGTTTTGTTACCTTCAACCACTCCTGAATTGGCCGAAGTAAGCGGCTACTCTACCGATATTAAATTAACGTATAACGACAAACATTTTTTCCAGCCAGGCAAAGGGATAAGATCATTAATCATTTAACTACGTAATACTGATGGTTGGGTGTAACGGGTTACGGATGGGTTACGGATATCATTGCCTGTTCTGGTTGTATATGCTTCTAATTGATCTTATGAACTAGTATGTTAAAGAACTTGAGACTGTTTGGCTGGGTAAATTTTTATCGATAGTAACACATTTAAAAGGTACAACTTTTAGGGTTATAACATCAGAGGGCATTTTGAAATGCCCTCTGATGTTTATTTTTTATTTAAGTGGATCAAATGTTCCTGTTCCGTACAATCCGTCCCAACCCTTTGTTTGTTCCAGGTAAGGCGAGTTTTGTATGATTGAAGAATTCAATCCAAAGAAATAATATTCATTGTACCATTTGAATTTCCAGCTATTGTTATTGGCAGTGGGGTCAACATCATCCTTTTCCACCAACTGGAAATGATATTTATACAGCGTATCAACCCATTGGTCCTGCGAAACGCCCGTTGGTAAAATAGCAGGTTCTCTATCTTTCAATAAAGTAGCAGCGGTACCCTGTGGCAGATAAAAAGGATCCTGAGCGGTAGTGCCGGTGAATTTGGTACCAGCTCCGGCTTTATCCTTATAAACTGCGATCGTTACCCCTGTTCTGCGTGTTCCATCCAATGGCGTTACACCCATGCGGCTACAAGTACCAAAATCATTATTAAATAACATCCAACGACGCAGGTCCCAGAAACGTTTGCCTTCGTAAGCAAACTCCAGTTTGCGTTCGTTCAGCACAGCTGCAATGACTGCATCGCGACCACTAATGCCTGCCAGTCCATAATTATTCGTATTTGTAATGCCGGCTCTTTCACGAATCGAAGCAAGGAGCGTTATGGCTTCCCCTTCGGCGCCAGTAGCCGCAGCAGCTTCAGCCATGTTCAGTATGACTTCGGCAAAACGAAGTTCTATCTCATCGGAACCACTTACAGCAAAACTTCCATTGGTCGTATTGCTGGCTCCAGGTGCTGTGCCTTTGCGAACGTAAATACCGGTAGTATTGGTACCTTTTGTTTCAGTCGTTCTGGCCGGAGTAACTTCAGCTGCATTCGTAAACCATTTATAGGTCCAGACACGGTATTTGGCATTCCCTGCAAAAGGCCACAATTGGCCGTTGATAGCAAAAGTCTTATAGAAACGAGGATCCCTGTTTTTGTAAAAGTAGATGG
The DNA here is from genome assembly GCA_966212235.1 of uncultured Niastella sp. Classification (GTDB taxonomy): domain Bacteria; phylum Bacteroidota; class Bacteroidia; order Chitinophagales; family Chitinophagaceae; genus Niastella. Next base: position 190,015 of record CBIHPP010000012.1, on the reverse strand, counting down.
GATCATACGGTAGGCTGGAAACGCCGGGCATTTTACCATCCTTCATGGGGAATGCATCGAGCATTTGTTTGGTTGCATTCAAAGAAGCACCACCATTGATATCTTTAGGTCGTGCAGCATTTTCCCAACCATTGTTTTTCGCTACCTGATCAGAAGTAACGGTATTGAATGGAAATACGAGCACTGCTTCCGGGTTAATATTAGTTACGGCGGGACCATTCACTTCTGCCACTAACATATTCTCAAACGCAGTACCATCGCTCAGAGTACCGGTTTTATACAAGCCAAAACCATTTACAACGAGCAGGTCTCTGGCTGCTTTATTGATCTCATATGCTTTTTGCCAGCGGCTCGCATCATCCCCGCGGTTAAACAGGGGGCTTGCATAGGTTAAAGCCGCACGGCCTTTTAAGGCAGCTGCAGCACCACTGGTAATTCTTCCCCAGTTCGCATTATTATCGATTGTCCATCTGCCGGGCAGCATGGCAATGGCAGAATCAAGATCAGCATAAATCTGGGCAAACGTTTCCGCGGTTGAACTACGGGGCACTTTTAACGATTCATTCTCCTCTGCTTTAATGGGGTCCTGTGCAGTCAATATAATGGGAACGCCACCATATAAGCGAACCATGTCAAAATACTGATAAGCGCGCCAGAAATAGATCTGGCCTTTCAACCTTTTTCTTACATCTTCTGGTAACCCATACTTATCGATGTTATCCAGAAAAATATTGGTTTCCCTTATACGTGTCCAGGTATTATTAACAACACTGGCAGTAAGCGGTGCGCCAAAATAGTTCAATGCATGCGCATTAATATAAGAAACACCTGACCATACTTTATTCCAGTTGGTTTCCCCGGGAAACTCTTCTGTAGTCTGTGCAAATTGAATATTGTTGGTTGCCAAATTCCATGACAATGCCTGAGCATTGGCTGGCGGCTGGAACAAACCATATACATAATCCACATAGGCGGTAGCCAGTACGGAGTCCTTGAATGTTTCCTCGTTTACACCACCCAGGTCACGCTTTTCTTCGAGAAAATCTTTTTTACAACTTACGACGCCTGCCAGCAAGGCGGCAGCGATTATCGTTAATTTATGATTGCGCTTCATGTTTTCAAGCATTTCGTTTTTCAAACTCAATTACGTTTCCTAAAAGTTAAAATCCAAGGTTCAAGCCCAGTGAATACGTTTTCAGATTGGGGTACGTCTCATATGAACCATCCGGTGCTTTATAATCGTATGGATTATACAAAATGAACGGATTCAAAGCGGTCAATGCGATACGTGCACTGGCCAAACGGGCTTTTTCAACCAGCCTTTTAGGAATGGTGTAATTCAGGTTTAGATTTCGCATACCCAATCTGAAAGCAGGTACCTGCCAGAAAGTAGAGGTAGGTGTCATGTTAACTCCTTCGAAATTAGGATTGGGGTATTTGCCTTCCGGATTCAATAAAGGATCGTAGATATTGCTCCAGAATGTAGGCCGGTTTTGGAAGCCTCTGCTAATAGAAGTATTCAGTTTCTTTCTGGCATTGCCATCTATTTCAGCAAAACCACCAAATGAACCACCGATCACACAATCGAATCCAATCCCTTTGTAATTCGCTTTGAAAGTAAATCCAAAACCATAATGGTTGTTTGCTTTTTTTGCCAGTTGTATCTGGTCATTCTCATTGATCTTACCATCTGGAGCAGCAAAAGTTCCATCGCCCTGTAAAGCACCTCTTACATCCCTATATGAAAAGCTACCCGGTTTCAAATCTTTTGCCAGGGTACCAAACACTTCAGTAATGCCATATTTGGATACATAGGCATCGACGTCGGCCTGATCCTTAAACATGCCCTCGTAATCATATCCCCATATGCCATTATCATCAGATGCTCCATTCCTTTTTTTCCAGGGAGAATAACTATCAATTTCATTAAAGTTACCTTTGAGCCATTTGTTATCAGACCAGGAAAAGCGGGCATCAACGCCATAAGAAAAGTCTTTGCCAACGCGGTCGTGCCAACCCAGCGATATCTCATAACCAAAGAAGTTCATTTTTCCAAAGTTCTCAGCAGCAATAGAACCACCAACAGTCAAAGGAACTGCTGCTGTATTTTCCATCAACATATTAGTTCCTTTGTTATAGTAGCCTTCCACCGTTAAAGCAAGGCGGTTATTCATGAACCGGGCATCGATACCTAAGTTATTCTTCATTTCATCGCTCCATTTTGCATCCGGGTTGGGCGATACACTCATTTTCAAACCAGTTGATGTGGAATTATTATTATTACCGCTATTACCGCCAAACACAGATCCTTTACCATTCTCGAACGTATAGCGCTGACGCCATAACCAGGCCCTGGTATCATCTTTACCCAACATACCTACTGAATATCTTACTTTCAGGTAATTAACCGTATTTACATTGAACCAGGGTTCGTTTGAAACTACCCAGCCGGCAGACAATGAGAAGAATTTGCCCCAGTAATTGGCAGGTGCAAAGTGTGTAGAAGCGTCTGAACGGAACAGGAATTCAGCGATGTATTTATCGGCAAACGCATAATTCAGCCGGCCAATGTAACCTAATGTACCGGATTCGGCGCCCTGTGTTTTGCCATCAACAGCACCAAAAGCGCTGGAGAACTGACCATTCGTAGCTGCGATGGGCGCTTCTTTCCACACATCGGCCTGGTATGTTTGAGATTCTCCCTTTTCAGCAGAGAACAAGGCTCCTATATTATGACGTCCGAATGTTTGATTATAGGTTAAGTAAAAGTTCGTTTGTTCCATTTCGCCCTCTGTAGATGAGTAGTACAGGCGGTTACCGTTTGAGAAAACAGTTCCGGGGATCTTGGGCGTTGCTCCTTCATATATATGTCCATTGTTTCCCAATGTATTGAAATCGTACAAAGTATACCTGGTACCAACCTGTGAACCATTGGAGTTATTGAAATAGCGGGCATATGATACTTTAGCCTTCAAGCCCTTTACCCATGGCAATTCGTATTCGGCATACATATTTACAGCCAGGGTTTTATCTTTCGTCTCCGCAATGTTCTTCAACCGCTGGATCTCATAAAAATGATACTTTGACAAATTATCGGAATTTGAACCTGGAATTTTCACTGGTAATCCATCAACAAACATGGGTACATAACGAGGCGTCAGCAACAGGTTCCGGTAATCGTCGTCCAGGTCTTCACTGGCTACTTTGTTAAAGGTCTTTTTCAGATCCCCAAAGTTACCAGATACCTGCACACCCGTTTTCAACCCGGTAGCCACCTGGATATCTGCACCGGCCCGAACAGTCCATTTTTTATAATCCAGATAACCCATGTTGCCATCCTGGGTATAATAACTGGCGCCTGCAAAATAAGTGGCTTTATCAGTTCCACCGCTCACATTGAAGGTATGACGCATGTTATGCGATTTTTTCCAGGCTGGCTCCAGCCAGTCGTAATTGATGGTCTGGAAATGCTCCAGTTCATCGGCCGAGAAGAAGTTATCTTTACTACCAGCTGTTGAGTTCGCACCGTTAGGCCCGTTCATGATGTTATAGTACATACCAAAATCGTAAGCACTCATCATTTTAGTACGGTAACTTTCATCATTTACACCGTAAGAACCACTGTAAGAAAATTTAGGCGCACCGGCTTTACCACGTTTTGTAGTAACGATGATAACGCCATTGGCGGCCCTTGATCCATAAATAGCGGCAGCGGCATCTTTCAATACCGTTACGCTTTCCACTTCCGATGGATCGAGGTTATTGAACTGGTCCCGGTCATTCTTACCATCACCAGTAACCTGTATCACGCCATCAATTACATATAATGGGTCTAACGTACCGCCATCTTTTGAAAAAGTTGCCGGATTACGTATTGTCAAAATAGCTCTTGAACCCGGCCGGTCTGTACCACCACTCACATTTAAACCAAGCACCCGGCCTGCCAGGGCAGCACCGAGGTTACCTATCGGCAGGTCTTCAATTTCTTTTGATTTGATAGACTCAACAGCGGCGGTCAGGTGCCCTTTCTTTTGCACGCCATAACCAACCACAATTACGTCATCTAACTGGTTATCGGCCTTTATCAATGTTACATCTATAGAAGGACGCGTTCCTATTTTTGCCTCCTGAATACCGAACGATATGTGGGTGAACACAATCGTTTGCTGGGGTGTGGCCATCACCTTGTACCTACCATTTGCATCGGTAATTACATTACCGGCGGTTCCTTTGACAATTACGGTTACGCCAGATACCGGCTTACCATCGAGGTCAGTGACTTGTCCTGTCACTTCTCTCACCTGCGCAAAGGCGCCCGCTGCTAATAGCAACAGCAGGATAAATGAGACGGAAATTTTTTTCATTTGTTGGAAATTCATACAGCATTAGTTTTTAGGACTGATAAAACTTTTTAGCGATCTTTTTACTGGTAAATAATTTTAAGTTTAGGGAGTATGTCATACAATTTTAAGTGAAAAGGTTAAAGGGTTAGTGTATATAAAACATCGTTAGTAAACGATAATTAGAAACATTTAGTCCGTTAGTAAACGTTAATTAAAACCATTTAGTGCTTTACACTTATTTACCTTGTTTTGCAGCTTCCTTCCTTTCCCGTATCCGCTGTTGCCAGCCGGCTTCTTCTTTTTTCATGTCTATACCCGCGGCGGATAAATAATTATTGATGCGGCCTTTGTATTTTCCAAACCAGGCGTGCTTTTTATCAGCCGATTCTGCATCCATTGCTTTTTCACGCGCTTCAGTTAACCAGGCCAGTATCTGTTTCTTCTGATCGTCGGTTAAATTGAGCAACATATCCTGGTATGCTGTATAAGTTACGTTCAACACATTGAATGTCATTCCATCTTTTATGGCATCTACTTGTTGCGGTGTGCAAAGGGCGGATAGTTTTGACAGGTAGGTGGTGTGTAATTTCGCGAGTTGCTGATCGGCGTCCGCTTCCAGTTTTTGAATGGCGGCTTTATCATCAGCAGTTAATTCAGTCTTTGCCTTAATATTTTTGATCTGTGCATTGCGGCCATCATGTATGCGACCCAATTGTATATACTGGTCGGCAACAATGGCCGTTACCTTTTTATTAAAGACAGTATCAGTAGTATGTAACGCTGCAACGATCTTCGCAGCTCTTTTATTTATTACTTCGTTATACGCTTCTGTTGTTTGCGTGGGAGGAGATGATTGCGCAAAAACCAGGGTTACAGACAATAACATCATTAATAATGTTACCGCCATTAACAATATGGACAAACTAACTGTACGTTTCATGTAGCAACAATTGTATGATGAACTATCGGCCAATGCCTGAAAGCCCATCTCATGTTATAATTAAATACTTTTATTATCCTCTTTTGTGTTTTGCAGTACGTAAGGAACAGGTCTCGTTTTGGTTAAACAGTTTTGTTATGTCAATGCATCTGGTTTTATGAACCTGTAAACTTCATAGCGTGGGAACTAGACCTGTCTTGTTGATTAGTGTAGATTGTGCGAGGAGTGATTTTGGTTTGTCCGGATATTGCGCTCGTAATAACCTTCGGGAAAATTCGCCATATCAAACATTGCGAATAAGGAAGACCGGGCAAGCAAAAACGCTTCATATGCTCAATCGTTTAAAAAATCCTTCAGAATACAATGTGTTTCAGGAACCACTTAACCAAGTTTTTACGAATACATTGTTTTCTACTTGTTATTCATTTTACCGTAATAAAGGTACACGTGACATAATCTGTAAACAATGTAAGGTTTCACTAAAATGATGGAATATTTTACTATTTTTTGCGTAGTACCCCTAAATGTTTTTTTTACATTTTAGCGACTTTGAAGGAGGACAGAAGCGGCCGGTAATCCGGGGGATTGTAAAGTGACTCGAATGGGGCCGGCTTTTTTTCCGGATTGTACGATTGCTAAACACAGTCCGTTGTAAGCCTTATGGGACGGCCCTTTAAATGATTCCAGGCTGGCGGGATAGCCATTATCCAGGCCGGCTAAAACACCTTCGCCGGCAATTTCAACGGTTATTTTATTGTCTGCATCGGGGACCAGATTGCCGTTTTTATCTACAATTCTTACCACAATAAAAGAGAGGTCTTTTTCGTTGGCATGGAGGATTTTTCTATCCGTGACTAATTCCAGGTGGTCTGGCACACCGGCCGTATGGATGGTTTTTGTGCTAATTATTTTGCCATTTTTACGCGAAACGGCCTTCAATGTTCCGGGCTCATACTTTACCCGCCATTGTACATGAAGATCAAGCGGTTGTTTTTTACGTACGCCCAGCGACCGGTTATTTAAATACAACTCTACTTCATCGGCATTATTATAATAAGCCCAAACATCAACTTCTTTATTAGGCTGCCAGTTCCAATGCGGGAAGACATGCAGTACGGTTTTATTGGTCCATTCGCTTTGATACATATAATATGCATCCTTCGGGAAACCAGCCAGATCAACAATGCCGTAATAAGAACTTCGTGCCGGCCAGGGATACGGTACCGGTTCGCCCAGGAAATCGAAGCCCGACCAAACAAACAAGCCTGCAATAAATTCATGCTGCTTTACGATCTTCCAGGTTTGTTCATGCGTTGAACCCCAATACGCCGCTACATGATCATATGCGGAAACGGTATAATCCGGGTTGCCTTTCTCAACAAATTTTTGCCCTTTCAACGGCCAGAAACGAATGCTGTCTGAGGGCATATCATAATGCCCGCGGCTGGCCAGGGCCGACATGGTTTCGGTGGCAATGAATTTTTTACCCGGATATCGTTTCGGCACTTCCCCATACAATTGCTGATTATAATTCAGCCCAAACAGGTCCAACGCATTGGCCTTGTAAATAAAATTCTTCGTGGTATCGGTCTCGGTGAGGGCAGCGGTTACCGGCCTTGTTGTATCGAGTTGTTTTACAATGCCTGCCAGTTCCCTGGCTAATGGTATACCCGTACTATCGAATTGTTCGCGGATCTCATTACCAATGCTCCAGATGAATACCGAAGGATGATTGCGGTCTCTTTTAACCTGGTCTTCCAGGTCCTGTTTATGCCATTGTTCAAAATCAATGTTGTAATCGAACTTGTTCTTTTTCTTTCGCCACATATCAAAGGCTTCGTCCATAACAATAAAGCCCATTTTATCGCAAAGGTCCAGAAACTCCGGCGCAGGCGGATTATGCGCTGTACGGATTGCATTACAGCCCATTGCCTTCAATATTTGCAATTGTCTTTCCATGGCCCGCACGTTCACCGCAGCACCCAGCGCGCCCAGGTCGTGGTGCATACACACGCCTAAGATCTTTGTTGGTTTTCCATTTAGTGAAAACCCTTTCTGCACATCAAAATCAAAAGAGCGGATGCCGAAGGGCGTAACGTATTCATCTACGATATTTCCATTTACTACCACTCTTGTTATGGCCTTATATATATAAGGTGTTTCAATTGACCAAAGCTTTGGCGCGTTAATAGCAGCAGAATAAGTATAGGTAGATTGTCCGGCCGGCCACCCGGGTACTCCAGACAAGATTGCGTTGCCTTTGCTTACCAATTTTCCCGAGGCATCATATACATCGGTATATAAACTCCCCCAGCCTTCTTTACCGGTGCCGTTGTTTATGGTAGCTTGTATGTTAATGATGGCAACGTTTTTGTTGATCGTTGGCGTGGTAATAAAAGTGCCCCACTGATCGATGGCAATTTTATTAGCAAGCACCAGCCGTACATTGCGATAAATACCAGAGCCGGTATACCAACGCGAATTGGGCTGGGCTGAATTATCTACTTTTACGGCGATCACCTGTTCGGTAGTTCCGGGGTTACAATATGGCGTTATATCATACCTGAAAGAAATGTAGCCATTGGGCCGTTTGCCCAGAGAATGACCATTCACCCACACTTCGCTATTGCGGTAAACGCCATCAAATTCAATAAATACATTCTTATCTTTTGCGGTTGCAGGGAGCGTAAATGTTTTACGATACCAGCCAATGCCGGTTGGCAGGGCTGCCTGGTTGGGTGTACCCGGATGTTTGTCACTGAACTCGCCTTCAATGCTCCAGTCGTGCGGCAGGCTGAGTGATCTCCACTTGTTGTCGTTGTAGTCTGGTGCTGAGGCAGCAGCCGTATCGCCTAAATAGAATTTCCAGTTGCTGTTGAAATCGATGATGGTGCGGGATTGCGCCTGTACTAAACTTCCACTCAACGATACCAATAATATAAAGACAAACTTTTTCATTCTGGTCTTCTTAAAACGTGAAACGGCAAACGTGAAACGTGAAACCGCAAACAGCCCACTCGGCGGATGAAATACTTCTTACTTCTTACATTTTATTCAACAAATTGCACGGCACTCTGCCCCAGATCTTTCGAAGTGGCCACCGCAATGCCTCTTTGATCTTTTTTATTTACGCCGCAGTAGAAATGATATACAACGCCGTTATGCTTTACCACAAATGATTTATGGGCAAATCGCTCATCATAAGGAACCGAAGATTCAATCAGGTTATCGCCCTTCCAGTCGGTCCAGTGTACGAGGTCATACGAAACCGCAAACCGGTTAAACGCGCCTTTGCGATCTTCCCAGAAAGCGCCAAAATAGAACATGACATACAGGTTATCGATCTGTTGAATAACCGCATCGCCGGTGATCCCAGCAGGATGGTGCATGACGGGTTCGGTTTGGAACCGTTTCCAATGGATCATGTCGTTGGAAACCGCCATGCCAATGCGTTCGAACCAACGGGTTTTCTTATTATCAATAGCCGTATCGCCATTGGCATTATAATACATGACAAACGGATAACCGGTGATCTTCTTTTTATCCCAGATCACCGAGCTTTTGAATTGCTTTTTATTTTCCCACCACCTTACATCGGCGTCTTTGGATGATAATATAGGTTGCGACAGGCGTTGAAATTCGTGGGGTTTTGAAGGATCTTTTGTAGAATACGCCATGCCGATCGATAATAATCCGGCTTCATAACCCGTTGCGTTGCCACCGAAATACGACATCCAGTATTTTTTATTATAAGGCTGCCATTGATAGCTGCCGCCCCATTGCATGTCCTGTAAGGCTATATAACCTGCTCTTTGATTGACATCCCATAAGGTAGTATCCTTTGAAAAAGACATCAACCGCCCCTTTGTTGACCAGTGCAACAGGTCGGCGCTTTGCGCCAACCAGGTTTCATACCCGCGGCCATCAAAGATCACGTAGGTCATGTACCAGACGCTTCCTTTACGGAAGACGGTTGGACAATCCAGCTTTTTACCATTGTCGGCAGGCACCACTACCAACCCATATTTATAAGGTGTTTTTACCTGTTCATAAATAGCTTGCATCACCGAATCCGGCACTGTTTTATTGCCCGTTTGCGCCCATGCAGCCAGTACACATACCTGCCAAAAAATAAAGGCTATACTCTTCTTCAATATAATTATTTTAGTCGTTTGCTGCTACCTAAGATGTGCAATGCATTAAAAACGTGGCATATTGCAACAATTTTTGCAAAGATATAAGCGTAAATAACAATTTCGTACAACGCATAAGGTTTTAAAAACGTCTAATGGAAGTCTAATAGTTAAATACATCCTGTTTTACTAATTTTAACATGCGAAACCCCGTTTCAAATAAAGTCGTCATGAAAAATTGCTTCCTGTCCCTTAGCATGAAAGTTGTAATCTTACTTATACTTCTTATTGTTTCTGCTTTTAAAGATACAAAAGCCCAGTTGATCGCCTTTCCCGGCGCTGAGGGATATGGCAAATACGCAACCGGCGGCCGCGGCGGCAAAGTGGCCATTGTCACCAACCTGCAAAATGATGGCCCGGGCAGTTTACGGCAGGCATTAGCTGCGTGGCCCGATGAACCGCTCACCGTTGTGTTCCAGGTATCGGGCATAATTGAATTGACCACTCCATTACTTTTAAAAAGATCAAATGTTACCATTGCCGGACAAACAGCACCTGGTGATGGCATTTGTTTAAAAGGACACTCCTTTATTATCAATGGCGCAGACAAAGGCGGCAATAAAGGAAATATTATTATCCGCTACATCAGGTCGCGGCCCGGCAGCACTTTGCGTACAGGCGTATACGGGTTAGACATAGAGAACTGTCATGACATTATTATAGATCATTGTTCATTTAGCTGGGCGAATGAAGAAGTGGTAGCAGCCTATGATGTAAAGAACATCACCATTCAATGGTGTATTGTGAGTGAAGGACTGTATGAGGCAAACCATCATAAAGGACACCGGTCATACGGCGGCGTATGGGGCGGACAAAATGCTTCTTTTCACCATAACCTGTTTGCGCATTTAAACAACCGCGTAGTACGTTTTAGCGGCTCCAGGGCCCATGATACCATGGCATTGGTTGATTATCGCAATAATGTTATTTACAACTGGGGCAGCGCCAATGCCTGTTATGGAGGCGATGTAAAGATCCCCGGTGGTGTTTCGAAGGTAAACCTAGTCCACAATTATTATCAACCGGGCCCCGCTACGGCAGACACTTTAAAATTCCTGCATGCTTTGTTTGCAAAAAATCCGGACAGCAGCGTTGGACAATGGTTTGTAGCAGGAAATTACATGGCAGGTAACAGGGATTTAACCAAAGACAACTGGAGTGGTGTTGATCTCGCCGAACTTCCCGAAGCCAAACGCAGTCAGGCTAAATCAGACACGCCTTTTATTGCGATGAGAATAGTGAAAGCACAAACTGCGAAAGATGCTTATAATTCAGTACTGGCCGGCGCCGGCGCTACGCTGCCCAAAAGAGATTCAACGGATACACGCATAGTATATGAAACACAACATAAGATAGCATCCGGAACCGGTTCGTTTGGCAAGGCAGGTATTATTGATAGTCCAACCGCAGTCGGTGGCTGGGCAACTTATAAAGCAGGCACTCCATTAAAAGATACTGATGGAGATGGTATGCCGGATGAATGGGAGATCAGCAACAACTTAAATCCCAAAGACGCGAAGGATGGCAATGCGTTGAATGCGGAAGGGTATAGTAATTTGGAGGTTTATTTGAGTAGTATGGTTAAATAGCCGCACGCTGCAAGCTACACGCTGCACGCAAATACAGCCAAAAGCACAAAGCCGAAAACAAATACAATAAAAAACTAAACGCAAAACGCGGAACACAAAATACAATTTGCGTTCCGCGTTTTATTTATGCCTTTTCACGAATAAAGATTAGCGACTACCTAAGAGTTCGATGAACCAATGAATTAATAAATTCGCCAAACTTTTTATTCTTTTTAATTAGCCTTCCATTTATTGATATCAATTGCCCATTGTAACAAACAATTATCTTGTCCACATTATTTGACTCATATAAGATCTTACACCGAACATCTATTTCCCGATTTTTCTTTACATATTTAATTTTTTGAAAAAACGACGAAAACATCTTTAGAGAATCACTGTTTCTAATTTCATTTATTTGAAGAGTTGATTTAAACGCAGTTGCGAAATTATCGCAAGTAATTCGCATTTGTGTTAACATGTTAAAATCAACACTCAAAGCGAGAATGTAATCATCGTGCTTGTCCTGAGCATGAGAACACAATGAAAATGAAATCATAAATAAAGGCAGTATACTAAATAATTTCATGGTTTTAATTTTCATTTTATTGCTTTTTTTCCATTTTCTCGTTTCTTCAAGCATTTTCTTTATATCATCAACTACTTGTTGCTCTTCTTTTTTTGTCATTTTCTTATACTTATTACTTGTTGGCCCTGGAGTAGTTACATTAAACCCTGTATGGTGTTTTCGCGTCACTTGTCCTTTCTTTATTTCTCCAAGTGCTAAAGCTACCTTTTGCTCACGTCCTTTAACAACTCTCGCTTCTTCTTTATCATCATAAGCTTTGTCAGGGGCAATTATATCTTTGTTATACTTAGCCGGATACCTAATTCTCTGTAATTGGTGATACTTCATTTTTACTTGCACCCTACATCTATACATGCCTGATGCAGATGGGAAAGCCGACCTTTTTATCCAAATGAATATTTAAACTCACGTTCCAAAAGTTTAATAATATTCACCATATCTGCTGATTGACTGTTACGGCCTTTGGTATAATCCGGCTCCCAAAAGCTATAATAAGTATAATTATCAGCAGTTAAAATCTCAACACAGTAAGTTGTCCCATCTGTTCCACTCTTACTTGTATCTGAAAGCTCTTGAACCTTAAACTGATATAGGTCACTAATAAATTGCTGCCACCCAGATGCCGGTTCAATATTTTTTTCATTGTAGTGTTCAACTAAATTATAATTGAGCGAATCCACATAGCCGACATTCATTTGGTAGAGCCTGCCCTTCCATTCGTTATTTTGTCGTTCAATGATAATTAAGTGCTTTTTCTTAGCCAATGAATAATCGAACCAAATCCTGATTTGTAAAGAATCAAATCCTTCTTCAACAGGTTCCAATTTGAGTTGTCTGCTCAACTGACGCACATTGTGAAAGCTATTCCATGTGTTGGAGGTATCAGTACGAATATCCTTTGAAATCGATTTCCTGATCTTATTGTTTCCTTGCTGATTAGATTTAACCTGGTCCTTACAGGAGGCCAAAGCCATTACACAAAGAAGTATTATAATATTCCTTTTTCTCATAAAATTAGCGGAGGCTTTTAATAAACTCAAAACCATGTTTATCTGTATTAAAATCAATATTGCTTCCCTCACCGTTCGGTTTGGCTGGCCGGTCTCTTTCTATCGGTGCTAAATGTCTTTTCGAGGAAGGCCTGTAAGTATCCTTTGGCTTAGGCAAGAAAATAATAGATACTAAATCTATATCTGTCCCAAAGTGTAAATAAGTAGTTCATTAATTACTTATGAGGGTTAGGTTATAGGTTAATGGTTACGTTTATACTTTAAATGTAGGAAAGAAGTTTGAATAAAAAACTGGCTATTACACATTTTTAATAAACATGCAGATTTAACCGATAACCGTGTAGATTTTGACCAAAACCGTGTAATCAGGGAAATCTTTGTAGCGGGACGTTAAACAAAAAACGCGGAACACAAAATTACCATTTGCGTTGCGCGTTTTCTTTATGCCTTTATGCCTTATAAATTAGCACATTAACTATTGCACATCCACTCCCCCAATCGCTACCCCTTCCGCATCTTCAGCGATTATACGTACAATATACTTTCCCGCATTGATCATGGAACCGGAAGTGGTAGTGAAATAATTCCATTTCCTTTCGCGACTGTTGGCTATCCGGTCGAATTAACATCACTTGATCTCAGCACAAGGCTGGCTTTTATAGACCAACTTGCCGTCTTTATATAAAAATCGCCAGGCGGTAAACTCCTCATTGAAAGGCCATTCCCTACTTTTACTTATTTCAATAAGATCTGGTGGATATTGATTTGCTGTGGATTTTTTACTATAACCCTTAATCCTATCACCTGTGAATATGATTACCGCGATTGAAAATATCTCTCATTTGATTTTTTATGACCGGTTGGAAAAATTTCATCAATTTCACCCAAAAAACCATTGGGTTGCTTACCTGTCCTAAAATGTTGCAAAAAATCGTCTGATAAAAAATCCTTTGCTTTCATTGATCTAGGTAAAGTTTAAAAGTAAAAAATCGAAATTCTTACGAACCCCGATTTTCAATATTTACACAGATTTATTATAGTGTCGCTTTATACTTCAGTTACCTTTTTGGATACTCCCTATTATTCTCATTTTAATGTATCCAACCAATAAGCGATATCCTCATTTTTACAACAAATTCGCCAGACTTCCTTCTTTTTTGCAGCATCTATTGTTGTTGCTTCTTTTTTATACATATCATACAAGCACAAATTGGCAGCCCAATCAGAGGATTCATCTTTCAATAATTTTATCCAATCCCCCTTTTTTAGCTTCAACAACTCCTTTTGGTCCTTTTTAGTCTGAACAACCATTACTATTAATTTAGAAACTTCAATAGCATCGGTATCTACCAATTTGGCACTTGACCTAAATATCTTATATTTCACCAATTCATTTTTCAATGATGGCACCTTTAGATTGGTTTGACAAACTGCCGAAGTCACCAGATGCAGGCAAACGAATAATAAAGGTATGGACCGGATATTCATTATATAAGTTTATTGTTTGGTTGAATCAGTTTCATTTTAAATGTATTTTTCTGCTTATATCCTTTCACATGTTGTAAAATCCACCACGCGATAAAATTCTGTTTAGCACTCATTTTTTTAGACCATCCCATTGCTCATTGATTATATTATAAAATTCGCCAATTCGTTTGCATTGCAGGTTGCCGGTCAGGTTAGGCACTATATGTTGTGTCTAATTTATTGTAAAACATCCTTCGTGTAGCTTCTTGTTCCAACCAATAAGATAATTACCCGTTGTTTCCCGAAGCGTTCATTAAGCAGAAGAACCAGGCCTGAACAATTTAAATTATCCCCTACTGCCTTCCAAACTTTTGAATTATGGGCCGTTACCAAGCCGTTTCAGTTTCAAAATTGTCAGCCTGGGCGCATTTTATAAAAACCTATGTACAAAAAAATAGAAGCTTCGCGGCAATAAAACATTCTCTCATGAAATTATTTTTTTTTATTGCCTTTTGTAATCTGTGCTGCCTGACCGCCGGCGCTTTACTTATGCCTGGGTGTAAACACGAAGTAACCGACTCGCCCACTACTGAACAGCACTTTGACGACAGCATTGTAGTAGACGGTATCCCACGTTCATTCATAGTTTACCAGCCGGCCAATATACAGCCGGCTGAAAAGGTTCCGGTAGTATTTATGTTCCATGGCGCGGGCGGCAATGGCGACAAATTTTATATGAACAGCGGCTGGAAAGAAAAGGCAGCGGCTGAAAAGTTCTATGCCGTATTTCCTACTGCACACACCTATTGTATCACTGACACCAATGGTGCAACCAGCAGCGGTACCCGTTGGACCAGTTATGAATTTAACAACAATATTTGCCCCGGCCAAACCATACTGAATGATGTGCAGTTTGTGCGGGATATGGTGAAGTATATACAAAGCCATTACCAGGCAGATGACAAACGCTTCTATATAGCAGGCTTTTCCAATGGCGCACAATTCGTATTCAGACTTACAATTGAAGCACCGGACCTGTTTGCTGCCGCATCACTGTTTGCCGCACCGCTGTTAACACCTGATAAAACTCCGCAGCAACTGATACCGGTATACCAGGGTGTTGGTAACCGCGATCGTGTTTTTTTAGCCGGCCTGCATCGTACAGAACCTCTCCCAATGGACACCACCCTGCTTGATATATCCCTGTTCAAAGCCAATATGCAGAATGCCTGTGTCACCTATCGGCTTCTCAATAAATACCAGTTCAGTATGCAAGCCGGCTACTCTACCTTTGCTTATACTACACCTGCAGATAATAACCATAATGTTTTTTATAGCAATCTGTTCAAAGGACTTGATCACCAGTATCCCAATGGCGGCAATTATCCACTCAGTGCGTCCGACCTGGTGTGGGATTTTTTTAAAAAATATTCAAAATAATATCTGGACCTAAAGTTGCCAACTTTGAAACAAGTGTTGCCTTTTACGGTGCAACAGTAGCTTTTTATAGTGCGCCAGTAACAACTATAATGCATCCCTTACCTTTTATGACTCATCCAAAGCAAACTATGGCACACAGTAGTTTATTATAGTGCGCACTTCGCTTTTTATATTCCATCCTTCTATATTTCAAATTATCAATTTCTTTTTTTGTCACACCAATCGCCAATTTCAGATCTTAAGTACAGAACATACGATCTTAAAATAGCTATCGGTAACCCATAATTGGTTACTGACGTTCTAAAGTTTGCTTCTGACGAGTCATAAAATGCTATCGAAACAATATAGATTAAGTAAGTGATTTCCTAAAAAGGCGAGTGATAATGCATAATTAGCTTCGGTTAATGTATAAGTGCGCACAGAAGATGTATATAAAGCTACTGATGGTGCATAAAAGGTAAGATGAGACGAGTACATGACAGTGGCAATAAGACTTAAAATTGCCGGCCATTGCTTCCTACTGAACATCCACTCCCCCTATCGCCACTCCTTCCGCATCCGTTGCAGTTATGCGTACCGTATATTTTCCGGCATTGATCATGGAGCCGGAAGTTGTTGTGAAATAATTCCATTTGCCTTCGCGGCTGTTGGTGAACTCTATGGCTTCTGTTTTCATCACCGTTCCATCGGCGGCTATCAATTGCCAACTGCCTTTCTTTGTTGCGGTTGATGAGTTTGTATACCGGATGGTAATGGAATACACATCGCCTACTCCTGTATTGATGGTTACGTCAACCTGCGCGCCGGCGGGTTTGGTAAATACGATCGATTCGCGTTTGTTGATGGTTTGTCTGGAACTTCCCTCCCCTGTTGTTACCGCCTGGTCCATTTTATAGCCCGTGGTGGGTTTCTGATCGAATGGTGGTTGTAAGGTGGTTACGGGCGTTACGATCACTGAATACATTTTTCTGCTTTTGTCGCTACCGTTCGCAGTCAATTCAACCCGGGAATTTGCAGCATAACGCTTACGATACAGTTTAAATGTGTTGGGTGTTCCACCCATTGTAGTTTGCAACGACATTTTTGTATCCTCAAACGACTTCAACCATTGAGGCAATTCTGCACTGCTATCCGCCGCAATAAAAACATCAGCGTCGGCAGTAACATTAAATGTAACCCATTTGCTCATCTCTTCAGATGGATTAATATCAGGCATCTGTATCCATTCCGCCCCATATAAAGTCGGCGGCAAGGCGGTAAATGCACTATTGCTGTCGGTATATTGTTGATCGCCTATGTTTAACCAGGATCTAGCTTTAATGTAAGTGTTCCCCGTAAATGTTGCCAGGTTGCTGATCAATGCAGGCGATGGCGCCGCAGCAACCGCCTTCAAATTTTTTGTCGCAATCGCAATGGCCGAAATAACTGCCTGCCCTACTGCTACGCGCGGAAATGAAATGGTTAATTGTCCGCCCGTCACATGCACATCTACGACCTGCTTCAATGCACGGTGACCCACTTTAGACCAGATATCGAGGTTCTTGATCACCGTTTTGTTATTGATGGCTACATCAAATACCCGCCAGCCTTTGCAATCCATACCACCCCAGCCCCACCAGGGTTCTTTAAAATATAATTCTACCCGGTAATCGCCATCGGGCACCGGGAACTCATATCGCAGCTGTTGCAATCCATATCTGAATGTCTGCAACAAAGGCCAGTCACTCGTTCCTCTAATGGGCGCATAGGTTTGGCGCTGACTGGCAAAGAAAGCCGGCATGCCGGGGAATTGTTTTGTCCAGCTAACAGAGCCCCAGGTATCAGGTGATTTTTTCTCGCGGTCGGCCAGCCATGTATTTCCATTGCTGTCTTTATAATCGGGACCGCCGCAATTGACCCTAAACAAATAATTATGATCTTTCGCAGGCGCTACCAGCAATGGCAACATCCCTTCGGTAGATGGCATCACTTTAGATAACGATGAAAAATTAGGTGAAGCCGGCAAGTGATTTAACACAATAATATCCCTGGCCACGCTTTTACCTTTCACATAACCCACTGCATACAATACATTGTATTTGATATCAACACCGTCCCATTGAAAATGTGTGCCAATGCCGTTGCGTTTGCGCTTACTCAGGGAAGCTCCGTTTACATCGTTAAACAACTCCACTTCATCACAATTGGAATACACGACAATACCGTCTTTTTTTCCGGGGCTTGTCCAGCGGTTGGGCCAGGTATGTGAAACAATATACACCATCGGTGAGGTTTCCTTCGGCGCATAGTTGGCGCGGAACATATAAAATACATCCAGGGGTTCTTCCCAGGGCGTTAATAATCCTTTGTAGTTGACCGGACCAATTCGATCCAGTTCTCTATACCCTTCCCCACTCTGAACGCGGCCCGGATTGTCGTGCGAAGTATAGAGCCAGAAGAATTGTCCGCACGTACTGTCTCTAACCGATTCAGCCAGCCGCACTTTCATTTCCATCAGTTGCGTCATGCGGTCTTCACTGAGCGCACCGTTCTGCTCAAAACCACCTTCGGTATGCAGGTCGAGCGTACGCCAGGCGCCGTATTCCCCGATCAATTGCTGACGAATGACATCCTGCGCATAGGTGGCTGGATTGCCGCCATAGGTGCCCGTCCAGTTTTGCGGCACATCCCAATCGGTGCCTTCGCCGCCATTACAGGTAGTTACTTTTCGTTGGGTGGAGGTCGTGGGATCGAGTTCGCGAATGAGTTCGGTGCATTCGCGCGCAAAATCTTCGGGGATCTTGCTTTCGTTCTGCAAACCCCATAATACCAGGGACGGACTATTCCGCCGTTCTATCACCCATTCTTTCAATAATGTTTTAAAGTTGCTTTTGAATTCCGGGGTGTTGTACCAAACATGGGCAGAAAGCTGTGTCCACCACAACAAGCCCATACTATCGAGCAGATACTGATAACGCAGATTATGCGGCTGATGCGCATCGCGGAATGCATTGAAACCAACCGCTTTTATTTGTTGCACCCGGGCCCGGATCGCCTCTTCACTAAACGCATGACTGGCGCCCATCAAATGTTCGTATTCGGCAATGCCATTGATGAAGATCGGTTTTCCATTGAGATAAAACCGTCCACCTTTTTTACCAACCGGCCAACTGATCCAGCGAATGCCATAAGGCGTTTCCGTAACATCGATCACTTTTCCATCCTGCACCACTTCCGTAACCAACGTGTAACAATAAGGATCGCTTAACGACCACAAATGCGGCAACTTGATCTCTGGCAGTTGTTGTTTCGTTTCCGCCACCGTACCCGGTTGCAGGGTACTGTTAGCCACCGCGCTCACTACCGGTTTACGCGCTTTGTTCAACAGGCGTTGGGTAATCGTAATTGTGACGGGTTTATCGCTATAGTTTTTTACCGTTGTTGCCAGGTGTAATTTTGCAGAACGTTCAGACACGGCCGTATCGTTCCAGATATGTACGCCAAAAGGTTCTACCCGCACCGCATTCGTCGTTATCAAATGCACAGGACGGAATATGCCCATCGGCTGAGAGCCTTCGCTAAAGCCGCGTTCATCGGAGCAACCACCGCACACCCAGGGCAGGGTGTTGATGTTGGCCGGATGATCGGCCCGCACCGCCAGCAGATTCGGCTGGTTATTATCTATAATGAGATCAGTTACATCTATTGTAAAAGTGGTCCTGCCACCGGCATGTTCACCTGCTTTTTTACCATTTACCCATACGGTTGCAAAAGAACCCACTCCTTCAAACCATAAGAAATAGCGTTTGCTTTTCTCTTTGCGCGCTACCGTAAACGTTCTGCGATACCAGGCATATCCATGCCGGTTGCCATGGTGCAGGCGACGGTAACCTTCATAGGCATCCCAGTTGTGAGGCACATTTACTTGCTGCCAGACCGTGGTATTGAACGATGTGTTTTCAAACCCATCATATGCATGCTGGTTGGTGTCGTTGGCGATGGATTGCCAGTTTTCATCAAGCGCCACATCGCGGCGCACCTGGGCTGAGACACTCAATGAACACAATACCAAAGAAAAAACAAGAATATCTTTTATAATAGATCGAAACATCATTATTCTTTTTTAGTTACCCGTGGCACAGTTACTTTTTCAAACTACCATTATACATATAACTCCCACTCTTCTTTGTAGCAAACGTTATTACGTTAGCACCATATTTCAGGTTACAGGCATTACCCGTTTTAGAAAATACTTTTACCTGTTGCAGTTTTCCCTGTTGCCATTTTATATCCAGCACAAAACCACCGCGGGCGCAGATGCCTTTCACTTCTCCATTGGGCAATTCGGAAGGCAATGCCGGCAACAACTCAATAACACCCGTATGACTTTGCACCAACATTTCGGCTATACCGGATGAACCGCCAAAATTACCATCGATCTGGAAAGGCGGGTGCGCATCAAACATATTATTATACAAACCGACTCTAAATAAATTTTTAATCATTGTCAACGTATGATCACCATCTTTAAACCTCGCCCACACATTTACTTTCCAGGCAAGGCTCCAACCCGTACCGCCATCACCACGGTAGATCAACGACTGCCGGGCGGCTTGCATCAGCGATGAATCTTTCCACGTAATATCAGTGCCCGGATATACGCCCCATAAATGCGAAATATGGCGGTGCTGGTTATTCACCTCATCCACATCTTCCATCCATTCCTGCAATTGATGGTGTTTACCAATTTTATTGGGCGCTATTTGCTGAATGATGTTTTTCAGGGTGGCAGCAAAAGCCGCATCTGTTTTTAAAACAGCCGCAGCAGCCACACAATTTTTAAACAACTCACGTATGATCTGGTGGTCCATGGTAGGACCCGCTACTAACCCACCCTGTTCGGGTGAATTTGAAGGCGTGCTGATGAGATAACCGGTTTTAGGATCCTTCACCAGGAACTTTTCAAAGAATTGCGCTGCCGCCTGCATGGCAGGATATTGTTTGCGCAGGAACGCTGTATCCTGGGTAAATTGAAAATGTTCCCAAATATGCAAACACAACCAGGCAGCACCGGTCACCCAAATGCCGTGATTGGATGCATTGATGGGCGCCGTTCCGCGCCACAGATCGGTATTGTGGTGCAATACCCAACCTGGCGCGCCGTAATGTTCCTTCGCCGTTTGTTTACCAGCCTCCGACAATTCATTGATCATTTGAAACAATGGCTGCGTACAGGACGAGAGGTTCAACACTTCTGCAGGCCAGTAATTCATCTGCAGGTTTATGTTGGAAGTGTATTTACTGCCCCAGGGCGGCGTTAACAGATCATTCCAGATGCCCTGTAAGTTCGCG
This sequence comes from uncultured Niastella sp., assembly GCA_966212235.1. Classification (GTDB taxonomy): domain Bacteria; phylum Bacteroidota; class Bacteroidia; order Chitinophagales; family Chitinophagaceae; genus Niastella. The sequence continues at coordinate 169,134 of CBIHPP010000012.1, read as the reverse complement.
GGCTGTGTGCCTGCCCGGGAAGACGCAATAAGCAGGTAGCGTCCGTACATCAAAAACAAGGAGACCAGTGAAGCATCGTCCTGCATGGAAAATTGCCGGATGCGCTGATCAGTAGGCAACGCGGCGTTCTTACCAGCGGGAACCGTAAATGAAAATGTATTGAACAATTGGCGATACTCGTTTACATGCGCCGCTTTTATACTGTTATATGAACTGCTTTTAACACGCGTAAGGGCCGCCTTGCATAAAGCAACGGGATCACCCGTCACATCTTTATAGTTTTTAAAACTGGTAGCTGCCACCAGGTAAAAAGTGGCTTCATTCGCATTTTGCAGGTTGATAGCCGTGTCGTTTACCGTTAGTTTTCCACCTGCAGCAGTTGCATACAAATAACCAACGCCTTTCAATACACCGTTGCTCACTTCCAGTGACAAAGACAATGTATGATCATCCAGTTTTTTCACTACGTATTTTCTATGCGGTGTATTGAGGATCGCCTGTAGCGACAACGCACCCGGTTTATTAGCCGTCATATGCATAACGAGGCATTGATGCGGGGCGCTGATGAAATATTCCCGGGTAAAAGCAATTCCATTTGCTGTATAGGAAACCGTTGATAAAGCGTTATCAATATCAAGCGTGCGTTTGTAGTTACTGCTGTTATCCCCATGCGCAAAGCGAAAATATACATCGCCGAAAGGCTGGTAATCGGCTTCATAACGAGGGAAAGCCGGTGGGTTATCATTTTGAATAAAATACTTCCAGGGATTATTAAGCGCCGCGGTATCTGTATCACCTCCTTCCGGGTAAACAATCAATGTGCGGGCCGAACCTTTTACACCGATCAAACCACCTTTATCGAAAAAATTAATCACCTGTATGGCCAGTGTATTCTTTCCTTCTTTTAACAATGATGCCGGAATGGTATATTTTCTTTTTTTACTGATGCCTTCGTCGGACCCAATGAGTTTACCATTTACATAAGTAAGATCCATATCGCGGATGCGACCGAGGTCGAGCACCAGGTTCTTACCCAGCCATTTTGCCGGCACAGTAAAGGATGTACGAAACCATAATACACCATCCGTACCCTCCAGGCCTGCACGCTCCCACCCTTCGGGTGTGGGCAGTTGCATGGTGGGCCAGTTTTTATCGTTATAATCTGCAGCAGCCGGTTCAACGGATCCCTTTACCGTTTTAAACCAGTCATCCTTCTGCGTTTTGTAGGTACTGTCATCGGGATCTTTCAATCCCATAAAATATTTCTCCGCCAATGCTTCCGCTTCAGATTGTTTGCCTTCATTCAGCAACTGGCGAATGGGTTGCAGGTATTGCACAGCGCCGGTACGGGCATACGCACGCGGGCGACCGCTCCACAAGGTTTCCTCATTCAACTGAAGATGTTCTTCGCCGACACCGCCAAACACCATGGCACCGAGACGGCCATTGCCCAGGGGCAGGGCGTCCGTCCACGCAGCAGCGGGCTGCTGATACCATAAGGCAAGTGGCCGCTGTTGTGCATGGGAATGTGAAAAAGGACTAACAGCCGTTAATAAAAGAGAAAAACGAAGCATTGTTTTCAAGCGCATACTTTAGAGATATATGGGTAGATAGACGGAACAAGGCCTTCCCCGGTTGTCACTTAGTATTTTTGCTGACTGTTCTTACCTGGGCAGGCACGCGGCAAGATACAATCTGTGGGAATCTTCTTTATATGATTTCAGAATTTAATACTAATTTCCTTACACAGTATTATCATATTTTATCATATGAAGTTCTTATCTGCCAAACCCCTGCTGCTTATAATAGCACTCTTTTTTTGCTATGCCGTCTTTTGCCAAAAGAATAATTCCCCGTCAGTCAATACGGCTTCCCTCCGGCATTCGCTGGACCAGGCTGCGCTTCTTTACAAAAGAAGTAATCATGATTCCGCTATCAATATCTGCAATGCTGTACTGCGACTGACCGAGCAACATAATTTAAAACTATTGTCGGCCGCCGCTTATGATCTGCTGGCCGAAATTATGGTAGCCAATGGAAAATGGGGCGTTGTTAGAAAATACGATTCCTTAATAATGCCCGTGGCCAATCTTTACAAGGATACAACCCTTATCATCAGCGTAAGGACCCGGGAAGGCGTATACCTGCTGGAACACGGAAAAATGGGCGAAGGAGCGGAGCATTTTCAGGCGGTACTGGATATGCGGCTTGAAAAAGAGCAATCCTTAAAGACCGCCGAAATATACAGTAACATGGCCTCCATATACATGGCGCTGAGTAAGAATGATCAGGCCATGAACTGGTTTGTTAAAGCGTTGCGGCTATATGAAAAGTATGAGAATAATTCCGGTCTTGGTGAAACCTACAGCAATATCTCTTCCGTTTATTATATCATGGGTCGCCCGAACGAAGCGATCGATTTCCAAAAGAAAAGTATTTTTTACAGAGAGAAACAGAACGATATCCAGGGACTTATTATTCCCCACATAAACATAGGCCAGCTTTATATTTTAAAAGACTCATTGGCACTGGCACTCGATCACCTGAAACAGGCGGTGGTGTATGCTGAAAAGATCAATAATATTAAACTGAAAGCAGCCGCCTATTCCGGCATGTCGACCTATTATTTTAAAGCGAAGGATTTTAACCGTGCCCTGGAATGGCAGAACAAATCGATTGCCCTGTTTGAAGCGACAGATAACAAGACGCAGTTATCAAGGCTGTACATTTCGGCCGGTAACCTCGCCAATGTGAACAAAGATTCTGTAGGGGCGCTGACTTATTACCACAAAGGGTTATCGCTTTCCCAACAAATGGGCAACAAGGAAAATGTGGCCAACGCCTATGAAAAGATGAGCGCCTTTTACTTCTCCCATAAGGATTATGAAAAGGCTTACTTTAATTATAAGTTCTACACGTCATACAGGGACAGCATTTCAACGGCCAGCGCCCTCTCCAACATAGAAAAAATAAAAATTGAATATGAGACGGAAAAGAAAGACCATGAAATTTTGAAAATGGTCAATGAGCAGCGGATAAAAGAATTGCAGATAGAAAAACAAAAAGCACTGCTATCCGGCAACCTGCTGGAAGCTCAAAAAAAGGAAGACGAAATTGAATTGCTTGGTAAAGCAAAAGAGCTGCAGGAATTAAAAATAAGGCAGCAGGACGAACAGCTGGAAAAACAATTACTGCTGGCAAAGAACAATGAACAGCAATTACAGCTGGCGGAAAAGGAAAAACAATTACAGCAAAAGCAATTACGGAATAGCACCCTGACGCGAAATTTCATCCTGGGCGGCGTATTGCTGCTGGCCCTGGTCGGCTATTTCCTGTTTAACCGCTACCAGTTGAGAAGAAAAATAAAAGAACAGGAAGCCCTGCTGGCCGTGCGCAACAATATTGCCAAGGACCTGCACGATGAGATCGGGAGTACCCTCACCAGTATTAAAATATTATCGGAAGTATCGGGAAAGAACTTACAGAAAGATCACGCCAAAACATCTTCCTTCCTGCAAAAGATAACTGAACAATCCGCCGCCGCACAACAGGGCATCAGTGATATCGTTTGGAACGTAAAACCGGAGAACGACAAGCTGGAAAACATGGTGATCAGGATGCGGGAATACGCCGCACAAACGCTGGAATCAAAAAATGTACATACGATCATCAATATCGACGAAGCAGTGTTAGACAAAACACTCGATATGAACCAGCGCCGGGACCTGTTTCTCGTATTCAAGGAAGCGGTGAATAATATTGCCAAATATGCCGGAGCGTCGGAAGTACAGGTAAAGATCGGAAAGCTAAATAATGACCTGCAACTGCAGGTGGTTGACAATGGCCGGGGTTTTGACATCAACAAACAAACCTCTTCGAGCGGACTGAAAAATATGCAGGCCCGGGCAGACTCCTTACAGGGTGTTTTCGGCATTTATTCAGAACCGGGAAAAGGCACGACGGTAACGCTGCGCATTCCTACTACATGATCATGTAGTGCACAGGCAAAAACGGTCCATTATATTTATTTATGAGTATTAAGGTTTTACTATACGACGACAATGAAGCATTGCGCAGCAGCATGGAGGCATTGATCACTGAAGACAATGGCTTTGAATTGCTGGCTGCCATGCCGAATGCGGAAACGGTAGAAACCGATATCGCAGCATTGAAACCCGATGTAGTGCTGATGGATATTGATATGCCCGTAGTAAACGGTGTGGAAGCGGTGAAAAAGATAAGTCGCATCAATGACAAACTGCCGGTGATCATGCTTACTGTGTTTGATGACAACGAAAATATCTTCAATGCCATATGCGCCGGTGCATCGGGTTATATTCTGAAACGCTACGCCACTGAAGAGATCCCTTCCGCCATCAGGATGGTATTGACCGGCGGCGCTCCCATGACGGGCTCAGTAGCCCGTAAAGTACTGATGATGGTTCCCCAGGCCAAAACATCGGACCAGGAAAAAAGCAACCTTACCGATAAAGAGATTGCCATACTTCAATTCCTGGTCAATGGTTATAGCTATAAGATGATCGCAGCCGAATTAAAGATCAGCATCGACACGGTGCGGTTCCACATCAAAAAGATCTACGACAAACTCCACGTGCATTCCGCCACAGAAGCGGTTTCCAAAGCCATTAAGGACAAGCTTATTTAGTCGTTCTGCGTTCTCGTTGTGTATTTTGTATTTTGCGTTTCCCGTCTGCCGTTTCACGTCTCCCGTTTCACGCCTACATGATGATGTAGTTGTAACAGGCCCTCTCCTCCGCTAGTTTTACGGGAAATATAAAACAGATGAAAACACTCTTTATTTCCCTGCTGTTGTTCAGTTCCCTGGGCAACGGGTTTGCACAAACCTCCGATTTCATACCTGGAGGCAATACCATTTTCGAAGACAATTTTTCAAGAGACCCTGTAGGCGACTTCCCTGCGCGATGGAGCACCAGCAGCGACGGTGCGGTGGTAGAACTGGATGGCTTTCCCGGAAAATGGCTGAAGATAAACGGCAATGTGGCCGTGAATCCCGAGTTGAAAAAGAAGCTGCCTGAAGATTGTACGATCGAGTTTGACCTCGTGGTAAAAAAAGAATCATGCCGTGTAAATTTTGGCATTACGCCCATCAGCGATGTGTCTGCCGGCAATATCAATTACAAGCAAATGGCGGTTACGCTGCAAAACATGACAGGCTATCCCGGTCTCGTTGTTACCAAAGATGTGCAGGACCTCAGCTCAAAAAGTGATTTCAATATGGATGGTTATATAGACCGGATATTGCACGTAAGCATTTCCATCAATAAAACACGCTTCCGGGTTTACCTCGATGAAACGAAAGTGGTCGACATGCCCAAACTGATCACACCGGAATACCGCAACAATTTTTTTGTGGCTGGCGGCATCTCCATCCCCGCTCCACCTGAAGGTATTTTTATCAGTAACGTACGAATTGCAGCCGGTGAAGCCGATGCCCGCCGTTTATTGATCAAACAGCTTTATGAACAAGGTTCTGTTGTTACCAACGATATCAGTTTTAATCCGCAGACCAATGACATGACGCAACAGTCTTTGCCAGTGCTGGATAATCTAGGACAAGCCATGGCCCAAGACCCCAACCTGAACATCCAGATCAATGGAACGGAATCAATGCCCGCGATGGCGCAGCCCACTGTAGAAAACAGCAGTACAGCATCCACAGAAGGCGCACCCGCCGAAAGTGCACCCGCCGAAGAACTGGTAAAACAGAAAGTAGAAAAGATGAAAGCCTATCTCATCCAAAAATTCCATGTAAAAAAAGACCGTATCGTAACGGGTGTAAACAATAAAATAAAAGCCAAAGCAGATACGCTTCTGAACAGCAAAACAGGATCAACCGTGAAAGGTTTCCTGACCCAGATCGTTAAACTTTGATCAAAAATATCCATTCCTGAAAATACTACACATGAAGCGCTACCTGAATATACTGATGTTGCTATGGGTCCCTTTGCTGCTGAGCGCCACAGCAGGCCCACCGGAATCTCTGGGCACGCTGCGCTTCCAGGCGAACGGCCAGTTGTTTACAGCAGACACCACGCATGCCAGGGGATATGCCGTACAACAAACGACCCTGGCTTATATCAACGGGGCCAGCGCTGACATGGTGATCGGTATTGAATGGAAAGGCGTAAAGGGGCCCGGCATTTATTCTATAGACACCCGGGCAGGTAAAGCGGAATTTACCATTAACCATAAAAGTTATTATCCCAAACAGGCAGGAGATTTTTTGAAAATAACCGTGTTGTCAGCAAAACAACAAGGCGCCTTCCTGTTATTGAACGGCACGTTTGAAGGTCAGTTGCAGGACAGGAATGGGAACAAGCTGAAAATAACAGCCGGCGTATTTGAAACACGCTCACTTTAAAACAATTAATCATCATGAGACATCTTATCTGGATGGCCGTAGTATATACGGCTTGCAATAGTACTGCCCCTGGCGACCAGCCCGCCAATAGCGCCACGGCAGCATTAACTGAAGATAATACAGCTGCAGGTGCCGGCACCTGCAACAACCTGATCTACTTCAGGCCTGGTGCAGAAATAGGATCAAAAAGTTATGATGCCGCCGGAAAAGAATTGAGCAGTCAGCATGTAAAGATCCTGAACATAAAAAATGAAGGCGGCATGACCGTAGCGTATGTAGCATCCAGCGACACCAGCAAGCCCGGTCAACAAGTTACGGATATGAAGTACAGTTATAAATGCGATGGCAAGACCATTTTTTTCGATCTCGCTTCCATGATGCGGCCAGCAGCCGAAAAACAGCAAACAAAATTTGAGGCTTCTGTGATCGAATATCCGATTGCAGTATCTGCCGGACAAACCCTGCCCGCAGCCACCGGCACCATGACTATGGAACATGGCGGACGAAAAACAACGATGAAATACCATTATAAAGACCGCAAAGTAGAAGGCAAAGAAGCCGTGAAAACGCCTGCCGGCAGCTGGAATTGTTTCAAGATCACCAACACGGTTGAAGTAGAAATGGACATCCCGGGCATGGATGAAAAAGCCAAAAAAATGATGGCCGAAATGACCAATAAAATGAAGACCACCAGCATTACCTGGTTTGCGCCGGACTTCGGCGTTGTTAAAATGGAAATGTACCAGAACGGAAAATTGCAAATGAAGAACGAGATCGTAACCGTAAAAAGATGAGCGCACTACATGCATATGTAGTTGAAGGAGGATTTGTTTCATGCCATATTTGACCTGTCAAGATCATTAACCCAAAAAACAATTTAAAAACAAAACAATGAAAAAGATACTATTACTGGTTTGCCTGATAACCCTGGTTACCGCCGCCCTGAAAGCGCAGATAACCCCGACCAAAAACCTGACACCCATAAAACTGAAAGGAAATATTCCTTTCCTGTTAAAAGGAAGCACCGCCATCAAGTACATTGTTCCCGCCAGTGCTGCCAATCCAACGTTCAGAATGCAACGTGGTACTACCAGTGCTAAAAGGACCGTAACAAACGAATCAATAGCGGCCGCACCAGATGCCAATGGACGGTATTGCACCACCTCACAGGTAAGTGAAGAAAAAGGCGATTATACCAAGATCGTGTTAGGCAACCAGAATGACAAGATCTATCCCGGCGCTATTTATTACGATAACGCTTTTCTGGAGGGCACTTACAATGCACCCAATAACCTGGTACTGAAACCCTATGAAATAACCACCGATCTGTATTCAGCCGCATTCAATGGCACTTCCATCATGAACGTGCAACCGAGTATGGGCGGGGTGAATGATGGCATTGGTGAACTGATGAGAAAAGGCGGCAATGTAAAAAACGCCAGCCGCATTTCCGTGGAAGTAAAGTCTATGAATTCATCGGAGCAACTGGCTTTTGAAATCGGCGCCGGCTTTACCGGTTATGGCGCGGACCTGAATGCCAGTTTCAATTATATGAAAGCTACGAGTAAAAACGTCTTTATCGCCAAACTGACGCAAGTATACTTTTCAGTTATGCTCAACCGGGCAGATGGAAAATACCTGGTAGACAACAACACGTCATTTCCCAACCTGGTTTATGTAAACAAGGTGAATTATGGCCGGCTGGGTTATATCATGATCTCATCCGATTCAAGCCGGGAGAGTATCCAGGCTGCACTGGATTTTACGTATAGCTCCAGCAATGCTTCGGTGAGAGCAAACGCCCGGTTAAATTACCAAAGGACCCTGGCATCGATGCAGATCAGCGGTTTCTTTTTCGGCGGCGATGCGGCCAATACCATGCCCCTTAATTCACCTAATCAATTGCAATCATTTGATGATTATGTACAGAATGGGTTGCGCTTAGATCCCAATGTAGCGCCGGTAGCCATTAGCTATGAATTAAAATACCTGAACGACAATGCCACTGCCGCTACCCGCAGCACCACCAGCTATACGGAGAGACAATGTACCCCTGCAAAAGGAATAAAGATCCAGTTCCATAATGTGGCCATTGAAGATGTGCATGGCGGCGATTGCAGTTATGCATTTGGTACGGTAGCCGTGGAAGTATGGGAGACCAATGCACAAAAACAACCCACAAGAATGCTGTCGAATTTCGTTATGTGGGACTATAAAGGAAATGCCCCTAACCGTACGGTGATCAACTATGCCGACATCAGGGCCGGCAACACCCTGCGACCAGAAATAAAGAATGTACCGAACGGCACAAGAAGTATTACCATCAATCCCTTGCTGGCGAATGAAAACAGGATCATGCTGCGGTTCAAATTAAATATCAATACCAATCATAAAGATAACGATTTCGCGTCCCTTGGTTTTCATGGTATGAACCGGACAGAAACCGTTGACAAAATGCTGAATGAAGTATTTGCAGGTTCAGATATGATACAGGGAAAACCCAATGACTATAAATATGGCACCTATGTAGCAGGCCGCTTCTGCTCCAATACAGACAGGGTGCATTGCTTTTATGCCTTGTTCACTGTAACCAATAACTAAAGTTATATTGATCCATACCCAATTGAAAAAGGCAGTCTGTCAACAGGCTGCCTTTTCTATTTATGTTGTTCTATTGTGTTTAACAAATAGCGCTGTAGCCGTTTCTTTTCTTATCGTTGGTTACCGCTTCTTCTGCTGTATTATTGCTGAGCCTCTTTGCCACCTCTTTATTTTTGGTACCCCATTCATTCAAATGGGCCAGTATGGGCAGGATACTTTCGCCCAGCGGTGTTAAACAATATTCCACATATAAAGGGAAACCGGGTTGAATGGTCTTTGATAAAACACCGTAGGTTATCAGTTCGCTCAATTGCATATCGATCACCCGGGGACTGGTAGACGTGATTTCCCGGTGGAGCTCGCTGGGGCGTTTAGCGCCGCGGCTGATGGCATCGATGATACAGGGCTTCCATTTTCCGCCAAATATTTTCATCGCCACAGTGATGCCACAATCCAGGTCCTCCTTTATTTTTCTTTCGTACATCCTTTTATTTTTAAAATTAACGCTTTTACAGATTAATTACCTGGCCGTTCATACCGAAAAATTATTCGGTACCCGAAAACGAATTCGGTTATTTTATTTACAGGCCGGTATTTCGAATTTGCAGGCATTCATCACTTTCCAATTTTTACCAATGCCTGAATTTTTGAAGACATCACAGCCGGCTCCAGCTTCTACCAAACGTATTCCATGGTACCGTTTGATCAGTATTCGCCAATTATTATTTTGGGTGATCATCTTTGCGCTTACCCGCTTCTTCATGAGCGGCGCCGATCATTTCCTGGACCTAACACCAGCCGCATTGGGAAAATACTTTACCCTACGCTGGGTGCTGATCGCACATATCACGGGCGGTGGCGGCGCCCTGGTGCTTGGACCGCTACAATTCTGGGGCAGGTTCAGGGCCCGCTATATCAAATTGCACCGGTGGGTAGGCGTTGGTTATTTACTGGCTATCCTCGTCAGCTCAATTTGTGCACTGATCCTCAGTTTCACTACGGTCTATGAGGTGAACTGGGCATACGCATTTTCCGCACAGGTATGGGTGAGTGTCTGGATCATATCCACGATCATCGCCTATCGGGCAGCCTTGCAAAAAAAATTCAAACTACACCGTGAATGGATGACGCGAAGTTATATCGTGACGCTGGCATTTATCATTTCCGGACTTACCTTAAAATTCCTGTTGAAGATTGGTTTCGGCACCTTTGAAGACATCTCCCCTTCTCTGTTTTGGATGGGCTGGTCGGTCCCGCTATTTGTGTACCAGGTGGTGTTGAGTTGGAGGGCTTTGTAGTTATTGGAACACCTTTACTTTCAATTGATCTTTTGAAAATTCAATACCAAGAAGTACGATAGCACAAACTATGTGAGTATTTTGTTTTGCAGGGATCCACATATTGGGAATGGAAGTCAGCGCTTCTTTTATAACTTCTTCGAACCGGGTTTCACCTTCCTCTTTTCTAATATCCAATACCTTTGATTGTTTAGAAACAACAAAGCTAAATGTTACATTGCCTTTTGAGGGAAAAGCATTTTTCTTTTTTAAATAGGCGGTAAGCGTGTCTTCAAATGCAGATTTACCGTTTTTAAAGTCAGGCAATATTTCTACCTGGGTAAAAAGTTTATCATCGCAAGCTTTATAAGTTTCTCCACTACGATCTTCAATTTGAGCTGAGAGAATCCCTGGCATTAAGATGCTTACTAATATAAAAATGGATATTCTCATAATAAGTCAATTATTTTTAAAAAACATCCCGGTGTGAATGTAAATGAAATTTAAACAAACCCTGACTTTTGCCTGGAAAGTAGCAAAACTCAGCATTTTTCCGGAATTCCTATTTAATTGAAAGGTAATTATTCTGCACAGTTATTGCCCAAATTTGCACGTCTATTGCTAAAACTGCACAGTTATCAAGTTGCCATATAAAATCTTTTTGGTTTATATACATTCGTATCTAAACAGAACAAAATAGCCCTACCTGGGCAGGAACAATCCTTTTCCATTATGGGAATGGTTTAAATCCAACTGAGAACATATATCCTAACGTCCCCGTTAAGAAAAAAAACCTTGGCGTGCTGCACTTTCAAAATCAATCAAATGGACTGATTGTGGCAAGTGGTAATGTTTATATATCGTCTGGATATAGTGCACCTACCACTTTCCTCGGTAATGGCAATGTGGGCATTGGAACAACTAATCCAACTTACAAACTCCATGTGAATGGGGCTGTTTGGGCAAACAATTATGTAGCGGCGTCGCCGAACAATTATGCAGATTATGTGTTCGACTCCACCTACCAATTACCTACCCTACAGTCAGTTGAAGCCTATATCAAACAAAATCATCACCTGCCGGAAGTGCCATCAGAAGCAGATGTAACAAAAGACGGAATCAATCTCGGGGATCACCAGGTTGTACTATTAAAAAAGATAGAAGAACTTACTTTATATGCCATTGATCAGCATAAAGAGCAAAAGGCTCAAAATGAAAAACTGCAGCTGTTAGAAAAGAAGCTCCTTGAAATACTGGAAGAAAATAACACCCTACAAAAAGAAGTAAAAGAGTTACAAACAAAGGCGCAAAAAGCATCCCGCTAAAAATTTAGAAGATAAAGACAGGGCCCCGGTCACCCGGGGCCTTTGTTATTTATTTCTTGCAGAAGTTGCTCAGTATGGAGTGTTTCTGACTGACTTTACAGCGTTGGTGACTCAGGATGACGCATCCAGACCCCAGGATGACGTATTCCGACTAACTTTGGCGCATTTTGATCTCAGGATGCCGTATCCGTACCTCAGGATGCCGTATCCTGATCTAACATTGGTGCATTATGAACTCAGGATGACGTATTCAGACCTAACTTTGGCGCATTATGACCTCAGGATGACGCATTCCGATCTCACTTTGCGTTATTCATGGTTAATTATGGGTCATACTGGGTCAACTTTGGCTGGCAGGTACAGAACATTCGAGACAAAGTTGAACAGCTGCGAACAATAGTTGTCAACTTACATCGCAAAGTTGGTTACTGATGAGTCATCCTGAGATCCGGATACAATACAAGAACTAATTGATGTATTATAATTATAAATGTACAATACGTAGTTTTCACGCATCATTACATACTTACCCCAAAATAATACATAGTAACCAACTGATGGATTTATTTAAACTACGTGGTTTCCTTTGCGTCCAACTTAACTTTATTGCATTACAAAGAAGCCTGCAGGTTTTACGATGCAGGGTTCTTTTATTAATTAGACGTTTTGTTTGACAACGTGGGTATAGAAATCAGATTTTAAAACTGTTACTTATATCGTTTTAAGAAATTTATATACTCAGGATAAACCATGCTCTTTTTACCTATTACGATACCGAAAACAAGCTCATATCGTTCATAAGTAACATCCTTTTTTATTTTCCCTATTAATTCCCCTTTATGAATAGTATCACCAACCTTTTTAAAGATACTATCCATGTTGCCGTAAACAGTACCAGTATCGCCTTTAATAATCATGACATAATCATCCCCCTCCACATTAAAGATTCTTTTTACTTGCCCTCCCATTAAGGCAACAGCGTCCTTTTCTTTTGAGTAAATAGATACAAAAGGTGCAGGATCTTGAATAATGCCTATATTTTCTTTATAGAAATAAATGTACCCCTCTTTAACAGGATATTTATAAATATGCGCTACTGTATCCTTATTTTTTTGTGAAAAAGAGTTAAGGCTAATTAATAGAATCAGCAAAAGCATTATTGTTTTAAAACATAACTCCCTGGCCTGTCTGATGACTACAAAATAAAAATCATTTAACATGGTTGCAAATGTTAGTATGTGACAATTAATTCTCGCACAAAATATATTAAAAACGCAAATACAGGTATTGTCGACACCAGGTACATGATAGACATTGATTTAAAGTGCCTGATACAGTAACCGACAACAAAAATTGACTAAAATAAAGCAACCAAATATAGTGGCCAGAAGATCAGCATATTTATTACTGACCTTGAAATCCGGTCAATATTAAAATAAATCATTGAAATCTGAATAATACCAAGAAGTACCACAATAATAAAAATCTCGATGGCCTTTTTACGAATTGTCGCCTGTTGGCTATCTGAAATATGCATTGCAAAAAATTCATTTATTGACTAGTTGGGCAATACCAAAATACTCAAAATCCTCAGGCTTTATTAATATAAATTCCCTATAAATACATTTGAAGATAAGTTAATCAAAAACGGCATATGAAAGGGAATTGTCGGGTAACCGACAAAAAATAAACCGGCAGCATACTACCTTCAGCAAAAATTCAGTATATGAAACAGCTTGCGTTAATTACCCTACTCCTACTCTCTATATGGACAATGGCACAGGAAGGACCAAAAGGATTGACAGTTCAGGCAAAAGCGCCGGATTTCTCGGCAAAAGATCAATCAGGCACAACGATCAACCTGAAAGATCAGTTAAAAAAGGGAAGCGTGGTGCTCGTTTTTTACCGGGGACAGTGGTGTCCCTATTGTAACAAGCAGTTAAGTAAACTGGAAGATTCAGTCCAACTGATAAAAGCCAAAGGAGCATCTCTGGTTGCGGTAACACCTGAAAAACAGGAGAATATTAAAAAGACCATTGCCAAAACAAAAGCCAGCTATCCCATTTTGTTTGATGAAGGGTTACAAATCATGAAGAGCTATGATGTGGCATACGCCGTTGACCATACGACTATTGAAAAATATAAAAAGTATGGCATTGATTTTAACGAAAGCAACGGCGCCAATGGAGCCAATTTACCGGTACCTGCCATTTATGTCATCAATAAAGAAGGTTTTATTGTTTTTCGTCATTTCGATCCTGATTATCGTAATAGGGCTACTGTGGAGGAGATATTGAAGCATTTGTAATGCTTAGATTAATTGTATTAATAATAAAAGAACCCTGCAGATTTTGAGATGCAGGGTTCTTAATTTAATTAGAAGTTTTGTTTGACAAAAATCTTCATCTCAGTAATCAATTATGGGTTTGCCTCCGTTTATTGACTAGTTGGTGGGCCAAACTCCCCAATAGTGTATCGGGGCTTGATACATCCTTTTAATATTATAGGCAAAGCGTTATTTGAATGAATTCTCATGATCAGGTCATTTCAATGCTTGTTCGACCCAATTCAAAGAATCTGGAAAAGGTATATCAAAATACTCAAAATCCTCAGGCTTTATTAATATAAAAGCATTCGTCACGTCATCCTTTTGATAAGCAACCGGAAAACTATTATTCTTTACGTCTGACACCTCCGATTTAAAATATCCATTCTTAATCTTACCCTCATAATTAATGGCGTTAACACTGAATTTAAATACAACAGCATAAAGGTTAGATGCTTTTGGTAATCGTTCAATTTTTATAACCTTACCACCTTGTACAATCTGCATATTACTTTTAATCGATCTCTTATAATGGATTGAGCTCCAAATACTATAAAAAAAACCGATTATTAAAAAGATGGCAAGAAGCATTACCATTATAGTAATTATTCTTTTCCACCTTTTCTTTGAATTTGTTGTCATATAATAAATTATTCCTGCAATTTATTATTCTTTAAATCCCCCTGTAAATACATCTGAAGATAAATTACCCAAAAGTGGCATAGTAAATCCTTCCATTCCCAATTTCAAGCCAAATTTTCCACCAGGCATTGGCGTATTGCCTATTGCATCGCCTAAAATACCTTTCCCATAACTAGTTAAGAAATCAGAGCCGGTTATAGTTGAATTTATAGCTCCTGGTAAACTCGAGTAAAGGGGATTAGAAAACAATAAATTCCCTACAGTACTTCCATAATTATAATTTGAAAATGACAATTGACCTCTCATTCCTAATGTAGTAACCTGATAGTACATATCAGCAGCCGCATTACCAATTCCCATCCAGGCTTTAACCTTAGCAGCTTGTCCAAGTCTGCCAGCTACACCCAATGGATTTGAAAATCCTGTAGTTATAATAAAGCTTCCTACAGACGTTCCTGCCAAACTCGCAAGTAATACCGGTGATCCAAACATAATTAAGGCCCCCAATTGCATTTTCCTACCATCCTCCTGTGCTTGAAAATTAAACTTATGCCAGTTTGCCTGACCAGCTAACCAGCGAGGATCACCGCTTTGCTGCAATGGTTTACCATCCCTAATTCTTGCATACATCACATCATTATATTTTAACTGATCTTTTTCAATAGCTGGCCAATGAAATCCACCCCAGGAAGAAGATCTTTTGTGTCCGGTTACCGTTACTGTAGCAAGATCTCTGTCTCTTTGAACTGTTTGCCCATTAACAACTGTGTCCTTTGCTCCCAATGGATCATTTCTTAATATCGGATTATTAGACGCAAATGCATAAGGTGATACATTCATTGACAATCCATCTAATGGATCCATTTGCAAGAATCTTCCTATTTGTGGATCCAATCCTCTGAACCTGGTTTCGTATAAGTTAACGTCTAAAGAAGTGTTTAATTCAGAAGCACCATTAAATTTAAATTTATTATCCGGTCTGTTTATCGCCTTCGAACTTATCCCCGCCATCGTTAATCCAAACGGATAATAATGCGTTTCTTCCAGTAATGGTCCCTTTATATGTTCTACACGGATATCATCAAAATATACATCACCCTTACTCTCATTGCTTACAAACACATAAAGATATCCATTCTTTGTCATTTCAATTTCGTTGCCATTGTTGGCTTGTAGCAGTTGCTTTTCCTGTCCGACATTGATCACTGGGACCGGTACCACTCCGCAACTGACATCTACTTTTTTAAACTGCTCTTCATCCAGTAACACCCAGTTTAAATATGCTTTTGGTGCTCCGGGGGCCGGGGCTTGCGTTCCTAAAAAGCTATACATGCCAGGAGTTAGTATTCCATTAGTTACCTGTGATGCTGCAGCGCCTTTGGCAGCAGCAGACACGCCGGATACCAACTGCCCCAAAATATTTTCGATGATAGCGTTTAATCCCGGATCGGTACTGTTATCCATTCCTGAGGATTTGTACCAGGCATACGTCTTTGCTTTTATTTTATCGCCGGCCATTACCTTCAGAATAACTCCCGGACCTACCCTACCTTCTGCTGTAGAACCGTTCAATTTACTTACTTTCTGATTGGCATTATCACTGTCAAAACCCGGAGATGGTATCTTTGGTTTATCTGCAACCGTAGTATTGATTTTTGACCCAAACAGTTCTACCTCAAAACTACGTTTGGCATCTTCCATACCCGCCTGGTAGATATCTGTTTTCTGTTCTTCGCTCAACACCATGCGCACATTACCCAAATGGTCTTTTACAAAGTAATCCCACGCATATGAAGTGATAACCCCACCAGTATCTCGTAACGGCCGTATCCGGCCTTCTTCCTGCGGCAGAAACTGTAATATATCGCCTTCATAAATACCAAACAGGTACAATGTGGTTTTATCAGGTTTATCAGTTTCATGAACTATCTTCTTTAATTTAGTCCCGCTTGCATCGTATACATATTCTATACTGCCTTTGTTATCCCGGATCGTGATAACTTGCGGCAGATTCAGGTGATTATATGTGATGGACGTGATATCCTTGTTTTTATCAAAAATCAGGTTACCATTTGCATCATAGTCATAATCAACGGCAGTGGCCGTTTTAGTTCCGCCCAGGTCATTGATATATTTCTGCGATGACCGGAAGTCACCCAGCTTTGTTTGTGTATCATTATTTCCATCTATTACATTCATCAACCGGTTGGAGTTATCACCCTTATTGTATTTATAGGTTAACTGATCTATAAAATCACTACCGGTCACCTTCAATCCCTTTTGGGTTTGGGAAAGGATATTGCCATTAAGATCATAGATAAGATTGGATACGGAAAAGTCAATACCTGCTGTTTTATTAAAGCCAGTGTTATATTGATTAAAATCTGCTCCCGTCAACCGGTTTACAGGATCATAGGTAAAATCGTATTTTCTCACCTGTCCATCGCCTTTGCTTTTCCAAACAGTTCCGGCAATGTTGCCATTAAATTGCGCAGCTCCATAAGTCCCTAAAGAAGCAATAGTCTGTTTATCGTACCCTAAATCAAACCCAAAAAAGTGACCTGCGCCCATTGGATCCTTTGCATACTCACGATTGGCACCTAACATCC
Source organism: uncultured Niastella sp. (assembly GCA_966212235.1). Classification (GTDB taxonomy): domain Bacteria; phylum Bacteroidota; class Bacteroidia; order Chitinophagales; family Chitinophagaceae; genus Niastella. Next base: position 151,951 of record CBIHPP010000012.1, on the reverse strand, counting down.
AGCCACGGATGTTATAATCGTATTCAAGCAATTCCAGTCCGGGAGTATTATTAAAGCCGGGTGATAGCGTTTTGGTTTTTACCTGTCCAAGCACATCGTAGGTCATGTCCGAAATTTGTTTCCAGCCACTGCCGTTCAGGTTCTTTTCAACGGTTTCAATTCTTCCCAGCACATCGTATTTGTTCTTTGTAGCCAGTTCATAGCTTTGTGCATTCGGAATTCCCTTCTGGTGTTTTAAATGACTCCGCAACAACTGTCCGGAAAAACTATACTGGTTGGTAACAATATCCATGGCCCCTGTATAATTATTAACCTGTACCTGGATGACTCTTTTCTTTTCGTCATAAATATTGCAGGATGTAATGTATTTGTTCTCTCCCAGTACCTTCACTTTTGTCCAGGTAACAAGACCGATAACGGATCCTGCCGGTGTTACCGCATCTGGAAACTCATCGGCTGCCGCATTCAGATAAGTTGTGTAGCCGCTGCCGTTAAGCGATCCTGTTAACCCCGATGGAATACCATCATAGTTATCATAGTGTGTTTCTGTCAACAACTCGTTTGTATAAGCAGCAACATTGGGATACGATGTGCTGAGCTTTGCCTGGTCCCTATGATAAACGGCATTATTATAATAAGTCGGGTCGGTTATTAGATACGTAGTTACCGGCCGGTTCAGGTCATCATATTTTGTAACCAGCCATTGCATTTTCGAAGGATTGGCCATATTTGCATCCTGGGTCATTATCAGTCTATCTCTTGCATCATACACCATTTGCGCAGCACCGGCGCCTGGTACTTTTTTCATGATCATCCGGTCGCGTTGGTCATATTCATACCGGAAACATTGTTCATTCAGGATATCACCGCCAAGTGGCGTCGTCAAATTCCAACCATTCTGATTTAACAAGTCAACACCCTTTGGTTGTATTACCGCCCGCAGTTGGTTATAATCATCATAGAGATAATAGGTGCATAACCAGTTGGCATGTCCGCTGCCGCTGCCATTATCAAATGTAGTTGCATTGACCTGTACTTTTTTTAGAATTACCAACCCTTCTTTTGTCTTGAATTCTACAACCTGGTTACCCCGCTCATCAATTGTAATCGTTTTAAATAATATACCGGCTCCATATATTCCAGCACTCCCGGAAGTCGTGCTATAGGCGCCAAAACTATTGGCCACATCAGCTACATTCCATATGCGCACTTCATCAGTCAGGGTATTGATCAGATATTTTACCTGAACACCCTTTCCCTGGTTCACCCAGCTATTGCCGGGCGCATAAGTTCTTTCTACCCGGTTTAATGGCGAGGGTTCGTATTCTGTTTTCCCATAATAAAACGTTTCACCCTGACCTTTTATAGGACTATTGCCATTGTTATCACTATAGAAATTTTGCTGTTGTTGAAATGGATCGAATTTGATAGCGCCCTGAGTCCCTGATGATACAAAGGGAAGATAAGTACGTACTTCACGCCCGTATTCATCATACACTTTAGCAGACACCAGGTCGGCGGGGGCTCCACCGCTTTTTAAAGCCCCATGTCTTACTACCGTTTGTAATGGGCGGCCTAACCCATCGGCATATGAAGTCGTTTGCACTGCTTCTTTACGCGGTTTTGTCATCAATTGATTGGGATCTGTAACCGGCGACAATGCATCCCAGGTACGTATGTAGTTAACCGGCAAATTGGCCGGGTAAGGATCATACGTTTTGGGCGTAGCATCCTGCGCGTATAATGAAAAGGTAACTGGCAATGCGCATAATAATACCAGGCCTGATTTAATTGAACTAAGAAGCATAGAATTCGGTTTAATGAATTATGGTATTATTATATAACGACCCGGTTGAATAATTACTTCCTGATGCCAGCATCGTGAATCGTCTGGGCAAAATTTCGATTCATATGTTGTGGCAGTAGATGTATAACCAACACCACCTGGTACAAAATAACCGGGGGTATATGTTTCACTTTCAGGAACACCATCCACCGTCCACCAATCATGATTTGTATAATTTATGTTAATCTCTTTTGGTAATGTTAGCGGAATTGTTCCTGCAGCATCTGAATAAAAATAGAAAGTGGTTTCACTATACTGCTGGTAATTCGTCGGATCACTCTGTAACATTGTCACTGCCTTAACATATGCAGTAAAACATCCACCATTCGCATTGGCCAATCGCTGCGCTTCCTGCTCAGCAAGTGCATTTGCCTCAGCCGGATTATTCGGAGATGTAAAGGCGCCTTCTGGTAAACTTACAGGATAGGGTAATGGATTTTGCTGGGCACCGCAATCCTGTTTATAATAGTTTTTATTTATAGGTAAACTTCTAAAAGCTGGCGGTAAAGGACAGGCGGTGGTATTTGTTCCTGCGCTTACCCAACGTGTTTGCCCATAGGTACTGCTACATGGGTTTACATCGGTTTGCTCCCGTTGTTGTTCACCGGTATTCTGATTGTTTATAGTTACACAACGGGTATTTGCTGTATTTTGCCAGTCGGCCGGAACAGTACAACTGCCCAACAAGTCAACCCAGCGGGCATTTCCATACGTTTCACTGTTGGGATTATTATCCCTCTCTTCCTGCTGCGTTATATTGGTAATATAATTGCTGTTCTGCGGACAGGGTTTGCAACGGGTAGGCCCGGTAGGCTGCCATAGCGGTGTAGCCGTTTCGCCACAAGCATCAGGCTGACCCTGGAAATTATAGCAGATCTTCTTCAGCACATTCCCATTATCATCTTTTACCAAAATTAACCTGCCCGATCCATCATAGGTATAATATGTGATCCTGTCGTTTACATCACACTGTGCCGTCAAGCCTACCATCGGCCAATAAGCAAACGTGGTCATCTGGGCTGATTCGGGATATAAACGCACCTCATCAATTTGTCCAAATCCGGTAATGGAAACAGTACTCGCTCCAGTTATTTTCCTTTTTACATATATCCAGCCATTTTTGGGTGCAGATGAGGTAAGAACAGTTGGATTTCCAGAAACATTAACCACATGCCCGTCTCTATACCAATAAGAAAGTATATACGTAGTTGTGGGTGATACAGGCCGGGATAATTCATTGTTGCCCAACAAAAAGACCATACTGCCAGTTGGAACAAACTGACTGCCTATTATATTTTTGCTGCCGGTTAAAATCCAATTCCCGGTATTACCCTCTTCAAACGAAGAATATGCAACGTAGGAACGTTCTGATTCCGGTACGTTTACAATCTGCGCAACCGGATACGTTTTATTATATGACCACAAATACAATTGGCGGATATCATTCTCTTTGGCCACATACAATGGATTGCCTTTGTCGTCGTACGAAAAATACTGCAGCCTCGGCTCTGCTAAATAGGTTCCTTTCTTTGTTTCAACTGTTTGAGGCAATATCTGGTTGCTGATACCATTTCCCCAAGTCTGGGTCGAATAATTCCAGTAATTATAATTGGTTTTTGTTGATTGTAAAAAACCTGTTGCATTTTTATAAGTAGACTGTTCAATAACAGGGGAAATATTATTTCTGTCCACCATAGTGTTATAAGGCGCCTGACCAGGATAATCTACCGGATAAGTGAATTTCGTTGTTATAGCGTCTCCTTTACTGGTGGTTGTAGTAGCAGCTATTTGCTGACCATAGTTATTATAGGAATACTCCGTAGAGGTTAATACGTAATTATTGGCGTCTATATAATCATACTCATTCGCTTTCCATGGTAATTTAAGTTCAGGTTTTGCAATACAATCACTATAGTGAAGTGTTTCACCCAGATACTCGTGTAGATAATTATTGTAATGGCTAAAAGCATAGGAATTAGGTTTGTCTGGAGTTAAATTCAGAAATTCCAGATCGGAAGCCAGGTTAAGCCCGGTTATAAACTCAGTATTCTGTATCGAAGTATATGATGTTTCAGTTTTTCGAACCAGCTTATACTGTCCGTTTTCAAATTTATATTCCTCCTTTTTATCAAGCGGGGGTGTATAACTCCCGACATCAATACGCCACGGACCTTCAAAGCGGGGGTCAATCGATTCATCGCTCCACATACCATCAACTTCTGTATAATAGTAAACCACTTTCCCTGCGTTATTACCAGGCACCCCGTTATATTCTGTTACTTTTGAATAATATACCGGAGCCTGTGGTCCGCCAATAATGCGCCCCATCGGATTGGAAGTACAGATGTTTACGCTTGAAATACCAGAGGAAGGATTTCCACCAATAGTTCCGCATTCTTCAAAGGCGAGATTAGCATTATAATAATTAAAAGTTCGCTGCGTGTACGCAAATTTATACCAATCCAGGTTTCCGTAACTTTGGTTCAGCGTACACTGGTATTCATATGACTTAATCTGTGGTACGGCCCCCTCATACGCAAAGCTGCTGACCTTTTTTATTCTAAGCCCTCCTACTTTTCCATCTGCCGGTATAGCAATTGGAGAAAAGCCAGGTCCATAAAATGCAACAGGAACACGATGACTCTCATATTCAAAAATCGTTTTTCCACCAGTCGGGTATTTTATCTCTTCAAGAATACAGGCTTTTGTAAGTTCTTCATCAGGGAACAGACCGTTATTACCGCCTGGAGAAAAATCAGCAAACAATAATGAAGTGCTAGCACGTCCGTTATATCCCCATAAGTCCTGACTATAACTAGGTGTGCTTTGACTGCCACCGTGATAATTTGGCAACTCTTGAGCGTTATACCTAAAGGCATGTTTTTCTTCGCCGTTGGCGCCGGTCTGCATACCAGCTAACATAAGCCGACGGCTAGATGAATAAGGATAACCTGGAATTGAAATAGTACTCCCTGAATAAGTGTGGGAAAAATTAATGTTCTTTATCAAGTCACCGGATAGTTTGTTAAGCACCTGAATATTGGTAAGCCGGGCATTATAAGCATAAGTAGCGTCTTCACGGTCTTGTGCATAATTAAACCTGATCACCGTGTTTGTACCAACAATACTATCAATTAAAGGTATCTCATCATATTGACTCGTCCCGTTCTGTAGAACACCTTCTGAATAATTTTTTTCCCTGATTGTTATTTCTTCCCAACAAGGGCTCGGTTTATGTTCTATCACAGGTTCCGTCCTTACATTAAGGTTATTTTTATACGACCCATATACCTCCGTACTACTAAAGCTATTATTCCTGACATATTCAACATGGGAATAAAAGACAACCGAGTCTGTATTGGAACTATTAATGATCTTTTCCGGAGACCAGTAATCAAAGAGATTCCAACGAAAAATATACCGGGTCCCATCAGCAGTTATCATTTCAATCTTTCTTCCTTGATTCGGTCCCAGATTAATTAAGCGTATCTTAATAGGTTTATAAGGTATCGTTTTAAAATCACGCGTAGCAAAATCCTTTCTGAATATGCCGCTTTCCCCATTACTCAGATTGTAATAGAACCGATCGGAATAAAAATCGCAACTAAATAGAGTTCCATAGTATAATTGTTGCCACCAAACATACGGATCTCTCATTTCATGTACATAATTTGAATCTTCAAATTCTTCTGCAGATTTCCATTGTGGTAGCGGAATAATTCCGTCATCGACCAGTTCATCTCTCCACCCAAAAACACTTCGCGTTATTGTACCACCTGCATTTAACGTCCAGCCTAAACCGACTGCACTTGCTACATCACTTACTTTTATGCCAGAAGCATGATAAGAAATAGAAATGGGTATATTAATACCATGTTCACTCATTGTGTAAATCGGAATACTAATGGCAGCTACCCCCGTACTTAAATCAACCGGTATTTCTCCATACCTGGTGAAAGCAGCTGTGGTCGGCGCCTGCGGGATATAATTAAATGCAGGCAATTTTAGCTGTGCATTTGAACAATTAACGAGACACAACAATAAAAGGCTTAATAAGGTTTTACGCATACGAATCATTTGAACTGGTGCTATATTGAAAGTCATAATCTACACAAGACTACATGCATGGGCAAGCGGTACCTGTTGACAAGAAGGAACGATCTTATTGAGGTGTTAACAGCTATTTTATGTGGTAATCATGTTATTGTTCTTCGAAAAAAAGTGGTGCATGTGAATATGAGGCTAACAAATGCACAATAACATTGTCGAGTAGGTTCCGCCTGAGACAGGCGCACATCAAAAACAGGGATCAGGTTAAGTTTTGGTTGCATCGGGATAGGTATTCGAAATAGTGTATTAATGGCTAAACCGCAGCGCTACACGCTACAGGATTCAATACAATTACTTGATAAAAATCAATAATCTTTTTCAACTTGCCAAAATGTTTTTGACACACGCGTTGATTTGGCAATAGGTTTGTCATTTCGGGCAATAAGTGTGTAAGAGTAACTCTATATTCTCTGATTTTTTAAAAGATCTTGCCCCTGCAGGCTTGCAAACTTCATTGGTTATATTCTTGGCACTTGATGGTAACTCAAAAAACACCTAAACAAACGCCCCTTGATAATATCTGCGAGCGTTTTTTGTTGGGAGCACTGGCCGAGGATTAATATAGGATTACAATTGCCCAAATTGAGATCTAATTAGAACAATGCCCTTCCTTTTCACCCTATACTTTCTTTACATATCTCTTTATAATACTTTTTTTAATTTTATGTTAGCCCATCTTTTGGCAAACTCAACTTCGTTAGAAAAAGTATCAATCAAGTAATCCTTTTCATCCGCAAATTCAAAATCGGATTTCATATTCAGTACATAAAATTTGATTCTGCCGTATTGAATACACTTAGCAGCCAAAACGCTATCCTTGTACCCATATTCGATGATTTTTGCAGGTACGCGCCCAATATAATCACCTGATTTTAATTTATATCGAATACTAAAATCTGAACTTGCATCTTCTTCAAACAGATAATAATTTCCAGTAATCTTATTACGGGTTGCAAAAATGTCTCCACATGAATAAAATAAAATTATAAACACGATAAGTAGCGCGGTGTTTTTTTTATTTATCATTTACCAGTCAATTATATCATTATGCTTAACAGGATTATAGTTTGCTCCAATTGCCTCTTCAAACCCACCAGACGTTATAGGTTCTTTCCAAATATAAATTTGATTGATATTTCCAGTAGGAGTGCGCCCATTAGGCGCTCTTTCTATATCACTTGCCATATGATACCATGCTGATCTTCTCCCCAAACTATTTGAAACCATAAAAAGTAAGTTCTCACCCTTTTCATCAACATGAATATCAATATCGATACTGCCTACATATTGCTCAACTATATCAGTTCCGGCACTTATCATTCCAAACAACCCAAAAGTGCCTGAATAATTTGTAACACTGGCACCTTTTAATGAAATACCATTTTGATAATTAGAAATGTATTTTTTATAAAAATATGCTCTGGCCATACAAATCCTTTGCATATTTTTTAACCTCTTAGTTACTGGGTGATGTGGCAAATAAACTCTATTCTCCGCCCCTAAACCATGAAACCAACTATCAGTCATATCATTGCTCCTATCCTTACTAAACGAAAGTGGCCAATCATTCATTGATGCTACGGAGTAAGACCTACCATTGCGAAAACTTATGTAAGGCAAAAACGCACTAGGCACATTCATACTTCTTTTTCCCGTCACTGTAACCGTTTCGAGATCTTTATCTCGCTGAACTTGTTGGCCATTAACTAACGTATCTTTTAATCCTAAAGGATCATTCCTCGAAATAGGATTGTTATTAGCGTAATTATATGGAGATAATTCTGGGGAAATATTAGCATAAGGATCAGATTGCCAAAATCGCCCAATTTGCGGATCAAGACTTCTAAAATTTGTTTCATACAGGTTAACATCAAAACTCGTATTTAATTCCGTACCGTTGTTGAATTTGTATTTATTTTCAATAGAATTGAATGATACAGCCTTCGAACTTATCCCCGCCATCGTCAATCCAAATGGATAATAATGTGTCTCCTCTAACAATGAACCCCGGATATGCTCCACCCTAATATCATCAAAATATACATCTCCCCTGCTTTCATTGCTTACAAACACATAAAGGTATCCATTCTTCGTCATTTCAATTTCGTTGCCGTTGTTGGCTTGTAGCAACTGCTTTTCCTGTCCGGCATTGATCACTGGTACGGGTATTACCCCGCAACTGACATCCACTTTTTTAAACTGTTCTTCATCCAACAACACCCAGTTTAAATATGCCTTTGGGGCTCCGGCTACCGGCGCTTGCGTTCCTAAAAAGCTATTCATGCCGGGTGTCAGTATCCCGTTGGTCACCTGCGCTCCTGCAGTTCCTTTGGCAGCGGCCGACATGCCAGGCACCAGCTGACTTAAAATATTTTCAATGATGGCGTTTAATCCCGGATCGGTAGTATTATCCATTCCTGAGGATTTATACCAGGTATACGTCTTCGCTTTTATTTTATCGCCGGCCATTACCTTCAGGATAACTCCCGGACCTACCCTGCCTTCTGCTGTGGAGCCGTTCAATTTACTTACTTTCTGATTGGCATTATCACTGTCAAAACCCGGAGATGGTATCGTTGGTTTATCTGCAACCGTGGTATTGATCTTTGATCCAAACAGATCCACTTCAAAACTACGATTGGCATCTTCCATCCCCGCCTGGTAGATATCTGTTTTCTGTTCTTCGCTCAGTACCATGCGCACATTACCCAAATGATCTTTTACAAAGTAATCCCAGGTAAAAGTGGTGATGGCGCCATTGGCATCCCGTAACGGCCTTATCCGGCCTTCTTCCTGTGGCAAAAACTGCAATACATCATCTTCATAGATACCAAACAGATATAACGTGGTTTTATCAGGCCTACCCGTTTCATGTACTACTTTCTTTAATTTTGTCCCGCTTGCATCATACACATATTCTATACTGCCTTTATTAGCTATCGTGATGGCTTGAGGTAGATTCAGGTGATTGTAAGTGATGGAAGTAATATCCTTGTTCTTGTCAAAAATCAGGTTACCATTTGCATCATAGTCATAATCGACGGCAGTGGCCATTTTAGTTCCGCCCAGGTCATTGATATACTTCTGCGATGACCGGAAGTCACCCAGTTTTGTTTGTGTATCATTATTTCCATCTATTACATTCATCAACCGGTTGGAGTTATCGCCCTTATTGTATTTATATGTTAACTGATCTATAAAATCACTGCCGGTCACCTTCAATCCCTTTTGAGTTTGGGTAAGAATATTTCCATTAGGATCATAAGTAAGATTGGACACGGAAAAGTCAATGCCTGCTGTTCTATTAAAGCCGGTGTTATATTGATTAAAATCTGCTCCTGTCAACCGGTTTACCGGGTCATAGGTAAAATCGTATTTTCTTACCTGTCCATCACCTTTGCTTTTCCAAACAGTTCCGGCAATGTTGCCATTAAACTGCGCAGCTCCATAAGTCCCTAAAGAAGCAATAGTCTGTTTATCGTACCCTAAATCAAACCCAAAAAAGTGACCTGCGCCCATTGGATCCTTTGCATACTCACGATTGGCACCTAACATCCAGCCACGGATGTTATAATCGTATTCAAGCAATTCCAGTCCGGGAGTATTATTAAAGCCGGGTGATAGCGTTTTGGTTTTTACCTGTCCAAGCACATCGTAGGTCATGTCCGAAATTTGTTTCCAGCCACTGCCGTTCAGGTTCTTTTCAACGGTTTCAATTCTTCCCAGCACATCGTATTTGTTCTTTGTAGCCAGTTCATAGCTTTGTGCATTCGGAATTCCCTTCTGGTGTTTTAAATGACTCCGCAACAACTGTCCGGAAAAACTATACTGGTTGGTAACAATATCCATGGCCCCTGTATAATTATTAACCTGTACCTGGATGACTCTTTTCTTTTCGTCATAAATATTGCAGGATGTAATGTATTTGTTCTCTCCCAGTACCTTCACTTTTGTCCAGGTAACAAGACCGATAACGGATCCTGCCGGTGTTACCGCATCTGGAAACTCATCGGCTGCCGCATTCAGATAAGTTGTGTAGCCGCTGCCGTTAAGCGATCCTGTTAACCCCGATGGAATACCATCATAGTTATCATAGTGTGTTTCTGTCAACAACTCGTTTGTATAAGCAGCAACATTGGGATACGATGTGCTGAGCTTTGCCTGGTCCCTATGATAAGCGGCATCTATATATTTAGCCGGGTCGGTTATTAAATACGTAGTTACCGGCCGGTTCAGGTCATCATATTTTGTAACCAACCATTGCATTTTCGAAGGATTGGCCATATTCGCATCCTGGGTCATCACCAGCCGGTCACGTGTATCATACACCATTTGCACCGCACCGGCACCCGGTACTTTTTTCATGATCATCCGGTCACGATGGTCATATTCATACCGGAAACATTGTTCCTCAAGAATATCGCCATTCAGCGCCGCAAAATCCCAGTTATTTTGCCTCAATAGATCAACACCCTTTGGTTGTATTACTGCTCGCAGCTGGTTATAATCATCATAGAGATAATAGGTACATATCCAGTTGGTATGTCCGCTGCCGCTGCCATTATCAAATGTGGTTGCATTGACCTGGACCTTTTTCAGAATTACCAGGCCTTCTTTTGTCTTGAATTCTACAACCTGGTTACCCCGCTCATCAATTGTAATCGTTTTAAATAAGATATCGGCTCCATATATTCCGGCACTCCCGGAAGGTGTGCTATAGGCGCCAAAGCTATTGGCTACATCAGCTACATTCCATACGCGCACTTCATCAGCCAGCGTATTGATCAGGTATTTTACCTGAAGCCCCTTTCCCTGGTTCACCCAGCTGTTACCAGGTGCATATGTTCTTTCTACCCGGTTTAATGGCGATGGTTCATACTCCGTTTTTCCATAATAAAACGTTTCGCCCTGCCCTTTTATGGGACTATTGACATTATTATCACTATAGAAATTTTGCTGCTGCTGAAATGGATCGAATTTGATAGCGCCCTGGGTTCCTGATGATACAAAGGGAAGATAAGTACGTACTTCCCGCCCGTATTCATCATATACTTTGGCAGACACCAGGTCGGCAGGTGTTCCCCCGCTTTTTAAAGCCCCCTGCCTTACCACCGTTTGCAATGGCCGGCCTAAACCATCGGCATAGGAAGTCGTTTGCACCGCTTCTTTACGTGGTTTTGTTACCAACTGATTGGGATCTGTAACCGGCGACAACGCATCCCAGGTACGTATGTAGTTGACCGGTAAATTAGCAGGATAAGGATCATACGTTTTAGGTGTTGCATCCTGTGCATGCAAGGATAAGATAGCTAGCAATGCGCATAGCATCATCAGGCCTGATTTTATGATCGATCTAAAAAGCATATAGGTTTCGGTTTAATGGGTTATGGTATCATTACATATCGGCCACCACTCAAAGTTGGTTCAAAATGAACGCAATCACCCCCATATCGGCAATTCAAAGTCTCAACATCCTTTAAGCTTACCTCATCCATTCCGGCATCTGCTCTAATAATTTCAATAATATTATAATCCTCACCAGTCGGAGGGCCACCATTATAAGTCCAATAAAAATGCATTCGCCAATTAATAACAACGTCTGCAGGCAGCGTAGTTCTTACTGTACCCGCTGCATCCGAATAAAACCTGAAATAAAAATCGGCAGCGGCTCCTACATCAGTGAATATTTCATTTTCTTTCACAAGTCTTACATAAATAGTGGTACAACCTCCTGAAACATTGGCTCTACGTTGCGCCTCCTGCCTGGCAAGATTTGTAGCATCTGGGATACTTGATGTAGAAGTAAAACTCCCATCCGGCATACTTACATAGTAAGGTAACCCAAGTTGGGTTGAGGAACAATTCTGTGAATAATAATTACCGCTTACATCCAGGCTGTTGAATACGGCGGGAGGTACACAAGCTGCCGTATTCATTCCTACGCTTACCCACCGGAGTTCGCCAAAGTAGTTGCTACAGGGATTTACATCTAATTTTTCCTGTTCCTGCTCGCCGGTAATCTGGCCACCGACAATTACACATCGTGTATTTGCCGTATTTCGCCAATCGGGGGGGCTGAAACAATTGCCGGGAATATCTGTATCTACCCAACGAGTAATCCCGTAAGAATCGCTGTTACTATTATTATCCCGCTCCTCCTGCTGCAGGATATTCGTAATATAATTGCTATTGACAGGGCAGGGTTTGCAACGTGTAGCGCCGGTAGTAATCCACTGTGGTGTTACATTTACCCCGCAATTTTCTACCTGGCCCTGGTAGTTATAACAGATTTTCTTCAATATATTTCCATCATCATCTTTTATAAGGGTTAAACGACCCGAAGCATCATACGAGTAATATGTGATCCTATCGTTCACATCACATTGTGCAGTCACTCCTATCAATGGCTCATACGCATAGGTGGTCATTTGTGCAGATTCGGGATATAAGCGTACTTCATCAATATATCCGCTGCCGGAAATGTATAGATCGCTTGTTCCGGTTATCTTTCTTTTTACATATATCCAACCATTTTTGGGTACAGATGATGTAAGAATAGTCGAATTGCCTGAAACATTGACTGTACTGCCGGCTTTGTACCAATATGAAAGTATATAGGCGGTAGAGTTGGAAATTCCCTTGGATAATCCAACGGGGTTTAATGCAAGACATCTTTTCCCGGTAGGAACTGAATTATCGTCTACATACTGCACGCTTCCGAATAATGCCCAGCCACCGGAATTATTATCCTCAAAAGAGGTATACGATACTGTTGAGCGCTGTACTTCTGGTACATTAAGCACTTGTGCAATTGGATATGTTTTATTATATGCCCATATATACAATTGACGTACATCATTTTCTTTTGCTACATAACGCGGATTTCCATTTTCATCATACAAATAATACTGTAACCTTGTTTCAGCAGCGTTTCCCCCTTTCCTGGTTTCCACAGTTTTGGGTACTATCAAAAAATTGTCTCCATTATATCCCCAGTTTGCAGACGCCCGGTCCCAATAATCATAATTGGTTTTTGTTGATTGCAAAAAGTTAGTATTATTTTTATAAGAAGATTGCTCAATAACCGGCGAAATATTATTTCTTTCAACCATGGTGTTGTAAGGAGCCTGCGAAGAATAATCTACCGGGTATTTATATTTTGTAGTAAGTACATCTCCTTTGCTGGTAGTGGTAATGGCGGAAATTTGCTGACAGTAATCATTATACTCATATTTGGTAGTAGTTTTCAGGTATTGATTTCCATCCACATATTCACATACGCTTGTTTCGTACGGTACTATAAGATCGGTATATCCTTTATTTTCTTTATAATACAAAGTTCCAATAAAGTCGTAATGAAGACCCATGTTATAATAGTCGAAAGGATCGTTCCCGTTCAAACTATTGAAAATTAAATCTGACTCCAGGTTAAAACCGGTAATAAATGTTTTCTGTTTCACAACATTAGTTAAGGTTTCTGTTTTCCGAACAATCTTATATTGGCCATTTTCATTTTTATATTCTTCTTTTTTTAATAAAGTCGGGGCATAATTACCTCTATCATATGGGTAAGGTCCTTGAAACCGTGGGTCAGAATTATAATCTTCGCCCTGATCAGGCAAATAATAATAATATATTGTTTTACCTATGTTTGAATTGCCATTTCCTACGTATTCTGTTACCTCGTCATACACTAAAGGAGCGCGGCTGGTACCGATAACACGCCCGAAAGGCTTTGCCACAGCTACATTATGCTGTGAATAATTATGATAATAAAATTGACACCAATTGCCATTAAAATCTTTTGGGGTGAAGGTATGGAACACTTGCTGGTAGTAAACAAACATGTCATACCACATATACCCATAAACAGCCGGCAAATTGCAGGTATATTCATATTGTTTAACCTGAGGGGTTGCGCCCCCGTAAGGGTAAGTAGCTATTTTTTTTACCCGAAGCCCGCCAATTTTTCCATCGGCCGGTATTTCTGATTGATCAAACCCATATCCATAAAAATCGGTGGATACCCTGTTTGATTCAAATTCAAAAACTGTTTTACCGCCTGTTGGATAATTAATTTCTTCCAGGATACCAGCCTTTGCATAATTTTCATCCGGGAAACGGTTTCCGGCACCTGCAGCATTGGTGAATTGTGTACTAAGTAATGAATTGCTCCAATGGCCGTTATAATACCCCCAAAAATCTTCATTAAATATGGTCTCAGCCGGATTGCCATTAAAATCAGCCAATACAGGATAAAGGGGAAGAGGCATCGGATTATACTTAAAAGCATATTTTTCCTCCCTGCTTGCCCCAATTTGTACACTATCCAAAAACAATCGTTTGCTTAATATATCGCCATCTGATCTAATAGAATTAAAAAAGTTTACATTTTTTATCAATATGCCTTCAGGTTTACTATATACCTGCACATTTGTTAATCGTGATTTAAGTCCTAGGGATGGGGGACCATCTGATCTGTCTTGTACATAAGAGAAGCGAATTACTCCATTTGAAGCTACAATACTATCAATAACTAAGATCTCATCAATTACATTGTTATAATCGGCTACTCTATCGCTACGGTTCACTCCCCCTATCTCCAAAGTCTGCCAACATGGATTGCCAGGTGATGCATCCCGTACATACGGCTCCGTTCTTTCATAAACGGAATTTCTGTAAACGCCAAACTTAGATCCATCATTATAGCTCCAGGCTTGCGCCTCTTCATAATGTGTGTAAAATTGAACAGAATCCGTGTAAGAACTATTTACTATTCTATCCAAATGCCAGAGATCAAACCTATTTCTTTTAAAATGATAAATATTGCCATCCACCGCCGTCATTGATATCATTAGGTTTTCATGACTAACCACACCATTTTTCCAGTAAAACTTAACTTTTGTGGGCTTATATGGAATAAGTCGTATGGTATCATTTTGAAAATCCCTTCTGAAAATGCCACTCTCTCCATTACCCAGATTATAATAATACCGATCGGAATAATAATCGTAGGTAACCTTATTTAAATAAAAATGATGTAAATCCGAAGCAAAATCCTCGGGGTTTCCATATCGATAAGAAAACTGACGAAACTCTTCAGTAGTTGAAAAAGGCGGGCGGTGGGTTACCGGCTGTCCGGAAGTAATTATATCAAGTTGTTCATCAGGCTGTCCGAATACCGACCGGGTTATTATGCCACCTGCATTTAAAGTCCAGCCCAAACCCACAGCACTGGCAACATCCTGCACTTTTATTCCCGAAGCATGATAAGAAATAGAAATTGGCAAATTGATACCATGTGAACTCAGGGTATAAATCGGGATACTGATGGATGGCACTCCCGTACTTAGATCAACTGGTATGTCTCCATACCGTGTAAATGCAGCTGTAGTTGGAGACTGTGGTTGGTAATCAAGAGAAGGCAGCTTATGTTGCGCTTTTGCTGAAAAAATAAGGCAAAACAAAAAAAGGTTTAATAAGGCTTTACGCATACAAATCATTTGAACTGGTGCTATTTAAAATTGCTATTAAAAGTAATATCCTATCCGGTAGCTGATCGGTTGGGCACATGGCTGGGTTGCGTTGTTATTGATTGTTGAAAAAAAAGGAAGGAGAATTGATGTTCCTATTAATTGAAGAAGGACTATCCTTTGCCAGTATGGCATTGGTCGGACATAAAACAATCATACAGATAAGGTTTAGCTTTGGTTGCATTGGGACAATTTTTCGACTACTGGTCTATCGTTAATAATTACCTGATAAAAATCAATAATCCATTTCAATTACCCAAATTATTTTTGACACTGTGCAGTTTTGCTAAAAAAGCGTGTCATTTTGGACAAAAAGTGTGTAAATGACTCTCCGCAAAACACCCTACAAACAAAAATCCCGCCTCGCGGCGGGATTTTTTCTTCCATGTCTTAGAAGTTACTAGATCAAATTAATGCTATGTGTGTTGAACGGGTTGCTTACTTTTTTATCCTGCCCGGAAGCTTGTGGCTCCCGGGTACGGATGTTCTGAATACATCTTCAGAGGATAAGTAACTATTTGAAATATCTACTATTGATAATCTTTATTCTGACCATATTCGGCTGTATTCAAAATGGCAGTCAATTCATTTGTCGGAATAGGACGTACCCAGTGATTGTTTTGCACCAATTCAATATCAGGATTATACTTTTTAATATAGGCAACCCAGTCTTCCGGTTTATGAAATACGCGCTTCAGATCGTACCAACGTTGCATTTCACCGCCAAACTCACGGCCACGTTCGTCGAGAATAAATTGTATTGTCATGTCAGTAGGTGCAACTTCCATGGCAGTTTCCTGTCCGGGTATCGCAGCTCTTTTCCTAACCACATTTACATATTTAGCGGCATCGGTTTGATTGTTCAATTGAACGCTTGCTTCTGCCGCTATCAGGTACATTTCGGCCAGGCGAATGATCATAGCATCGCCGAAGTCCTGATTCGAGGTGGAGGTACGGTTTGCATTAACCCATTTTTTGAAAGAAGGAAAATGGATATTAACATATGCATCATTCTTGATTTTGGCTCCCGCTCCTTTAACCGGATTATCATAAAGGTCATTACGGTCAACCACCAGATACCTGACATCTCTTGTTCTACCGCCCCAGTCTTTTTTAGTAAAGAACAAACACGTATCTCCAAGAGGGATTGTCGCGGTTGTTGGTACAGTAAATTTTTCGTAAGAAATATTAGCTGCTGTATTTTTAATATTTGCTGAAGTCCAGGTAAAAGCCACATTAGACATCCATGCTTCCTGGAAGTTGGCAGCGTAACGGGCATCCTTGCTTTCCTCGAACAGATCGAGATGATGCCAGGTAGGCATCAGGGCTGGCTCATCGGCAACACCATATGCATTTACAATTACAGAAGACGACATCCCTGGCTTGCCAACATATCTGGATAACATCCATTTAAATATACGGTTACCATTTTTTCCTGTCCAGGCATTCAACGTATTGTTGGCTTCATTATAGGCCAATAAAAACATGGCTTCTTTATTAGCGGCCCTGTTAGCAGCTGATCCGTAAACGGAAGGACCTATCTCAGAATATTTTTGATACAAACTAACGCCTAAGGCAGCTTGCGTATTGATCGCTTCAACGGCCACATCTTTTGCCTTGGTGAACCAGGCTTGTGCCTCGGAGCCCGTAGAATAATAAGCCCTTGTGAGCAATACCCTGGCCAACAGACCCATGGCCGATTTTTTGGAGGCGCGGCTGTATTCTACATCCACCCATTTTACCGGCAAATTATCTTTGGCATATTCCAGGTCACTGATCATCAGATCATAGAATTTTTCAACATCGCTTCGTGTTGGGGTCATATTCACACCATCCGTACCTGGTGCTGTAACAAGCGTCACATTACCATATTGCTCAACGATGTGATAATAATACAATGCCCGTAAAAAACGCAATTCGGCCAGGCGTTGGGGTTTTTCTAATTCAGGTAAACCTGCCTTGTCAATAAACTTAATGCCCGTATTACAATAATTAACTCCCCGGTAGGAGGCAGTCCAGAAAGAAGAATTCTGGGGCTGTGCAGAAGACAAACCTAAATATTGTGTCAGGGTGTTTCCAGAAGCATTCTTGCCATAATTATACCATAGATCGGTACCGGATTCACACATATAAAGTCCGTCAATAATGCCATAATACTCATGTAAATCCTGGTACGACATATTTACCAGACTTCTAAAACCGGCAGGCGTACTAAACAACGTTTCACCCGTACTGGCAGTGGGATTATATTCTTCCAATTGCTTTTTACAGGAAGTAGCGGTAGTCACTACAAAAGCCGCTACAACGTAGGATATATTTCTAAGCTTTTTCATTTGTAATAATCATTTAGGAATTGAGAATTATTTTAGAAATCGATGTTTGCACCAAACACAAACTGGCGTGTTATTGGTGAATTTTCAGAACCACCTCTCTCAGGATCATAATTCTTCAGGTATTTATTTTTGGCCTTAGTGAATATATTGTTACCAGTAGCATACAAACGGATCTTTTCAGAGAACACCTTTCTGGTCATGGTTACAGGTAAAGTATAAGCCAACGTAACCGTTTTAACTTTGAAGAATGAACCATCAACAATATTTAATGCTTGGTAACCAGTATATGAGGCACTTCCTAAAGTCTGACCGGTACGAGGTTGTGGGAAATCATTCGTTGGATTGCTTGGCGTCCAGTAATCAATACCTGCCAAACCATTACCTGTACCACCAACATTGTAGCGTCCTGCCAGGAATTCCGCATAGATGTTCTGACCATAACGGGCAAACATATAAACGCCCAACTCAAGGCCTTTGTAGGTCCAGGTACTTTGTAAACCACCAAACCAATTTGGCACATCGGCGCCGGCAAAATCACGGTCATTTATATTATCAATCACCCCATCGGTGTTCATATCTTCCACTTTAATATCACCTGGCACAAAAGTGTAGGTACCAAATTTAACATTATCCTTGTTCTCGTTTTCCTGCCAGATACCTAGCTTATTATAGTTATAAAATGATTTAACGGGACGCCCAGCCATTAATGTACCTTTTTCACCATTAACAAGAACATACTTATTATCGATGAGTTTCGTCAGCTTTTCACTGCTTTTGGTAAAGGTGAAAGTCGTTGTCCACTTGAAATCACGGCTGCTTACGTTAACTGTTGAAAGCGCCACTTCAATACCCTTGTTCTCAGATTCTCCTACATTCTGCCAAACACTGGTCAACCCCGAAGAAGGCGGAACGGGACGTAGGAACAGAATGCCAGTGGTTTTTGATTTGTATACATCCACAGTACCAAAAATTCGGCTTTTCAGCAAAGCAAAGTCAACACCGATATTTGTTGTTGCCGTTTTTTCCCATTTCAGGCTGGTGTTACTGGCCTTGGCCTCCTGGAATACAGCAGGCACTGGCTGTGCACCAATAATATAGTTAACAGGATAATAAATACTTTGTGTTCCATATGGTGATACAGACGCGTTACCTGCCACACCATAAGTAGCCCTGATCTTAAAGTTATTTAGAAAGTAGACATCTTTCATGAATTCTTCCTGGTGAATGTTCCAACCTATACCTGCAGAGGGAAAATAATCCCATTTGTTATCGTCACCCAAACGTGATACACCATCTGCACGTAACGAGGCTTGCAACAGATATTTCCCTTTTAACGTATAGTTCAAACGTCCTGCATACGAAAAAGTGGTAGTCTTGATATATTTAGACGTCGTGACCCTGTTAGCAGTTGAGTTACCATCCAGGTTATAAAATGCTGAGGTAACCGCTGTCTGGAATCGTCCTCCTGCACCAGCCTCGTCATAGTCTGAACGGGTATAGCTGGTAAGACCAGTAAGGGTAATGTTATGATCTGCAAACTTTTTGTTATAAGTAACGATATTATCCCAGCTATAAAAACGGGTAAAACCAGTACCAATAGCAGATGTAGATCCCAGACCAGCATTGTAGTTGGCCAGAGAAACAGAATCATAAAACTTACCCTCTCTCTGGAAATCAAGGGTTGTACCCAGCATGGTTTTAATGCTTAATCCGGTTATCGGTGTAACCTCCACGAAAGCATTAGCTATAATATTACCTCTGATCGTATTCCATTTGTAAGCGCCAGGTCTTTCATCGGTCAACGGACTTAAAACACTTTTGTTTTTAGGGTCAGTTTTATCATCAGCAAGAACCGGGTACAGGCGAATATTTCCCAGGCTGTCATACACCTGGCCAAACGGAGAGATACTGGTCACCTGCGACATGGGATCAGTACGGTTGTTGTTATTCTGGTATGTCAGCTGGGTCATAAAGCCGGCTTTGAACATATTGCTGATGCGCTGATCATAGTTCAACCGGGCATTGAACCGCGTATTGTCGGTACCTCTCAGCATACCCTCTTCTTTAAAAATACCGGTAGAAAAGAATACCTTGGTTTTGTCGCCACCTGACTGAATAGACGCAGTGTGACTTTGTTCGGTACCGTTGCGGGTGATCAGGTCAAGCCAGTCGATCCATCTGTCATTCTTGTAATCGTCCAGCTCATCTGGAGTCATTAGTTGGTCGTTAGTAGGGTCTGTTGCATTGGGGTTTGCACCCTTAAAAGCATCCCTTCTGAACTGTATAAACTCATCCCCCATACGTACCTTGGGATATGCTACATAGCCGTTTACGCCATAAAAACCATTATAGGAAACTTTTGGCCGGTCTTTACCTCTTTTAGTAGTTACAATAATAACCCCGTTGGCGCCCATCCAACCATAAATGGCCGTGGAAGAAGCGTCTTTCAATACCTCGATCGACTCAATATCATTGGGGTTCAGGTCGGAAATGCTACCGCCCTGGAATCCATCGATGATAATCAGCGGAGCACTTGTTGTTCCGGATTGACCACTTCCGGTACCGTTCAGCGTACGGTTACCACGCAACTGGATGTTTACACCACTACCAGGCGAACCACTGGTACGGGTGATATCCAAACCGGGAATTCTACCCTGCAATGCTTCAGCAGCATTGGCTACAGGTGTTGCAGTTACCTGACCGGGTTTCACCGAATACACGGAACCGGTAAGGTCTCTTCTTTTTGATGTACCATAACCTACTACTACCACCTGGTCAAGGTCGGCATTGTCGTAAGTCATACTAATGTTAAATGTAGAATCAGTTCCTACTTTTTGTTCCTTTTGTAAAAAGCCTACAAAGCTGAATACAAGAACGGAATTTTCGCCAGGAACCGGAAGGCGGAAAGTGCCTGTTACATCGGCGGTGACACTTATTCGGGTGCCCCACACATTTACATTGACCCCGGGAAGCGGATTTCCGCTAGGGTCTTTGATCTTCCCTGTAACAACTCTTTCCTGCGCGAATAGGAACGTGCAGTTAAGTAGCAAAATAAACGCCATCAGGCATTTCAAGGACGGGTTTCCAATCATACAACAGTTGTTTAAGATTTATGTTTTAACAATTGAGAGGAGCAAATTTTAACCAAGGAACAGCAAGTACGTGCATAGCTACGCATAAAGAGATGGGGGTGGTGTTTTTCAGGATATTGCATTACAGGCCACAAGAAACGGCTACACACCGTGCTAAACAATGTCACTTATTCCTGAAAAGATGGAACATCTTATTATTTCATAAACGCATACCCGTAATCGGTAAATAACAAGTGTATTTAATTGGCATTGTTACAATTATTCGCATAACTGTAATGCAACTGCTCTTTCACTTGCCATTTTTTTAATATGCAATAATGATTATTTAATGCAAATAATCCATCTCTATGTACGCTGGTAGCAATCGTTATTTTTCGAACAACCAGTCCAACGCACCGGCGTTTTCAGTTACGCCCAGCCCGGCATCTACAACCGGCAGCGGATCGTTATCATTGATAAAGCCTAATAACAGGCACGATCCCTTTCCTAACGTAAGTGTATGTGTTCCGCCCTGAAACGAAAATGTATGTATGTTTATTGCAGGGAATCCATCTATTGCCATCGCATTTGCCACTTTCACTTCTGCCTGTCCGAAGTCATTCGCACTGGCGTCTATCTCTAACGTTGGTTCCGGTAAATAGGCGCTGTTTTTTTCTGCAAAGTAAGCGACTAATAGTTTTACCGGTGTTGCTGTTTTAAATTGTAAGCTGGTGCCTTCTACGATCTGACGGCTCTGACTGTAATGTATACCTTGTAATCCTGTTATTAATGTGGGAACATCGTTAATCACCACACTAAGATCAGGGAATACAACGGCATTCTTTTGTACGGTATATGTTTTTATATTCTCTG
This sequence comes from uncultured Niastella sp., assembly GCA_966212235.1. Lineage (GTDB taxonomy): Bacteria > Bacteroidota > Bacteroidia > Chitinophagales > Chitinophagaceae > Niastella. Next base: position 130,185 of record CBIHPP010000012.1, on the reverse strand, counting down.
TGAGTATTTGTACCGGAACATTTTTTAATGGTTTCATGCTGGCAACACCTGCGCCTGCGCCCTGCTTCTTCAACACCTCGATATGATGTTTAAAGTTTTGCAGCTCTCGTTGATAATAGGGCAACAATTCTTTCCAGGTCTTATTCTTCGTGTCTTTTCCGTTTACCGGTATTTTCCGTTGCTGCGTTTGCATACTGTTGGCATACAAATAAGTGGTATCGGTACGCGCCGCCAGGTCCGCAAAATACGCCACGCTTTTTTCCAGGATCGGAACTGCCAGTTCCAAATCAGTTATTTTATTGGAATATTTGAACTTTAATACCTGTAACGCGGCTCTTGCTTTCCAGGCATAAAATTCTGCCATTGCCTGGTAACAATACATATCATTCTTTAACCGGTTAAATTCTTCGCGGTTAGCCGTAATATATGGCGCGGCCTGTTCAATGGCTGCTACGGCTTTGTTTCCATGCACAATAATTTCATCGGCTATCTGCGTGGGCGTTTCGCCTACATGCGGTTGTTTGCCGGCTTCCTTTTCTGCATATTCAATGATCATCTCCCCTTCCGGGCTTTCTGAATTATACAGCAACGTAAACAAACCAAACCGTTTGGGATCTATCAACTGGGTCATCAGCATGCCCAGCGTCATGGTTTGCCGGTTGCCATCGGTTATGCCATAGCGCCGTAATATTTTGGGTGAAATTTCACCGGACTCTTCATATGCATCTACTATACTTTTTGCCTGACTCAGGTTGCAGCCGAATTTTGTTGCCAGACTGCCCGCCCAATAATCAACTTCGTTCTGGCGGTTCCGGTTGCTCTTCCATGCATACCGCGCCCAGGTTCTGTACCAGATCCAGTCGCGTTCTATTTCCATGGTACGGGGAGTCGTTTTATCGGCGGTATATGGCCAGTCCCAGTAAGATGCCTGTGGATACAAATGCAAACCATTGGCTTCATATATGGAGTGCATGGCCTGCACGCTTTTTTGTACAAAGTCGGGCGAACCATAACGGAAAGGCTCCAGGTTGGCCAGGATATGTACATTTTCTATTTGTACGGTGCCAATGCGGCTAAGGCTGCGATGCAGTTCGGCCCAGGGTCCACGTGGCTCATAGGTTGTTAACGCTTCGCCGTTGAATTTTGCTTCGGTATACAGGTTCTTGTAAATGGGTAAGGCTTCTTTCATTACCCGCGGTGCATCGGTATCGTGTGCCCGCAAAACGATCGGCGGCTCATCTTTCTTCCCTAACATCTTTAACCCGTCCTGCACACCTGGTATAATGGTTTTTACAAACCAGTCAACATCGTCCTGCCCCACGCCTTCCATGGCTTCGCCCAGGGCAACCATTAAACCCACGTTGGGATATTTAGCTACAAAAGCGGCTATTGATTTACGGGTATAATCTGATATCAACGGAATAATAGGCCGGTTACGGTCCTGCGTTTTTATATTATGCTTTTCTGCAAAAGGTTTTGATACTATTATATTATAGAACATCTGAATCACCCAAATGCCTCGGCGGTCAGCTTCGGTTGTCAGGAACGCAAACAGCTCTTCATTCTTCTTAAAGGTGGCGTCATCTACTTCTACTGCATAGGGATACTCTTTTGTACGCACCAGCGAGGCAAAGGGGTGGCCGTTCCATAAATAGAGCGAGTTCAGGCGATTGATCACCAATGAATCGAGGTATTGGATCCAAAGGGTTTTATCGTATAACCAGGGAAAGGTTTCGGGTGTATACGGATATTCATACACGGTCCTTCCCGGTAAATAATAAGGTTTTTGAACGCCAATACAGGTACCGCGCAACACCATTTCGGGTTTGTCGGTCAGTGAAAGACTGGCGGGGATCGCTTTTTGATTTGTTACCTGGTCTGCCAGTTCCATACAACCATATAATGTACCCGACGCATCGGTACCGGCGATGATAATGGCTTTGGCATTGCCTTTTATTGAAAATCCTTCCTTGCCGGTTGTATCGGGTTGAAGCTTCCAGGCAGTAGCTGCTTTTTTAATGAGGGCATCGCTGTAGTTGCCTGCCACGATGGTCATGCCTACAGCCGGTAATTTAGCTTCTGCTGAGATCACTACTTTATAGCCAGCAGTTCGTAGGGCCACTGCCAGTTTTTCTGTTCCATATTTTATCCTCGATGAATTATTCGCGGTGATAATAGTCACGTTCTTATCCGCAGGTTTGTCGGATGCCCAGGTAGTACTGAGGGTTAGAACGCTTACAACCAAAACAAGAAAGCCTTTCATTAGAATATTTGTGATTTTAGAAAGTGTACGGTTTAGATATCGATTAGTGCTATTATGTATTCTGTATTTATTAACTCATGATGTCTTTCAGTGCCACTCCTCCCCGCTCACTCGATTGATAAGCCGCTTCCACACAAGCCATCGTATAAATGCCATCTTCTACCGAATTATCGGCTTTGGGTATAACGTTGGCAGCTGCCTGCATCACCTGTTCCATACTGCCTATAAAGGCATGCGGGAACCAGCTTCCTTCTACTGCCAGTGTTTTCCATGTACCCGGTTCATTACCGGTCATGGTCATGTACTGGAACAAATCGGGCACCCCATGCGGGTAGTTCATCAACAGTCCCATATTTATTTTAATGGCGCCTTGCGTTCCTTCGAATTTTACGTAGGATTGCTGGTGCTCCATACCAAATTGATGGCAATGATTTGTTAGTATATTGGCCCTCACCATATCGCCATAATCCATAATGATATTGCTGCGTACGGATGCCAGTTGGCTCATTTCGGGATGTTTCACCGTTTTGGCATATACGCCGGCCGGGTTGCCCAGGAACGACCGTACCAGGTCGATGTAATGTATACTGTGATATAAGATCTCTACGCGGGGCGATTCATACAGGAACGTCCATAAGTGCCAGGGGGTAAATACATTCACGTTGATCTCGATATCGCACAATTGCCCCAGTACGCCCTGTTGTATCAATTTGCGGGCAGCTTTTATGAAAGGCGCATACCGCAGCTGAAAGTTTACAGCTGCTACCAGTTGCTTATCGCGGGCATATTGCAGTATTGCTTTTGCTTCTGTATAATTATTACCCATTGGTTTTTGCAACAGCACGGCCGACCCTGCCGGCAGCATTTCCAATACCTGCTGCATGGCTGAACCGGGCACCGCTACATCATATACAACGGGCTTCAAATTCAACCGAACGATCTCATCCATACTTTCAAACACCAGGGGTATATTGAATTTCTGTGCAGTGGCATGGGCCTTTTCTTTATCTACATCGTAAATACCGGCCACATCGAACCCGGCCAATTGATAGGCCGGCAGGTGGGCATCATTTACAATACCGCCTGCGCCAATGATCACTATGGGCGCCTTATATAATAATGGTTCTTTCACTTATTTTGTAAATAGTGGCAAAAGTAGCAAACAACGAACTACAAACTTCCAAGGTAATTTCCATATGTTAAGGCAAGCACCGCTATTACCAATATAACCAGGGCAAGTACAAGTGTACCAATCGTTTTCTGCCGGCATTTCACCCATTCTTTCAACAACAATCCCGCTACCGAACTGAATAAGACCAGCATGATCATATGTATGGCCCAACTGCTATACTGGTATTTTCCCATGCGAACATGCCCCAGTCCATAAAAGAAGAATTGTGAATACCACAATGTGCCGGTGAGCACAGCCATGACAAAATTAACCAGTAACCGGTTGTTCGGTCCGCTTTGCCGGTATTCACCAAACGTTTTTTCTTTGCGGTGTAGGTATATGCAATATATAAGGGTAGATACAAAAGCTCCTGTATTTGAAAAAATATAAACAATATTGATCTTGAAATTTCCACTGCCATATTTTTCCGCTACCGCTGCAATCGGTTCTCCCTGATCGATCGAAAATCCGTACACGGCAGACAGTACGCCGGCTAAAAAACAAAGCGGCAATCCTTTGGCCAGTGAAAATGAATGTCCCGTAGTTTGATTTAATTTCAGATCATGCTCTTTGAACCGGCCGGCCACGCCACAACACGCAATACCTACAGCGCCAATCACAATACCGGCCATGATCCAGCTTGAACCGTTCTGACTGAATAACGTTGTCAATTGCCCATGTACCAGCGGCGGTAACAACGTGCCTAACACACAGGAAATGCCAACGGCTATGGCATAGGTCAAAGAAAATCCGACATACCTGATGGCCATGCCGAACGCTGTACCACCAATTCCATACGCTACTCCATATACAAAGGTCTTTACCATGGCGTCGGCAGGCGCCTCGGCTAATACCCTGCCTATTTCGGGAATGGTTAGCCATGCTATCACCAGTGGTAATATTAACCAGCAAATGGCAGCCTGGGCCAGCCAATACGTTTGCCACGACCATTTCGCCACTTTGCGTTGCGGCGTATAACACATGGCTGCACAGGAGGCTCCTACTGAATGATATAAAACACCGGTTATTACTTCCATTGGTTAAGCAATTCGTAAAACGTGAAACGGCAAACAGAAAACGGCAAACGTGAAACGGCAGACGGCAAACAGAAAACAGAAAACGTGAAACGGCAAACACTACCACAGGCCAGTCCTCGCCAATGGCGAAAAATAATCAATTATCCCGTTTACCGCTATCACTATGAATATCTTAATACGTCTTTAATATTGTTCTAATTACCCTTCCACTTCGCTCAGGGCATAAAAGCTGACCGCATTGGTATGTAATATCTTTTCCAATGCCGTCCCGCTAACTATTTTCGATAACACTTTTGTATACTGCTGCCAGGTTTGCTGATAACTACCGGCCAGTAACGATACCGGCCAATCGCCCCCGCAGCAACAACGGTCCTCGCCAAAATGCTCCAGCACAAATTCAATATACGGTTGAATATCTTCGGTGGTCCAGGCTGTGCCTTTTTTTGTGCAGGTACCCAGACCGGATATTTTTACATAAAAATTCTTATGCGATGCGGCTGCTTTCATCAATTCGCCCCACTCGCCAAACCTGTCACCGCTTGCAATGGGCGGTTGATTCATATGATCGAGCATCAATCGTAGTTCCGGTACTTTTTGCGCTACATCGAGGGCAGTTAGCAAATGTTGCGACGATACGCCTACCACATCATACGGCACATCGTAAGCGGCCAGTACAGAAAGACTTTGCATGACGGCGGGTTTTGATAACCATTGCGGATCGGGCTCATCGTGTATCAGGTGGCGCACTCCCTTAAAATAAGGATTGCCCAGATACTCTTTGAGGGCCGTTGCCGTAAACGATGGGTCCTTTAACGGCATCCAGCCTATTACTCCTTTTACCCAACCGGTTGCCTGTGCAACCTGCAACATCCAGTTGGTATCTTCGAAATTATTGGCCGCCTGCACCAGCACGCCGCCGGTAATGGCGGTATTTCCCACTTCTGCCTGCAGCTCTTCTATTTCATAATTACGGTTAAGAACCGACGTATCATTCTTTAACCATTCATACTCTGCTTTTGCGAAATTCCATATGTGAACATGGGTATCGATGATTTCCATGGCAATCCTTTTATATCGGCTAATGAATTAGGTTAAACCAGTTCGCAAGGTACATGGTAAAAAATTCAAATATTGCAATTTCACCATTCACCTCTATAATTCATAGTTCGATATTGGATGTTTTGTGAGCCCAAACTGTTCTTCTATCTGTTCATTGTGTTCACCCAGCAGCGGCGCGCCAATGTCGGAATTGAATATCTCTCCGTCTATCCTGATAGGACAACGGGTGGTTGTTATGGTCAATCCGTTGCTGGTCTTTACTATTAATTCCATATTCAGCATCTGGTACCCGTTCTCCTGAACCAGGGTATCGTAATCCAGTACTTTGGCGCACCAGATATCGGCCGGTTCCAACACCGCCAGCCACGCGTCTGTTTCGCGGGCCAGTAAATGTTCGGCCAGGATGGTTTTTATTTCATCCCTTTTTTCGAACCACTCTGCCGTATTGGTAAAATTCAGCAGCGGCGCGCATTCCAGTAAAGTTGCCAGCTGGGTAATATTACCCATGGCCAGCGCCAGGTACCCATTGGCTGTTTTATAAATTCCATAGGGGGCCGACAGGTAGGCATGTCCATTGTTGATCTCACTCCGCACCGGCAGCTCGCGCCCGTCGTTATAAAAACAGGTTAGTACTTCAAATTGAAAATCGAGTATCGATTCCAGCATGCTTACCTGCACCAGGCTTCCTTCATTGGTCATGGCGCGTTGCAGTAAGGCGGCCAGAATACCCTGGGCAATATGGGTGCCGGCCAATATATCTACCACGGCCACGCCCATAGGCGTTGGACTATCGCTGCGGTTGCTGCTTAACCAGGTCAATCCTGATACGGCTTGCAACAACAGGTCCTGACCAGGCAGGTCTTTCCAGGGCCCTTCATTGCCATAACCACTTACTTCGGCATATACGATCTGCGGGTTAATGGCTTTTACGGTTTCATAATCCAGTCCCAGCCTTTCCATTACACCAGGACGGAAATTATGCATCAATACATCTGCCTGAGCTATGATCTTTTTTACTTTCTCCAGGTCTTCCGCCTTTTTCAGGTCAGCCGCATACGATTGCTTGTTGCGATTGATGGCATGAAAAATAGTGGACTCCCCTTCTATCATCACATTCGATACATATAACTGCCGGCAAATATCGCCTACGCCCGTGCGTTCTATCTTGATTACCTGCGCGCCCATATCGGCCAGTCGTAAACCAGCCGAGGGGCCAGATAAAAACTGGCTGAAATCAACAACTATTATATCTTGAAGTGGCTTCATTCTTTATTTAAAGATTTGTGCAATTCGTTTCTTCGGTTTGCCTTTCGTTTCACGTTTCACGTTTGCCGTTTGCCGTTAATATCAGTTCTTTATTAATTGTCTCGTTGTGTTCTCCCAGCTGCGGAGCCGGTTTGGGAGAAAATATCCGTTCCCCGTTGATGCGTATGGGGCAACGGGTGGTTGTAATTTCCTGCCCCTGCGATGTGGTGAGCGTTTGCTCCATTTGCAAACATTTATACGCCTCCAGTTTCGTCAGTCTTTCCCAATCGAGCACTTCCATGGCCCACAGGTCTTTGGCATGCAGTTTTTCCAGCCAGAACGATGAGGGTTGTGTTGACAGGTGTTTGGCCAGCAATGTCTTGATCTCATCGCGCAAACTGAACGCAACTTTTTGATCGTAGCCCATCAGTTCGTTACAACCAATGGCTTTTGCCAGTTGCTTTATATCAACCATCGCTATGGCAACATGCCCGTCGGTTGTTGCATATATACCATAAGGCGCATGCAACAACGGATGACCATTATTTACTTTACTGCGTTTTGGCAGCTTTCCACTGCTGTGATAGGTAGTTAATAATTCAAATTGAAAATCGAGCAGGGATTCCAGCAGGCTAACTTCTACTAAAGCACCGGTGCCGGTCTTATGTCTTCTTATCAATGCACTCAGGATGCCCTGCACTAATTGCGAGCCGCACAGGTTATCGGCAATGGCCAACCCAAACGGCATGGGATTGTCTTTGGCGTTACCGGTTGTATAAGCAAGGCCGCTCATCGATTGCAATAGCAGATCCTGGCCCGGCCGGTTTTTCCAGGGACCTTCTTTGCCGTAGCCGCTGATGGCGCCATATATAATACGTGCATTTAACTTTTTTACTTCAGCATAACCCAGGCCTACTTTTTCCATCACGCCGGGGCGGAAGTTATGGGTCAATACATCTGCTTTTTCAATCAGTTGCTTTACCAATGCCAGATCATCGGCATTCTTGAGATCGGCCGTATAACTTTCTTTATTGCGGTTGATGGTATGAAACAACATGGAGCTGTCGTCTGTCCAAAGATTTTTGATAGATAACCGGCGACCGGCATCCCCTAGTTGCGGACGTTCAACTTTAATGACACGCGCCCCGAGGTCGGCCAGGCGTAATCCGGCAGATGGGCCAGATAAATACTGACTGAATTCAAGCACAAGCAATCCCTGCAAAGGCAATCGACTCATATAGACATGCTCATTTTTTCGCCTACAAGGCTTTGTTGATAAATATGGTCTATTTCTTTTAACACGGTTTCGGGGTTTCCGCCCTGTAACAAATATTTTTGAACCGGATCTCCGGCATGGTCCTGAAAATGAAGGTACCCATTATAACGAGGACGCATGTACCCATTCTTCATCACCGGCAATACGGTGTGAAAAAAGCTGCCGGTCAACAAATTGGCCATGTTATTCGTCCAGGCAGCCAGATGTCCCGGCTGTCCGCCATGCTGCACATAAAAAGTAGACTGACTTTCTTCGCTGCAGATCCACGCGGTGAAATCAACCGCTTCTTTTTTATGTTTTGTGTACGACGAAACCGCCAAACCCGTTCCGCCTATGGTACTGCGCAACCGCGCTGCGCCAAAATGGACCAGGTTGGCATACGTCAAAGGATATTTTGCATACCCCAGCCTTGGATAATTCGAATAGCAATAGGCAAATGGACAGTACCAGTAATCGTTCGTGGTTGACATTAATTCAGCCACGTGGATGGGATTACAGGAGAACAGTTTTTTATCGATGAGCGAATACAGGTCACGCATGGTTTGCAAGGCCTGTACACCAATTTCTTTACTTATTACCTGGTTCGTTTGCCTGAATGGTTCTTCACCGAGGGCAATACAGAACATATAAAAGTTCATCAGGATATCGATAGGTATGGCAGGAATGGCCACTTTGCCCTCTTTTGCCAGCGCCATCAATGCATCCCAGGTATCGGGTACGGCCACACCATGTTGTTGTAACAGATCGGCACGATAACTGGCAGCAGGCGTAGCGGCGTCAATAGCCAGCGCCCACTGATGATTTTCGTAATAATAACTTATGTGCGAATCACCAACCGAATTACCCGACTGATTTTGCAGGTAAACGGCAGGCAAATATTCATCTAATGGTAATACGCTGTTGGTGGCAGCGGCACATCCCACCCAGGGATGATCGATGATCAGCAGATCATAATCATTCACCAGTTTTTCGAGTGGAAAATCGGCAAATTCCTGTAATGTTCTTTTTGTCCACTGTATGCTCACATTCGGGTTCAGCTCTGAAAAGCGCTGCGCCGCAGCCAGTAAGGGCGTAATGCCTCTGCTGTGTCCCCAGGTAATTCCTTTCAAAACAATTTCACTCATATCTCCTAACTTTCTTTTTTATGCACCAACAATACGTGTTCACATAACATAACCAACTCACCGTGCTGGTTAACCACTTCTACCAATTCGGTAACCAGGCCAAATCCCGGCTTTTTATGATCTTTTATATTGGAAATAGTGACGGTCGCTTTAATAGTGTCACCAATAAAAACAGGTTTTATAAAACGGAGCCGGTCGTACCCATAGGTCATGGCCACTTCGTTAATAACATGGGCTGTTAAACCAACGGCAATGGTAAAAATAAGGGTGCCGTGGGCAATGCGTTTTTTAAAGGGCTGGGTTTTACACCATTCCTCATCCATATGATGGGGGAAAAAATCGCCCGACTGGCCTGCATGAATAACGATATCGGTTTCGGTAACCGTGCGACCGCCGGTATGCCGTTTTTCGTTCAGTTCAAATTCTTCAAAATATTTAGTAATACCCATACAGGTTTAGGAATTATTGGCCGGTCTTCAATTTGGTTTAAACTTAATTCAGGATGATAAACGACAAGATGTCATTATAATTATACAGATCGGGTTGAGCGAACTGGCTGAGACGGCTACCGCATATGCGCGGCACTAATGTAGAAAATGAATACATTTTTTTCATAAGCGCAACTATTTTCAATCGTAAATAGGTGTCAGGCGTTTTTACAACCATTTTTTCCAATCAGATGCCTGTCAAGAACTGGGCTTTTATCACATTCGGAGTTGATGGAAAGACGTGCCACGTTAGTTTGAGACAGTCGCTATTCGAAAATTCAGGTAATTGTTAACTGGCCTTGATCGTTGTTTGTAGATACAAAAACAATGCAGGCACTACGTGGCACGCCTCGTCCTTGCTGCTTTTGCTAAATAACCAACACTGAACGCTTTAAAGTGGAAAGCTACACATTTTAGCCAGGGGCGTCAATGTCAGGTTTAACTGAAATGATGGAATATATTACTAAATATTATTCAGCAACACGTAATAAATTAAAGGGCTCTGACGATAAAGCCTTCATATATTACTAAAAACGGCTGCAAGCTATAAGCATTAAGCTGTAAGGGGAAAGCCTAAAGCAGAAAGGCGAAAGCGAAAAGCCCAAAGGCTCTGTATTTGCTTTAAGCTTATAGCTTTTGGCTTTAAGCTGTATTCAAAATGGCACAACCGTTTGCGTGTTCCTATTCCATATTTACGCTGTAAGTTTGGCCATAACGCAGCCCCGCCGAGACGGGGTTTTATGACTCAACGGATTATCCATGTTCAATAATATATTAACCCATTACGGACTTAGCCCCGCAAATTATACCATACAACCCTTTGGCAGCGGTTTGATCAATCATACCTGGAAGATCAATACCCCTGAAGGGCAGCCCAGCTATATCCTGCAAAAGATAAATACCGCCGTTTTTAAACACCCGTCGGCTATTGCCTTTAACATCGACAACCTGGGTCGCTATTTACAGCAACATTGCCCGGAGTATCTGTTTGCCGGCGCCTTGCCTACCACCACCGGTGATTATTTGTATGTTGATGACAAAAAACAATATTACCGGCTTTTCCCGTTCATTGCTCAATCACATTCGATAGACCTGGTGCACACCCCTGAACAGGCTTTTGAGGCTGCCCGCCAGTTTGCCCGGTTTACCCACTTGTTGAGCGGCTTTGATTGCAGCCTGTTAAAGATCACCATTCCGCAATTCCACGACCTGTCGTTGCGATACCAGCAATTTACCGATGCATTGGCCCATGGCAATGCCCGGCGTATTCAGGAGAGCACCGACCTCATCAGTTATTTACAACAACAGCAACACCTGGTTCAAATATTTGAGCGTATTAAAAACGATCCCGGATTTCGCTTGCGGGTCATTCATCATGATACCAAGATCAGCAATGTGCTTTTCGATGATCACCAGAAAGGTTTATGTGTTATTGACCTCGATACGGTAATGCCCGGTTATTTCATCAGTGATGTGGGCGATATGATGCGCACTTATTTATCGCCGGCCAATGAAGAAGAAAAGGTGGTAGAAAAAATAATTGTACGGGACGAATTCTTTACAGCCATTGCACGCGGCTACATTGGCGAATTGCAACATGATTTAACGCAAACCGAAAAACAGCATTTTATATATGCCGGTCAATTTATGATTTATATGCAGGCACTGAGATTTTTGACCGATCATCTCAATGATGATGTATATTACGGCGCCCGGTATGAAGGCCATAATTTCATGCGGGCACGGAACCAGGCAGTCCTTTTACAACAGTATAATGCGAAAGAAGGACTGTTCCATCAAATCATTTCAACAATTTAATCATGACTACTGCTAAAACGCTGGTTGTTCCTATGTCTGCACAGCGCAACAACACAACGGCTATTTTCATCATTGGGTTTTTGTTCTTCATTTTCGGGTTTGTTACCTGGTTAAATGGCAGCCTCATACAATTTTTGAAACTGGTTTGCCAGTTGGAGACTGATGTACAGGCATTTTTTGTAACCTTCGCTTTTTACATGGCTTATTTCTTCCTGGCCATTCCTTCTTCCCTTATTTTAAAAGTGACCGGTTTCAAAAAAGGAATGGCTTTAGGGTTGCTGGTCATGGCGGTTGGTTCGGTCATATTTATTCCTGCCGCAAAAGAAAGAAGCTTTGCTTTGTTCTTAACCGGTTTATTTGTACAGGGAATGGGACTGGCCTTATTGCAAACCGCTTCGAATCCCTATATCAGTATTATCGGACCTATTGAAAGCGCGGCCAAACGCATCAGCATCATGGGCATTTGTAACAAAATAGCAGGCATCATCAGTCCGCTGATCTTAAGCGCCGTATTGTTAAGCAATGCTACGGAGATGGAAGAAAAAATTAAAAACGCAATCAATACGGTTGAAAAAGAGGAATTATTAAATGCATTGTCAGGCAAAGTGATCACGCCGTATATTATCCTGGCTGTCGTGTTGGCAATACTGGCTTTTATGCTGCTTAAATCTCCCCTGCCCGAACCCAATATTGAAAAAGAAGAAATAGCTGCATCGCCAACCCTGGCTGTTAATAAAACAAGCATCTGGCAGTACCCGCACCTGCTGCTGGGCGCCCTGTGTATATTTTTATATGTTGGCGTTGAAGTAATGGCCGGCGATGCCATTGGAATCTATGGCAAGTCGATGGGCATGCCGCTGGATGAAACCAAATACTTTACTACGTTTACCCTGGTAGCCATGCTGGCAGGTTATGTGATCGGTATTTTTACCATACCAAAGATCATTTCGCAACAAGCAGCGTTAAAAATATCAGCTATCCTCGGCATCGTTTTTTCCATTGGCGTTTATGTAACGGATGGCTATATAGCTATTAGTTTTATTGCCTTATTAGGATTGGCCAATGCCCTGATGTGGCCCGCCATCTGGCCGCTCGCCATTGATAAACTGGGTAAATTCACCAAGACCGGTTCTGCCCTGCTGGTGATGGGTATTGCCGGTGGCGCTATTGTGCCGTTACTATATGGCATGCTTAAAGATCACATACCTAATCACATGGCGTTCTTTATTTGTATGCTGCCTTGCTATTTGTATATTCTTTATTATGCGCTGAAAGGCCATAAAGCCGGACTCAAATAATCATACAATAGTTTTCTTCTTTAAAAAGTGCCCCGTTTCGGCGGGGCACTTTTTTTATGATTCACCTACCACTGAATTTTATACATGATATCGGGAAAGAAACCGATCTGGTAAACGGTGCCCACCTGTTTTTGCACCTGGTTGTATCGGCGTACATACACATTATCGCGATTGGTTACATTCTGCAGATCGAGATAGAGCGTTTGTGATAACCTGCGTTTGCCGCTGTTCAACCGGAAACCAAAACGGGTATCGAGCCGCAAATAATCCGGAAATTGTTCTGTATTGAAACGGCTTTCGTCGAGCTTTTCAGAACCGGCGAGTGCAGAGGCTTTCAGATCAACCGGTGTGTAATACCGGCCGCCGGAATAGGCCATCTTGATATCAACCGTAAATACATTGCGGCCGCTGCTGCCTAATTTCCATTCTTTACCGGCCAGCACATTCAATACGCCATTGTTATTAAACGTTGAATTGCGTTTGATGCCATCGCTGCCTTTGTATTTGGAATCAAAAAAGGAAGCCGTTGTAAGCAGGTAGTATCCTTTGCTGAAAAACTTTTCGATGGTCAGTTCAACACCCGTGTTCGTACCCGTGCCATTATTTACCAGTCCGGCTTTTTCAGGGAAGGTGAAATCGGCGCCGCTGTTCAGGACCGAAAATCCGCTGGGTGCTTTTTCAACCGGCGCATCAAAGATGTTCTGGTAATACGCCTCCGCTTTCAGCCGCCAGTCTTTCGCAAACACCCAGTCGTACCCCAGAATATAATGATGGGCTTTGGTGAAACCCAGGTCACGATTGCTTTGATCGTAGGTCCCATTTGATACTTTTTCCTGGTACAGGTATACAGGCGCCGGTTGTAACTGGCTGTGCAATCCATAGCTCAGGGTAATGGTTTTTGTATTATCCAGCGCATAGCTCAGGGATGCTCGCGGTTCAACAGCTGTAGCATCATTAAACGTATAATACATGCCATGCACCCCGGCGTTGATCGATAGCTTTTCTGTAAACCGGTATTTCCCTTGCAGGTAGGGTTGTAACAACCAGGAGCTGCCATCATAATCACGAATGGTTTCCCAGGCGGGGCGTCCTTCCATGGTTTCGAGATGCGTATCGAGACCATTCTGTTCTGCCAGAAATCCGCCCCGCATGGTAAACCGGGTATTTACTTTTGAATTGATATAGGTAGAAAAACGCAAACCGGTATTTTCCGTTTCCTGCCGGGTAAGGTATTGCCGGTCGGGTAATGAATCGTAATACTTGTATATGTCGCCTTCATTACTGGTATAGGAGTAAGAGAGCACAGAACGGATATAACTATTCCGGCCCACATCGATGGTATGTTTTATACCTACGATCCCTATACGTGATTTAAAATACGTATCCTCGTCTTTATTGGCAAACAGATCGGCAGAATCAAGATCGGCGCCAATGAAATCAATATTACTGGTGCCACCCAAACCAAAAATGCCAAACTTACCGAGCTTTGAAGGGGCGAAATTGATGTGAAAGATAATATCCTGGTATTTAGGTACGGCTTCGGTCCCGAATTTCAAGCCAACCTGCTGGCCCAATTGCGCAAAGGAATACCGGTAACCAATCAAAAAGGAAGATCCATTTTTCTTTTTACTCAAGGGGCCTTCGATCATGGCTTCCAGTCCGCTGAAGATGTTCAGCTGCAGGGTCTTTTCTACTTTGTCTTTATTACCGGCACGCAGCGACAGATCGAATACCGCACCGCTGGCATTGCCATACTCGGCCGGAAAAGCGCCGGTATAAAAATCAGAATTCTTCAACGCATTCGTATTCAACGCGCTTACGGGCCCACCGGTAGTACCCAATGTAGTAAAGTGGTTCGGGTTTGGAATGGGTATGCCTTCCATGCGCCATAAAACGGCGGTGGGTGAATTACCACGCACCACAATGTCGTTGCGGGAATCGTTGGTAGAAGAAACACCCGCAAAATTGCTGGCCAGCCGGGCCGGGTCGTTACGTCCGCCGGCGTACCGTGTTACTTCATCCATACTGAACGACCGGGCGCTGCTGCCGGCGAATTCATTTAAGGCCATGCCTTTCCGGGCTCGCGGCGCAGATACCGTTACTTCGTTCAGCGCATGGATCGATTCTTCCAGCGATACGTCGAGTATTACCTGTTTGCCGATGGTTACCAGCACTTCGGGTATGGAAACCGGTTTGTAGCCCACGGAAGTAAAAGAAACGCGTTGGCGGCCAACCGGCACATTGGCCAGTTTAAAATTGCCCGTGGAATCGGTGGTGGTACCCATTGACATACCCGCCACGGTTATACTGACGCCCGCCAGTGGTTTTTCAGATGCCTTGTCAATAACAACTCCTTTTACGGTTTGTGTATGCTGCTGTGCCTGCAGTTGTATGGTAGTAAAAAAGCCTATGACCATCGAGGCCATGATGAATCCGGATGGTTTGCGAAACAGAAAAGAAAAATTTGATAGCATAAGTAGGTAGTTACTTTATGCCCCAAAATTGCAGGATGCGGAATACCTGAAAAAACGAAGTAGGCTACCAAAGGGTTTGTTTCGACATCAGCCGATAATTTGTAGACGAGAGCAGTTCACAGTTCACAGTTTACAGTTCACAGTTTACAGTTCACAGTTTACAGTTCACAGTTTACAGTTTACAGTTCTTAGTTCGTGAGTTCATTAACTTACTAACTCAACAACTGAATAACTCATAATTTATGACTGATCGCTTTTATTAGTTCTTCCTTATAAAAATCACTTATGGGAATAATATGCGTATTGATATATACGCGGTTCTTACGAATAGAAGATATTTTATCTATGGCTACCATAAACGATTTGTGTACACGCACAAAGCCGGCCGGGGGTAATTTATCGGCCAGTGATTTCATGGGCAGTTTGGTAATGACGGGTTTGTCGTTCTGCTGCAAATAGATCTTTATATAATCCCTTAACGATTCAATATGGGTGATCTCCTGCACGGCAATCTTTACCAGGCTGTATTCTACATTTACAAAAAAGTAATCGTTGGTCGTTTGAGGAGCCTGCGTGCCCTGTTTTTTCAGGGTACAGAAATCAGCCGCTTTATTCACTGCTTTTAAAAAACGTTCAAAGGCGACCGGCTTTACCAGGTAATCCAGCACATCCAGTTCAAACCCTTCCAACGCATATTTTTTAAAGGCGGTAATAAAGATCACGACCGGTTTATGGGTAAGCGACTGCAGGAACTGGGTGCCGGTAACACCCGGCATTTGAATATCCAGGAAGATCAGGTCAATGGGTTCCTGCCGCAATACATCCATGGCCTCGTACGCGTTCTTACAACGCTTTACCAGTTGCAGGAAGGGAATGCGTTTAATATTATCTTCCAGCAGATCGAGCGATAATGCTTCATCATCAACAGCCAGGCATTTAATCATGCGTTGCAATTTTTAGGTAGGCGTGAAACCAGTGACCGTCCTTTTTGGCAGCCAACTGGTGTTTGCCCGGGTACAAGATCTTTAACCGCCGTTCCAGGTTGGTTAACCCAATGCCTTTTGTTTTATCGGCTACCTGCGACGTATAAGCAATGGTTTTGTTGGAAACCGACAATGATACTTCTTTTTCACTGGCAGCCAACCGGATCGTGATCTCCGGCTCTTCTGCCACATTCACTCCATGCTTAAACGCATTTTCAATAAGCGGTATCAGCAGCATGGGTTCTATTATATGGGCGTAATTACCCGGCTGCACCATAAACAATATTTTCACCGAATCACCAAAACGCATGGTTTGCAGATCGATATAGCTACGGATGTATTCCACTTCTTTATGCAGGCTCACTTTATCTTCATCCGAATCGTACAGCATGTAATGCATCAGGTTCGACATCTTCAACAAGGCCGGCTCCAGCAGGTCTGATTTTTTTCGCGCCAGCGATACCATGCTATTGAGTGCATTGAACATAAAATGCGGACTTACCTGCGACCGCAGGAAGGATAGCTCCATGGCCAGGCTTTCCTGTTGTTTCCGCTGGTCCATCATTACATCAACCATAAACCGGTAGCTGGTAGACGTACCTAAAACAAACAAGCCGATAAATATTTTTATCACGATGCCGGCGTATATCGCATACAGCGGCATTTCCCCTGAAAACACCATGATACAACCAGGCACCAGGGAAAATAAAATGCTAAGAACCAGGACCGCCAAAATGTAAGTGGCGATCCGTTTCTTTAACAAAAGCCGGGGATACAACACGTAGGCATTAAAATAAAAACCAGCTGTATGCAAGGCAGTAAAAACGATCGTATGCCATTGCAGGTAGTTGGGTTTGTTGGAATCCTTCAGGGGCATTATAAAAATAGGCACCACTACGATCAAAGCGGTGCACAAAATATGCAGTAATAAATAAACCAGTTTTCTTGACGACATGCGATAATTAAAAGCACGAAAGTAGATTTTTTACCATTACGGGTTTATCGTGAATGACATCTGGCCAATTTTTGGCGGCAAGCGGGTTGATTCCGGAGATGAAAACAGTTCCCCCCAGTTCATAGTTTACAGTTCTCAGTTCATAGTTTACAGTTCCCAGTTCTCAGTTCATAGTTCATAGTTCTTAGTTCTTAGTACTTAGTACTGACCGTCCGCGCTTCCCGACTCCTTTTGCCTAATTGCCTTTTCCAGGCCTTCCTCGCCGCCTTGTTTCCTTGTCGCTTTGCTGCTTTTTTTGCCTTGTACCTTGTGCCTTGTTCCTTGAGCCTTGTGCCTTTTTGGTATCTCTCTTATATTTAATGCATTACACCATTTTTTACCGTAATTTTGCAGCGTCAGGCCCACCTTGCGACTTCACGCCAGCTATACAATAGCTAAATCCTTAGCTTCCTCTACCCTTTCCTACAGGTTTACCCCGATCTACCCCAAATGAAAGCATGAATAATTTTTGTGAATTCATTCTTTAAATGTTATTTTGACACGAAATAGGATTGAAGCGCGGTTCCGGCCGTATCCCTGATAGGCCGAAAGCGATCTTTGTCTCAATCGGAATGAGATTAATAACAAGTATTTGATTTACTGCCGATATGAAAAAAGAAAATTATGTAATTGGAGTTGACTATGGCACAGACTCAGTGCGGTCAATCATCGCTAACGCTGCCAATGGGCAGGAAATAGCATCAGCAGTCTTTTATTATCCCCGCTGGAAAGATGGCTTGTATTGTAATCCCGGCGTTAACCAGTTCAGGCAACATCCGCTCGATTACCTGGAAGGTCTGGAACAAACCATTAGCCGGTGCTTACAGCAGGCAGGGCCTTCAGTAACGGCCAACATCAGGGCCATTTCCGTGGATACGACCGGTTCTACACCTGTAGCTGTAGATGAAACGGGTACGCCCCTCGCCCTGTTGCCGCAGTTTGAAACAAATCCCAATGCCATGTTCGTGCTGTGGAAGGACCACACCTCCGTTCCGGAAGCAGCCGCCATCAATGCACATGCAGAAAAGTATGATATAAACTATCTGCAATATGTAGGCGGTATTTATTCTTCAGAATGGTTCTGGGCCAAACTGTTGCATATTTTGCGGGAAGACGCAGCAGTGCGCGCCGCCTGCCACTCCTGGGTAGAACATTGCGACTGGATCCCCTTCGTATTAACGGGTGGCAAACAAGCTTCCGCCATGAAACGTGGTGTATGCTCGGCCGGTCATAAAGCGCTGTGGGCAGCGGAATTCGGCGGCTTGCCTCCCGATTCCTTCTTCTCGGAGCTCGATCCGTTATTAAAAGGTTTCACAGAAAGACTTTTCACAAAAACATATACTTCCGACAAAGCAGCCGGCACCCTCAGTAAAGCATGGGCCGATAAACTGGGCCTTTCTACCGATGTGGTGATCGGTGTGGGCGCTTTTGATGCCCATATGGGCGCCGTGGGAGGACAAATTGAACCCTACCATTTGAGTAAAGTAATGGGTACTTCCACCTGCGATATGCTGGTTGCGCCCATGAAAGAAGTGGAAGGCAAACTGGTGAAAGGAATTTGCGGACAGGTACCGGGTTCGGTATTACCGGGCATGATGGGCCTGGAAGCCGGTCAAAGTGCATTTGGCGATGCCTACGCCTGGTTCAAACAGGTATTGACATGGCCATTACAACAGGTATTAGCCCAATCAACCATCGTTAATGCAGAAACCGCCAAAGCCATTATTGATGAAACCGCCGACAAACTGATCCCTGAATTAAGTAAACAGGCAGCGTTGATACAAATAGACGAGAACAGTGAACTGGCGGTTGACTGGTTCAATGGCCGTCGTACACCCGATGCCAGCCAGGAATTAAAAGGCGCCATTACCGGTTTAAACCTTGGTAGTGATGCCCCGCGTATTTTCCGGGCTATTGTAGAAGCTACCTGCTTTGGCGCCAAAGCCATTGTTGACCGGTTCAACCACGAAGGTGTTCCCGTAAAAGGTTTGATCGGTTTGGGTGGTGTAGCTAAAAAATCGCCGTTCATTATGCAAATGATGGCCGACGTTATGAATATGCCCATCCGCATACATAAATCAGAACAGACCTGTGCATTGGGCGCTGCGATGTTTGCGGCCACCGCTGCAGGTATCTATGATAAAGTAGAAGATGCCATGAATGCCATGGGACAGGGTTTTGACACTACTTATTATCCTGATAAAACAAAAGTAGCCCTCTACCAACAGCGCTATAAAAAATACCACAACCTGGGCGGTTTTATTGAGCATTCGATCAAACCAAAAGAAAAAGAAGCAGCATTGTCAAACTAATAATCAGTTATCGATTACACTGCAAGGCGGGGTAATCGATAACTTTTTCTATCATGAGCAAGTATCAAGAAATACAACAAGCATGTTACGAAGCCAACATGCAACTGCCAGAACTGAACCTGGTATTATTCACTTTTGGTAATGTAAGTGTAGCCGACAGAAGCCTCGGCGTTTTTGCTATTAAACCCAGCGGCGTACCCTATAAGGACCTTACGCCCGGCAAAATGGTGATCGTTGATTTCGATGGCAAAATAATAAGCGGCGATCTTCGCCCTTCGAGCGATACCAAAACACACGCCGTATTATATAAAGAATGGGAGAAGATAGGTGCTATTGTGCATACACATAGTACGTATGCAACCGCCTGGGCACAAGCGCAGCGCGATATTCCCATTTTCGGTACTACCCATGCCGATCATAACACGGTAGACATTCCCTGTGCGCCGCCTATGAGCGATGACATGATCAAAGGGAATTATGAATATGAAACCGGTTACCAGATCATCAATTGTTTCAACGAAAGAAAATTATCGTACGAAGAAGTTGAAATGATCCTGGTTGGCAACCATGCACCATTTTCCTGGGGAAAAAATGGCGACAAAGCCGTTTATAACGCCGCTGTACTGGAAGAAGTAGCCCGCATGGCCTACCTCACCGAACAGATCAATCCGAAAGCCCCCCGGTTAAAAGACGCGCTCATCGATAAGCACTGGCAGCGGAAGCATGGAAAGGGCGCGTATTATGGGCAGTAGAAATTAAGAATGAGGAATAAAGAATTAGAAATGAAAAAGTAAATACAAAACGCAGGCTTGTATTTCATTATCGAATTATCACATCATCAAATTATCAAATTAAAATAGCGTCCCGTCACATTGAGGATTGCCAACTAAATAACCCATTATGGAAGATTTGAAAAAACTGGAAGTCTGGTTTGTAACAGGAAGTCAACACCTGTATGGCGAAGAAACCCTGAAACAGGTAGCTGAACATTCTACACAGATCGCACGATCTATAGATAAAGACCCATCTATACCTGTACGGGTTGTTTTTAAACCTGTGGTAAAATCACCTGAAGAAATATACCAGCTTTGTGTAGAAGCCAATACCACCACCACCTGTATTGGTATCATCACCTGGATGCATACCTTCTCCCCTGCTAAAATGTGGATCGGCGGTTTAAAAGTATTACACAAGCCCTTGTTACACCTGCATACCCAGTTTAACCGGGATATTCCCTGGAGCAGCATCGATATGGACTTCATGAACCTGAACCAAAGCGCCCATGGCGACCGGGAGTTTGGTTTCATGGTAAGCCGGATGCGTATGAACAGAAAAGTAGTGGTTGGCCACTGGCAGGATACGGAAGTAGTGAAAAGCGTTTCGGTGTGGATGCGCGCCGCTGCAGGCTGGAACGACTGGCAAAACGCCCGCTTCTGCCGCTTTGGCGATAACATGCGCCAGGTAGCGGTTACAGAAGGCGACAAAGTGGAAGCTGAATTGAAATTCGGCTATTCTGTAAATGGCTATGGTATTGGCGACCTGGTTAAAATGATCAATGATGTCAGCGACAGCGCCATTGCCAAAACAGTGGCTGAATATGAAGAAGTATACACCGTAGCAGCTCCTTTGCGTAAAGGTGGCGACCGCCACAGTTCATTGCGTGATGCAGCGAAGATGGAGATCGGGATGCGCAACTTCTTAAAAGACGGAAATTTCAAAGGATTCACCGATACATTTGAAGACCTGCACGGCATGGTTCAATTGCCGGGGATTGCTTCACAACGCCTGATGGCCGAAGGTTATGGTTTTGGTGGTGAAGGCGACTGGAAAACGAGCGCCCTGGTTCGCGCCATGAAAGTAATGGCAGCCGGTTTAAAAGGCGGCAACTCGTTCATGGAAGATTATACCTACCATTTTGACCCCAATAACCAACTGGTGCTGGGTTCTCACATGCTGGAGATCTGTCCATCCATCGCCAGCGACAAACCTACAGTTGAGATCCATCCGCTGGGCATCGGTGGCAAAGCCGACCCGGTACGCCTGGTATTCAACTCCGGTTCAGGCCCGGCATTGAACGCCTCTATCATTGATATGGGTAACCGTTTCCGCCTGATCGTAAATGAAGTGGTAGCGGTTGATCCTATCCAGAACCTGCCGAAATTGCCTGTTGCCCGCGTATTGTGGAAACCTTACCCGGATATGAAAACAGGTTGTGCAGCCTGGATCCTGGCTGGTGGCGCTCACCATACGGGCTACAGCCAGAACCTGACAGCTGAACATATGGAAGATTTTGCTGAAATGGCAGGCGTGGAGTATTTATTGATCGGTAAAAACAGCAATCTGTACGATCTTAAGAATCAATTGAGATGGAATGATCTCTATTATCGTCATTCTATTTAAAAATAAATCCACATATTGCACCCTCTTTCGCGACAACCTTTTCAAAATGCCATATTTTGGAAGCGTTGTCGCGAAATTATAATAACCACAAACACGACTAAACAACCAACATTCACGCTTTAAAAACTTTTGCAGCCCGCTATGAACACGCTCTCGTCGATTGACTACATCATTTTTGTTCTTTATTTTATATTGGTAGCCAGTTACGGTTACTACGTTTACAGAAAAAGAAAGACTGCGGAACATGATTCAAAGGCATTCTTCCTGGCCGAAGGTTCATTAACCTGGTGGGCCATTGGCGCCTCGCTGATCGCTTCCAATATTTCCGCCGAACAGTTCATTGGCATGAGCGGCGAAGGCTTTTTTGTAGGTACTGCGGTAGCAGCTTATGAATGGATCGCTGCCATAGCTTTGATCATCATTGCCGTATGGTTTATGCCGGTGTATCTGAAGAACAAGATCTACACCATGCCGCAGTTCCTGAAAACGCGATACAACGATACGGTGGCATTGATCATGGCCATTTTCTGGCTATTCCTCTACATCCTCGTAAACCTCACTTCCATTCTTTACCTGGGCGCAACCGCTATCACCGGTCTGGTGGGCGATGCAACTGCAGGTACGCCGGAGTTTCAAAATATCTTGCACATTATCATGATCGGACTGGCGGTATTTGCGCTGGTGATCACCCTCGGTGGTATGAAGGTGATCGGGTATACCGACGTAATTCAGGTTGCCGTATTGATCGTGGGTGGTTTGGCCACTACTTATTTGGCGTTAACAGTGGTGAGTGAACAATTCGGCCTGGGCAAAAGCGCCATCGCCGGTTTTAAAGCGCTGATGCAGGATTCGCCGGAACATTTTAAAATGATCTTACCCAAGCCGGCATCCCATACATCCACCATCAATGATCCGCATAACCTGGATATTCAAAAGTATGTGGTGTTACCGGGTATAGCCATGTATTTTGCCGGTCAGTGGATCGTGAACCTCAATTACTGGGGTTGCAACCAGTACATCACCCAACGTGCATTGGGAGCCGATCTGAAAACGGCCCGCACAGGTCTCATATTCGCCGGTTTGTTGAAATTAATGATGCCGGTGATCGTAATGTTACCTGGTATTGCCGCTTATGTATTGCACAAACACAATGCCCTGCCTGGCTTTAATGGCATAAAAGACGGCGCGTATTCTGCAGTCCTGGGCTTTTTGCCATCCGGACTGAAAGGATTGTCCATCGCCGCGCTTACAGCCGCCATTGTTGCGTCCCTGGCCGGAAAAGCAAACAGTATCTCCACCATCTTCACGCTGGACATATATAAAAAGTATTTCGGTAAGAACGACGACGAAAGGAAACTGGTGATGATGGGCCGCTATACCGTAGTAGTTGCTATGATCCTGGCCATTTTATTTACCTGGAACGACCTGCTCGGCATCGGTGGCGAAGGTGGCTTTACCTTTATTCAGAAATACACCGGTTTCATTAGCCCGGGTGTATTTGCGATGTTCCTGTTGGGTATGTTCTGGAAACGTACAACCGGTACAGCAGCCATTGTAGGCGTGGTACTGGGTTTTGCACTCGCCATCTTCTTCAACAATTATGCAGTAGACATTTTCGGAAAAGAAACCTGGTTATACACCGCTTACTCATACGAGAAAATGGAGAAAGGCGCAGTAGTAGCTGTTACAGAGATACCCTTCCTGATCAACATGGGCTGGTCATTCGTAATTACAGTGGCTACCATGGTGAGCATAAGCCTTGCCGGACCGAAAGTAAATCCGAAAGCATTTGTAACCGATAAAAGTTTATTGAAACTTGAACCTCGCACCATTGCATTAATTGTAATTACATTAATGTTACTGGCTGCCTTGTACGTCAAGTTCTGGTAGTTGATATAACGGAAATGAAAAAGGTCGAAAGAAGCTTAGTTGCTACTTTCGACCTTTTTGTTTTAAGTCTTATTCCAACTATTTCAACTTATATATTTCGCTTCCGGCCAGTAAAAAACATCCCAGTCCATAATCTTCAAAATCGGGGATCTTATCATAACTAACCGGCTGGCCATCTTTCGGTTCTTTACCCGTTCCCTGTACATATCCCAACATACCATTCGAATGAATACAATCTGTTACCATGGCATTCCATGCGTTCAGCATGACGGGCTTGTATGTTTCTTTATCAATCAGGCCATTGTTTATGCCCCAGGCCATGCCATATACGAACAAAGCAGTTCCTGTTAATTCTTTACCACCAAAATTGGTAGAATCTGCAAGACTTGCATTCCAGAAGCCATCTGTACGTTGAAGCGGCAGCAGCGCCTTCAACATGTCTTTATAATCCTGCAGGTATTCATTGTAATGCGGATCTGTTTTAGGCAGCATCTGCAAGGTACGCACCAACGCAGCTACTACCCAGCCATTGCCGCGGCTCCAGTAACAATTGCCACCATTGGGTTCTTTATAAGGTGGCACAAAATCCTTGTCGCGCCACCATAGCTTTTCGGCCGGATTATACAACCCGTTCCCGCCATGTCTGTATTTGCTGAAGGCATACATTTCATACATGCGGCTGAAATAGCTGGTATCGTTGTAAATGACTCCCAGGCGTACAAACACCGGCATACCCATTTGCAAGGCATCAATCCAGTTCCAGTCATCTACTTTTTCCGTTCCTTTCATGATGTCGATGGACGCTTTTATGTCTTTGATCCTCTCTTCCTTTTTATCCAGCAGATATAGGTCAATGTAGGTTTGACCGCAGCATTGGTTATCGGCATTGCGGGTTTGAATACCGTCGCGCAGGCCCCATTTGTGTTTTGTACCCCAGTCAATCGCGTAATCAAGGTATTCCTTCTTTTTATCAATAGCATACAGGGCCATCAATCCCTCATAGTATACGGCGCGGGTCCAGATGTTACTGGGCCGTTCCCGATTGGTAACAATACTTTTTCCGGGATCGGGCCACTTATTCATGAAATACTTATTGGTGACACGCATTGCTTTCAAAACACTTTTCTTTGAAGGTGTTTTTTGGGCGTGTGCCACAACAGTCATCATCAATGCACCCGCCAACAACAGCAATAATTTCGATCTGTGAATCATAATAGTTTAGTTATTTGTTTAACCGTGACACGGTTTCCTAATTCAGTTTCGGTTTCAGCTCATCCGGACTATCTTTCGTGTATCCGTTCCAGGTGTCACGTGAAGGTTGAGTGAACAGGGCCTGTACAGCCGAAAGCTCCACTGATTCTGCCGGATCAAATGAATTGGAATGTATATAAAGCTCCAAACTGCGCAACAACTGCGCCGCAGCCGGTCTGTTATTCAAATCCTTCATATCAATACTACACAAAAACAGTTTGCCTTTGCCAACTTTGGCTTCCAGCAACAGGGCCAGTTTGCGGTTGATAAACCAGGTATCTATTGGTTGTAAAACCGGCTTAAACCCTTTCGGAAAATCTTCGAGGTGCATGACCTGCGCTTTATTTACTACATCCCACCATTGCAGATCGCTGTGGTAAGTAGCCGGGAATTCCTTGAAAGCCGGATGTTTCGGATCACATAATATACCCAGCGTATGGGGCGGACGCATTTTAAACCAGCTTGTATTCCAGAATACGGGTGTAAAGTAATTTACGACTTCTTTTCCTTTTACTATTTTTCCATTGGCTTGTAAAAACACCTTGCCACCATTCTGTAAAACAGCAATGGCTTTGGCATCCAGGGTATCGCAATTATATACTTCATCTTTAAAAACAATGTCCGGGATCCCGGGGAATACCCACACATTCCAGTCATTCCCATAGGAAGTACCGGCTATGGAAATATCGAGATTCAATCGCATAGGTGATTGTATCCCCGATAGCGCATATTCAATTTTACCCACAGGCAAACAGTTGCCTATTTCATAATCTTTTTTATCAAAGGAACCTTTGGTAATAACCTTACCGGTGCTGTCTTTTAATACCCAGTTGATCACCGCATTCTTTAATTCACTACCGCCATAATTGAACAGTTCAACCTGCGCCGTTAATTTTTCATTGCTGGAATAAACAAATTTAGGCATTCGGGTTAGCGGCACTACCGCATTGCAAAAGCGCTTTATCTCCTTAGCCGTTATGTAGGGTTTATTCTGCCATAAGGCATTCAGCATCCCAACCAACGCTGTTCCCTGTCCGGGAAAATCCTGCAAACCCAGCAATTGGATCCCAGCCAGGCCTTTTGTACGGAATGCTTTCTCTATTTCATTTTTATAGCACAACGCCTGCAGCTTACCGCTGGCCATTACAAATTGATGAGCCTGATCGGCCATGCCATGTTCGGCCAGTTGTTCGCGGAACAGTTCGAAATTCTTTTCTTTATAAACACCGTTGAACCGGTTAATTTCATTGAAGTCGGGGAATACGCACCACTGCCCCATTTCATGCACCACATACGGCACATTGAATTTTTGTACAGTGGCATGATAATCAGAATCGCTTTCGGGCCGGGCATTCACCCAACTCAATCCACGCGCACCAGCCTTTACCATAAATTCATTGTCAGGCACCAGCGGCCAGCTATTACCTACCGAAGCGCCTGTATATACCCGGCGTTTATCTTTCGCCTGCCAGTAGTGGATAAACGCTGTCAGGAACTTTACCTGGTTTCTGCCGGCCGGTTCGTTGCCACCGGGCGCTTCCATACAGAACGAAGCATAATTGCCATACCAGGTTGCCATACGGTCGGTTTCGTCGTACATGTACTGATCAATCGGACGGCCATCACCCAATGAGGTACCATGATTCACCCAACCCGGTCCTTCGGGTTGCAAATAAAACCCGGTTTTATCGGCAGCTTTGAATGCCGCTTCGGGCGGACACCAGGAGTGAAACCGCATGTGGTTCAAACCATGCGCTTTAGCAGTGTTGAACTGTTTTATCCAACCGGCTTCATCCATGGGTGGAAAGCCGGTCAACGGAAACTCACAATTATTGACCGTACCGCGTAAAAAAACAGGGCGGTCATTGATGGTAAAGCCCGTGCCCACGATCTTGAACGACCGCATGCCAAACGTCACAATCTGGTTCTGCTTTTTACCATCTGGCGTTTGCAGGAAAACTACAAGATTATATAAAGCCGGGTTGAATTCATCCCACAATAACACATCATTGGTCATGGGCAAATCAAGCAGGTACGTTGAGATAGTATCGTTTGTGAGCACAACTGATTTGGTGATGTTCGGAACACGATGTTTCAAGCTTGTATTAACACTGCCCGCGGCCAGGGTTATTATTGCATTACCAGGTTGCGTTCCTTTTATTGTCACCATAACACGTGCCTTTTTGTTGGGCACATCGGGATATACCTGTATATTTTCAATATGCACCAGGGGCTTTGACACCAATTCAATCTTTCCAATGATACCGTTCCAGTTGCCCTGGGTATGATCGGTGAGGCTATGTGAATCGGGGCCTACATTGATAGCTTTTATGCGGTTATCGACCCGGATCGTGAGCAAATGTTTTCCGGGTTTAAGTAATAGCTCAGTAACATCATACACATGCGGCGCCACCAGGCTGTTTCGCATACCCACTTCTTTGCCATCTACCCAAACCATGGTTTCGGTATGGCATCTTTCCAGGAACAGCTCAATATGTTTACCGGTATATGTGGGCGGAACAAATATTTCTTTCTGATACCAGGCAGCCCCTACATAATATTTTTCCGGCGTCAACCAGAAGGGAAATTTCAGGTTGCCGGGTTGGCGGTATTTCTCCATCCGCGGATTGAAGAACCAACTGCTATCGTAAATACTGCCAGTCCATTTTGTTTGCAAGGTTACTTCATCGCCTTTGCCGTTGGTTAGCATGGAGCCGGGCAATCGAATGGTATCTTCCAGTTTTTTGTTGAACCATTGCTCCTGAATGCCGGCATCGTTCCGGTCGATCTGAAACCGCCATTTACCAGCCAGGGAGATGGATTGAGCATGGGTACTTTGGTGCCATGAACAAAACAAAAAGAACAACGTAAAGGTGAGCCACAGAGGGGGTCGCCCTTCAATGGGCGGCTCACTCTTAAAACCCAAGGTGAGCACCCTTTTAGAAGGGTACCCACCTTTTATATTTTTAATTATCATCCTCATTTTTTCAGGTAATTTTTCAAATCATTGTTTCTAAGGTTGTAGATCCCTTTCACCACCATATCGGCATTCAATATTGAACCATTTTTGTTAGGATGGGTATGATCGCCGGGGAAGAAATGTTTTACCGAATCGGCACCCAGTTTATCATACTGATCGGCAATGAGGTCGTTCAATGGAATAAAAAATGCGCTTCCCGCTTTGGCTACTTCCTCAGCCCACTTGCCATAGCTGGCATTGGCGCGCTCTGTTTTGCCATCTTTAAAAATATTCCTGGGCACCGGTGAGCATACAATGGATATAGCACCTTTTGCTCTTGCATCGTTTATATATTTACGCATGTACCAGCCATAAGTATGTACAACTTCATTCACTTTACGAATGGGGTTATAAATAGCGGAACTATCCTCGCCAATACCTTTGATGGTGCCCCGGGCGCGGGCAGTATCATCGAGCGGACCGCTGTCATTATGCCCAAACTGCATGATCACATAATCACCGGGTTTCAACTGCTCCAGTATACGGTCCCATCGGCCTTCTGTTATAAAGGTGCGGCTGCTTCTTCCGCCAATAGCATGATTTTGGACACTAATACGGGTGGTATCGAATCGATCGGCCATAAAGCTGCCCCAACCCCACAGATCACTTTTCCCTTTTCCATCGCCATTCTTTACGGTGGAGTCGCCAATAATATAAATAGTAGGCTTGTACGATTGCCATACTACAAAAGAAGAAAACAGGATGAGCAATCCTCCGACCGCTAATGTTCGAATTATCTTGCTGCGCTTATAATTAGTAGCCATGCTATTTATTTTTTGCATTGTCGTTTATACGGGATTCAATAATACTGATTTTCGGAACAGGTGGATTCGTCATGCCGACCCCTACATAAAAGCCGGGATGCGGCGGTTGGTTATACGCCACATTCTGCCATACAATACTAAGCCTGTATTGCGGGTCCTGCATCAAAGTATAAAACCTGTAAGTTGTAGGAATGGTGGTTGTAAAAATGCGCAGTTCCTGGTTATCGCGGGTACGGTAGATAACCTCTTCGCGCCAGTCGCCGAGGATATCTCCCGACAAACAGGGATTTGATTTGGTGCCATTATTATGCACGCAATTATAATCCTTTGCATCGAGCAGTTTAGTGGTAACACTGTTTGTGTAATCCCACTTACCAACCATTGTGGCATTCAATATCTCGCTCAACACATCGCCATCCCAGTAAATACCCATGTTCACGGGTGGTGTTTTATCGGCGATCTTGTTTCCTTTGCAATCAAACATACCGGTAATACCGGCGCCGGCCACCCAGCATTCGTAGCCTTTATAACGGGGATCAATATCCAGGGCCAACGCCCGGCCGGGTCCTTCCCCATCATCACCGGCGGCAATGGATGGTTTTTTCCAGATCACTTCACCGGTTTTGGCGTCCCTGAAATTAGCGCCTGCATCACCAAAACGCTCTTGCGTACCAAACACCTCCAAGCCCGGTCTTTCGGGATCCAGGTCAGAAACATGCAATGCATCGGCATGACCAATACCGGTTGTGTACAATCCTTTGCCATCATCATCAACGGTCATTTGTCCGTATACAATTTCATCTTTACCATCACCATCAACGTCAGCTACCGTTAAATTATGATTGCCCTGTCCGGCATAGGCAGGGTACCCATTTTCTGTATCAAACACCCAGCGTTGGGTCAATTTATTATTCTTGTAGTCCCAGGCGGCCAACACACTGCGGCCATAATAACCGCGGCACATGACCAGACTTGGATGCACGCCATCCAGGTAAGCCACACAGGCTAAGAACCGGTCCACCCGGTTTCCATAATTATCGGTCCGGCCGTTGCCACCCGTACCACCCCAACCGTCCACACGACCACGTGCAGGCAGGTAATCAGTCGTAAATACAGCAGCGCCTGTTTGGCCATCAAATATGGTCAGAAATTCAGGGCCTTCTAAAATGCGGCCGTCTTTATTGCGATAATCTTTTGTTGAATCACCAATCACTTTTCCCTGTGCGTCAATGGTGCCATCTGCCGTTTTCATGGCAATCTCTGCTTTGCCATCTCCATCGAGGTCGTACACCATGAACTGGGTATAATGTGCGCCTTCGCGAATATTCTTACCCAGATTTATCTCCCATAAGAATTTACCATCCATTGTGTATGCCTGAAAAATGGGCGGATCGGTTATACCACTGTGTGAATTATCATGACCTCTACCGGTCTGGTGTAAGATGATCTCATAGGTACCATCACCATCCAGGTCGCCTACACTGGCATCGTTGGGGGCATAACCTGCCGGTGTTTTTAAGGGGATGGAGATATAACCCGGTGCAGCGGCTTTCAATGTAAAAGTGCTTGCGTCTTTAACTTCGTTGCCATTTACTACAGTCGCTACCTGGTAAGTATACGATTGGGTGGAATCTATTTTTTCATCAACCCAGGAAGTGACCGCTGTTATAGGCGTTGTATTTAGTTTAAACGGTTTGGCTATATTGGACGAGCGGTACAGGTTGAAGGCTATATTATCTTTATCGGTTGCCAGCAAACGCCAGCTGATAAAAACATGGCCCTTTCCATCGGGTACGGCCACAATACCTCTGTTGAGATATTCCATCTGCCTTTGTGAAAAAGCCGCTATTGGTAACAGGAATACCAGGTGAAGAAATGTTTTATATGGATTCACATGAATGGTTTGTGGTTTTAATATTCAATATTCACAAAGGCGATCCCCTGCCGTGGCAGTTGCATGGTTAGTTGTAACCGTCCGTTTACAATGCTTGCTTTAGATGTTTCTGTTTGTTCCAACTGACCTGCTTTTTCCAACTGAGCAATTTGTTCTGCAGTGGGCTGTTTCGGGGAGCCCATTTTCTTCCATGCTTCATAGGAATTACTGTGCGCAGCGTCGATCCGGTAATGCTTTACCAAAACCTGCCGGGCGGGAATACCGGTACACTGTAATACAACAGTCGCCGCTTTACCGGTTGTATCATCATCGTGGTAATTCCAGATCATCGCTGTAGCCTTGTGTGCGTCTTTTGCAGCAATAGCCCCTATATCAGTCGTTTCTTTACGCACACCAGAATCACGAATACTGAATAAAGGATACATGTGACTGCTGGCTACGGCTACCCGTTTTCCAGTCATCAAACCAAACATGCGGAACACATTCAATACCGGTTTATCAACGCCGTTGGTAGCCAGGTCACGAAAGCCATAAAACCAGGGTTGGTTCTCAAATTCAAATGACCACGAAACAGCGCCGAGTAAATTCACATTAAAATGGTCGGCCAGTAAATATTTACGGGCAAATGAAGCTGCGGTGTAGGAAGAATACATAGTTCCATTGCGATACGCGTTCTCCGGATTGGTGGCCATGCCACAGGCTGCACATCCTTCGGGATCAGACTCTCCTATCACAATGGGTAAATGACGCCATTCTTTAAAAGAAGCAACGATCTCAAATCCACTGGAGATGTCGCGCAGTTGATTACTGATGCCCATGCGAACATGGCCATTAATTATTTTGGGAGCGCCTTTGGCGTGAAAGGCAATAAAATCAAGCGGAGCGCCGATGGTTCCACTTACCGCATTGGTATCGCTGATGCAATGTTTCAAAAATGTTTTTAAGAATTGGGCAGCGCCATTACCAGATGGGCCTGTTACATGAGGACCACCGATGCGTGCTGTTGGCAATGCCCGTTTTACTGCATCGGCTGTATAGTCGTACAATTTGCAATATTCCTGTACATTCCCATGCCAGTAGCCGGAGCCGCCATTGGGCTCGTTCCAC
Source organism: uncultured Niastella sp. (assembly GCA_966212235.1). Lineage (GTDB taxonomy): Bacteria > Bacteroidota > Bacteroidia > Chitinophagales > Chitinophagaceae > Niastella. The sequence goes on along the minus strand of CBIHPP010000012.1, from coordinate 98,318 downwards.
AATTCCCAGTACCAGCTTTCCACTTCCTTCTTACCATATCGGTTCATACAATGCTTTACCCATTCATGTACGAGGGTTCCCCATTTTTTATAATCAGCCGGCGGGTACGTCCAACCGGTAAAGATCTTGCTGTAAGGTTGTCCGGGCTGCCAGTCATGTTTATAAGGCGTTGGATGTGCAGATAACGCTTCGGGCATAAACCCTATCTGCGCCATCGGTTTCATACCCCGTTGTACATACGTATCAAAAATGCTGTCTACGATGGTCCAGTTGTAAATGGGTTTACCCTGGGCGTCTTCGGTGTACGCATTGGTAGAACCCCATTTTAAAGCGGGCGTGCCATCGCCGGTGGTTAACAAATTATGGGCGCGTACATATACCGGTACCGGGCTTAATGCAGCGATCTCTGATAATAGTTTCCGGCCATCTTTCATATAGGTATAGTTCGGTTCATCATAACCAAACCATGCCCATACGGGTTTCATGTCACCGGTTTCTTTTGCGTAATCGATCTGTATAACGGCACTGTCCTGGGCGGATACAGCTATAACTATAGTACAGGCTATACAGGTAAGTATGGCAATTTTAAGCAAAGTCAATCGTTTGATCATAAGCTAGCAACTGTTAAAGGTTGTAAATTTAGGTGAATAGGCAGGGCCACTATCCTGAGGCGTCCTGAATCCCCCAGCCCGCCGCGGCGGGGAGAAATAAAGCTACACGCCTCACGTTTCAGGCCATAAGTAAATATTCCGATTTGTCGGGGTAAAGATGCAGTAAGTGAGTTTCAGGTTGCAAGACGAAGTGAGGGCTACTATTTCAATAATTGCTGCAATTCTTTCTGCGTAATCGTTAATACCGTCCCATGGCGGATGCCTTTTGGCATTTCCAGTTTATCTGAGATCTCCCTCCAGTTAACCAGGTCATTTGAGGTAATTGCCCCGTACTGATGCTGGGTATATTTATCAAAATATACGATCCACTGTTTGCCCTGTTTTAATACGGTGGGCCCTTCTGCCCAATAAGCACCGGTAATGGGTGCAGAAGGCGTGCTATAGCCGGTTGTTAAGGAGGTGCTGTATGCTATGCGTATATTCTTCTGGGGCGGGTACCGGGTTTCATCTTTCAGGAACATCACATATTTGTTGCCATTTTTCTGGATGGTGGCATCTATTACATTAAAACCCCGGTCGTATAAGATCGCAGCCTTGCTGAATGTTTTAAAATCTTTTGTGGTTACATAATACAGGCGGTGATTGTATTTATTGTCACCGGCTGAATCGCCTTTGGGAAAACGCCCGGGAATGGTAGTAGCCCAATAGATCATGTATTGTTTTGTAGCAGCATCGTAAAAGATCTCGGGCGCCCAGCAGTTGAGGGAAGCTGGTTCATGCTCCATAACAGGAATGGCTTGTTGTTCACTCCAATGGATCAGGTCTTTTGAATGGGCGTAGCCTATGGTCCGCTCGTTCCAGCTTACCGTCCAAACCATATGAAACAAGCCATCGGCCCCGCGAATGATGCATGGGTCGCGCATTAACCTGTCTTTTCCGGCGGTGGGTGTTAAAAAGGAACTATCATTTTTTAATGCCTGCCATTTTAATCCATCGGTACTATAAGCCAGGTGCAGCCCATCTTCACCATTTCCTTTGAAGTATGAAAAAAGAGATACGGCGTTCTTGTTCTGCGCAATGGCGATGGAAAAGGGCGTCAGGAGGAGGAAGAGCCAACAATAGACTTTCATTATGGGAAATCGTTTCCGGCAAGGTAAGAAGTTCTTAGTTCACAGTTCTTAGTTCACAGTTCTTAGTTCACAGTTCTTAGTTCATAGTTCAACTTATAATTTATTACCTGCCTTTCTGCCTTAAGCGTTCTGCGTTAAGCGTTCCGCGTTAAGCATGTTCGCTGGCTGTGTAACAGACAGGCTTTCATTAAAGGAATGCAGCTTTTTAATGATGCCGGTAACCAGTTCTTTTATACCAATGATGATTACAATGATGCCGAAACTCAATACAAACATGCCGGCGGCAAATTGAACAGGGTCGATATCAGCCCAGGCAGGAAATCCGGCAAAAGGTGATTTCGGTTCAATGATAGCAATACCACGTAATTTAAACTCCAGGAAAGCCGCGGTTACCAATAAGGCATTGAGAAGAGACGCTACGATTAAATAAGGCCAATTTTTTTTCATGGGAAGGTGATGTGACTGGTTATTGATGAATGGTTGTTTCAGGTATTTACATGTTTATGTCGTCGTAATACACCAGGAACCACTTGCCGTTCTTGAGTTTGAACCGGCGCTCTACTTTAAACCCACTCTGGTCGATCCAGAACTTTTCCGTCACCAATGTATCTGTCATGTTAAGGCTGTGCCTGCACTCTGTTGTATCTGTATCAAGACTGACCGGTGTTTTTAGAAATTCCCAGTTCTTTTTTGACCACCTGGAATTCTCCATGTCATTTACACTTTGTCCATCTATGGGGAAGGGAATTCTTGAAAGCTGGAAGCTGGAGTCGGAATGAAATTGTACATTGAAGCTGTCCCATGATTCTGCGCCGGCTATGTTGTTCATCGTTGCGATGGTGGGTGGGGCCTGAATGGGCAACGGCGCTTTCTTTTTATCACTCCTGTTACAGGCAAACAATACGCTTACAAACAATGGTAGAAACTGGTAAGGTTTCATAGCGATCAAATTATGTTTAAGAATAATATCACACCATCCTCTCGCTTTACAATTCCAAATACCGTTCCTTTTACCCGTAATGGGGAAAACTTCTTGCGTAAACGTCAGATTAAAGTATATGGTTAGCATGCCAATAACATGGCCATTATCAGAAAGAAACGGCATTTTGCCGGCTTCTTCATAGAAGGGTATTCCTATCTGAATAAATTATAGCGTGCCCCCAGGAACCCTCTGATACCCTGGTTTGGTCCATAAACATAGGTGGGATCAAATGTCAACCCGTATGGATTGTCGGGAGTTACCATAGCCTGGCCGTTGGCATCAAACTGCACATTTTTATCGAATGGATCGTTGGCTCTTGCTATGATGAACGGATTTCCTTTATTAGGCGTCCAGTTCAACAGGTTTTTTACACCGCCATATATTTCAATATCCTTCCCGAGCTTTTTAGTTAACTGAATGTTTTGAATACTCCACCAGGGTGAATATGCTCTTCGGGGGTCGGTTTCGCTTAATAAAGGTAAACGCATAGGACCATACAGATTGCCGGTATAGTCAACAGCAAGACCTATGCTTCTGAAGGTATAGCCGATATTCCATACGCCTGTAAATTTTTCTGTAAACAATTGTCTGATCTTTTTGCCATCTTCTTTCCTGTACACGTCCATAGCAGTAACTCCGGCAAGTATTTTCAATCCATTGGGAAAAACGATATCAGCATTTAACGAAATACCGCTCGATACTGCAAATCCTTTAAGGTTGTCATAGATGACCTTATTAGGATCGGTATCATAATCGGCGATGATCTTATTGGTGAAATAGGTATAGAAAGCAGTGGCATCCAGGCCTATAAAAGTTTGGCCCAGGTACATCTTTTTCACGAAGTTCATATTACCATTCCAGGATGTTTCCGGTTTCAAGTTATTTTTAAACACCACTCCCCTGGCTCCCGTAAGGGCTGCATGATCTTCGGTAAAAACATTGGCCACCCGGTAGCCGTTACCGGCACTCAGCCGCAATATGTTGTTCTTATTAGGGGAGTTCCATTTATAGTTAATGCGTTCCGAATAAATGCTTCCATGGATGGAACTGTGATCGTAACGTACGCCCAGTAATAGCTTGTTGTTGCCGTTTAAGGTAATTTCATCCTGTACGAATAAACCGGGAAGCTTCGTATGGGTAGGCTTGTTCTTGTTTATATCATTGTCATCTGCTGTAACCGGTGTGTTATCATCATAAAATGTATAGCGATAAGTGGAACCCGTTAAAAGGTCATGGCGGCCCAATGTTTTAAACCAGGTCAGTTGCCCGAAAGCGATATTCTGGTCGGCCATAAAAGCCGTGTTGCCATATACACTATTCTGGTCGTGCCAATTGGCGCTGAACTGGAACATGATCTTTTCCCTTACCGGTAATTGATAAGCGCCAAACAATTCCCATCTGCCGGTATAAATATTTTCGCCGTACACTTCATCGCCACCTCTGTACTTTTTCGACCAGTTTATTTCACCGCCCCAACGATCTTCATAAACATACCGGCCGGCAAGCGTGAACACGCGGTTATCTTTTCTGTCAAAATTCCACTTATTAAAAACGGAGATCCGATTCTGCAATGTTACATCCGTAAAATTGTCGTTATTGTTGTCAACAGGGTTTTGATAGTTGAAATAATTTACACCCAGTAATGACTGCACCTTATTACCCACCTTGAATTTTGCAGCCAGGTCAGCATTTACCTCACCCCAGCTTGTTCCAAATACATCTGCAGATATAACCGGCGCATTCGACGGCTTTTTGGTAATGATATTGATCAATCCGCCTACGGCCTCGCTCCCATAAAGTGTGGAAGCCGGCCCCTTTACAATTTCAACACGTTCAATGAGTGATTGGGGAATACCGCTCAGGCCATAGACGGTAGACAAACCGCTTACAATGGGCATACCATCAATCAGCACCATGGTGTATGGCCCTTCTAATCCGTTAATATGAATATCACCGGTATTGCACACATTACAGTTCAACTGAGGACGAACACCGTTCACCGTTTGCAACGCATCAAAAATACACGCTACAGGATTGGCTTTAAAGAATTTGGCAGTGTATACTTCTACGGGAACGGGGCTTTCCAGTTTGGACACCTCTTTCATGGTCCCGGAAACTACTACTTCATTCAGTGAATTTTCCGTAGCGGGCGTTAATACAACATTGTGCAGCATTTCTTCTTTATCAACACTAATATTTATTTTATAAGGCCTAAAGCCCAAAGAACTCACCTCCAATTGCCAGGCGCCGAAAGGAACACGATCTATTTGAAATATACCAGTACTATCTGAAACTGCTCCTTTGTGCAATTTGGGAATAGTGATGGTTGCTGCCACCAGGTCCTGCCCATTGGGATCGGTTATTTTTCCTTTTACCGTAGCTGTTTGGGCAACAGCCAATAAACCAGCAAGTGTAAGACATATAACAAAAAAGAACCCTTTTAGTTTTGACATAATTTCCTACAATTTAATACACCTAACCCATTTTTCAGTCGCACAAAAATATGATGTTAGACCCATCTAACAAAATTATTTAGCCTATATTATTGCTATTGTTGACTAATAAATTCATTTAATTTGCCTTATGATTTCACAGACTGAGGAAAATTACCTGAAAGCGCTTTGGAATATAGCCAGCCTGAAGGGAGAAGCCAGCGTTAATGAGCTGAGCAAACAGTTGGATATCAAGATGCCGACTGTAAACAGTATGATGAAACGACTTTCTGAAAAGGGGTTGGTTATTTACGAAAGTTACAAGCCCCTTAAATTGACCGATAAAGGTAAGAAGCTGGCGGCCCTGATCATTCGTAAACACCGTTTGACGGAAATGTACCTGGTTGAAAAAATGGGGTTTGGCTGGGAAGAAGTACACGACATAGCAGAACAGATTGAGCATATACAATCCCCTGCTTTTTTTGAGAAGATGGATGAGTTGTTGGGGCATCCCAAAGTAGACCCACATGGTTCACCCATACCCGACAAAAACGGCAAAATTGAGTCGGAGCAGTATATCAGGTATATAAAATTAAGCGATTGCAAAGAGGGCGATACAGTGACCTTTATGGCGGTCAGTCACTCTTCTGACGAACTTCTAAAATTCCTCAACAGCCGTGACCTGGCATTGGGTTCCCGGATAAAAGTGAAGTCGGTAGAACCTTTTGATGATAGCATGACCGTTAGTTATGCCAACAAAAAATCTGAAATGCTTAGTAACAAGGTATGCGATAAGCTACTGGTGCGGCCGGTGTAGGTCAGCCCCCTGATATTCAAGGTCGTTTCATTACAGGGTTATTGAAGGCTAATATAGATACAAAACAATCAGTTTACAACCCTTGCACTGTCTCCCACACCTCTTTTAACACCGGAATACCATTTGCCAGGTTGCGCTGCCGCGTTTGCAACACCCGCTCACCCGGAAATGTGATCGATTTATTACTCTCCGGCATTGATCGATGATAATCTGTAATGATGTTATTGACCACCTGCGCAATGGCCGAATGATTGCCGAGCTTTTTCGTGTCAATGGCAATAAAGACCTGCGATACCGACATCTCCGATCTTTGTTGTGCAATTTCATGAACCGACAATCCACCCGACAGTATGGCCGCGAGTATATCTAATAACAAAGACAAACCTGCGCCCTTCCAGTAACCAATTGGCAATGGACGGCGCGAAGCGCGGATAGCCCCCGGGTCGGTAGTGAGTTGCCCATTGGTATCAAATCCGCCGAACACGGGTAGCTGTTCCTGCTTCATAGCCGCCAGTTCAAGGGCGCCAAACGAATATTGCGACATGGCCATATCCAGCACGATGGCTTCTTCACCATACGGCAGCGCTATTACCAGGGGGTTATTACCAAGTTTATTATCTACAGCGCCCCAGGTAGGCATCAGGCTGGTTGTGTTTGTCCATCCAATAAATACAAACCCGGCTTTAGCCGCCTGCCAGCCATAGGTTCCACCGCGCATCCAGTGATTGGTATTGGCCAGCGCCACACATCCGAGGCCATGTTGTTGCGCCAGCTGCATAACGCTGTTCGTTGCATGTATGGCATTTAACGGACCGGGGCCCAGGTTGCCATCCCATTGCTGCACCCCACCCCATTGGTGTTTTAAAGCAGGTTCAGCCTGTATGTTAATATATCCTTTCTGTATATATTCTATAAAGCGGGGAAACCGGTTTACGCCATGCGTATACACACCGTCAATACTGTTATTGGTAAATACTTCGGCGCACGCCTGTGCCCGGTCGGCGGTGAATCCTTGTTTTAGTAAAATGGTATTAAACAATTGCAGCATGTCGGCTGCAGGAATGGTGATGGTTGTGTTGGACATGGATACAAAATACGGACAATTTGTAAAACCGGAATTTTTTTACCTGACAATTGCCGTTTATTGAAGATACCATATTATCGTTCTGTTATGTGATTCATCATAATTTCGATCTTTTAATGGTGCTGGTGAATATGAACCATCCAGATTTTTCTTCTTTGTGATCCTTCTTACCGCATTATCAAAATCAATAACATGATCCAATGTTTTTCCGGCATAAATGATATGTCCCAAACCATGCCAGGTACCGTTCTCTGTATTGGTTTTTACTTTCATTAAATTAGTAAGGGGTCTTAATATCACCCTGTAAGCCTTTTCTTTTTTTTCATCAGGCACGTTCGTTTTATTAAAAAGCTCCTTTTGTTGTATATAATATTCCGCTGTTAATTCTCTCACCTCAATAATAGTATCCCATTTAGGGTCGATCACTATGTAATTTTGATCTAAACCTGGATTTTCCTTTATTGAAGCCGTTGCTTCTCCCCCGCTTTTTGAAGGATCGATCACGTCTGAAAACCCTTTGCGACTTAAGATATAATTTTTATCGTAAATGAGGTTGGTTATGACTTTTTCAGACATAATAGTATTTAATTGCCTGAATACATCCAACTCACCTTTAGAGAAGGTTTTTGTATCTCCTTTATAAACCAGGTAACCTAACGGCGTATATCCAAAGTCCTTTGCATGTTTACCAAATGCAATTTCCAGCGCTTTCATAAAATACCCCCGGTCGTTTATTCCGATATAAATACTGTCTGTACTACAACCAATAATCCAGTTATTCTTATAGCCATTTCTGGGGTCATCATGTGCAATCGTAATTTCTGATACAACTATGCATGCCAATAGCATGGCAATCGGATAAAGTTTCATGAATCTATAGTTAAGGTTTAGAAATAGACTTCAGGTGATCAGCATCAAAGGAACAGATCAATTCGGGTGAGGATATAGTAAACAATCCTGCAACAGCGCATGACTATTGAGGTAAACATCAGACTGTTAATCAATTAAATCTTTCTTAGTGATTTTGGGATATTGTATTTGTTCAAGCACTGAAGTAAGCAGAGCGCTGTAGTATTATACAATCTACAATTAATTCCAACAGGAAAAACAGGTGTTTTTCACGTAAAAAGTCTCGCCGGCAACATTCACGCCGAGGCTTTTATTCTTGCTGTATATAAAGGAAAAAGTGAATACCTTTTATTTACCAGCCTTGATTTTAATGGTGCCGGTCCTGTATAAGTTCAGGCCCTTTTGTAATATACCTTCGATGGTTTTTATGGGAATATCTTTGGCAGGGTCAAACAACATAATTTTCATCCGGGATCGTTTTTCCTGAACCAGAAAAGGTTCATCGAAATACTTACCTTCTACAATTCCAATATAAGGCTGATCCATTTTTTTGTGAATCCACAAATAGCAAAACATTTTACCCTTGTAACAAAACAAGGGCATTCCGTACTTCCACTCAGGGGTGATATTGCTGTCTTGTTTTAAAATGATCGATCTAAGTGCTAACAAACACCCCTTCATTGGTTCTTCCTGTTGTTCGTAAAAATTATCAAGGGCATTCATCTGGTTGATTTATTATTTACAAGGAGGGACACTTATTTGTCGTTACAATATACGTATTCACCTAATATAAAAGCACCCCGTCTCGGCTGAGCCGAGACGGGGTGCTTTTATAGTATGTTATGTAATTTACTTTTTGTCTTTAGCCTTTCTTGACAATAAATTTATATTTCCCTGAGCCAATTTTGAAAATCGCCCGGCCTTTATCATAACCCAAAGATTTTATCTCCTTGTGTAAATTCAGCGGCGAATTACTTTCCATAATATTACTATTGGGCGGTGTGGGCAAATAAAGAGTAGCTGTTGTATTCGCTGGTATATGTATTGTAAATACATGGAATACATACTGGTGGTCCCACTCAGAATAAATTCTTCCGTAGGGTGAGTTGAAGGATACACTACCCTTATCCAAACCCAGGATCGGCTCCGGATTGATAATGATATTCTTGTAAGCTATAGAAGTATCTTCCTGGTGAATACCTCCTACGCCGTCATAGAACCATTGCATCAGGTGACCCAGCATCAGGTGATTATTCGATACTTCTGGCAGCGCAGCCCATGATTCTGTTAAAGCAGTGGCACCTTTGTCCAGCTGAAAACCATAACCTGGTGTTTTTCGGTCGCTGGTCATATCATATACCATTTGTGCTGCACCGTTCTTCGTAAGACCATCTACCAGGAAGTGGAAGCCGATATCACCGGCCGTGAGGGCGCTTTCATTGGTAATGATATCTGTCTTCAACGCATCCAGTACGCCTGCTTTGTTGGCTTCTTCCACCAGTCCTACTGCCAAAGGCATAGACATAGCGGTTTGACTGCCGGTTGCATATTTTTTAGTACCTGCATTATAGAATTTGGCATTGAACGCTTTTTTAACGTCTGCAGCCAGGGACGCATATTGTGATGCCTCAGCCGACTTATTCATCAGCTTTGCCATTTTCGTTAACAGGTCGAGATCATAATAATAGATGGCTGTTGCGGTCAGTTCTTTGGGGGTTAACTGCGACAGTCCGGGGGGATTGGGTCCCAGATCGTACCAGTCGCCCAAACCGTGCGACAGGATATTCCCATTGGCTTTGGTCTTCAGATAGGCCATATACTTCGTCATCATGGGCCAGGCATCCTGCATAATGGTTTTGTCGCCATACCATTGGTAAATGAGCCAGGGCAATATAACGGATGCACTACCCCACTCCGGTGAGTCGCGGAATCCACCATCGAACAACACATACTCAGGGGCGATATCAGGAACCAATCCATCTGTCGTTTGATCGGCCATCATATCTGCTACTATCTTTTTATACAGGCTGTATATATCATAATTGAAATGGATCGATTCTCCCATCAGGTATGACTGTTCGAGCCAGCCCAGTTTCTCGCGGTGCGGGCAATCACTCAATACACTTTGCATATTACTTTTAATGGCCCAGTCAATCAGCGCATAGGTTTCATTATACAGATCATCGCGGCATTCAAATTTTCCGATCTTAGGAGCGGAGTTACCTGTATGTAACATTTTGATATCGGTGATTACAGCCGTCAGTTTCTTTCCTTTGATGGTATCCGGTGCTGCGTATGAAACTTCTGCATAACGGAAACCATAATAAGAAAAGCGGGGTGTCCATTCTTCATTACCCGTTCCTTTACAGGTGTAGGAATAGAAATAAGGCTTTCCGCTGTTCTTTTGATTGATGCGCTTTTCTTCTTTTGTGATCAGTTCGCCAGGGAAAATTCTGATCACCTGGCCCTTTTGACCGCGTACAGTTATTTTTATGATGCCGCTTGCATTCTGACCAAAATCGAACAGTACGGTGGTGTCGCTGTTCTTCTCGGCCTTTAGCGGGGCCATGGTGGCCATAACTTTCACCGGGGTACCGGTTTCAGCTACCAGTTTGCCTGTTGGCGCTTTCACCACAACGGCAGCCTTCCAGGCGCCATCGTTGAAGGTAGCTTTATCCCAGCCATCCTGTTCCAGGGTGGCATTGTATTCTTCACCGGCATAGATACTCGAAAAAGTAATTGGGCTGGGCGCCGTCTTCCAGGTATTATCTGAAATGATCTCTGATTTGGTACCGTCGGCATATTCAACCACCAGCTTCATGATCATCTTCGGGTTACCATATGCCAGCAGGGTTTTGCGATAACGCTCATTGGGCACGTTAAAGAAGCCGTTACCCAGCATTACGCCAATGGCATTGTTGCCATTCGCCACCTGGCTGGTTACATCAAGCACATTATATAAAACACGTTTGTCGTAGTTGGTCCAGCCTGGCGCCATGAACTGATCGCCAATTTTAACGCCGTTGATATGCAGTTCGTATTGACCCAAACCGGTAATAAAAGCAGTTGCTTTTTTAACCGGTTTGCTTACGGCGAAGTTCTTACGCAATAAAGGCAATACATGATTTCCGCTTACGACGGATTTATATTCTTTGTTACCGCCGGGTGCATGAATACCGGGCACATACCGTTTGGCAGCGTCCAGTTCATCATAACCGATCCATTGAGCATTGCTCCAATCGGCGGGTTGTAATAAACCAATTTGAAACTTAGCCGTATCACTGCTCCAATCTGACATACCGCCCTGGTTGTCCCAGATCATCACTTTCCAGTAATAGTTCTGACCAGCTTGCAGCGGTTTGCCGGCGTATGGTATCCATTGTGATTGTTCGCTGTTCACTTCCTTGCTATCCCAAATGTTGCCCGTAGCGAGCGCCAGTTTAGCGGGATCATCAGCTACCAGGATGCGATAACGGGTTTGCATGACAGCTCGTGCCGTACTCGTTATTTGCCAGCTTAAACGGGGTTGCAAAGTTTCGATACCTGCCGGATTGGTCAAGTTTTCAACACGGGGACTAACCACTACGGGTTTTACTGTTTGTGCGAAAACGGGTACGATTCCAACCAACACTAAGAAAGAGGTGATGAGTGTACTTTTTTTCATATAACCTTATAAGATATTGAACGGGTTTTATTTTAAAGGACTGATCTCCTTAACAAATTTCCACATGGAAAACGTTAATAGTTATCCATTATTATATTATAGTAAAACTAGTAAACGTAAAAATACGAATACGATATTAGTAATTACATCAGGGGAATCATGTAACGGGCCCGAGAGCTATCGGGCCGGGCGGGTCAAAGTAATAATAAAAACGTGAAACGGCAAACGGCCTTAATTCCCATCCGGTTTTACGGCGGCCACTAATACACTTTGTGGCCAGTAAAACTGCCCTACCCCATCAGGGTGGGCCGGGTTAAAGGCGATCTTTTCCCTGATCAGGTATTTTGCCATAGGCAGCCTGGCTGCAGCTATTCCTTTTACAACACACCGCGCCAGTTCATAAGCGCCATACGGACTGAAATGCGTGTTATCCTGCAAGGCTGTTTCCTGGCCGGGAAATGTATTTGCCGGATAATGTACAAATGCTTTGATCGATTGCTCGGGTCCCCAGGCTTCATACATGGTTTTGCTCATTGCATTCAAATCGATCAGCGCTACGTTCTCTTCCTTTGCTGTTTGCCGCATGGCCTCGGGATAATCGAGCAGGGTATTTATAATATGTCCGGTTGAATCAAAGTTGCGGCGATGCATGGAAGTTACCAGCACGGGCGTCATGCCTCGTTTGTGCGCTTCTTCAATCCACTCTTTGATCGTTTGTTTATAGGTGGTGAACGGATCGAGGTGATTGCCGCCGGGCTTCTGATCGTTGTGGGTGAATTCTATAAATAAATAATCACCCGTTTTTGCCAGGGCCCAGATCTTATCGAGGCGACGCTCCCGGGCAAAGGCTTTCATGGTTTCACCCGATTCGGCATAATTGGCAATGGCAATGGCGCCCGGTTCAAAAAAACGGGGTATCATTTGTCCCCAGGCAGCCCATGGTTCGCGGTCCTGGTCAACAACCGTTGAGTTCCCGGCCAGAAAGACCGTCGCTGCTTTTTGATTCGGCGTTATTTCAACAGCGCATACTTTTGGCAGGGAGTCATTGAATTCAAGCGTAAGCAGGTTGTCCCAATGCCGGTAAGCATACTCGCGTGATTTTAATTTTACTTTATAGATCTCTTTTTGTTGTTCATCCCTGATCACACTGTCCTTTATATTTACAGTAAATGTTTTGGTAACCGTTTTGCCATAGGGTGTGCGAATGTTTTCCAGCATCAGTCTTCTGCATTCTGTGCGAACGGTGGTAGCAGAAGTAGACCTGGTGTCGCCAAGAATCACTTTCACATCATAATTACCGTCAGGCAATTTTATGGAGAAATAAAAAGGTTTATTGCTGGTTATATAATCACCGGTCAATGCATCACCGCCCCTGTCAACGGCCTGCACAACCGATCCGGGGTCAAAACCATAACCGGTGCTATACGAAAAGGTAGTTGCAGGTGAAACGGCGATATAGCCATTGGCAACTCTGCCCGAGCCAAAATCAAATTTATAGCTGGTATTTTGAGCGTTGACAGTTAGTAGAAGAGTACTTAGAACGAAAGTACAAAGTGATTTCATATAACGAGTATGGATGTGTTTTATGGTTTGTGGTTGTTCTTTTCAGACGGCACCAAACATCGTTATTTTTAGAGTACGCAAGATACAACCGGATTTCATTAACACAACAGCACATTAAATAAATTATCACTTTATTCATAGTACTGCAGCGAACTATCATTTATTTTAAACGGTTCCTTTTTCACCAATCGTATCATCTCCGCCCCTGCCAAAAGCACCGGCCCATACCCATGTGCCGCATACACGTTCACCGGGCGATGATAATAAAACAAAGGATCGAATGCCATACCGGTACCAACACAAACCCCTTCTACCTGTCCGCCGCCATTTACTTTTGTAGTAACCGCATTCCAGGCCAGCATGGCCATCGGCGCATAGGCTTTGGCATCGAGCCAGCCTTTGTTACAGGCATGTGCAATACAATATGCATAGATAGCCGTTGCCGATGTTTCGAGATAGGAATCGGTACGGTTTAACAACTGATGCCAGAAACCTGAACCCGATTGATGGGCAGCGAGCCCTTTCGCATGCGCCTGTAATTGTTGCAATACAAACGGACGGCCGGGATGATTCTCCGGCAACACATCCAGCAGTTCTACCATGGCCATGATGGCCCATCCATTGGCGCGGCCCCAGTAAAAAGCCGGATGGGGGTTCATATCCTGTACCCAACCATGCATGTACAAACCTTTTTCTTTATCGAACATGCGTTGCGTAAACTGGCGGATCTGTTTTACCGCATCATCATAATAAGCGGTTTTGCCGGTCAACTTTCCCATTTGGGCCAGCGCCGGTACGCCCATGTACAGATCATCTAACCAGATGGTATTTTTCTGCGGACGGTTGCGTGCCAGCGTGCCATCGGGCAAACGATATTCTTTGGTGCTTACATAATTGATGTAATTATCAATAAGCGGACGAAGTTCCGTATTCAATCCGCTGCGGGTAGCTTTTATCATGGCCGCGCATACAGCACCGGCATCATCCAGGGCATGTGGTGCAATAGGTTGACGGAAAATATAATTGCCTGTCAGGGACCCTTCGGCAACTTTCTTTTTAACAGCGGGCACCCATTTGGCGATAAATGAAAGCCGTTTTTTTACATACTCACTGTACCGGCTATCGCCGCTGGTTTCAGCAGCCAGCAACATACCGCTATAGGTTACGCCCCATTCATAGGCAGTCAATCTGAAATCGCCGGGCTTTATGCCGTATGCTGTATCAAATTGAGAAGCATCGGTCACCTCCTGCCCTGTTTGCCGGTTGATCATTTGTGCCGGGGTTACAGCATCGAGGTAATTGTATACTTTGTCGAGCACCTTTTTAATATCGGCTTCGCTCATGGCAACATACTGAACGGGATAATCGGGTTGTAAAGCATGTAAAGGTGCGGTAACATCGGTCCCCGGTTTGGGAGCGACCTGGGAAAACACAGTTGAAGAAACGATCAACAATGCGAGTAGCGTGTTAGTTGCTTTATTCATATGGAGTGCCTGGTTATTCAGTTCATTAGTTCAAACTTACAAACTTAATAACTTACAAACTCAATAACTAAAAAAGCGGGCACAGACAGCACAGGACAGCGCCGGTAGTACGCGGTTGTACCTTTATAGTTTATTTCAATTTATCATCTCAATAAAACGATTGCCCTGCTGTGATTCAAGCCGGTGAACATATTACTCCTATTCTGCCCAATGAAAAAGAACTGCTTTCCTGCATCGCAGCCGGTAATGAATCAGCCTTTAGAAAAATATACGATACCTTCCGGCCCAAAATATATGCTTATGCGCTTCGCCTTACCGAACATGACTCAATAACTGATGATATTATACAGGATGTTTTTTTGAAGGTATGGATAAACCGCCATTCGCTGGTGAGCATTACCAACTTTAATGCCTGGTTGTATGCCATTGCCCGCAACCATATTGCCGATGCCATGAAGGCGATTGCCAAAGAAAGAACCTCTCATAAACAATGGGGCCGGGTTATACCCATTAACTCCAATCAGGTTGAAGAAGCGATGGCCGATAAAGAAAACCAGTACCTGTTACAACAGGCTTTGAACCAGTTGTCGCCCCAACAACGGTTGATTTATAACCTCACCCGGGATGCGGGCGCTAAACATGCAGAAATAGCCGGGCAATTGAATATTTCGCGCAACACCGTTAAAACCCACCTGGTGCACGCCCTGCGAACCATTCGTACGTATTTGCAATTCCACTCCGACCGGGTGCTGTTCATTGTTATCATGCTGAAGTTTTTGAGTTATTGAGTTAGCTTGCGAACTTTTGAACTGTGAACTAAGAGCTTACGAACTAAATAACTTACCAACTTTTTTTAAACCTGGTCTACTCCTATTGGTTGGTTTTGCAGTCTTATGGTCTGACAAAACCTAAAAATGTCCGACAAACCTTTACACGATCGCCTGTCATACCTCTTTCAGCGGTACCTGGATAAAACCTATACCCCCGATGAGCATGATGAATTAATGCAATATATCAGTCAACCCGAAAACGATCAGCAGGTGCGTAAACTGATCGATAAAGGCTGGCAGTTTCCCCTGCCGGCGTATGAACAGGATGCCTCAAAAGTAAACAGCATATTCAATGCTATTATAGAAAAAGGCGCTATTACACAACGACCACGCCGCACCGGGAGGCCACTGGTAAAATATATGGCCGCCGCCGTTCTCCTACTGGCCATCGGCCTGGGCATATATTATTATACCCAACCCATACCAACAGTTGTTGCACTACAAACACCCGAACCGCCGGCCCCGGTTGGGCACCGTTACATCAGGCTGCCCGATGGCAGCACCGTATTATTAAATACCGGTTCACAACTCAATTATCCCGACTCATTTGGTAATACCCGCGAAGTGCATTTGACGGGCGAAGCCTATTTCGATATCCGCCATAACAACAACAAGCCATTTATCGTATATGCCGGCAACACCCGTACGGTAGTGCTGGGTACAGCTTTTGATATCAGGGCATTTCCCGGTCAGCAGAACGTGGTAGTTACCGTAACACGCGGAAAAGTGCGGGTAGAAAAAGATGCACAAACAATAGGCATACTTACCCCCAATGAACAACTGGTTGTTTCAAAGAATAACAGCGCCGCAAAAAAAGAAACGGTGAATATCAGGGAAGCCATCGCCTGGAAACAGGATGATATTGTACTGGATGATGTGCCCCTGCGCGAGGCCGTACAGGAACTGGAAGAACGTTTCCATTGCATCATAACATTGGGCAATGCAACATTGGAAAATTGCCGCATCACGGCTTCCTTTTTGCACCGCGAATCATTGAATGAAGTCATTCAGGTTATTGCCCGTATCAACAGAATGGATTATCGCTTTGAGACTGAAAATAAGATAACGCTTTCAGGAGAAGGCTGCCAATAAAAAGATTGCTGTTAAAAACCATATAGCCATGCAACCACATAATCAACCACCATAAGAACCCGCCGGGAATTTCTGATTTGGAGATTTGGCGACCTGCCTGCCGGCAGGCAGGTTTTGAGATTTTTTTCAATTTGAACTTTTCAAAAAATCCAGAAAACGCTACATCCCGAAATCCCAAAATCCCTATAAGGGCAATGCCCCAGTAACGAGCTGAGGCAGTTGCCGGTTTTCACTCTCTTTACCCGTGGCAGGGAATATCAAAGAGAGCGGTTCTAAACATATCAACATTTAAAACAAATCAAATCTATGATTTTTTCTGCATTCGTTGCAGGAACCCGCTCTGGCATGCTTGCCGGCAGGTACTTGAAACTGCTTAAACAAAACCAAAAACAACTTGCCCATTGTATGCGTATAAGTATTCATATAGTGGTACTCTTATTTTGCAGTACACAACTGCTGTTTGCCAAAAAGACAAACGGTCAGGACATGCATACAGTTACTGTAACGCTGGAACTCAAAAATGAATCCCTGATCGTTGCATTAAAAAAAATACAGCAACTGACGCCGTTTACATTTGCTTACAATAAAAGCGATGTAAACCAGATACAGCGCCTGAATTTACCGGCTGGCAACCGCACGGTAAAACAAACCCTTGAGTTGATCCTGGAGCATGCACCGTTTGAATTTGAACAGATCGGCAACAATATCATCATCAGTCATATTCCGGTGATCTCAGGCAAACGGACAACAGGCAATCGCTTTGTAGCCGATACCACCATTACAGTGCGTGGTATCATTACAGGTCCCGATAGCAAACCGGTACCAGGCGCTTCTATAATGGTAAAAGGTTCAAACCTGGGAACCACTACTAATGACAAAGGATATTTTGAACTGCATGGTGTAACCGCCGGCGCCACACTGATAGTATCATCGGTAGGCTTTGCCGATGCCAGCATACCCGTAAATAACCGCACAACGCTCGACGTACAACTCAAAGAAAAAACGGAACCAACCGGTCTCGATGAAGTAGTGGTGGTAGGTTATGGAACCGTGCGCAAGAAAGACCTTACCGGGCCTGTTAGCCATATCAGCGCAAAAGATTTTGCAGACCGGCCGATAGTGAGTATCGACCAGGCCATGGCGGCCCAGATGCCGGGTGTACAGGTACAAAGCATCACCGGAACACCAGGTGCGCCTTTACAGATCCGGATCCGCGGCTCGTCATCGGTATCTGCCAGCAACGATCCGTTATATGTTGTTGATAATGTTCCCGTAGAGAGCCTGCAAGACATTGACCCAGCCACCATTGAATCGATAGATGTATTGAAAGACGCCTCCACCGCCGCCATCTATGGCGCCCGCGGCTCCAACGGCGTTGTATTGATCACTACTAAAAAAGGTACGCGGGGTAAAGCGCGCATAACCGCGAGTGTAAACTTCGGCCGGCAAACGCCCGAAAAACTGGTTGACATGATGAGCGCCGAAGAATGGATACAGTTTAAAAAAGACCTGATCGACAGCAGCTGGGTAGCCCGCGGCCGCAGTTTAAACAAACCATATTCAGCATCCGATCCCGGTTCATATCGCGCCAGTGAATTAACAACAATAACTGCACCGGTGGCCAATACCCATGCGCTGGCCAATACTTCGCTTATGTATGATCCATACTGGGATTATGGCACCGACAGCCTCGATTATGTAGACTGGCAAAAAGAGTTTTACCGGCCGGCTTATATCTCAAGGTATAACCTGGGGGCATCCGGTGGTAATGAAAATATGCTGTACATGCTTTCCGGCGAATTCCTGAACCAGGATGGTATGGTACCCAACTCAAACTACAAACGTTATAGTTTCCGCTCGAATATGGAGATAAAACTGAATAACAATACCAAAGTCGGTTTTGAGCTGGCGCCTTCTTTCTCCCAAAGCAGGGGCGCGGCCATTGATGGAAGAACCGGCATTGGGCCATCGGTTGCCGGTACAGCGCCTATTCAGGAAAAAGGCATTGGCGCCTATTCAGGCACTATAACCAGTACTCCTTATCGCTGGGTGGCTGATCAGATCAGTCCCATCTTCCAGGTGGAAAACATCTATAACAATACCCAGATCACCAAATTGTTAAGCAATGCATACATCGATACCCGCATTGCCAAAGGATTGAACCTGCGCATGACCGGTGGATGGAACAGCACCAGCACTGATTATAAAAATTATACGCCTACTTCAGTTTCTGCAAACCGCAGAACCGCCGCGCCTGGCTCACAAAGTACTGCCAACCGCACCACCAACCGTACCCAGTATTACCTGTTACAGGCGGTGGCCAATTATAACGTGACACTCGGCGATCATTCAATCAACCTGGTTGCAGGCTATTCAACCGAACAAAATTATGTTTCTAAAACCCAGCAACGAAACACGGGATTCGGCAACGATAACCTGTATACATTCGATCAGGGTTCTTCAACCGTGACCATCTCAAATTCAGAAGAAAGCAAAAGAAGACAGCTATCTACTTTTGGACGTTTGAATTATAACTATGGCGGTAAATACCTGGCCTCTGCCAGCTTCAGGAGAGATGGCATTTCCCGGTTTATAGGCGATAACAAATGGGGCTTTTTCCCTGCAGCATCTGTTGCCTGGCGCATTAGCCAGGAGAATTTCATGCTGCCACTCAGCCATGTAATAAATGATCTGAAATTCCGCTACAGTTGGGGTCTTACAGGTAACGACCGGATTACAAACGCCGACCGTATTACAAATAGCGATTACCCCGCCGTTGGTCAGGTTGGTGTTACCAGTTATGATTTCAACGGAAACGCGGTTACCGGTTACTCAGTTACCACGCTGGCCAATCCCTTTTTGAAATGGGAGAAAACAACCAGTCATAACATTGGTCTCGATGCCAGCATCATCAACAATCGCATTACGCTGACCCTGGAATATTATAACAAGACAACCAATGACATTTTGTTAGCAGCGCCTATTGCCGGCGCAACCGGTTTTACCACTGAGAACAAGAACATAGGGTCTGTACGCAACTACGGTTATGAGATCAACATTGGCTCTGTGAACATCTCAAAAAAAGATTTCACCTGGAACACCAATTTCAATTTTTCATTTAACAAGAACAAGGTATTAAAACTGGCAAACAATAATACCCCTGTATATTTAGGTTTTGACAAAACCGTTCAAATTGGCGTGAATCAACCGTTGTATAGCTATTACCTGTACGACGCCGTTGGCGTGTATACCAGCGCCGATATGCTTACCACACTACCGGTGAGGACCGACACCAAGATCGGCGATCCTGTTTATCGCGATGTGGATGACAGCAAAACAATTAATGCCGGCGATATCACCAATGTAGGCCACCCCGACCCCAATTACATCTGGGGTATGACCAACCGGTTCGCCTATAAACAATTCGATCTGTCGTTCCTGTTACAGGGCCAGTGGGGCAACCAGATCTTCAGCCTCTTCGGTCGAAATATCGATCGCCCTACTACCGGCCTGGGTAATTACAATGCGAAAAAAGTATGGGTAAACCGTTTCCGCTCCGAAGCCTCACCCGGCGATGGCAAAACACCCCGCATCGATGCCAGCACCTCAAGCTTGTACGATACCCGCTGGTTATACAGTGGCGCTTTTTACAAGATCAAAAACCTGATGATCGGTTATACGCTCAATAAACCCCCATTCATAAAAGGACTGAACAGCCTGCGCATTTATTTCAGCGCCGAAAATTTGTGGATGCACGACAAATACGATGGCGGTTTTTCACCTGAAGCGTTTCAATATGATAACCTGGCCGATTGGTCGAGCTACCCTACAGCCAGGACCTTCAGCGCCGGTATCAATATTGGACTGTAACCGATTTTTCATTCATCAACTGTTAGCAATATGACACTATATAATAAAATATTTGCGCTCTTACTTATAACCACTGCTTTTTGCTCCTGTAAAAAGTATCTCGACCTGGCTCCTATTTCGAACCAGAGTACCAGTAATTTCTTCAAAAACGAATCGGATATCGATCAGGCACTCACCGGTGTGTATAACACCCTGCTTACTTATCCGGATGTTATTAATTACAATCTGAGCGAATGCCACACAAATAACTTTTTCCTGGAAAGTGTAGATGCGCAACGGGATTATTACACCATCAACCATTTTGAAGCGACGCCTCAACTGGCCATGCTTAGCACTGCCTGGACCACCTCGTATAAGTTGATTGGAAGGGCCAATCAAATACTCGATGTTATTGACAACATCACTTTTTTGGATGCAACAAAAAAAGCAAGGGAGAAATCGGAAGCCCAATTCCTGCGTGGCTATGCTTACTTTGAACTGGTAAAGATCTTTGGCGCTGTTCCGCTGATCGATCGTACAGTAACCTCAGCTGAAGTATTGAATTATCCACGGGTGAGCATCGATACCATTTACAATTTTATTATCAGCGATCTGCAAAGCGCTGCCAATGTACTCCCTTATAAATATACCACAGCGACCGATAATGGCCGTGTTACCAAATTGTCGGCTTTGGGACTGTTGGGAAAGGTGCACATGTTCATGGCAGGTTATCCGCTTAACAAAACCGATCATTTTGCAACTGCAAAAACAATCTTAAAACAGGTCATTGACCAGGAGAATGTTAACTGGAAATTCGCTCCTACTTATGCGGAGTTGTTTAAAGCGGCCAGTGATAACAAATATCATTTATTCGAGGTACAGCATATTTCCGGAGGCCAGGGATATGGCAGCCCCATCCCCGGTGAAGTAGTGCCCACCGATATGACCACTACCCTGATGCCCAATGGTTCTTACTACATTGGCGGCGCCCCTTCCCGCGATTTGATCAACAGTTATGAAACCGGCGATAAACGCATGTTTGCTACCATCGATACATTGTACCGCAACAAATCAAACGCATGGGTACGACGCGACTGGGTGCGTAAATTTCTCGACTCCTCGGTTGCTGCTGCTACCAAAAACAACCAGGACTGGCCGGTGAACTTTCCTTTGTTGCGGTCAGAAGATGTGATGTTATTGTATGCAGAGGCTATTAACGAAACCGGTGGGCCAACGACAGAAGCTCTAGCTATTTTAAATCGTATTCGTACAAGGGCAGGGTTAACGGCAATTACACCGGCAACAGTGGGTGATTTTCGCCTGGCCCTTGAAAGAGAAAGACGACATGAATTTGCCTGGGAAGGCATTTACTGGTTCGACCTGGTTAGAACCAACCGGTACCTCGATGTTTTGAATCCCTGGCTCAATACCAATTATAAAAAAACAATCGATGCTAAAAAGTATATCTATCCAATACCACTGTCTGAAATAAATATCAAACCCGGTTTGTATTATCAAAATGATGGATATAATTAACTGAAGTAAGAGGTATGAAGTAAGAGGCTAGCGAAATACTTGCCTTCACTTCATACTTCTTCTTTCCTACTTCTTACGTCCTACTTCGTACCTCTTACCTCCTACCTCAAACCAATACCTGATCGCAATCGTAATAGCGTTCATTCTTACAGGACAGCGCAGGATGATTTTAATAACCGGATAAGTTAAATTACGATAACTTAGTATACTTAAACACACTAATTCACATGTTGAAAAATTCGATTGCTGCCAGGCGAAATGCCCTGCTCATTTTGCTATTCAACCTAATTGCCATCTTCTCCTTTGCACAAAACAATTTTCCAGTAACCGGTAAAATAACAGACAATGCGGGTTCCCCTATCCAGGGCGTTACCGTACAGGTTAAGGGGCTCAAAATCGCAACCTCAACCGACGCGGCTGGAACATTCTCCATTAATGCCCCGTCAGGGAGTTCAGTGCTTGTATTCAGTTCTGTTGGATTCACTTCAAAAGAAGTATCAATAGAAAACAAAACACAGCTGAATATAACGATGAGCGCCTCCGATAACACCATGGACCAGGTAGTGGTTATTGGTTATGGCGCTGTAAAAAAGCGTGATGTAACAGGCGCCGTTACCGGCATCAATGAAAAAGACATCAAATCGAGACCCGTAGTTGATGCCTTGCAGGCGATGCAGGGAAAGGTAGCCGGCGTTGATATTGGCTCCACAGAACGCCCGGGTACGGTAGGGACCATTAATATCCGGGGCGTACGTTCCTTAAGCGCATCCAATTCACCACTCTACGTTGTTGATGGAATTCCCCTGATGACCGGTGGTATTGAATACATAAATCCCAATGATATTGAGTCCATCGATGTGCTCAAAGATGCTTCTGCAACAGCTATTTATGGTTCCCGTGGCGCCAATGGGGTGGTGATCGTTACTACCAAACAGGGCAAGTCCGGTAAAACATCTTTGAGTTTGAACCTGAGTACCACAGCTGAAAAGCTGATAGACAGACAGGATATGTTCAATGCAGCCGATTATATAACTTTTCGCCGGTGGGCCCGTTATTATCAGAATCCTGCAACAAACCCCCGTGGTGATCAACCCAACATCGCTTATGATAGAACGATCTTCCTGGCCACCAGCGACCCATCGGCCTGGACAAATATTGCAAAAGGCTGGGCTTCGGGAACATGGGATGGCTCGAAGGTGCAAACAACGGATTGGCGGGGAATGGTCACCCAAACCGGCATTACGAAAAACCTGAATGTAAGCGTTAGTGGCGGTAGTGAAAAGGCAAAGATGTATGCTTCATTTGGCTTTTTGGGCAATACCGGTACACAAAAAGGGCAGAGTTATAAAAGGTATACGGCCAACCTGAATGGCGATGTTAATGCAACCAAATGGTTCTCGTTCGGTTCTAACCTTACCGTTTCCTACAGTATACAGGAATTTGGGCAATCCAAAACAGGCGCCACAACAGTGTCCTCGTCAACCGGCCTGTATGAATCCGCACGGGCGCTGTTCCCTTATGCTGTACCCTATGATTCTAATGGAGTCAGGATCTTTAATCCGGGCGGTGATATAGCCTATAAAAATGTGGCGGAGGAGTGGACATTGAGTCAGGACCAAAGAACAACCCTTCGTGCTTTTGGTAGCATATATGGGCAGGTTGACTTTGGGGCTATTCTGCCTGTTCTGAAGGATCTAAAATACCGGGTGAATTTTGGGCCCGATTTCTCCACCTATCGGGATGGGACCTACATCGACGCCAATTCTGTGATCAGTAGTGGCGCCAGTTCTGCTTCGCTTAACAAGCAGCAAACATTCTCCTATACCCTCGATCATTTGATCTATTATACTAAAAGCTTTGGCCAACATGACATCGGCATTACTTTATTAGGCAGCCAGACTAAATTTACCAGGGACAGTAGTTATATTTCTGCAAACGGTATCGCTTTTGGAAGTCAAAAATGGAATGCGTTGTCAAAAAGCTATATTCCCGCAGCTAATATAACCGGGTATGCGGGAGGCCTTATCGAGAGTCGATTGCAATCTTTTATGGCTCGCATCAACTACAGCCTTAACGACAAATATTTGCTCACTGTTTCTGCCCGGCGCGATGGCGCCTCCATGCTTGCTGAAGGTCATAAATATTCCTGGTTTCCTTCTATGGCGCTGGCCTGGAGAGTCAACAATGAAGATTTTATGAAGAATGCAACCTGGGTAAATGACTTCAAATTGCGGTTTGGTGTAGGGGTTACCGGTAACTCCGCCATCAATCCATATGCAACCCAGGGAGCTACTTTCCCGCTCTTTTATCCTTTTTCAACAGGTTCTACAGTAATAACGCCCGGAACAATACCCCCGGCGACTTTTGCCAACGCATCGCTGGGCTGGGAAAAAACGACTCAATATAATCTGGGTATCGATTTCTCTGTGCTGAACAGAAGAATATCAGGTAGCCTGGACGTTTATAGATCAAAGACCACAGACCTGTTAATGCAAATGTCTGTTCCCACTGTTAACGGATTTACAACCATGTATTCAAATGTTGGTGAAACTTCCAATAAGGGATTCGATTTGAGTTTAACAACGGTGAATATCAGCACCAGGGACCTCAGTTGGACAACAAACGCCAGTATCTCCTGGCAAAAAGATAAGATCACTACTTTGGCAAATGGAAAACAGGATGATATCAATAACAACTGGTTCATCGATCAGCCTATTGGGATGATCTACGGGTACCAGAGTGCAGGTATCTGGCATGTTGAAGATTCAGCCACTTATAAAGCATATAATACCAAAGGGAAAACCTCTTTTTCACCTGGCAATGCACGACCGGCTGATATTAATGGCGATACCCTTATTGATGCAAACCGTGACCGGGTGCTCATTGGCAATTCAAGACCAAGATGGATAGTGGGTATGACCAACACCATTAACTACAAAAACTTTGAATTTTCCATCTTCCTCTATGGCCGTTTGAAATACATGTATAACACAGGTGGCGAATCGGAAACGGCCCGCGGTGTTCAGCGTTCGATCAATTATTATAATGAGAACAATATGAACGCTGATTACCAGAAACCTTTCTATTCTGAGGGAAGCGGCGATCCATATTATGTGGTGTTGGGTTATAAAAATGCTTCATTTATCAAGATCCGTAATATATCGTTGGGGTACAGCCTGGACGGCAAAAAGATAAAAATGCCTGCTATCTCGAATTTAAAAGCATATGTACAGGTGGTGAATCCTGGAATGTTGTTTTCGAAGATCGACTGGCTGGATATGGATGTAGCTACTCCTGTTTATAACAGAGGGATCACCTTTGGTATAAACGCAACATTTTAACCACAACGATTAACGATAAAAAATAAGAAATGAACACTATAAAATTAATATTCAATATATCCTTTTTGTCAGGTTTGATCATGATGTCATCCTGCAAAAAAGATTTTCTGAAAGAGGAATTGACCACCGATAGAAATATGGAGTTTTTTAAAACAGACCCAGGTATTTTGCAACTGGCCACAGGCACGTATTACCAGGTATTCGCATTACCATATAGTTCAGAGTGGGCCTATTGCACTACCAATTACGGCGTGGATGAGTTTAGTGTAGGCGGCGATCCTTCCAATGGCTCATGGAACAACTATGATGCAGGTTACAAGTCGGTTATTACCATCAATAACGGCAATACGCAAACTGCCAGCATTCAGTGGGATACATTGTACACAGGCATAGGCGATGCGAATCTGCTGATCCAAAATGCGACCGCCAGCACCTCAACTGCAGATGCCATTAAAAAAACGGCATTAGGAGAAGGTTATTTTTTTAGAGCTTACTGCTATCTGCGACTGGTTTCTCAGTATGGGGCCGTGCCGCTGAAGACAGAGCCCAGTACAAAAATTGAATTCGAATATACCAGGGCAACGCCTGAAGATGTTTGCAAACTGATCATTGCTGATTTTAAACAGGCTTATAATCTTTTATCAAATACAGCTTCGCCTGCAAAGATCACAAAAGATGCGGCTGCGCACTATTTGGCAAAAGCATATTTATTCCGCGCCAGTGAGATCAATGATTCATGGAATTCGGCCACTAAGGCTGCCGACCTGGCCGCTATAGTACCTTTGTGTGATGAAGTTATTTCCCGCCATCCACTGACTGCTAACTTCGCAGACCTCTGGAAATATACCGGCTCCGATGCATTAAACGAAAAACTGTCGGAACTGATCCTTTCTGCGCAATTCACTGCCGACGTTTCTACGAACGGTACAAATACCCAACACCTGTATTGGGGATCCCGTTATGACGATATATCCCAGATGCAACGTGATGTTACCGGTGACAGGCCATTTAGCCGTTTGCGCACCAATTACTATATGTTTCGGATATATGATCAGGTGAATGACTCCCGGTTCTGGAAAAGCTTTAGAACAAAATACCGGTTGAACAAGTCTGCGGGCAATTATTATGTCAACGGCGATCTGGGAATAATTTATATTATCAATCAGCCCGGCGATAATCGCTTTGCCAGTTTCAAACTGAACGATGTGGTTGTTTATTCCAAAACAAACAAAACAATTCCGAATGCGTATGTTGCCTTTCCAACGGGGGTAACAACAGATGGCGCCATGCTGGCTGATGTGCGGTTTCCTTCTTTAAGCAAGCATATGGATGGTTCAAGGATAGCGTTAAACGAAACAAGGGGATTGCGGGATATGAACCTTGCCCGGTCTGCAGAAACTTATTTAATGGCAGCTGAAGCCAGGATCAGGTTGGCAAAACTGGGCACTGGCGCTTATACCGATGCATTGACCTATATAAATGCAGTTCGTAACCGCGCCCAGTTTGTAAGCGGAGAAGACCGCGCCGCCTATTATGATGGCGGTGGAGCGCAAGGCACATCCGGTCAAAGCCCCACGATCAATTCCTTTATGACAGAAAACTCCTATTATGAATCGAATAATATCCCGGTTACCACGGCAGCATCGAGCCCCCTGGCTATTACAAACATTAATTCATTACCCGCCGGTGATGAATATGTGATCTCGAAGTTGGGAGTAAGTGGTGATTATGACAGAATGCTGGCACTTGTATTGAATGAGCGTTCACGGGAACTGGCCGGTGAGTACAAACGCTGGGAAGACCTTTCAAGAACAAAAACATTGGTTTCAAGGGTTAAAGCATTTAATACCCAGGCGGCGTCTAATATCAGGGACTTCCATGTTCTGCGGCCTATTCCACAAACTTACCTCGATGGTATACAACGAGATGGTAAGGCTTTGTCTCCAGATCAAAAGCAATCGCAGCAAAACACCGGTTATTGATCGTTGATCTCAGCAACAGATTTTCATATATAAGCAAAAGAACCTTACTAAAAAAACAGTAAGGTTCTTTTGCTTTATAAGCGTACATCCTGCACAAAGGTACCACCAGGGTTGCACTGGAACTCTCTGTGCAGTGCAACCTCAGTGCAACTCCAGTGCAACCCCTACCGGGGATTGGAGTTATACTTTCGCCAGTGTATACGCTTTCAACTCAATTAAATCAGATGATGGATTGGTTTTGTTCCAGGCCGAATGAACAGCCAGTGCGGCACCCATGGCCGATGCCTGCGCCATGGAGGCAGCATATACTTCGTGGGTGGGAAATGCATTCGCCAGCAGATTCATATATAACGGATTGCGACTGAATCCGCCGTCAACGAAGATCTTTTTAACCGGACTGTTATGCAATACCAGGTTCAGGGAAGCCACTTGCTGGGTCATGAGGTCGGCCATAAACTGGTGGTACGCCGCTTCGTAGGTAGCGAAACTGTTGAGGTCCCGGACGCCAAAAGCCGATCCCTGCACCATGGCGGTTTTTCCTGTTTTGCTATCAGCAACAGCGGCCGCTTCGGCAAATTGGGGTAACAGGTCAGCATTAAAGGCGACCTCTTTATAATAATCGAGGGCTACGTTAAAATGAGCAGCCAGCCGTTTTGTTTGTTGTTCGTGTTCGTACCCGGCAAACAAGCGCGATGCTTTAATGGGTTTGCCCCGGTATTCCATATAACAAAGACAATCCTGTTGCAATTCTTCATACGTTAACCTGGTTTGGTTAAACGGGTTCAGACTGATGCACCAGGTGCCGGTTGATAACAATACAAATGGTTCGGTGAAATGGAACAGGTACGGGATCAGGGCGGCAGAGCTATCGTGCAACCCAACACCGGTCAACAGGGCCTGGCCTTCCCATTGCGAGGGCATCAATTGATCGGACGGGAAAATGGCCGCCAGCTTTTCATTGATCGCTTCCCGGTAGATCCATTCGTGGTAGTGGTTTTGCGGAAAATTCCATAATCCGGTATGACAGCCAATGCTGGTAATATCCGAATAAGCGCGGCCAGTTACCAGGTAACTCATGTATTGCGGTAAATGCAATGAATAATGGATCTGGTCGTACAGGTCGGGCTTCTGGTGCTGAATGCGATATAACTGCATGCCCGAATTCAGATTGCCCAATACCGGTGATGCGGTATGTATGGAAAACGCGATCTCCCCACCATATTTTTGATAGAAACCTTCCTGCAAGGCGGCAGGATAGGGTTTCAGGTAATTATACAGCGGGGCCACCGCTTTCCCTTCGCTGTCGATATGTACAAAACTGGCGCCATAGGTACTGAAATTAAGCGCGCGCACCTGGTACCTGTTATCCTGGAATACCTGTTGCAGGCATGCATATACCCATTGGGTGAGCGCTGCAAGGTCTTCACAGGCATCTCCATCTTCATCGGTAATTTCAGCAAACTGTTCACTTTTCTCCAGTACGATGTTGTATTGCTCATCAAAGAGAAAAAGCTTTTTATTGGTCTTGCCAATATCAAATATTGCTATGACGGAAGTTCTACTCATTAGTCGACTGTTTCACTCACTATTACAAAGAATCCGCGTCATCCCGGCTCAGCCGGGATGGCACGGATAATATAGTTAACCTGCAACTACAATCCTGTAGCTACAGTCTTCTGCCCTCTTTCTTTAATTAAGTGCTCTCTTACTTTCGATTGACGGTAAAATTGTAAGGGTTGCAAAGCGCCGCCAGCCTGCAAACGCGCTTCAGCTACCAATGCACGTACATCGGTGCGGTATGCCTGTTGCAGTATTTCCTGCGCTTTGGCCACATCGCTGGCATCCTGGGCTGCGGCCAGTGCTTTTGCATCTACCAGCAACGATTGTGCGTAAGCGATCTTGATAGCTTCTACGGATTGCAACAGATCTTCGAGCGGATCTTTTACGTTGTGCGATGCATCGATCATCCAACCCAGATCGGTTGCATGTTGCATGCCCCGGGCATCCATGCCTTCTACCAGTTCATTAAATATCAGGAACAACTGGTACGGGTTAATGCTGCCTACCGTTAAATCGTCATCACCGTATTTTGAATCGTTGAAGTGGAAGCCGCCGAGTTTGCCTTCGCTCAGCAACAAGGCAATGATCTGCTCAATGTTGGCATTGGGCAGGTGATGGCCCAGGTCAACCAGCGTATAGGCTTTGGGGCCCAGTTTGCTGGCGTACAGCAGGGATTGTCCCCAATCGCCAACGGTCATTGAGTAAAAATTAGGTTCAAACGCTTTGTACTCAACAAACATTTTCCAGTTGTCGGGCAGCGCTGCATATATTTCCTGCAGACTTTCCAGCGTGCGTTGAAATGCCTTACGGAAATTCAACTGGCCGGGAAAGCAGGAACCATCCGATAACCATACGGTGATAGAATCTGATCCCAGTTCTACGCCATGTTTTATTACATCAATATTGTGATCGATGGCCTGTTTGCGGGTTGCTTTATCAACGTGCTGCAGGGACCCGAACTTATAGCTTAGCTTTTGATCGGGTTGGTCCTGAAAAGTGTTGGAGTTTACAGCATCAAAACGCAATCCATGCTGGGCCGCCAGCGTTTTTATCGCTTTGGGATCTTTTGGAATATCCCATGGAATGTGCAATGAAATGGCGCCGCCGCTTTTGTTGAGCGAATGCAGCAGACCCACATCTTCAATCTTCTCTTCGAGCGTGCGGGGTTCACCGCCGCCTGAAAAGCGACCGAAACGCGTACCGCCGGTACCCAATGCCCAGCTGGGTATGGCTATTTGAAAATCGACTAATTTTTTGAGAATGCTATCCAAACCGGTTACCCCTTCTGCGGCAAAATCGAACCGGCGTTTGTGTTCTTTAAGGAGACTATTGTTAAACTCGTCTATTTTATATTTTTCGACCTGCATATGCAATCGTTTAATCGTTTAAGGTAAATAAAACACTTCCTGTAAAGGTACGCTCACCGGCGAATTGTCCGGATTGCTTTCCATAATATCCTTCATATACGCCCACCATTTTTGCATAACCGGATGAGCGGGTAAATTGTCCAACGCAGCCGGGTCCTGTACTTTTAAGAATCCAAAGAGGCTGTTGGTCGTTTCATCCAAAAAGATGGAGTATTCGCTAATGCCGGTTGCATGCAGTAACTGTTCCAGTTCGGGCCATAAAACATCGTGCCGTTTCCGGTACTCGGCTTCATTTCCCGGGAATAGTTTCATTTTGAAAGCAACTCTGGACATAAATACTGTTTATGGTTTATAGTTTATGGTTTGTGGTTCTTTCGATGCAGCCTCTTGAACATTAGCTTGCTGACTGTGATTCGCACAATTCGAATAGCGAAAAGTTGCATTCAATCGGTCATGCTAAAGTGCGGAGCAACTATAAACTACAAACCATAAACCATAAACTGATTTTTATCTTACAAACGCCGTAGCTACCCCACCATCCACGTTGATCACATTACCGGTTGATTTGTTGAGCAAACCGCCGGTAACTGCGAAGCAGGCATTGGCAATGTCTTCAGGTAATATAATTTCGTTGAGTAAAGTGCGTTTGGCATAGTAGGCAGGTAATTCTTCTACCTTAACGCCATAGGCTTTGGCTCTTCCTTCGGCCCATGCACCTTCCCATATTTTACTGTCAGATATAACCGCATCGGGGTTCACTACGTTCACCCTGATCTGGTCTTTTCCTAATTCGGCTGCATTCAGGCGGCTCAGGTGTAACTGGGCAGCTTTGGCAGAACCGTAACCGGCGTTGTTGGGTCCGCTCATCAGGGCATTTTTGCTCACAATGTTGATCACATCGCCGCCGATGGCTTGTTTGCGCATCACCTCAACCCCACCCTGCGTAACAAAGAACTGGCCTTTTACCAATACATCATATAACAGGTCCCAGTCTTTTTCAGTATGTTCTTCAATGGGTTTTGAAATTGACAAACCGGCGCAGTTTACCACGATGTCGAGTCCACCGAAAGCAAGGGCAGCAGCATCGCACGCACCTTTAATATCGCTGGCTTTGGTAACATCCAGTACAACAGCAGCAAAAACATCTTTACTGTACGATTTGCCGAAATCTTCTTTGGCAGTTTCCAGGCGTTGCGCATCATTATCATTGATGATCACACAGGCGCCTTCATCGGCGAATTTTTTGGCTATAGCTTTCCCTATTCCACCGGCACTACCGGTAACCAGCGCAATGCGGCCCGATAAAGCTTTTGGCTTTGGCATGCGTTGCAGCTTGGCTTCTTCCAGTAACCAGTATTCGATATTAAATGCTTCCTGACGGGGTAACGAAGTATACGAAGAGATCGCTTCTGCGCCACGCATTACATTGATCGCGTTGATGTAGAACTCGGCGGCAACGCGGGCAGTTTGCTTATCTTTCGAGAAAGTGAACATACCTACACCGGGGTAAAGGATCACCACGGGGTTGGGATCGCGCATAGCCGGACTGTTAGCATGTTTGCAGGTGTTGTAATACTCTGCATACATAGCGCGGTACGCATCAAATTGCGGCGCCAGTTTCTCTTTTATTTTATTTACATCCGAGAGGTCTTCGCCGGGTGTCAGGTTCAACACCAGCGGACTGATCTTGGTACGTAAAAAGTGATCGGGACAGCTGGTACCCATAGGTCCCAGTTTCTCGAGATCTTTTGAGTTGATGAAGTTCAATACTCTTTCATCATCGGTAAAATGACCAACCATTTTCTGGTAGCTTGAACAAAAGCCACGTAATACAGGCGCCAGGGCGGCCGCTTGTGTGGTGCGTTGTGCCGCAGGCAGCGACGTTATTTTAGCACCGCCAAAAACAGCTTTCTGTTTGCTGACTTTTTCTTCAATGAACTCCGCACAACGTTCAATCACTTCCAGGGTGTTGATATAGCTTTCGTAAGCGGTATCGCCCCAGGTGAACAAACCATGCGAACCCAGCATGATGCCACGGATACCGGGGTTTTCTTCCAGGCACTTCGCCAGCTTCAACCCAAGGTCAAAACCGGGGCGTTGCCATTCAACCCAACCTATAGTACCGTTGAATAATTCCTGTGTTATTTTTTTACCGTCTTTAGCAGCGGCAATAGCGATGGCTGCATCGGGATGCAGGTGATCGATGTGTTTGAAAGGCAGGAAGCCGTGCAGCGGGGTATCAATTGAAGGCGCTTTGGAGGCCAGGTCAAAAATGCAATGGTTGAATAACTCTACCATTTCATCTTCATGCTCAATACCACGGTATACGTTTTTCAGGCTGCGTAAACGGTCAACATATAATGCAGCAAGGCCGCTTTTTTTCATGGTGCCCAGGTCGCCCCCGGAGCCTTTGATCCACATTACTTCGGTTTCTTTGCCGGTTAAGGGGTCTTTGGCAATGGCTTTACAGGAGGTATTACCACCGCCATAGTTGGTGAGCCGCAGATCGGCCCCCAGCAAATTACTCCGGTAAATTAACAAGGCTACTTCATCGCCCTTCAGGGTGGCCGCTTTGGCATCATCCCACAAATAGCTTACATGCTTAAACTTTACTGCACTTGTTGCTGACATAATCTGATCTTTAATTTGTTCTTATTTAAAGTAGTTCTTTAAGACTATTACCATATCCTACTATAAGGACAGATACAATGATGGTAATAATGCCTATAATAACCGTTGTTTTAGTTTTCTTGCTTACGCCGGCCCATTCTTTCAGTAATAACCCCCACATATTAGCCGTAAGGATGATGAAGGCCATATGCAGGATCCAGCTGCTGGCGCCATTGCCCAACTTGCTTTCTCCCATGCCGTAAAAAAAGAATTGCAGGAACCAGGTTGTACCGGCCAGTGCCGCAAATACATAGTTGCTCAGCAGCGGTGTTTTCTTATTGGTATAATCACCAAAGGTTTTATTGCGGGCGTTCAAAATCATACACCAGATAAAATTGGTCGTTAACCCGCCCCATAACACCACGATGTAGGTAACATTATTCTGGTACAGGAAATTGCCTTCGCCAGGGTGCGCCGCCTGCCATAATGAATTGGCTACGGCTGCCATGGGCTTTCCGGCTTCTAACCCAAAATTGAAACAGGCACTCAACACACCAGAAATAATGGATACGAGTAAACCCAGTCCAAACTTGAATTCCGTTTTTGCTACCACACCATGCGGATCGGTTCCACCCTTCGACAACTCCTTTTCTTTACGGGTACCGGCCTTGCCGCAAATGATAATACCAACTATACAAACAGCCAGTCCCAGTAAAACAGTCTGGCCCCAGGTATTCCCAACCAATGTGCTAAAAGTATCTTTGCCTTCAGCAGGGAAAATATCATAATAAATGGAAGGGATAAGGGAACCAAACACCATACAAAGACCCAGGATGATACTACTGCCAAGCGAAACGCCCAGGTATCGTACACCCAGTCCGTAAGTTAAACCGCCAATCCCCCAAAGGATGCCAAATAAGAACGTATAGCCTAATACGGGACCACCAGCCTGACTTATGATTTCTGAAAAATTGGGAATGGTCAACCAGGCGGCCAAGGGCGGTACTATTAACCAGGAGAACAGACCACCAACGATCCAGTAACTTTCCCAGGCCCAACCTTTAACTTTCTTATACGGTATATAAAAACTTCCGCTTGCAAATCCACCTAAAAAGTGAAATATAACTCCAAGAATAGCATTCATTTGTATCGTTTTTCAATATGGCCAGCCTATGCCGGATTAAAAGGTGAAAGTATAAGTTACTAATTATTAGCCCATCATGCACTATCATGGTCTTTTTTCGGCAAATCCCGTTTATATATTAGCATTTTAACTAAGTTTGGGCCGATTAAAAATATCCTGATTGCCTGATGGTTTGATTGTTTGGTGGTCAGGTGAGGTTATCATGAAAAAAGATTCCATATTTCAGCATTTATTTATCGATTATTATTCTGCCACCCCCAAGTACCTGCAGTTAGCCAACTCCATTATTAAAGCGATCGGCGAGGGTAAGATCCAGAAAGATGAACTGTTGCCTTCGATCAACGAACTAAGCTTTGAATTTGAGATCTCCAGGGATACGGCTGAAAAAGGGTATAAACATCTTAAAAAGATCGGCATTCTGGGCTCGGTACCGGGCAAAGGGTATTTTGTAAAGAACACGGAAGTAGGGCAACACTTAAAAATATTCCTGCTTTTTAATAAACTGAGCCCGCATAAAAAGATCATGTACGATGCCTTTGTGGCCTCCCTGGGCGAAATGGCCTCTGTTGATTTTTATATCTATAATAATGATTTTGCCTTTTTCAAACGGCTCATCAATAATAAAAAGAACGATTACACCCATTATGTGATCGTTCCCCATTTTCTCGACGGGGGTGAAAATGCCTCTGAGATCATTAATACCCTGCCCAAAGAAAAACTGATCCTGATGGATAAACTGGTGCCCGGTGTTGATGGCAAATACGGCGCGGTATACGAAAACTTCGAAAAAGACATTTATGACGCACTCGAACAATCGCTTGAACCGCTGAGTAAATACCATACGATCAAGATCATCTTTCCCGAGTATACCTATCATCCCGTTGAAATACTAAAGGGCTTTTACCGCTTCTGCCAGCAATATGCGTTCAATTATAAAGTGGTGCACGATATAGCCAACGAACCTATCAAGGAAGGCGAAGTATTTATAAACCTCATGGAAAACGACCTGGTTATCCTGATTGAAAAAATTCTGGCCACTAAATTAAAGGTAGGCAAGCATGTGGGCGTTATCTCGTATAATGAAACCCCGCTGAAAAAGATCATATTGAATGGCATTACCACCATATCAACCGATTTTCAGATGATGGGAGAAAAAACCGCACAGCTTATACTGGAACAATCGACCGACCATATTGAAATACCTTTCTACCTGACCAAACGCTCATCACTATAACGAACATACTAACGACTTAATAAATTGTCTTAAATCAAAAAATAGCCGGAAGCCTTAATATAAGTTCATAAAGGAGGAAAAGTTGCCTAGCTTTGAACAAAACCATTAACCTTATGGCTGGCAATAAAAAAACCCACGCAGAGAACATGCTTCCTATGGGTAAAAAAGCAGGGCATCCCATATTAGATGAACATACGGGAACAAGTACCCTCACAATACCCAACCCGGCTTTTGGATCAAGAGCGACCCCCAAAGCAACCGGGCCTTTCAATTTTGAGTCATTAACCTCTCAGTACAAGATCGGTATCATAAAGAACGGTATTACCAAAACACAACTGGAAGCCATTAAATCGGAAACCGACTTCGATTACCACACACTAAGTAACCTGTTGGCTGTTTCACGCACCACGCTTATTAAAAAGAAAGGCGAAGACAGGTTCGATCAGCCTACCAGTGAACGCATAATGCTTTTAGCTGAATTGCTAAGTTATGGGCGGGAAGTGTTTGAAAGCAAAGAACGGTTCAATACATGGCTAAAAGAACCAAGCAGCGCCCTGAGCGGCAACGCCCCCCTTGCGTTGCTGGATACCTTGTATGGCATTGACGAAGTAAAAAAAGAATTAGGCCGTATTGAATACGGTGTATATTAATCTAACGGCTTCATTATTATGCGGCTTTACCGGATTGGAAAAACAAAATACGCCCATGACCTCACTGGTTTGGGCGCTAAATTGAATGGTGGAAGATGGAACCATGAAGGCATCCCTTGTATTTATCTGGCCGAAAGCAGGGCATTATCATTACTCGAATATGCATCTCATGCCGCTATTGACAGGTTGCCGCCCAACCTGGTATTTACCACTTTTGAAATACCGGAGAATTCCATACGTCAACTATCGGTCAATGAATTACCGGCCACCTGGTTACAACGGCCACATTGTAAAGAAAACCGGGATATGGGTTCAGCGATATTATCTAAAAAGGAATGCCTGTTATTAAAGATCCCTTCCGTAATTATAGGTCAGGAATTCAATTTTGTGCTTAACACGTTACACCCACTCATTAGCACCGTAAACATTACGGATGTATGTGAATACTGCTAGCCAGCAAGCCGAAAGCCTCGTACTGCGCCCCCTCTAAAGGCATATAATCCTCTGCAATATGGTTTTTGCCTGATTAAGCTCATGATATGCAGCATGAGCCAAATATCTTCTGTCTTTGCTTTCAGCTTGTCCCGACTTAATCGGGATGTAATGAAGCCTGTAGTAGTTTTTATCTATAGATACAGCATTATTTCATTTATTGCATGCGACCTGTATTCGCTTGTCCCGACCAGTCGGGAGTGGCGCGTAGCTTGCAGCTGTATTTTCTTGCCATCTGACACTTAAAAAGTCACATTAACCCATACTTGATTTTGAGAATTTGTTTTTTACGTGTAATCTTGTATTAATAATAATAGCACTCTGTAGTATTAAAATAGCAGTTAGTAGCATTACGTTGGTTACATTTTCTCCGGTAGCCACAACTAATCATCTTTCACCTTATCTTATTTTATCGGATCATATCCGGTATCCCTATTGAATTGCAACCTGATAACCAGAAACAAGGAATAAGCATGCCATACCCGTAATGCGTTTGTGATTTACCGTAACTCGTTGTAAATTAAATGAACTTTATTATCCAGGTTAGCAAAAACAATCTTCCTGATGCGTTCACTTCCATTGAGCAATGATATCATTGATACTTTCAAAAAAGGAGGTCCCGATGCTTTACAATCGCTGTTAAAGCAGTTCTATAGCCCCTTATGCCTTTTTGCCGAGCGGCTGCTGGCCGATAGAGCTGCCGCAGAAGATATTGTTGGTGAATCTTTTATAAAATTATGGCATAAGAGAACCGATTTTGAGACCATGCAGAACCTAAAGGCATTTATGTACATCACGGTCCGTAATGCCTGCCTGAATCATTTAAAACAAGCCAAACGCGATTCCCTGAGCAAAAAGCAACTGGCTTATTTAACGGGCGAAAAAGAAGAGTTTGTACTAAATGAAATGATCAGGGCCGAAGTTTTGAAGGAAATAATGCGTGAAGTTGATAAACTTCCTGAACAATGTGGTAAAGTATTGAAGCTGGGCTACCTGGAAGGGTTAAAAAACCAGGAAATAGCAGATATGCTAAAGATATCTGTACATACCGTAAAAAATCAAAAAGCCAGAGCCATACAATTATTAAAAATAAAGCTCCGTGACCGCGACCTGATGACTTTCTTATTGTTGTGTACGTTATTAAGAGCTACCTCAGACAACTGTCAAAACATGCAATTACCTGCCTAAACATCAGTTTTGCAGTAAAATTGCGCCTTCGGGTAGGTGTAAATACCCATTTCATCATTTTTATTAAATTTTTTTTCATTTGGAATAGTAATAAAGGCCCCAAAAGTTGTTTTAATACTAAACCGGTAATTATCCGGCCGTGAGGGATACACAAAAAAGATACACAGAAAATAAATAAAAAGTTCTTTCCACTTAGATAGATTTAATAAGTATTGCAATTAAAGTATAGCCATCTAAAACACTTTGGCAATTTTATTAAATAATATTTAAGAACATACAGCAACCGTTGAACGCTTTGAGTTGCATTCAATGTTAGGCTGAACAAAAATTGAACAGTTAACCTTTATTAATAAGGTCTTGTTTGTCCGCCCGATATATGTATCTGTACTTTTCGTTCTTTCAGCCAGGCGAAAAGACGGAGTGTCGAGCGGGAATCTCATGTGACTGTTTGGTTGGGTCACTACAAGGGAGTGTTTCTACTCTCCCTTTTTCTTTTTAAAACTAGAACATCTCTATAAAGTTATTGTCCTTATTTTTTAGCCATCCTTGGCAACTATGCAAACTTCATCCTTTAAATACACAAGAACATATGTAGTGTATTTATGAACAACAAGCATCATCAGGCTCCACATTAGTAGTACAAATTCCAAAGGCATCTCTGATTAGTTTTTATCACTTACGGTATGTTTGTTTAACCATGTAGGCATTAAAATGCCTGGTATGGTTGCTATATAAATTATATCCTGAACAACAGGTAGCTTTCTTTTTTCGCATTCCTCATGTGCATCAATTACCCTCTTCATGGTACAGAAGAGGCGCAGGAATCCCCCACGGCCGGTTAATCTTAGCCGGCTTTTTCTTTGCCACACCCCTACCCCCTAAAGGGGGACCAAGAACCAAAGCCTAAAGCAGTACAATAAAAACAGCGGTAGAAAGCCTAACGTTAAGAGCCAGGAACCAGGAATATTTCATCTTTTGACTTTTTCTTTTGACTATTGACCAAGTACCTGAGACCGGATACCGATATTCAGTAAGTACAATCGGTTATCTACTCCCCCTTCAGGGGGCTGGGGGGCGTATCATATTAACAATATCTATACTTCGCTTGATTACAATCATAACCTTTTCGGTTTTTACCATTTTGTTTAGGTCAATCGTAAACATAAATTGTTTTATAATATAGAGGGGCATCAATTTCAAAGTGCCGGATGAATACTACGCTAATGGTAACAACCACACTATCCAGAAGCCGGGAAACAGAAACCCGCTTAACTTCCCAGGATATTACGATGATTTTAACGTAAACGCCTGGTATTATAGCTAAATCATTAGCATTCCTACCCGATTTTTAAATAATTTCTTGTAAACCTGTCAATTTATTAAATATTTCTTCGAACCCTTTAGTACAAATCATATCAATTGTTGTTTTTACAATAATACAGGATCACAACACCAATATTGCTGTACAAATTTGTGGAGGCCCTGAGCAGAAAAAGAAGCGAAACTACTGTGTGCTACAGATCTATGACAGTAACATTAAAACAAACCAGTTTCCGGTTTAAAACGAGCTACCATATTTAAGCATTCAACTTATTCTTATGAATGAACAACAAATTGAAAAAGGATCACACATCGCTTCCCTCATAGTCAGGAATATGCAGGATAAGCTGACGGCTGATGAGCGGCAGGAGCTGGATACCTGGCTTCAGGAGCATGGCGATAACTTTCTATTATATGAGGAATTGATGGATGAAGATCAATTGGGCAATAACCTGAATGAAATGTATACCTATGATCACAACGAGGCCTATGAAAGGTTAGCACAAAGGATAGCTCCTCCTGAAGTTGCCGGCAAACGGCTTCATTTCAGAATTGGATGGTATATGGTAGCCGCCGTACTGCTGCTGGTAGCGGGCGGCATTACTTATTTTGCCTTACTAAATAAAGCCGGCAAACCCATTCCCAGGGTTTCTGTTGTTGTTGCACAAAAAAAATCACCGGGCGTAGAACCCGATAGCAAAAAAGCAGTGTTGATCCTGGCCGATGGTTCAACGGTCGTACTCAATGAAATGAAAGACGGCAACATTGCCCAACAGGGAAATGTAGTTGTGCATAAAAATCAAAATGGGCAGTTGGAATATAAATTATCGGGTTTACCCGCTAATACAACCTCGTTGAATACCCTTCGTACACCCCGCGGCGGAGAATACCAGGTAGTTTTGGAAGATGGTACCAGAATATGGTTGAATGCGGCATCCACGCTTCAATTCCCGGTACATTTTAATAACAACGACCGCCGTGTTGTTCTTACCGGAGAGGCTTACTTTGAAGTTGCATCCGTACTGGCGCCAAAAACTGGTCATAAAAAATCATTTATCGTAAACGTAGACAATATGGAAGTGCAGGCAATAGGCACTTCATTCAATATTTCTGCCTACCGGGAAGACGACCGTTCACAAACGACCGTTGTGGAAGGTTTGGTAAAAGTGAACCGGAATAACAAAAGTAATTTGTTGACGCCCGGTAAAAAACTGATTGCATCCGATAGTACCATGACCGTTGAAGATGCAGATGTAAAACAGGAAACAGCCTGGAAGACCGGGGAATTTGTTTTTCGCAATACCTCCCTGAAAATGGTCATGAACGAATTGGCCCGTTGGTACGATATGGACGTTGTATACGATGCAGGTGTACCCACTTTACATTACAGCGGTGAAATACAACGGGAACAGGATGTTACCAAAGCGCTGCAAATGCTTGAATATACAGGAGGCGTTTCTTTCACGATTTCCAAACGGATCATCACAGTTCATCCGGGAAAAAAATAATCATACCAACGACGTAATTACTTCGCTTAAGATGGCGTGCATTATTTTTGTAGCTTGAGAAGCTATGGCGCGCCGTTCTACCAAACAATCAAAAGCATACACTCCACACAACAGTGTTAAACTCGTCAGGGGCGGGAGGGAATATTTTACGGTTCTTGACCAGATGATCAACCAGGCGCAGCATACCATACACCTGCAGGTATACATTTATGAAGCTGATGAAACCGGTCAACAGGTAGCATCCGCCCTCAAGGAAGCAGCCAGACGGGGTGTTAAGGTTTATCTGCTGGCCGATGGCTATGCATCCAAAGAGCTACCTACCCCCTTTATAAAAGAACTACATACCGCCGGCATTCACTTCCGTTTTTTTGAACCCATTTTAAAAAGCGAGCACTTTTATTTTGGCCGCCGCATGCACCAGAAAGTACTGGTAGTTGATGGCTATTACGGATTGGTAGGCGGCATTAATATAAGTAACCGGTACAACGACATGGACGATAACCCGGCATGGCTTGACTGGGCTTTGTATATGGAAGGACCGGTTGCAGCAGAACTGCATAAAATTTGTATTGATGTTTGGGCCCGCCCGGGCCAGATGGCCTTAAAAAGAAACATGCGGCACGAACTTCCCGCCTTACCGCCTACAGGTAACAGCCCCCTTCGCATTCGAAGAAATGATTGGGTAAAAAGCAAAAACCAGATCTCACGGAGCTATGTTGAGATGCTAAAGAAAGCGAGCTCAAGTGTGATCATTATGTCGGGTTATTTTTTACCGGGGACCATTATCAGGCATCATTTGTCGAGAGCCGCCAAACGAAATATCGATATCCGCGTTATTGTGGCCGAAAAATCGGATGTAAGACTGGCTAAACATGCCGAACGCTATATGTACCGCTGGTTATTAAAACGCGGCATTAAATTGTTTGAATATACCCGGTCGGTATTACATGGCAAAATGGCCACGCGTGATCAAAAATGGGTTACCATAGGCTCATACAATGTAAATGACATCAGCGCCTACGCCAGTGTGGAATTGAACATCGATGTAAACGATGCTGCGTTTGCCACCCAGGTACAGCAAAAGCTTGAATCCATTATGGCGAATGATTGTGTGCAGATCACCGAGGAGGACTACAATAAAAAGTATAACATCTTTCAACGGGCTATTCAATACTGCTCCTACTGGCTGGTTCGCATTATTTTCTATCTGTTTACCTTTTATTTTAAACAGCAGTAAACCCCCATCCCCCTAAAGGGGGTTAAAATACACTTCGCCTTATTGTCCCGTTTTAGTGGAATATCGAATTATCACATTAATCACTCCCCTTTTATCCGCTGCCACATAGAA
Organism: uncultured Niastella sp.; assembly: GCA_966212235.1. Classification (GTDB taxonomy): domain Bacteria; phylum Bacteroidota; class Bacteroidia; order Chitinophagales; family Chitinophagaceae; genus Niastella. Next base: position 56,651 of record CBIHPP010000012.1, on the reverse strand, counting down.
GCAAAAGCGGCTTTGTCCCAATTGGCAAAACGGCCTCGTTGTACAACCATGTTGTTTCCATATGGCTGTTGCAGATAATAATGAAATACAAAACCGGCGTTGGGTTTATACCAGCCCACCCGCTGACCGAACCGGAGATCGTTGAACACCAGGGATCTTCCTTCCCGCTCAATGGTATAATAACCTTGCGAGAATATAAACAGGTCTTTTAGTTCGTCCAGGTCCTTTACCGGATCCAGCAAAGAATCGTTCCGCTTAAAATAAGTAAAATCTATATGTTGACGACGGTCGAACACAGACCGGTAGCCGATATGATACCCCTTATCATCTTCCAGCACCACATACCACAACAGGTTATTCAAAGGCGTGGGCGTGGTAAAATGCCGGCGATATTCTATATGTTGTTCTTTAGCTACCCGATCTACAGCACCTTCCACAATGGATTTATTAAATACATCGATCGCTAAATAAAAAACGCACCAGCCTATCGCAATCCCCGCCCAGCGTATTCTTTTGTGATCGCCCTTCATGAACAGCAGCGCAACGGCAATAACGCCGGGTACTATAGAAAATAACGGATCGGCAACGAACATAGCGTGCATGGCAAAACGCCGGTGCGAGAATGGCTCCATTAAACCGGTACCGTAGGCATTAAAGGTATCAAGCGCCAGATGTGTCAACAATTCCACGGCAAAAAACCAAAGCCAGGTTGAAAAAGCAATATTATGCGGACGTCGCCAGCGGTCGGCCAGCCAGGCCAGCAATGGCGTTATGAGCAACACAAACAACAAGGAATGGGTAATACCCCGATGCGCAACCAGGTCCTGGGTTGGCGTCATCCAGAACGAAGCAACAAAATCAATATCGGGCAGGCTCTGTGCCACAGCACCCAGCAACAATGCCCGCCTGCCGGCTTTTTTGCCAATAAATACTTCACCAATACAAGCACCTAAAACAATATGCGTCAAAGAATCCATAGCGGCAAATTAAGTGAAAAACCTTCAGGCTACAAGCTGCAAGCTTCAAGCCAATCCCGGTAGCTGTCGGGAGCCTGGTCAACCATTGACTATTCTCCATTGACTACCTGCCTGCCGGCCTTGCTTCGTGCTCCGTCGCTGAAGCTTTGGCGCAAGCGACCGAAGCTTCGCGAAGGCACAGGAGGCAGGTTCACCGTTGTTCAATAGACTACGTTGGTCGATTTTACCTTCATTTCCCAAAAAAGATCTTTACATTAGTCAGGGGGAAATAAGGCCGCGAGGTGGGGAATTGCGTGTAACCGGTACCATTACAACCCATATCCATTTACCATGATGACATTATTAATAGTGCTGTTTTGCATTATAGCGCTGGTCTTGCTTATATCCCTGGCGAAGATCAATCCTTTTCTGGCTTTTTTGATGGTATCGATAGTGGCAGGCCTGTGCCTGGGCATACCCCTGAATAAGATCACCGGCTCCGTACAAAAAGGCATCGGGGATACGCTGGGCTCGCTTGTTATTATCATCGGGCTGGGCGCTATGTTGGGCAAGCTGGTTGCTGAAAGCGGCGCTGCCCAAAAGATCACCCAGGTGCTCATGCGCACTTTTGGCGAGAAATACCTGCAATGGGCCTTAATGGTAACCGGTTTTGTGGTAGGCATTCCACTATATTATAACGTTGGGTTTGTATTGATGGTGCCCCTGATATTTTCTGTAGTATACCAATATAAATTACCTGCTGTTTATATCGGCTTGCCCATGCTGGCTGCTTTATCAGTGACGCATGGGTTTTTACCCCCCCACCCCTCGCCTACTGCGCTGGTAACCCAGCTCAATGCCAATATGGGTGTAACATTGCTGTATGGTATTATACTGGCGATTCCTGCCATCATTGTGGCCGGACCACTGTTTGCCAAAACGCTGAAGAATATTCACAGCACACCCTTGCAGGCATTTCAGGCCCGGATGATTGCCGATGAACAATTGCCCCATACCGCAAATAGTTTTTTAACAGCCCTGCTGCCTGTTTTGCTGATAACCATTACCACGCTCATTCCTTTCGTTATTACATTATCGGGCACCTGGCAACAGGTTATTCAGTTTATAAGCGACCCTGTTATCGTAATGCTGCTCTCCCTGCTGACAGCTACATTCACTTTAGGCATTCACAGCGGCCGGTCTATGAAAGCGATCATGGATATTTATGGGGAAGCCATAAAAGATGTAGCGTTGATCTTATTGGTGGTGGCAGGTGCAGGCGTGTTGAAACAGGTGTTCACCGATAGCGGCGTAAGTTTGGCCATCGCCCAAAGTATAAAAGGATGGCAGATACATCCGCTGTTACTGGGCTGGGTAATAGCCGCCCTCATCCGCATCTGTGTGGGATCAGCCACCGTTGCCGGATTAACCGCCGCCGGTATTATTGCACCGGTCATTCCGCAAATGCACGTGAACCCGAACCTGATGGTGCTTTCGATCGGCGCAGGCAGCTTATTTTTCTCCCATGTGAACGATTCCGGATTCTGGATGTACAAAGAATACTTCAACCTCAGCATACGCGATACCATTCGGTCATGGTCGATGATGGAAACGATCGTTTCGGTGATGGGTCTTATCGGCGTTTTAATAATGGATATCTTTTTGTAAAGCCGCTTTTGCTCATTTACTACCTTCGCAAAACGTGAAACGGCAAACGGCAGACGTGAAAAGCGCTCGCATATCAGAATGAACACCTTATTTAAGCAACTTAAAATTGCGGGTTGCGGATTTCACGTTTCACGTCTCACGTTTCACGCTTTAATCAACCAATCATGCAAGCAAACTGGTATCAGATCCAAAACATCGATGAACTGGATTCTCCGGCCCTGGTTATATATCCTGAACGGGTGAAAGAAAATATCCAAACGCTTAAGGGTATGATCGACGATCCGCAGCGACTGCGCCCACATGTAAAGACCCACAAAACAAAAGAAGCCACGCAACTGATGCTGGCTGCCGGCATCAATAAATTCAAATGCGCCACGATTGCCGAAACAGAAATGTTAGCGATGTGCGGTGCGCCCGATGTGCTGCTGGCCTATCAGCCTGTAGGCCCTAAATTGAAACGCTTTGTTCAACTCACGCAACAATACCCACATACACAATTTGCCTGCCTGACAGACAATATAGCAAGCGCACAGGAAATAGCCAATGCTTTTGCTACCGCAGGCGCTGTGGTTACCGTATATGTCGATTTGAATGTTGGGCAGAACCGGACGGGCATTGCGCCCGGTGAAAAAGCCATAGCCCTGTATACCTGGTGTGCGCAGGCAGCTGGTTTATCCATTGCCGGACTGCATGCTTATGACGGCCATACCAGGGGCACATTTGAAGAAAGAAAGGCAACCAGTGATGAAGCATTTGCCCGGGCGGAAACGATGCAAAAGACCTTGCAGTCCATGGGCTTTTCCAATATAAAAATGATCGCCGGCGGATCCCCCAGCTTTTCCATCCATGCCAAACGAACAGCAGTGGAATGCAGTCCGGGTACGTTTGTTTTCTGGGACAAAAGTTATCTCGATCAATGCCCCGAACAACCTTTTCATACCGCAGCTTTGCTGGTTACGCGGGTGATCTCATTACCCGATCCTGCACATATTTGTGTTGACCTGGGCCATAAATCGGTAGCAGCAGAAAATGAGATCGGCAAACGCGTTTTCTTCCCCGATGCGCCTGGTTTAAAACCTGTTTCACAAAGTGAAGAGCACCTGGTGTTGTATGCTGGCGAGGGCCACGCTTTTCAACCAGGCGATGTGTTGTATGGCATTCCGTTTCATGTTTGTCCCACCGTTGCCTTATACGAAAGAGCCTATACGGTTGAGAACGAAAACCTCAGCGGTGAATGGATGATCGTTGCCAGAGACAGGAAAATTAGTTTATAAGTTTAAAAGTTGATAGAGTTGATAAAGGTAGGACCCTTATTAACTTTATCAACTCAATCAACTTTATCACCTCAATCAACTCAAAACATGAATTCCCCGATAAACGTTGGATTAGTCGGCTTCGGTATTTCAGCAAAAGTATTTCATGCCCCGTTTATTACTACCAATAACAACTTTCAGTTAGTGAGTGTACTGGAAAGAAATAAACAGGAGTCGAAGGAAAAATATCCGCAGGTACAGGTAGTAAAAAGCATAGAGGAATTGCTGCAAAATGAAACTATCGACCTGGTGGTGATCACTACGCCCAATGAAACGCATTTCCCTTACGCCAAAGCAGCGCTGGAAGCCGGCAAACATGTGGTACTGGAAAAACCGGTCACCAATACATCGGCAGAAGCAAAACAATTGTTGGAAATTGCCGCCCGCTCCGGCAAAGTGCTGAGTGTTTACCAGAACCGGCGCTATGTAAGTGATTTTCTGACCATAAAAGAGATCCTTGATAAAAAACTACTGGGCGAGGTGCACACCTTTGAAGGACATTACGACCGGTATCGATTGGAGCCGCGCCCACAAGCCTGGCGCGAACATGTGTTGCCGGGCAGCGGCGTTTTGTTTGATCTCGGTCCGCACCTGCTGGACCAGGTTCTGTATTTGTTTGGTATACCCAACACGATCACAGCAGATATCAGGATGCAACGTCCGCATGCCAAAGTAGATGATTATTTTGACCTGCGGCTTGACTATGGTTTTTTGAAAGTGATGCTGCAGGCCGGCATGCTGGTTCGCGAACCGGGCCCACGGTATTTGATCCATGGCATGAAAGGCTCGTTTGTAAAATCGGGCGAAGACCCGCAGGAAGCCCTGCTACGTACCGGTACATTACCGGTTGGTGACGACTGGGGAAAAGAAAAGGAAGACATCTACGGCCTTCTGCATACTGAAACAGATGGTAAGATCACCCGCGAGCGATATCCTTCCCATAAAGGGGATTATGCTGCGTATTATAAAAATCTATATGAAACGATTGCAAATAATAAACCGGTGCGGGAAAGAATAGAACACGGGTACAATACCATCCGCCTGATAGAACTGGCCTTCGAAAGTCATCAAAAACAAAACACCATTGCCTGTACGGGGTTGTTGCCGGTTGAATACCGGTAAATATACGAATTCGCGTTTCGGAGCATCACACATATAAAAATGTGCCACGCCCCGAAGGTGTGGCACATTTTAATTCAATTAGAAAAATCAATCCTTCCCTTCTACCACCGAAACCTCACCGATGAGATAACCTGTCTGGGGTTGGCCATCATACATCAGGCAAAACGCACAGTCATTAGCTGCAGAGGGATCGATCTTAAACCGTATTGTTTTACCGTTCTTTAAATTTTCACTGAACTTACAGGCATTTTTAACCGCAAATACATTATCGTAAGTACCATCGTTGTTCATTATGTCTTTCCATCCATCTTCACCAACTTTATCATCATTCAATACCTGCACAACAACACCGGCACATGAGGTCCTGATCACTTTCCCTATCAGATAATCATTCTTTTCACTGGATGATTTGCCGCACTTAAATGCAAAAACTGGCAATGCCATTATAACAAACAATAAATTCTTCATAGCGTTTCCTTTCACCTTTGACTTGCGCAACACAGCAATCGTTGCATAACAGGCTGTTAAAATCTATAATCCGGCAATTAACAGGTTGCAGCCACGGATATCGCTGGTATCAATACGACCCAGCACCTCAAAACTACCATCGGGCATTACCGTACCCACATCATCGGTTGCAATAAAAGAACAGGAATATAAATTCGCCAGGTCAATGATATTTATGACCCCGCTGCCGGATACCCGAACATCCAACGGATCATCATCCTGCCGCACCATTACTTTCATCCATGGCGCACAATTAAAAACCCCGTTCCCGTATGAATAAGCCTGTGATAACAATTCCGTCATGCCATATTCTGAATGAATGGCATGGGTTTCGAAGGCCGTATTGAGCAACAAGTGCACTTCTTCCCGGGTCATTTCGCGGCGGCGGCCTTTCATACCACCGGTTTCCATAACGATCGTATGCTGTAACGGCATGGGATATTGCTCTGCAAAATCAAGCAACCCAAACGTAACGCCGATTAATATGGTTTTTTGTCCCTGCTTTTCGAGCTCCTGTAAAACGGATGCCAGTTTTTCATGTTCGTATAAATAAAATCCGCTGTGGGCATGCTGGCTGAGTTTGATCATTTCATTGACCATAACTACCAGCGAGGAATTTTGACGTTCGAGGTAGGCGGGTAATAACCCGATCACACACCAGTCCTGTACCGGTCCGTAAAACCGCTCCCAGGCCTGTAAAAAACTTCGCCGGTATATATTTATATCTTTTACATAATGCCGGCTGTTTACGGTTTGAGTGGTGCCGCTGCTCTCAAAAACCGCTTCCGGTTCAAAAAGGGTGGTTTTTATTTCGGTAGTCTTAAAAAAACGGATCGGCAAAAAAGGGATCTGCTCAACAGACCGTACGTTTGACCCAACTATTGACAGCGCATTTACGTATTGCTGATAAATAGCATTATTATTGTACTGGAATTGGAAGACTTCCAGCGCCAATTGTTCAAAATCAGCCGTTTCAACGGTAAAAATTTTATCTTCGATTTCACAAATCATAAATTTATTACAGACTTTTGGCTTATAAATTTGTACACGATAATTAAAACATATGCAAAAGCTTGTTTTATATAGCGCACTTTCCTTTTTAATGCTCGTTTTATTGTTTGTTGCCTGCAGCAAAGATAAGTTCGAGAGCAAACCCACCATCGAAATAAAATCAGTAGGGCCAAATCCTGTTCCCCTCAACTACCCATTGACTTTTGAAATAGAGTATACGGATAAAGAAGGCGATATAGCAGATTCAATTTTTGTTAGAAAAGTACGTATTAACCAGAAGAAGGTGGCCAAAACCCTTCGCGACAGCTTTTGGTTACAATTGCCCGGCGATGCTCCTAAAAAATCAAAAGGAACGATAAAGCTTACATTGGAATATCAAAACTACGTTATCTCTGCCGAGAACCCGGGCAATTCGCCCAATGCAGCGCCCGATTCGCTTATTTTCAGATTTATTTTGCAGGATAAGGCCAAAAACAGAAGCGATTCAATAGAGAGCGAACTTATTGTTGTTGAGCGTCAGTTATAAAGCCACCACGAATTGTAAGAAATATTTTTTACCTGCAGATCTGTGCTGAAGGATGCTTAAATATTTATTTGATTGGTTCCTGTTCACCAGTTGTTTTATTGCCGGCTGTGCCTTGCTGATGGTTATTCAAACCAATCAGTTACTTCACTTGCAGTATGACCTTACCGGTTACCTGGTATTTGTATTCTTTTCAACCCTTTGCAGTTATAACTTTCACTGGTACCTGAGCGCCGATGCCACCGACGAAAACGAGCGGGTGCAATGGACGCAGCAACACACAACCCTGCACCTGGTATTAACCGCCATAGGCGCTGTTGTTTCTGTGTACTATTTCTTTCATTTCATCAACCACTGGTTCTGGCTGGGCGGCTCGGCACTGCTTACCTTCCTGTATTCTGCCCCCAAATTGCATTTTGCCCCTTTTGCCTGGCTACGCAGGATAGCCGTTGGCAAAACCCTGTTCCTGGCCTTTGTATGGATGTACGTAACCACTTTTTTACCCATCGCCATTGACAACCACCACTGGAATGTAGCAGCCTTATTATTCTGTGTAAGCCGCTTCCTGCTCATTTATGCCATTTGCATCATTTTCGATTACCGCGACCGGGATTATGATAAACAAGCGGGTATCCGTAGTATGATCACCCATTTTAACGAAAGAGGCATCAACAACCTGTTTATGGTTTCATTACTGGGGTTTGCGGCAAGCACGATCGGGTTGTATTTTTACGAACTTTCGACCGTCACCATTGTTCTCCTGCTTATTCCAGGCGCCATTGTAGCCGCCCTTTACCCAGTAGCCAAAAAGAATTTCAGCGATTACCTGTACTATTTTGTACTGGATGGATTGATGATGTTTTCATCGCTATTAACGATATTCATCCCAAATAAGTAATTTCGCGCCTATTAAATCAATAATTTTATCATATATAGAACAGGCTCTTACCTTTTAATAACGTAAATATGGCTAAAAGTAAATCGACCGCTGCTGCTGGCTACAAGCTCTCTGATCAGGCATTCAAATTCCTGAAAACCTATCTTAACACACCTTCGCCTGTTGGTTTTGAAAGCGGCGGACAGAAAGTATGGTTAGATTATATAAAACCGCTGGTTGATACCACTTTTGTTGATCCCTATGGTACTGCTGTAGGCGTTTTAAACCCCGATGCTGCGTTCAAGGTGGTTATTGAAGCCCATGCCGATGAGATCAGCTGGTTTGTAAACTATATTACCCCTGAAGGCTTTATTTACCTGAAACGCAATGGCGGGGTCGACCACCAGATTGCCCCCGGTCAACGGGTATTTATTCATGGCAAGAAAGGCCAGGTAAAAGCCGTTTTTGGCTGGCCGGCCATTCACACCCGCCTGCATAACCCCGATGCGAAGGACCCGCAACCCAAGGTAGAGAACCTGTTCCTCGACGCCGGGGCCCGCAATAAAAAAGAAGTGGAAGCACTGGGAATTCATATTGGCTCTGTAGTAACCTACCAGGACGGCTTTGATGAACTGGCCAATGACTATTACATTGCCCGTGCATTCGATAACCGCATCGGTGGATTTATGATCGCCGAGGTGGCCCGCCTGCTGAAAGAAAATAAAAAGCAATTACCATACGGCTTATACGTAGTGAATGCGGTACAGGAAGAAATTGGCTTACGTGGTGCAGAAATGATTGCCCGGCGCATAAAACCCAATGTGGCCATCATTACCGATGTAACGCACGACACGCATACGCCCATGATAAGCAAGATCATTGAAGGTGATGTAGCCTGTGGTAAAGGCCCTTCCCCCGCTTACGGCCCGGCAGTACACAACAAACTGCTGAAACTGGTGGAAGAAGTGGCAGAAAAGAACCATATTCCGTTGCAAATGCGCACCGTGTCGCGCAGCACCGGCACCGATACCGATTCATTTGCCTATGCCAACGACGGCTGCCCCTCGGTTTTGATCTCTATCCCATTACGTTATATGCACACAACCGTTGAAATGCTGCATAAAAGCGATATAGAGCAAACCATTCAATTAATGTACGAGACTTTATTAACTTTAACACCTAAAACAAACCTGAGTTATTTGTGATTTTAAAGAGATGACTATTTAATGGGGGATTTTTTTAGCCTGACTATTTGGAGGCCGAAAAACAAACAAAGCCCCATAAATGAAAACATCAGGTAAGTGGTGATCAGCCTGAATGTTAATTGCGATTTTCCAATCGTAATATTATCACCATATATAGCATAATAGGGCCTGGTATAAAATATCTTTTTTCCCCTTTCCAACAAATTTTTAGGGTTTTGCCTTTTTAAGTAGTCATTAAAATAAAAGGTAAATGAATTGTTCGTGTGAAAATAATACCGGGCCGTATTGGCTACCTGGTCAAATGGTTTCTGTACAATACTATCACCATCAAAATACCAGGCTACCAGATCAGTGTCCTGCATAGGATACCGCAGCAAACGGGAAACATCTATTACGTTTAAAAACTGATCGGCTTTTTTAACCATTACTGTTCTTGCTAAAAGATCAACATATAACCAGCAGTTATTTTCTTTCATCCAAACTTCGCTGAAAACATGCGTTCCACTGGGAATGGAAGCCAGGTGATCGCCGCAACTAACCAGGCGGACCGGAATACCTGCTTTACAGGCAAAATAGGCGAATATCGCGGTATAGTTGCCGCACCATAATTTTGATTTGCCTGCCTGCACACACTTCAATTGGTTAACCGGCGATAATTGAGTCATAGAATCTGTAGGAACGCCACTCCTGTCTTTAACTCTTTGCAGAACAAATTGGGCTATTTTAAAAATACGTTCCACTGAACTGTCGCCCGGATTGATCCCCATTGAATCCTTTATATAATGAGCCGCCTCTTTATTTTCCGACTCGCTGTTATATTCATCAAAAGTCAATGCCCAGTCCTTAAGGCTATAGGGATTCCCGGTTTCAATGGGTATGTTTGAGCCGGTTACTTCAAAAGACTCTCCGCCGGAGTAGCCAGCCATTCTGTATAAAGAATCGGGCGAATAATTCAAATCAATAATTACATCGCCGGGAATATCATTCACCTTTATAACATATTTTCTCGCATCCGCCAAAGGTGAAAACGTTAGTTCCCGGGCTTTATGCTCGGTTAGTAAGGCATTGTTACAATAAACTTTAAATTCATTCACGTCTTTAATGCCGTTCCCGTTAAAAGCAATAGAAACAGACCGGTTCTTGTGCTCCGTAAAATGGGATATTCTTATTTGCTCATTCAATTCATACAGGTGATTATAGGCCGGCATTACAGCATAGGAAAAACTCAACTTTTTTCTTGCAATAAAATTTAAGGCAGCCGTTAAAAAGAATAATATAATAAAAAGTATAAAGCTTTTTTTCAGAGTCATACAGAATGCAGATTACTATACTACAATAAGAAAAGAAGTGGATGGAGGCCTACCAACGGGCAAAATAGTTCATTTACTCTGTAAAAAATCAATGCAATAAACAATATTTTTTCCCTAGCTTTTTCTTCTTTACTTTTATTTTTAAATTTTGCCGGTGTTCATTAAAATCTTTCTATTATACGTTGATCCGGGTAGCGGCAGTTATCTTATACAGGTAATTATTGCCGCTATATTGGGGGCGTTGTTCTATTTCAAAGGCCTTTGGTGGAAGATCAAATCTTTTTTCTACAAGCCTAAAAAAGAGGATACAGAGGGAGAGGATATTGCTAAATGACAACCTATACGCGCCATCCTTCATCGTTTAAAGATCCTTCAGGTTTTGTATTTGAATCAGGAGGCAATATTTACCGGCAGGTAAACCAATACTATGCCGCGCAATACCGCCAACTGATGGATTCCGGCCTGTACAAACAGCTGGTGAACCATCAACGGCTTATTGCCCATGAAGAAGTGGCCGAAAATATGACCCATTCGGCTGAATGGTACACTACCCTGCAGCCCGAACCGGTTCAACATATTTCCTACCCGTATGAATGGTGTTTTGAACAGCTGCAGGACGCGGCTTTGCTTACGCTGGCGGTGTTGAAAACATCCCTGCAGCATGGCATGATACTGAAAGACGCCACGCCGTATAACATTCAATTTCATAAAGGGCGGCCGGTGTTCATCGATACCCTGTCGTTCGATATATACGATCACAAACAGCCCTGGATCGCTTACCGCCAGTTCTGCCAGTGTTTTTTGTTCCCATTATACCTCGAACACTACTTAAAGACCGATATACAAAGAATACTCAGCACCTATATTGATGGCATACCGGTTGACTTTGTAGCCAAACTTTTACCGCTCAAAAGCCGTTTGAGCCTGGGCGTGTGGTTACATGTTTATCTGCAACACACCGCATCTACCAGTAGCCGGGCCAACAAGCAAACGGCCGCATTCAGCAAAAAGAAACTGCTCGATGTGATCAGCCATTTGACCAACATCATTACCAATTTCCCGAATAATAAAACGTATAAAACAACCTGGAGCAATTATTACGAGGATACGATCCTGAGTAAAGAATACCTGCAGGAGAAAGAAAAGATAGTACAGGCATTTTGCCAGAACAGTCAGGCGCGTAGTGTGCTTGACCTGGGCGCCAACGACGGTTATTTCTCCCGCCTGTTTGCAAGTCACGGCATGCAGGTGATTGCTACCGATGCGGATAACCGTTGTATTTCGAGGCTGTACCATGAGGTGAAGACTAATAAAATAGAGAACATTCTGCCACTGATCCTCGATATTGCCAACCCCTCCCCTGCCATCGGGTTTCACAACCAGGAACGCGCCGCATTTCACGATCGCATTAAAACCGACCTGGTAGCTGCATTGGCCCTGGTTCACCACCTGGTGATCGGGAAAAACATTTCATTGTCTGTACTGGCTGATTATTTTAACCATATTGCACCTGAACTGATCATTGAATTTGTACCTAAAGAAGATGAGAAGGTACAGCAAATGCTGAAAAGCCGGCCTGATACGTTTACAGACTACGACCAGGCAAATTTTGAGCGTTATTTTTCTTCGTATTTTAATATCGTTGCCAAAACGCCGGTGCCCGGCACCCACAGGATATTGTACAAAATGCAAAGAAAGAAGTAGCCCACTTTGCCATACAAATAATCAATGAACCGCATTCAATACATAAAGGAAAGACTTGGTCAAAAGGCCTGGTTTCTCATCCTGTTGCCCATATTCTTTTTACTGCACATGGTAACGGAATATCACCCGATGCTAACGCTGAAGGACCTCTTCATTCCGGTAACAGCATGGCTGCTTGGCATACCTGTTTTAGGGTATGTTTTTTTTCGGTATATAAAACCATCCTGGGCGCCCTATGCAGTGCTCGTCTATTACTTCGAACTTATTTTTTACTTTTTCTCACCCATTAAATCATTTTTCGATTCCTGGTTGCCCGCAATAGGTCATTATAAATACCTGTCACCTTTGTTGCTGGCGATTGGTGCATGCCTTTATTATTTGGTACCCAGGAAAAAGGCGATCCTGCCCCAGATCTTTCTTTATTTAAATACACTATTGATCATATTGCTGGTTATTGAATGCAGTCAACTTGTAATAAAGATGACGCCGAAAATAAACGCATCATTAACTAACAAAACAACCGACAAAGGCGTTTTACCGTCCTGTGACAGCTGTCTTAAACCAGATGTTTATTTTATCATATTTGATGGCTATTCAGGATCAGATGCATTACAGCGGTACTGGCACTATGATAACAGCGCATTGGATTCATTTTTTCACAACCGCGGTTTCTTCACTGCGGCACATTCAACAAGCAATTATAATTATACCTCTTTTTCCATAGGCAGCACGTTGAATATGGATTATCACAAAACCACATTCAAACAAAAAATTGACCTGCTGTTATATTGTAAAGGGATCAAATCTATAGAGAACAATGCCGTATGCCGTTTGTTCCAACAACTGGGTTATACCATTCACAACCAATCGTTTTTTCCGGTACCCGGCGATAAACCACACCAAAGCATCAGCTACCTGAGTAATAAGCATAGCATTTTAATGGCGCCTGTTTTATCTACTAAATTGATAGCTGATCTGGGTTGGAAAATAAACGCTTCGATCTTCAATCGCGACAACATGCAGGAGATAACAGCCAACAACCGGAGCAGCCTGCAACAATTAAAAAATACGCATACAAATTTATTTCAGCTCGCATCCCAAAAACACAACACACCGGTTTTTGTGTATGCGCATTTCATGTTGCCGCACAGCCCTTATTTATTTGATAGTACCGGCAAGGCCATGCCCGAAACAACCTGGTTTCAAAATCAGGATGTAAATGAGTTATATCTATCCCAGCTCAAATACACCAATACATTTATCAAGAACATGGTTACACAGCTGCAAAAACCAGGTTCGCGTCCCCGGGTAATAATAGTTCAAAGCGATCATGGATTCCGTAGATTCCCCAAAGAATTGAACCACCTGGAATTCAGCAACTTAAATGCTATATATTTTCACGATCGGCAGTATGCAGGCCTGTATGACAGCATTTCTTCCGTTAATACTTTTCGGGTTATTTTACGAAAATATTTTAATGCATCCCTACCTTTATTAAAAGATTCAACGGTGTATATTCGCCATTAATTAAATGAAAACAGCATGATCAGAAACGACTGGACTATAGAAGAAATACAGGAAATTTACAATTCCCCGCTGCTCGACCTCATTTATCGTGCTGCCAGCGCTCACCGGCAGTATAACAACACAGGAGAAGTACAGGTTTGTACGTTACTTTCCATAAAAACCGGAGGCTGTTCAGAAGATTGCGCCTATTGCCCGCAGGCAGCCCGCTATAATACAGGAGTTGATGTACATGCTTTAATGCAGAAGGACCAGGTACTTGAATATGCCGCCAAGGCAAAGGCCGCCGGTTCAACCCGTTTTTGCATGGGCGCCGCCTGGCGCGAAGTAAGAGACAACCGTGATTTCGACCGTGTGATCGATATGGTAAAAGGCGTTAATGAAATGGGCATGGAAGTTTGCTGTACGCTCGGTATGCTGACCGAACCACAAGCCCAGAAACTGGCCGAAGCCGGTTTATATGCTTACAATCACAACCTGGATACTTCTAAAGAATACTATAAAGAAATTATTTCTACCCGTACGTATGACGACCGCCTCGATACGCTTGATAACGTTCGTAAAGCCGGTATCTCGGTTTGTTGCGGTGGTATCGTAGGTTTGGGTGAAACACATGCAGATCGCATTAAAATGCTGCACACGCTAAGCACGATGCCCGAGCATCCGGAAAGCGTGCCGATCAATGCACTGGTACCTGTAGCAGGAACGCCGCTGGAAAATAATCAGAAAGTAGATGTTTGGGATATGGTGAAAATGATCGCTACCGCGCGCATCTTAATGCCAAAGGCAATGGTCCGTTTAAGTGCAGGCCGCGCCACCATGAGCATTTCCGACCAGGCGTTGTGCTTTATGGCAGGCGCCAATTCCATCTTTACCGGTGAGAAATTATTGACCACGCCGAACCCTTCATTTGATGAAGATAAAGCGATGTTCGATATGCTGGGGCTTACGCCTAGGGAAGCTTTTAAGGAAGAGAAAGTGCTGGCGTAATACTAAGAACCGAAGTAAGAAGTAAGAAGTAGGAAATAGGACGTAAGAAATACAAAGTCCGAAGTCAGCAACTGGCTTCGGACTTTTCAATATTTAGGATCTTCCTACTTCTTACCTCCTACTTCGCTAACCTACGAAGCATGAATCATGAATATAGTAAGAGTTCTAGCCTATTATGTCTGCAATCTCCTTACAAAAATACTGCTGTCCTTCCATCACCAGCATGATAGCCCTGATCATTTCTTCACCCGAAGAGTTTTTGGTAACATACCCATTAGCGCCCGCATACATGAGCGCATTTACATAAGGAAGATCGGTATGAACGGATATGCCGATAATGCGGATCTCCTGGGTAAACTTACGGATAGCCCTGGTGGCCTCTATGCCACTCACCGGTTCCATGTTGATATCCATTAATACAACATCAGGAGAAAGCGACTTACAGGCTTCAATAACCTGTGATCCGTTTTCGCATATGGCTATAATCGATAGCCTTTTATCCCTGCTGAGCAGCAGGTTCCAGGCCTCCCGAACCAATTTGTGATCATCTGCTATAATCACTTTGATCATTAAGAAAAGGTTTAATTAATGGCAAAAATTAAGATTAATCATTTTGTGGGGTAAACAATACTCCATAACCCTTAAATATTATAAGTTTAAGGAAAGCGGTTACTAATTATTAAGGGGAAACAATTACTTATTTCCTGCTCTGCTCAATAATCCGCCTGAGCCGAAATAATCGTTTAGCCTGAGGTTTAAGCCGAATTGGTTATAGGAACTATTATTTTGGTAATAACTCCTTGCGTAGCGGATCTGGATTTTTTTAAATAATACGCCAACACCCATTGAAAAGCCGTTTAGCCCGTTTCCGGCGTTGGTTATATTTAATTCTTTGCGGCGGAGGTAATTGTAACCGGCAGATATTTCAACTTTATCGCTAAGGTATAACTGCACGGCCAGTGTAACATGTCTGAAAAACTTGTCAAATATATATTTTTTTTCTTTGCTATCCTGCGCTATACCCATTTCGTTATTAAATAAAGTGTCATTATAACGAGTATCAAACTGGTGCAGCTGATTTAAGGTAAGAGAGAACTGTATCGGCGCATGAGCCAGCCGTTTTGAAATACCCAGTTGCAGGTCAAAAGGCAGGTCCCCTGACTCGCTGCCGGTATATTGCTTTATTTGCGCACCCATATTTTTAGCCACCAGCGAGGCTTGCCACAAATTGGCCGAATCGGTATAGGCAATACCAACATCTAACGCAACGCCCGAGGAACGATACATGCTATACGAAGAATGAATAAATTTAGCAGTTACGCCATAATGCCAACGCTCCCCATATTGCCGGGCTGCACTTAGCTGTACCACATAATCAGAAGGCCGCATATTGCCCAACACATTGCCCGATATATCGGTTTCGGGTATTGACCCATAACTAAAATAGTTAACACCTGCCGCAAACGTAGTCTTCAGGGATTCATTATGGAACCCGGCTATTAAATGATAGTTCTTTATACCCGCATAAAACGAATTAAACACCATGGAGGTGTGCGAGTGCATGGCAGGGCGTAATAATGCCGGGTTGTTGAACGCCAGGCCAATATCGGCAGTTTGATTGCTAATGTTTATGCCGCCTAAAGCCGTTAACTGGGGTGTATTGGAGAGCTTGAGAAAGTTATAGACGGTATTGCCGCCCAATGTTTGCGCATTTATACCATGAGGCCACGGCATAAGGATACAGAAAAAAATTAATATATGCAGTTTGTTTTGCACGTACGATCTTATCCGCTGAAGTTCTGGCATAGGCGGATCTCGTACGAAAATAAACAAAAATTCCTCCATTGACATGGAGGAATTTCTTTAACCCTTAAAACAACCAACATGAAAAAAAAATCTCGGTTGATAATTAATAACAGGGTTCAATATCTATTTGTTCAATGATGTTTTGGAAGAATACATTAAAATCCTATTAAAGAGGCTGAACGCTCAATGCCTAACGCTTAACGCAAATACAAAATGCAATTCAGCAACTTCGCGTTTTGCGTTCTGCGTTTCGCTTCTATCCCAATGCTATATCAAGCACCTGCTGCATTGTTTTTACATAATGAAATGTTAAGCCCTTAATAAAATTCGTTTCAATTTCCTTGATGTCGCGTTCGTTCTGCCAGCACAACACGATCTCTTTTAAACCGGCACGGCGGGCAGCCAGCACTTTTTCTTTAATACCCCCTACCGGCAACACCTGCCCGCGTAGTGTGATCTCCCCGGTCATAGCCAGGTATGGTTTAACCCGCTTACCAGTCATGGCCGATGCAATGGCGGTCATGATGGTGATACCTGCACTCGGACCATCTTTCGGTACAGCGCCTTCGGGCACGTGCACATGAATATTTTTCTTTTCGAAAAGCGTATTATCAATGCCTATTTTTTTTGCATTGGATTGTAAATAGGTTACTGCGGTGACGGCGCTTTCCTTCATTACGTTACCCAGGTTACCGGTTAATTTCAACTCCCCTTTTCCTTCACTCAGACTGGTTTCCATAAATAAAATATCGCCGCCTACGTACGTCCAGGCCAAGCCAATAGACACGCCGGGTATGTTGGCTACTTTATAAACATCATTCGTGTATTTAGGCTTGCCCAGTATCTTTTCTACATCCCGTTCCGTTAGAACGCTTTTTACCTTTTCTTTTAAAGCATATTCTTTGGCCTCATACCGCATGATGGAAGCCAGGTACCGGTCCAGTTCACGTACCCCGCTTTCCCTTGTATAATCCTGGATGATCTTTTGCAGTACGGGATCACCTATTTTAAAGTCGATCGATTTATTAAGGCCATGGGCCTCTTTTTGTTTAGGTACCAGGTGCCTTTTTGCGATCTGCACTTTTTCTTCCACTGCATACCCGCTCAGGTTTATGATCTCGAGCCGGTCGCGCAAAGCGGGCTGAATGTTATTGATATCATTCGCCGTAGCAATGAACAATACTTTACTGAGGTCGTATTCCAGTTCGAGGTAGTTATCGTAGAATGAGTTGTTTTGTTCAGGATCAAGTACTTCGAGCAGTGCAGAAGACGGATCGCCGCGGAAATCGTTCCCCACTTTATCAATTTCATCGAGGATAAGTACCGGGTTCGATGATTTGAGTTTGCGGATCATTTGAAGAATACGGCCTGGCATGGCGCCGATATAGGTTTTACGGTGACCGCGAATTTCACTTTCATCATGTAACCCGCCTAAACTAACACGGCCGTATTTACGCTGAATGGCTGTGGCAATGCTACGCCCCAGGGAGGTTTTACCAATACCCGGAGGGCCAACAAAGCAAAGGATGGGACTTTTCATGTCGCCTTTTAATTTCAGTACAGCCAGGTATTCGAGCAGGCGCTCCTTTACCTTATCCATGCCATAATGGTCATGATCGAGCACCTTTTTCGCTTTCTTCAAATCGTATTGGTCCTTAGTCACTTCCTGCCAGGGAAGGTCGAGCATCAGGTCGAGGTGGTTGTAAACTACGGAATAATCGGGTGTGCTGGGGTGCATACGCTCCAGCTTTTCTATGCCTTTTTGGAACATTTCCCGGGCCGATTCAGGCCATTTCTTGGCTTCCGCCCTTTTCGCCATTTCCTTTATTTCCCGCTCGTTGGCATCGCCGCCCAGCTCTTCCTTGATACTCTTCATTTGCTGTTGCAGGAAGTATTCGCGCTGTTGCTTATCGAGTTCGGTCTTGGTCTTGGTAGTGACCTTATTCTTCAGTTCGGCAAACTGCAATTCGCGTTGCAGCAATTTCATTAACAGGTCGGCCCTGGTTTCGATATTACTCAATTCCAGCAGCTTCTGTTTTTCGGCCAACTCCGTATTTAAATTGCTGGATATGAAGTGAATAAGGAAAGAAGGGTTTTCAATATTGCGTAAAATGATCGAGGCTTCGGAGGGAATATTGGGCGAAAGCTGAATAATTTGTCCCGCCAGTTCCTTGATATTCGCTACATAAGCACTAAAATCTTCGTTCTTGGGCGCTTCATCCTCTTCCAGCAACTCTACCTCGGCTTTGAAATAGGGTTCATCGGTGGTAATCGATTTAACCTTGAACCGGCGTTTGCCCTGGATGATGACGGTGGTGCCGCCATCGGGCATTTTGATCATTTTAATGATACGGGCTACCGTACCAATATCTTCCAGGTCGGTAATGTCAGGGTCTTCCACATTACTGTCTTTTTGCGCTATAACACCAACCAGTTTGTCAGCCTTATAGGCATCATTTACGGCTTTTATACTTTTATCGCGACCTACAGTAATTGGCAGTACTACACCAGGGAACAACACAGTATTACGCAATGGCAACAGGGGTAACTCCGACGGAATGACTATATCTGCACCGTTATCTCCTTCATTTTCATTGAGGGGGATAATAGGAATAAAATCCATTTCATCTTCTGGCGTGAATAAATTTTTCGATTCTTTCATCTGTGATTATTAATTGTTTTTAGCCAGATGCCCGCCCTGGTGGCCTGAACGGGGACCTTTACTCCCGACGAGTCGGGAAAAATTTCATTGGCTCCCGACAAGTCGGGACAAGCCGTATAATGTAAACCTTCCATTAATGCATGCTACGTTTATCTGTGACAAAATAACATACTCTTACTTAAACTACCATGAATTGAAGGCAATTGCCATATATGTCAAGATTAGTGCCAGTGCAATAAAGGCATAGAAATCAAGCTGATTGATACGCATTTTGACAGGTAATAAAGATAACCTGATTTAATATAAAGAATATGAGGTTTATAGAAAAAGGAGCCATTAATAAAGAAAGGACACTACGTTTATTCTAAGGAGTAAGTAAGTTGGGGTTACCGGGATGCCATAAAAAAAAGCTCCTTTCGGGAGCTTGCTAGATCAAAACCGTTTTATGGAAATTTACCATTTATCAACTTCTTCACCTGCATCAGCAGCGGAACCTGTACCATTGCTGGGGCTGATAACAGTGGTGGCAGTGGTGCCTGCAAATGCCGGGGCTGGTGTTGGGGTTGGCGCTTCGGCAACTTCATCTACTTCTGACTCTAATTCTGTTTCTGCAACTTGATCGTGGTTGTAGGCATCAAAATCAAAATTGGGCATCAATTCAGTCTTAACATAGTCTACTGCTTCTGTCAATGCCTTTAAGAATTTGTTGAAATCTTCTTTGTAGAGGAAGATCTTGTGCCTGTCGTACCCGTTTTCGTTGAATTTTTTGCGGCTTTCCGTAATGGTAATGTAGTAGTCATTTCCACGGGTTGCCCTCACATCAAAGAAGTAGGTTCTTCTTTTCCCAGCTCTTATGCGTTTGCTATAAACGCTTTCCATACGTTTGTCGTTGTTTTCGTACGCCACAGTCATTTAAGTTTTGCAGTTAACAATTATCAAATTTTCACAAAAAAAAGCGTTACAAATATAATATTGTTTTAGAATCAACAAAATTTCATTAGCGTTTTACGAAGTAATTTCCCTTAATTATCCCCATTTCTTACTCGATTTAGCTTTCTTCCCGCTCCTGTTGCAGCTGTTGCTCGTATAAATACGTATATAACCCATTTAATGACAATAATTCATTATGTGTTCCGGTCTCCACAATTTTCCCTTCATCCAGTACCACAATGGTATCAAAATCGAAAAGGGTGAATATGCGATGCGTAATAATGATGGCTGTTTTATGTTGGAGATATAGACTGAGGTTACCGAGTATTTCTTTTTCGGTGCGGGCATCAACAGCGCTGAGGCAATCATCAAACACCACGATCTGCGGATCTTTAGCCAATGCACGGGCAATGGAGATCCGTTGTTTTTGTCCGCCGCTGAGTGTAACCCCCCGCTCCCCTACCATGGTGTCGTATCTGTCGTGAAAGCTTTCAATCTCTCTTTCCACAACCGCAGAGCGGGCTGCCAGGGCAGCTGTTTCGCCATTGGAATTACCACCCGGACTAAACAGGATATTATTATTAATGGTATCGCTGAACAGGAAAACATCCTGCGGCACAAAACTTATCTGGCGGCGCAGTTCCTGCAGGTCCATTTGCCTCAAATCGGTACCATCGATGCTGATGCTACCCGCCGTAGGATCGTACATGCGTAATAATAATTGCGCTATGGTTGTTTTGCCACTGCCGGTATGGCCGATGATGGCAATTTTCTGCCCCTTTTTAATTTGGAGATTGAACTTTGTAAGCGCCTGAATGCCGGTATTGGGGTAAACAAAATCAACATGATCAAAAACAATA
Source organism: uncultured Niastella sp. (assembly GCA_966212235.1). Taxonomy (GTDB): domain Bacteria; phylum Bacteroidota; class Bacteroidia; order Chitinophagales; family Chitinophagaceae; genus Niastella. Next base: position 35,683 of record CBIHPP010000012.1, on the reverse strand, counting down.
CTGCCCTGTAAAGCAGGCTTGATGGCATTGGGCGGATTTACAATGACCGGCTCGGTATGCAGGAATTCGTTGATCCGTTTTTGAGAAGCAGCCGCACGCTGGATCATGCTGGCCGTCCACCCGATGGCCCCTACCGGGAAGGTGAGCATATTAATGTACATCACAAACTCGGCAATGGTGCTAATGCCTATATTGTGCTGACCGTAAATGGCGTAAATGCCGCCGATCATGATCGTAAGCAGGGTGCTGAGACCAATCAACAAGGTCATGGATGGAAAATACAGGGCTTCCATTTTAGCCAGCCCGATGGCATTGGCTTTATAATCTTCACTGTTCTTATCAAAGAATTCGAGCATGGCCTTTTCCTGCACAAAAGATTTAATGACCCGGATACCGGAATACGATTCCTGGGCATTGGTTGTTAAATCGCTCAATAAAGCCTGGATACGTTCACTCCTTTTATTGATGATGTTGTTTACCACATAGATAGTGATGGCCAGAATAGGCAGCGGTGCCAGAACATACACCGTGAGCATGTGATCTTTTTTCCACATGTAATAAACCGACAGCGAAATAAGCGACACCAGGTTAATTAAGTACATAATGGCCGGACCGGTGAACATACGCACACGGCTTACATCTTCGCTCATCCGGTTCATGAGGTCGCCAGTGCTGTGAGTTTTGTAGAAATTGGTATCGAGGGTGAGGTAATGTTTGAAAATGGCGTTCTTCTGGTCAAATTCAATATGGCGGCTCATAACGATAATGGTCTGGCGCATCAGGAACATAAAAATGCCACGGATAAGGGCCAGTACCAGGATGGTGATGCCGCTCAACGCGATAACGGAAACAGTCTTATGCTGCTCGGCAAACCCGATGAACCAGGTTACGAGCCAGTCGTAATCAACCGGCACTTTTTTAGACTCGACGCCAAAAGCCCGTTGCACCACCTCGAATACATAACCGGTGACCTGGGGGGCCAGCACGGCAAAGTAGTTGGACACAATGATGAACAGGATACCCAGGAAAAGCCGGTACCGGTACTTCCAGAAATATAGATTAAGCGCTTTTAAATGTTTCAACCGCAGGAATTTGAGAGGCAAAGGTAGGTAAGGCGGGTTGAAAAGTTGACAAGGTTAACAAGTTGACAAGACCTGCCCCTATCAACTTTTCGACCCCTATTAATTTAAACCCTGTCAACCTGTTAACTTTTTTCCTCAGCATTCATCTTTGGCGCCTCTTGCTCTTCCCTTGAACTTTCATTTTTAACAGAATCTTCATCTTCCGACAGCTGGTTCAGCGGCGCTGCCCCATCGGTATCCATATTCTTTTTCACCGGCGTTTCTTCGCGCACTACATTGAAATCATTACCAACACTGGTTTCAAACTCGCTGTGAACCTGGCTGTTCGGGTCAATTGGTTTGGTTTTATGTTTTTTCATAGAAATAACACGTTCAAAATCCATACCCTGCCCAATGATGCTAAAACGCCGCACACGGCTGGTATCGGAATTGCAAAATGTATATTAAATAAATTGTTATGGATAGCATCAACAGGAATCAAAAGGAAACAAACCGGGAGCATTTAAATAATGAAGCAGCCATTGAAAAATTGCGGGAGTTGGTAGATAAAACCAAGACCTGCTTTTTTGACACAGGCCATGCCATTGGTCAATCAAATGGGGTACGACCTATGAGCGTACAAAAGATCGATGATGAAGGAAACCTGTGGTTCCTGAGCGCCAATGACAGCCATAAAAACCAGGAAATACAAATAGACCATTCGGTAAAATTATTCTTCCAGGGATCGGCCCATTCCGATTTTATGTATCTCACCGGCAAAGCAGAAATAATCGAGGACAAAAATATAATAGAAGAATTGTGGGAACCGATTTTGAAAACCTGGTTTACGGAAGGCAAAGATGACCCAAGGATCTCCGTGATTAAAGTTATACCCGAAGAAGGTTATTATTGGGATACCAAACATGGAAAGGCGATTGCCTTTTTAAAAATGCTGGCAGGCGCCGCCACCGGTAAAACAATGGATGATTCTATTGAAGGGAAGTTGAAAATGTAACAGGTTATGAAATCGGTATTTTAGAAAAAAGAATTAAACCAATAACTATTTGTACAGGCCAGGTAACTGCATCCAGGCCAACAGCGAGCGGCACCAACAGGTACCTTACTTTCTTTTGCCGGTGTGATTTGAATGTTATAATATACTTTTCGTTGTTGATATTAGCGCTATCGCTTTTGTTATTATTTTGAACGATAAAGCTTGCAACTTTAGCCTCAATATTGCTTTTATACGAAGCACTATATGCCCACACAGGAATAGTTAGTTTATCTGTATTATGCTGAACCGAATGCTCATTTTTCTCCATTTCCTTATACAAACCGGTGGTATCATTGAGCGGGGTTTCGTTATCAAATAAAATGATCAGTTGTTTCTGGCTCTTACTATCATATACAGAAAAAACACCTTTAAAATTAACGATCGTTGAATCACGATTGACAAGGTTGCGCTCATTGGCCGCCCTGTATATATTTATTATTGTATCAAGTGGAACAACCGTCTTATAAATTAATTGCTGACTTCGCTTTTTATAAATTATCACGGTATTCCCACTGGTATCTTTATACGATGTAAGAACGCTTTTTACCTGCTCAGGTTTTCGGTCTTGCTTAGCCCTATCCAGTGTGCCCATGGTAAAACAACCTGTAAATAAAAAGGAACTGCAAATCAGGATGATAAAGTATCGCATAGATATAGCCGGGATTTAAGGATAGCTCAAAATAATAAATCTTTTCATCCCCTACTCTTAAATATTAGTTACAAAACAAGGATCACATTTCAGGAAACACTCTTTTCTGATCCCAGCGCCGTAGGCAATCCATCCAGACTTACCAGGTTCTTTTCCTGCTTATATGCTTCCAGTCCATCAGGCCCTTTCTTCTCGGCCCATTTCTGCGCATGGTCCCTTTCCCCAGTGTATTCGTACAGGGGAACGCCAAAACCGCAGGATGTTTGCACTTTATGAATATCCGCTACAATGATCTGCCGGGTGGCAGGCTGCAAGGTGAACTGAGCCGACAATTCTGTCCACCGTTCATCACCTGGTAATACAGTATATCCTTTACCGTATAAACGCAGAATATTGGGAGCATCTTCAAAAGCACAGAACATAAAAGTAATGCGGCCATTCTCCAGCATATGTGCTGAAGTTTCATTGCCACTGCCAACGATATCCAGATAAGCCACCTGGGTGGGTGACAAAATTCGGAAGCTGTCGAGCCCCTTGGGCGACAGGTTTACATGTCCATCGCTGCTTAAAGGCGCCGAAGCAACAAAAAACAGCTTTTGTTTCAGAATAAAAGCAGCATGATGTTCCTGGATTGCATGAAAAAATTTACCCATAAAATACCTTTATAAATGACGTCAAAGGTAAAATTTAAATGGAAGAGTGTCCCGCATGCAACAAATCTGTAATAAAAACTACCTTAATCTGTAGATATTCATCCAATGCTGTAACATGCTTATGGTTTGAACCGTCACATAACACTTATAAAGTGATTTTCACCTTCAAATAGATAAACGACTGTAATACCATGTCAAACATATTAATCAAAACCATATCCCTGCTAACTGTTTGCGGCCTATTCAGTTTACATGCATTGGCGCATAACGGAAGCGTAGCCTACGCCTACCCACTTGGCAGGATCACCGTTGACGGCAATTTCTCCGACTGGCCAACAAACGCCACCAGGTATATGATCGCGATGCACCTGTCGAACACAAAACCCAAAGATGATGCTGATTTTTCCGGATTTTTCCAGTTGGGCTATCGCCTCGACAACCACTCGTTATATATTGCGTTCACCATAACAGATGATGATTTTTTAGAAGATACCTCCAAAAATGTACGATGGAATACCCAGGATGGCCTGGAGTTAAGCATCGATGCCCGTCACCTGCTTACAGGATCAGGCGTGGCATCCTTTATGTACAGCCAAAAACTGCGTAACATCAATAACGCTTTTTACGATCCTTTTGCCAGTAAAGCCAACTGGGATATTATGGAGGTGGCGGTTACCCGGCAAGGCAGCACCCGCTTCTACGAGTGGCGTATCCAGTTAGGAGATGAACTCGTTGTGGGCAAATCAATCGGATTCGATTTTCATGTATTCGATAAAGACCAGGACGGAAGCTTTTCGTCTTCAGCCTGGGGCAAGGGCGACTCCAAATTCAGGAACCCCAAAAGCCTTGGCGATATTATCATTCTGCCTGCAAACGAAAAACTGGCTACCATTTCGGGAAAATTGAGTTGGGATAAAATGATAGCCGTTAAATTACCGGGACGAGTTTGCCTGGTGGCTAACCAAAAATGTTGGCTTGAAACAGCGGTGGACAGCCTGGGAAACTATTCGGCAATGGTTCCCGCCGGCAAATACGAGATCAGTGTATATGAGCCTTACTTTCGAAGCAACGACACAGTTTTTGCTACCATGCAAAAAAAGCCGATCACGGCGGTAGCAAAACCCGGACAAAAAACAATAGCCCGTGATCTTATTATTCTATCTATCCCTGCACCAGATTTAATTCCCGACAAAGGTGTACTACTTGATTTCACACAGGCAAAAGCAGCACAGGTTGACAATTTTATTGAAACCTATCGTAACTACTATAACATACCCGGTGTTTCACTGGCGCTGATAAAAGATGGAAAACTGGTATATCATAAAACATATGGCGTTCGCAATACCATGACCGGTGAAAAAGTAGATGAGAACACGCTGTTTGAAGCGGCTTCTATTACAAAACCTGTATTCGCATTTGCCGTTGAGCGGTTAGCCGAACGTGGTCTCATCAATCTTGACAAGCCATTGTATGAATACCTGCCTTATAAGGACATTGAATCTGATGAGCGATACAAACTGATTACAGCCCGGCATGTGTTGACACATCGGACCGGTTTTCCAAACTGGCGCTGGATGAACCCGGACGGGAAACTGAACATCAAGTTCACACCAGGAACAGCATTCAATTATTCGGGAGAAGGCTTTGAATACCTGAAATTGGTCATTGAAAAAATAACCGGAAAGAAGGTGGAGCAGGTGTTACAGGAAGAAGTGATTGAACCGATAGGATTGTATCATACCTGGTTTTCAATAAATGATTCGTTGCAGCGAATGAAGTCGATTGGCCACTTCGATAAACTGCCAAATAAAAAAGACCTGCCTGAAACGCCGGGCATGGCCTACTCCATGCATACAGAGGCGAAAATTTTTACTCGGTTTGCGATTTATTTATTAGAACAAAAAGGATTGAAAGCGGCCACCTATGACACCATCCTATCGAAACATTCCGAGTATGACTTTACCGGATGGAGCCAGAAGCCGAAGGTCCCAACCTACATGGGCATGAGCCTTGAGATACGCGAAACACCATTTGGTAAAACATTTGGTCATGGTGGTAATAATGGTGATTTCAAATGCAAGTTTGAAGTGTATAAAGACCTGAAAATGGGGTATGTTATTTTCACCAACTCCAATACGTCTGATGCCTTACTGGAGAATATGCGACGGTTTTTAGTAGAGGGGAAGGATAAGCATTAAGAGATATTTTTCAGGTTTAAAAGAAAATCCTGATATTCTTTGTCGTCAACGGATGCTATGAAAACTAAGTATGCCATTGTCAATAAGAAAAGTCAGGCCTCATTCCTGATAAATAAATTTCTATCTTCTGAATGTTTTTTGTGGCTCTGTCGCATCTAAAAGAAATTCCTTTTAAGCTATAATGGATATCAATAAAGGTTTTTGAAGTATCGATGTCTTCTGGTTTGCCGTAAACCTTGAATACTTTGTCACTATTATCTCTGATAAGATTTATTCCCTCCTCAGTTTCAGCCTTGCAAGGATACGAAACACCAATCTTTGTTATTGGCCCACTTTTTTGACTACTACTCGTTTCAGAAATAACAGTAATGTTTTGTTTTGAAAATGTAAATCGATTTGTGAAATAATCCTCGTCTCCACATGCAATACCCTGTGTAAAACCAGTGTTTTTGCCGTATTGGGTGATAGCTGTTTGAACGAAAGTCTTATTCAACTTTAGACCATCAGCTTCTTGTCCGGGTTTTATAAGTATAGATGGCGTTGACTGGAAAGAAGCTGCTGCAAAAACTGTCAGTATCGTAAGTATTATTTTCATCGAAACCTAATAAAATAGAGAGCTGATTCTGTCCTTCAATCTAACTTGTGGATTTTGTCCCACCAATTTCTCTGTCAAAAACCCAAATATTATGATGATCCTGTGGCCTGCCTTTAAATACTTCGTCAGCAATAAATTCATTTTGGCTATTCCCGAATTTGTAATTAACAATATTTAAGAAATTTTTTCTCCATAGGGTCGCTTGCAAATCATTTTCTTTTTGCTCCAATTTGCCTTTAAATAATATTTTTACTTTCCTTGTCTTTCCATCAGCAACCATCTTAAAACTTATTTTCTTTTTCTTGTCGCCAAATATGTGAGTCCTTGTTAAACTAAAATTATTACCCTCCTGCTTTATTATAAAAACACTACTTGTTAATCCATTGGGTCGGTGTTCTAATTTACTTTTTTCTAAGTTGAGCACCCAGGTCCCAGTATAGTTAGGCGCCTGAGCAAAAATTGGCGATTGACAAACAAATAATCCAATTACGGTCAGGAAAAGTTTTACTTTATTTTTCATGCTTATAAGGGGTTGATACTAAAAATTGTCGTTTAGATAGCGTATCGATTCTATGATCGAATCCTGATCTTTTGTTGTCAGTAGGTTTATTTCTTCTTTTTGTAGACAAGCACTTTATACCACATTTCCTTTGACATTGGATTTTCCAGGTCCCATTCTATGTACAGATACTTATCATCAGTCCAGGTTCCTTTCTTATTAGGGTTTTCAATAGCATTTTTCAAAATCAACTTATTGTTTTCCTTATTAAGCGTGGAAACAATTAACACCAAGTCATAATATTCATTATTATTTTTGTCGCCCAACGGCTTCACATAAAGGCAACCTTTTGTTTTAGCAAACAATGACTGTGATGCAGTATCAATTTCAGTTGTCAAACCAACAGACTTCGCGTAAGTAATGAATTTGTCTTTATCCGCATTAACTAAATGAAAATAAGTTGTAGTGTCAAAAGATTGAGCATGCAGAATACGTCCGAAAAAAATAAGTACAATTAAAATCGAGTATTGCTTTGTCATGTAAGAAGTTCTTGGGTTTATACTGTCCTTTTTCAACAAAAAGTAGAGATTACAATATAACCTTCTCCTGGTTTCGGAATTGCTAAATATTAGTGAAAAAGTATTCCTGTAACCATATATGCTATTATTTGAGTATTTGATTAATTTAATTTGTCTTAACGGTAACCAACAATTCACTGTCGAATATGGCGGCGGGTGAAATTACGGGTCCTAAAACAAAAAGCCTGCAAGATCAAAAATCCTGCAGGCTTTCTATTTCCTTGATTTTCCTAGATGGAAATCGAAGATTCTGTGCTGGAAGGCAGGGGTTCCGTTTTGATATCCTCAACCCCTTTCAAGATCACACCGGTCGCAGGACTGAGCCTGAAACCGCCCTCATCTTCGTCTGAATTAAAAAGCTTTTCCCAGAAGCTCTTTTTACTATAAAAAATATGCTGGGCTTTAAAGGCAAATGCCAACGGCGTTTCGTCTGTGCTATGAATGGTTATAGAATTGTCGCTGGTCCTTTTTATATTCTGGTTAATAGATACGATGCCTTTTATGGTTGCATCTATGTCTGCCGCAACACCTGTTTTATCTTCGATGGTAACGGTAAAAGCATTGCTTTTTAATACGGAATTCACCACATAGAGGTCGCTATCTTCCAGTTTTTGCTGATAGGTGCGGAACTTATTTTTAATAGCCGTAGCGCTGCTTATATACCCATCCAACCTTACCAGGTCAATCTTATCTTCCTGAACATTTTCGTATGTAACAGTCAATACCTTATTTTGGTCCAGGTTCAATTTCGCATCCAGTTTGCCCATTTTTAATTTATCCAGCAACCAACTCAGCAAAGAAAAGCCGGTATCAGAATCGAAGGTCACGGAAGTAGATGCGGCCACATCGCTGGTAGCAGCGGTGCTGATCAACGGTGGTGGCGCCTGTTCGCTGGATGTGAATAAGGTAGTAATTGGACTGTCCAGTGAGGTGACATTACTTTCATCTTTACAAAGCAACAGCAAAGGACTGATGTCTGATTTTGGCAGGGCTATCACATTATAACCATATTCAGCCAGCAGGTTTTTTAAGATCTTACTCATATGTAGTTATTTAGCATTGACAAATAATGGCGTCTACCGCCGTTCCATCAATAGGTGCAAATGGAGGCTTTCGGTTACTGATTGCATTGACACCAGCCAGGTGACAGGTATCATAGGCCGTATTTTCATCGTTAAACAGAATGGTATAGAATCCCCGGGCATATTCCACCCCTGCTTCGTCGGGGTATACCATGATAGTGCCGACTGCGAAATCGGCAAATGGTTTTGCGGCTTTGGCAAAGTCGAATGAATTACAGGCGCTCAGAATGATCACAGATGGTTTATGAATGCGTTGTTGTAATTGAATGATGCTTATCCATTCTTTTATCGCCATTGGATCGGCGTTCCTGGCAGCATCCTGAAAATACAATCCTTTAACATTGTTAGCGTGTAAGGAGATATGCAAAATATCCGGTTTCAGCTTAACAAGTTGCTCGGGTACATCAACCCTTTCCATACCTGTTCGAATTTCAATCTGAAAATTGGCACGGTCAATACTGGATTCGTGAAGCCTTTGTACAACTTTGAGTTCTTCCCCAAAGTTGAGCAGGTTCTTATCCATAGGACTGGAGCACATAAACAGGACCACTTTTTTATCAACTGGTATGGAACGGTCCACAAATTTCTGCATGGTCCTGGTGAGAAATTTGTCGTTTATTTTAGCGACCAGTTGAGCCAGGGTGTCCCCTGGCATTACCACCTGCTCACTACGCAGGGCAAAATCGAGCATGTTTTGCCGGTCAATGCCAGCATGTTTTTCCTTAAAGAGTTTCTTGCTCGTTTCCTGCAAGTATTCGGCAAGGAGGGGAATATTGACAGCAGGCGTATCTATATCGAGGTGTTTTTGTTGTACTGCATTCAGCAATCCCTTGATGATCTCTTTTTCTGCATGAATACGCATCAGGTTAATGCGTAGCTTACGTAAGATGGCATTGGCCGGTGTGCGGGGCAGAAAGCCCTGGCGCGGAATGCGGATGATCCATGATTTTATATAATATCCATCGAGATAAATCGTATAACCATAGAGCTGAATAGTTTCATCGGAGTTATCGAGTGTATAGGTATCGATCAGTTTGGCTTCGCGGGGAATAGCATAGTGCTCATCATTTTTGACGATAGCAAAAAGACAGGGTTCGCCGTCCCTGACCAGCGCGGAAGTAAGTTCATTTTTTGCTTCCGAATGCCGGGAGGTAGCCTTAAAAAATAGATCAGCTAAAGCCGGCCCGGCTTTCAGCAGCGGCATTTGTTTGGTTCTCACCCGAACAGGTAATTGCAGGTAATGTTTGAAAAGCAGTTTAAGCTCTATGGGCGATTCTTCTGCATTGGCAGGATAAAAATCGGCGTTCCTCAATCCCAGCTCGATCTTATTGAGAAATTTCCCATCGGAAAAGAGTCGCTTGTAAATGTTCCTTAATAGCAGGCTTCTATTGCCAGTTTTAAACCGTTGGTTCTGTAAGGCTACATATTTAATCGCATGGTTGGCCTCGCAGAAATATTCTTCACCTATCCAGTCCTCCACACCGCCATTTACTCTTGGCCGCACGTTACCGAACTGGCGCATGAAAGGTTTCCTGTTTAGTAAGGGTAATGGCCAGGAAGGGTTAGTCAATTTAGCCTGCGCAAAACTCGTGGCAGATCTGAAGTCGAAAATGGGTATTTGCAGAATGACATGCATAGATAAAAAGAGAGTAAATCTCAAGACGATTCACTCTCACGGTTGTGACCTGTTTATAACCTGTTTAAGGTTGTGTTAGATCAAATCCTGAAAACGCCACATATAAGGCGTTCGCGTAAAATCTAACCCATTCAAATGAGTGGGCTGTATTACACTGTAGGAAAGTTAATTTTTTTTCAAATACCCTTTCATGCCAGATTGAAAAATGGGTGTTTTAACGGTGTCCAATCAGTTTCGCTGGCCAGCTCTGCGAAAATTTTAAAGACGGAATAGAAACCGATTTATTTTACCAGCTTACCATTACGTTAATACCATCGGGATCGTTATCAAAACCGAGGTAGCAGGTATGGGAGGCTGCGTCCCAGGAACTTTGCACGTTATCTATTTTTTCCCCTTTGCTATTGGTGAGCTTTGTTGTTACCGGCGCCGCCGGTAACAGCATACGCATACTGTTCCGGGTGTTCAATGGGCTTTTGGCCACGAAGGAATACGTATTATTCTGTTGGCGTTCATTATATATTCTGCAGGCGCCCGCCAGCACCTGGGGTTTCTTTTTATTTACAATCCGGTTTATATTATACAAAAAAGCCTGTGTACCCGGTTGCACGGTTTTCTTTGACAATACCGGCAATTGCGGATCGAACAGATCAATGACAGGTCCATTGATCACATATGCATCCTGACTCGCGGTTTCATCCATCACCGATACAATATCATATGGCCCTCTTTGCAGGTAGAAATTATTTTTAAATACCAATTCACCTGCTTTGGCATCGACCGTCCAGGCAATTTTTAATACATCGATATAACCTGCATCACGATTCGCTTCCAATACAAACTCCTTCGGGTTTTGCCGCAATACATATACTTTACCTTTCCCAACAACAAATGGTTTATTTGAATCACCTGGTTGAATATGTAATAACTTAAATAAATGTTCTGCAGGGGTTTTATAGTTATTTCCTTTGGTATTCCACCATTCCATGACTTGCTGGTAAGGATCGTCATCACGTCCGCAATAAACCAGCACCCCTCCTTTTTGTACCCAAGCTGCAATTTGTTTATGAACATCCGCCGATACAGGTTTCATATTGGAATAACTCATCACCAGCACTTTTATATCTTTTAACGTAGCGGGGTATGCCAGATTTTCCATGTGCACCGTTTGCACAGGAACGCCCCGTTTAACCAATGGCAGGGTTTGCCCGTAAAAATTGGAGAACTGAGGATCTTCATATCCATCGTGTATAGGAAAGCGCTGGAACATCAACGTATTGCTCATTAAAACGCCAATGCCGTTTGAACCGGTTACCCGGTTGGTTGATACCTGTATATCATTCAATGCATTTACCATGACCTGCATTTGCGTGGAATAATATTTTGGTATCAATACCTTCTCATCGCTGTTAGCCACTTTATACGGATGGGTATAAATGCGTTCGGGCCAGGGCATCACTTCATAGTCTGCCACCACCGGGTATAATAATTTTGCAGTGAAAGTGGCCTCATAGTTACGTTTATAATCGGCCCAGTCTCTTGGCCAGTCTTCGATAGGATCGGTCAAAAAGAATAGTTTTCTTTTTGTAGGCGCTGTCATCGATACCATGGAACCATATTCCAGGAACGCATTTTCAAACACACGCTCTTTCTGCAATCCGTTAAAATAAGTCGGTTCACGGGAAGTACCCGTCCACACCTGTGCGATATACCCATCGATACCCGGCAGCGCCGCCAGGCTTGCTTCCGGGCTCACGATCTGCCATGAAGAATAATTGACCAGTGAATGGGTGGGTATATACACTTTCACCTGCATGCCTTTTGTTTTACCATATGTTTTTGCATAGGCAGATACTTCTTTAATGGCATTGTAATACAACTGGTATTTTAATTTACTCGACAGATACGTGTTCTCGGGTGAGGTATGCTGCGGCCGCCAGGGAAATCCATAATATTTCTGCCACTCCTGTTTGAATACTTCACTATAACCAGCCCTAGCCCAGAACTCGGGTTCTTCCAGGTAAATAGAACTGATACCGGCGTCGATCACTCTTTTGATCACGCCTTTTTTCATGTATTCAATAAAAGAGGCGACAGGTACTATATAAGGAACATTCCGTCCATGCCATATCGTATCCCCTTTTACGGTTACCTGTCCTTCACCGAGGTGGTTCTTGCCATCCCATTTACCAAAAAAATAATCATCGTATTGTCCCCAGGCAATCCCTGTCATAAAATGCACCTGATATCCACGATCGCGCCAGCTTTTCACCCGGTCTTCAAATGAAACATGCCCACGTTCGCTTACCCCGTATACGATAGCGATATCAGCACGTACATCTATCTGTGGCATCCAGGCGGCACTGGTTTGAAAGGCTGTTTTTTCTTTGGTTGCGCCAGGCGTAGGTATGTTTGTTGATGCAGATCCATTGCCCTGGGCATATACGTGGTCCATGATACATGCAAGGAGGCAAAGAATGATATATTTTTTCATCAGAGAAATATTAGTCGGGGGAAGCAATCTTATCGCCGTTATGGGTCGGGAATAAAATTATTGCAAATTATATTTAGCAATAAATATTCCAGCCCATCTGTTCCCGGACCATTGACTGCTAAAACCCCTTCTTCTCATTTCCCCCGGCACTACTCTTACCGGCATTCTTTACATATTTCTCCAGCCAGGCATTTTGTTCGTACAGCATGTGCAGCAGGTTTTCTTTACCGCGGTAGCCATGTGCTTCATAGGGCAGGCTCACAAAACGAACCGTACCGCCATGTCCTTTTACGGCGTTAAACAAACGCTCGCTTTGTATGGGGAAGGTGCCGGGATTATCATCCATTTCACCATGCACCAGCAATAAGGGTGTCTTTATTTTATCTGCATAGCTGAAAGGGCTCATGGCTGCATACAACGCAGGCGCCTGCCAGTAAGTACGTTCCTCAAACTGAAAACCAAACGGCGTAAGGCTGCGGTTATAAGCGCCACTGCGTGCAATACCCGCTTTAAACAGGTTGGTATGAGCCAGCAGGTTCACGGTCATAAAAGCGCCGTAACTATGCCCGCCTACGGCAACGCGGTTCTTATCTCCTACTCCCATTTCGGCCAGTTTATTAATAGCTGCTTCTGCATTCATCTTCAACTGGTCAACAAAATCATCATTGGGTTTTTTATCTGCACTGGTAGCAACTATAGGCATTTCTGCATTGTCGAGTACGGCATATCCCTGGGTTACCCAGAAAACGGGGCCGCCATAACTTACCATAGTAAACCGGTCTTTAGAACCGCGGATCTGCGCAGCATCGGTGGCAGAGTTGAATTCACGGGGATAAGCCCACATCAATACCGGGAGCGGACCATCTCTTTTCGGATCGTAGTTTTTGGGCAGGTACAGATCACCGGTAAGGTCTATGCCATCGGCCCTTTTATAAGCGACCTTTTGTTTGCTGATGCCTTCCAGTTGCGGATAGGGATTGGTAAAATTCGTGATGGGCTGGTCGGCTATGCGCATAACCAGGTTCTTCACATAAAAATTCGGCATGTCTTTTTGCGATTCACGGCGCGTGATCAATACCAGTTTATCTGCATCCAGGATATCTGTTACCATTTCAAAGGTGCCTTCGGGACAACGCCAGATGATCTCATTTTTCTTAGTGCTCACATCGAATTTTGCCAGGAAGGGCAGGTCACCGTTGGGTGAACTGCCGGTCGTATTATTCATCAACAGTTTGGTATCATTGTCGATCAGCTTTATGACGTCCCTGCCATATTTGTTTTTTACAGTAACCGGAGCACCGGGATCGCCATAGGCATCTGTCATATTGCGTTCCATCAGTGTTTCCAATTGACCGGTAGTGAAATTGTACCGGCTAACACGGATGCTTTGCTTGCTTAGCAGGCGCTCATTGACCAGGGCGATGGTTGCATTGCCCCATATGATGCCACCAAACCGCCACGACGTTTTGAAGAGCGTTGCGGGTTCGCCGGTAAAAGGAGCGCTTAATGAATACACGGCATCATGGAAATCAGTTTTGCTTTTGTAGATGCCACTGTCAAGCGGTGCGCACCAGGTAATGGTAGCGGCTTCATCATCGCGCCAATCAAAACTACGTGGCGCATTCAATACATTATCATGACCCGAAGGAGCCAATTCGGAAGAAGGCAGTTCCGCCACTACTTTCACTACTTTACCGGTAAGGTCGGTTATGCTCACCGTTGCGTTAAAACCATAGGCAGGCACCAGGTAAGAGTAAGGTTTGTGTATGGTATGGGTGAGCAGGTATTTCTTATCGGGTGAAGGACGGAAAAAGGCACTGATACCAGGTTTACCCATTTTTGTTTCTACACCATTTACATTTTGTACGAGTTGCGCTGTGCCATAAAATGCAAACAGCTGTTCATCATAGGGCGATTTGATAAGATCCTGGTAAGTACGGCTGGGCGCTACTTTACCCAGGTTCTCCTGAATAGCCGGGCCAAGTGGCATAAGTGATTTGACGGGTGCGGCCGAAGCCGGCTGTAAAATAGTTTTATACAACAGGGTCTTGTCATCCATCCACACAAAGGCCTGTCCCAGAATGAGGTTCAGCGGTTGTTTGTTCGCTTTTGTCGCCTTTCGGGTGGCCAGGTCAATTACGTACAGGTCTACACTTTTATTGGTTGTATTGGTAAAAGCTATCTTTTTATTATTAGGGCACCAGCTTACATTACCAGCCAGCATATTAACAGGCAGGCCGGTCACCGGGTATTCTTTACCGGCTTTAATATCCTTTAGTATAAAATTGTTGAAGAAATTCTGGCGGCTGGGCGCGAAATTGTTGGGATTGATCCGTAGTCCGGCAATTTTTAATTCCGGCTGGGCTAGTTCTTCTACCGATGGTTGGCTGTTTCGTTGCATCAGGAGCATCCATGCGCCTTTATCGTCAATGCTCACTCCCGGTACAGGTTTGGCCAACAGCAGGTCGGCAATTGCTTTGGGCGGTGTTTTATAACCGTCATCCTGGGCAAAACAAATATTTACTACAAAGAAGCAAAGCAGTAGCAGCCATTTTCTCATGTGTGTTGCAGTTTATTAAAACAAATATTATATGATTTGCCGCAAGATCATGCTTGCGCAAGTACTCAAGATAACAATTGATTGGTATGGAATGATGGCTAAATGATTGGCGGTAATATTATTGTAAGAACTGGCCGTAAGACTATTTATTTTGTGCAGTTCTGTAATTGGTGGTGCCAATAGCCGGCTTATTCAAGGTTCAACACTTCTTCCAGGTTGTTCCGCAACCTGTACTTTTCCTTCAATTCTTTCACCTGTTCCTGCTTTTTCTTCTTACACTTTTCTTCTATAATTTCTTTCCATAGTATGTCTTTTACTTCCGCTAGCAACTGTACCCGCCGGCCAGATTCAGATTTCTTTATAATAACCATATAATGGTCATTGAACGGCACCGGCCGCGACATTTCTCCGACCGGCATACTAAAGATTACTTTTCGTACCGTATCGGGTAACGAAAGATCATTATATTGTAATTGGCGGTGCAAATCTTTATGCAGTATTCCTTTCAAATGAGCAGTGTCAATAATATCAATTGCAGCAAGATCGGACTTGCCAGGCTCAGACCGGAAGGCTAACCTGCCGGCCATGGCATGGTTCCGGGTATCAAAAACAAGCATGGAAACGATAGCTTCAGTAGCCTGAACAAAATCCTGTTTCCGATTTTCGTACCGGTCCCTGACTTCCTGATCAGTCACTTCAATAGCCGCCTTTAATTCATTTGTTTCATATAGGTTTTCAATTACGGTCTTTTTATAATTGTTCTTGTCGAGCCGGAATTGTAAATCATGGGTAATGCCCAGTTCTTCGGCTTTGCGATAATTATAGTCATCCTGCACATATGCATGCAAATACATAACAACAGCTTCTATAGTTCCAATCTCTTTCTTTAAAGGCAGATTATTATAAAAGTCCATAAACGCAGCTGTTGTGACAGTGTTCTTTTTACGGTTACAGCTATAAGTGATGGCGGGCAACGATAAGAGCTCACTGAATTTATTTTTATCAAATGCCTGCAGGGGACCATACTGTGCTAACTTATTTTTCAGCGCCTTTAATACTTCCGGGTTCATCACGGTTCCTGCTTCTTTTTGTACAGCCCGGAAATATTCCTGTCTGGCCTTTTCTTTTCGCCGCATGGTCAGTATATTCCTGATGCTGTTGCGTCGTTGCGGATCAGGTATTGCTGCGATCGCAGTATTTTGTACATGCATCACATAATAACCATCTGGTAAAACAAGAACAGGCGTAAGCGCACCCTTTTCAAGTGTGGTAATATAATCCTCCTGTATACCCAGTTGCATAGAAGGCCATGAAAAAGTATCCAGCCGGTGAACGATGGAAGCATCATGGCTGTTTTTGTCAACAGCCTTTCTAAACACCTGCAGGTTTTCCGGCTGCGGTCCGCCCATGCAATGAAGCGCCTGATCATAATCGGGGAACTTCAGGTATTCAACATATACCTGTTTCCTGCTTTTTTCTATCGCCTGCTGCAGTTCTGCTTCAGTTACTGCTGCCTGCGGTAGCAACAGCTTTTGCTCTAGTAGTCCGCCTGGTTGACCGATGATCAGCCGTGCCATACTTTCTACCGCCCGTTTCACTGCTGGCTTTTCAAAATATCCTTTATCATAAGCATCTGCCAGTATGTATGTTCTGTCAGTAAAGGCAACGACCCATTCCTTTACAGCTTCCGGACCGGGCATATGCCCGTGCCTGCTTTTATATTCCTGCTGAAACCGGAGATGATTCTTCCGCACTTCATATTCAGTGATCTGTACAGCGCCTGCAGCAAGCACAACGAGGTCAGAAACGGGTATCCCTGTTGCTGTGGGCAGTTGGCTATTGACGGTATGAAAAGAGATGGCAAAGAATATACAAAACGTCGTATGATAGAAAAGACAGGTTAATCGTCGTTTCATATTACTTCATTAGTCAATAAACGCATTCGTGTGTTACCAGGCGGCCTGAATATAGGCTTCGCCACCACTGGCATATGCATATAATTCCAGGGTCTCTCCTGATCCTGCGGCAATAAAAGAATCTGAATAATTTCCACCATAGATGTGCTGCGACCAATAAAAATCGCCGAAAGCTACATCAGCAAAAGCATTCGGATTAAAGCCAGGATTACCTCCTTCATATACTTCCATGTATACTGAAATAGTATAGCCGTTACTTTCGGCAGTCCATACATCGAACCAGGATGAAGAACTTCCCGCAGTGGGAGAAATTGCCTGACAGTAATATGAACTGCCTGATAGGCCGCATTGGGCCGTTGCTTTATTGCTCTTACATAGGAGCACCACTACTGTCAGGAAACAGAAGGATATTATTTTTTTCATAAAAAGAAGTTGATAAGGATGAATGTAGATTAGGTTGCTTACCACGATGCACCGACATAGGCAAATCCATACCGGGCAGAAGAATAAAGCATAAGAGAGCTGTTGAAATTTCCCGACATAGTAAAATCATCCTGGTAAGAGTCACCGTTTGTAACCATATTCACCCAATAGTCACTAGGCGTTGTTACTTCAGCAAAAGCATAGCTTTCGGATGGGTGATCTGCTTGCAGGTTTACATATACCCAAAACAAGGTACCTTCTGTTATCCATGTTGCCATATTCGTTTCACTTTCACTGTCATATGAATACGAATGACATTCGAAACTGGCGCCACTTTCACTGCATTGGGCAAATGATTTGCCAGGGTTAACTAACAATATTATTGCAGTAAATAGTAAAAATGAGAGGATTTGTTTCATGATAAGGTTTATTGAATGGTTAATAATAAAAGGAAGATGTTATAGTAAGAAATGAGACCTCACTAAAGTTAGAAGATATTTTAAAACCCCTGTATCTACTGTTTACATTTTATTCCTGCATTTTGGCATTTTAATCAAAGATCCCCTCCACCTTCTTCATAATTTCAACAGACGGCTTAATGGTGAATATGCCATTTTCGCTGCCTGCCCGCGCGCCCCGCACAAAGAAATAAATGACGCCACCAAACTGTTTCTGGTAGTCGAAACCAGGGATCCGGCTTTGCAGGTACTTTTTTACTGCCAGTGTATATATCAGGTACTGAAGATGATAATTATTCTCACGCATGGCTTCAGTCAATGCAGGTATTGAATAATTGCCGGGGTCGGCACCCAAATGATTGGTTTTCCAGTCGAGAATATAATAACGGCCATCGTGTTCAAAAAACAGGTCCATTTTCCCATTCATGATGCCTTCCAGTTGAACGGGAAAGTCTTTGACGGTAACCGGGATGGTTGTACCGTCCAGGGCATTGAGCACTGACGGATGAAAAAGGGATACCGGGAAATCAAACTCAAATTCATTAATTCGCCGGTTCCGGGTTATAGAAGACAGGGTAAATGTTGTTCCATTTATTTGAATGCGGGCATTCAATACTTCTGATAACAGTTGCTGTAACATCGGCAGATACAATTCCCGCTGCGACGGAGCAAATCGCCGAATACCTTCTTCAATCCATGTTGACCATCGGCTATCGTCGGCAAAATGTATATTCTCCAATAAAAAATGGATCAGTTCACCGGTTTTAGCGCCGCTGCGCAGGCTCTGAAAAATAAAGGTGTCATACGCATCATTCCCCACAACACCATAATTCTTCGGTGCATGTGTTGTTTTTGCTGCCAGCATCGTATAGCTTACTCTTCGCCAGTTTGGCTGCTGCAGGGAAAAACGAACGGGTGTGGTTCCTGCGGTAACCTTCTGCGCTTTTTCCTGATGATAAATGCCGGCCGGCAACTCAATGCCGCCGTTTTCCCTACCTATAAGGTGGTTGCTTTCTTCAGGTAGCGCACCCGTAAATGCAGCCAGCGTAGAAGGCTTTCCGTTATCACTTTGGAAAATATAACATTTATAAATGGCGCGGGTAATCGCTACATACAAAAGTCTGCGATTCTCCTGCTCAGCCTGTTGCTGCTGCCAGGCAGACTGTTCTGCTGTAAGCCTACTTTTTTCCGCCCCGATATATTCACCAGTGGCAGGGTCCCGGAAACTCACAAATTCAAACCAGTTGTCGGTCGTAAATTCCAGGTAAGGCGCTATTACGAAGTTATATTCAAGCCCCTTGCATTTATGAATGGTGACTATCTTCACTGCTTCTTCATCATTCTCCACCCGCTGTATGTATTCGTCGCCTTCCGTCGCTATATCATCGATACTTCGTCGCAACCAGGCAATTATTTCAATCGTGGACAACGATTTCCGGCTTTCAATATGGTGTATCAATTCCGCCAATTGCATGAAGTTGGTAATGATGCGCTCTCCATCTTCTGAGTTTGATCGTAACAACACATGACGAACGCCAAAATCGGCCAGAAAATCCATGAGGGCGGAAAAGATGCCATCGGTCAACCAGCGAACTTTGTACTTCTTGAAAAGGGTCATCACCGCCTCATCATCCAGTGAAAGAATATCATCTATCTTATATCCCGTAAAAGGGGACAATAACGCGCGGTTGATCGTTGACCTGGCCGGGTCTTCCACAGCTTCCAGCAAGTATAACAGGTAGCTGGCTTCTTCCGATTGCAACACTTTTGAATCGTCCAACGTTACAGCAGGTACACCCAGTCGTGATAAAGCTGCTTTTATTTCCATCCCCTGTTTCCTTGTGCGTACCAGCACACCAATATCCGACGCCAAAAGGCCACGATCGCCTTTTCCTGTTTTAATGAGGTAGGCTTTGTTCAGCAACAGATCGGCAACCTGTGCTGCCGCAGTAGCTGCAATCTCCTTTTTAGGAAGCGTTCGTATACACAACGGGATCTCCGGTATGTCGCTTTTGAAGAAACTGCCTTTTGTATTTTCGGGTGGGCTTTCTACCGGTAGATATTCGATCGTATCCTTTTCTTCACCGAAGAAAAAGGTATCAAAATGCTCATCCGGGAGAAAAAACCGGTTCATCGCTTCAATATAAACTGCGGAAGACCGGAAGTTCTGGTTCATGCTGAACACTTCCTTTACCTTGTTCTTCGCCTGGAAGTAAGTAAAAATATCGGCCTTGCGCCAGGCATAAATGCTTTGTTTGGGATCGCCGATAAAGAACAGGATCGTATCCTGGCCAAATGCTTTCTCAAATATTTCATACTGTTGCCGGTCGGTATCCTGAAATTCATCAACGAATACCGCTTTGAATTTATTCCGGAGCATCGCTTCCAGTTGCGGATTGTCTTTCTTCACCAATGCCGTATGGAGATTCCCGATCAGGTCATCATAGTTCAATATATTGTTCCGGTCTTTATAGAGCGTAATAATGTCACTCACCTCTTTAATTGCCAGGCCGTACAACTGACGATGTATGTTCCCCAGCATTTCATTTCGCTGTTCAATGGCTTCCGTTATTGCATGCAGTTTTTTGAGTATGTCGGGAAATAACTTTATGACATAACCGGTTTCGCGCTTCTTATCTATAGCCTCGATAAATTCCGGTGGCGTTTTTAGCAAATGAAGCAACCCTTTTTTGGCATATGCATTTCCCTCGCAGAGGGCCTTTAACGCAAGGTAATTTCCTTTTACATATGCATGCAGATCATCCGTAAGCAAACCTTCTCTTTCATCCAGTTTTGTCAGTTCCTCTAACCACTTGTTTTGCGCCTCCGTTGTAATGGTATAATCCTCTTTGGGGTCATATCCGAGGTAGTGCTTGCCACTGAGATGTTCCTTAAGCAGTTCCTGCATCTTCCCTTTCATGTCGCCGTACCAAATACGTTCGAGTAATGGTACCTCCATAGTGGTCACATGCCGGCGCCAGAAATGATTCAGCGCGGCCTCCAGCAAAGGACTGGCATTCGTCATCAACTCAGCACCAACCAATTGATTGGTTTCAAAAGTAAATTCCTGCAGCGTTTGCTGACAAAAACCATGGATGGTCAATACAGAAGTTTCGTCGAGGAACAAAACAGCCTCGCGAAGCACCTGCTGTACAACTATTGTTCCCTGCCCGGGATCCTTTTTACCGGCCTCCGCAATGGCTTTACTCACGAGGTCTTTAATATTCTCATCGTTTACCGGCTTACCCAAACTTGCTTTATACGCCGTTCTTATAAACAATCGAATACGTGCTTCCAATTCTGCCACGGCAGCTTTGGTAAAGGTCACCATCAGGATATTCCTGACCGGTAGCTGTTGCTCAAGCACAAGCCGCAATACGAGGATGGCGATCGAATAGGTTTTCCCCGTTCCGGCGCTGGCTTCTATCAGGTTAGTTTCCTTTAATTCAACAGTGACGGCATTAAAATCCTTATATTTTATTTTCGTCATTTTTACTTATTTAGCGGGTAGTCGGGAAAGAATTGGGGAAGCGGAACGATTATTTGTTGACAGATCGTTTTGAACTGCTCCATCTTCTCCTCTTCATTAAAATACCCTTTTTCATACTCGCCCCTGATGTACCTGTCGTTACAGGGATATGTATAATTATTCAGGGCCTGATCGATCATTTTTAAAAAGTCGTCCATAATAAGCCCCGCCACTTTTTCCGGTTTTATCTGGAAGCGATGATACCAGGGCGCTATTTTTGTGAACCCTTCCTTGTATAGATCTATCAAACCGGCCAACCTGCGTTTAGCCTCTGCCGTGGATACAGGTACTCCATTAAATATCTCGAGGTTCTTGCCACCCGACAAAAACGATACGCCGGAAATTAAACCGGCGGCGGTCCCTGCCAACGTACGAATGTAGGCTTCCACCAGGTATCGCATCTCCCTTTTCGACCAGCTTACAAACAACAAGTTATTATTGAAGACCGGTCGCAGCGTTCCTGTGAGCAGGCTATCTCCTATCATAATGTCCAGGTGTAATGTCTGCTCTTCCTCCTTCCCTGCATAGTTTTTATAAAGTGTGCGAACAGGCGCTACCTTCTTTTCTATTTCTTTCAGTACTACGCTACCCATATTCTTCAATGGTAACTGGCCGGTCTTTACCAGTTGCTCCTGTAGTAAAGCATTGAAGGATGTCTGCAACAAGATCTGTTTCAGGCTCCATTGCTGCAGGTCATCCAGACTGAAAAGCTCCGTATCGGGCAGTAACGACTGATCATTATCGTAATAAATGCCCAGCACTTTATTATAATACGTCTTGAAGGGATTATTAAAAAAACGGACCAGATCGTCCAATTGTATTTCTTCAAAATGCAGGGCTGCGGCCTGCTTTTCCGGCAACACCCGTGGTTCAACCGATACAATTCCATGATCGAGGTAACTGTACAGCCGTTTATTTTCGGGACTATACTTACGACTAAAGCCCTGCAAGGGATGACGGGTGATCAGCAATTCACGAACCTTTTCCGGTTCATTCGACCCTGCTTCAATATAGTCGATCAGTTCGTCGATCAATGCCGAAGGGGGCAGCGGTGAATTGTCGTTTGGATTTTGCCCAATGTAGCTGATGTATAAATACGACTTGGCAGCAAGCACCGTTTCCAGGAAAAGATGTTTATCGTTTTCCTTTACATTACGGTCGCCCTTTTGTGGGCTTTTTTCCATCAAACTGAAACTGGTTGATTTTTCCCGGCGCGGAAATTTATCATAGTTAAGTCCCATCATAGCAACCACCGGGAAGGGAATACTGCGCATCGGGATCAGGGAACAGAATGTAATACCTCCGCCCGCAAAAAGACTGGTCCTGGTAGTTTCTTCCAGCACTTGCAGCAGACTGTGCGCCATTACTTCGAAGGAAATGGTTTCATTCATATACTGACCGGCCAGGTTCAGGCCCGAAAGCTGCCGCATCAACATACGATATTGTTCATCGGGATTATCACCCGGCTCAAGGATCATATTGTGCACCAGACCTTCGATATAGCTTACCCATTCGGCAATCCCCCTGTTCTTTTTCCGTTCTTCAACAGAAGCCATCAACACCTCTACAAAATGCACAAAACGAATGATCGATAACGCTTCGGCCCCTTCAACGATGTCAAGCGGATACAGGACATCGCCGTCATGCTCGAATCGCTCCCCACCACTCATACAAACCCCATACATGATGCGGCGTAATCCATATGACCAGCTAACCAGGTGCGTATCATCTTCCTTATTTCCCTGTATGCCGAAGCGGATAGATGCAGCATCTACCACCTCTCTGATGCGGGCAATATCTGTGATCCCAAAACGCGTTCGGATATACGATGAATCCAATAGCTGCAGCACTTCTTCCGCCGTACTGTTCTCTTCATTCAATAACAGCATGGAAGTAAGCGCGGTAAACAAATTATCACCGCCCGAATAACTTTCATCGGCAATGGTGTAGGGAAACGTATAAGGCGCATTATTGAAGACCGCCTTGATATAGGGAGCATAAGCATCGATATCGCTGACCATCACCACAATATCCCGGGGCGAAAGTATCGCTCCTTTTTTGTCGACCAGGTGAACCAGGTAATTATACAAAACTTCCACTTCCCGCGCGATGGTATAACAGGCATTGATATGAATGGAATCATCGGTAATATCTTTAACCAGCAGTGGCTGACGGTCTGCTGCAGCCGCCGAAAACACATCCAACTGGATCTTATGAAGCAGGCTGTCGGGTTTGGGCGGTACGATGCCCACTTCTTCATATGCATTCAATAATTCGTCCTGCTGAAAAAACAGGCCGAAGGTATTCCGGATCACCTGCCCCCACCCCGTCAGCAAAGCATTTCCCACGCCCAGCCCTGCAACAGACCTTCCTTTTTGTTTCCAGCGCGCCAGTTGCTTTTCACTGCGGTCATCGAACCAGTAAACGGAAGGCGCCGGATTAAGTAAATGGAAATGAACATCGAGATGTTCAGCAACCTCGAACAATAGCTGAATATGGTACGTGGTGATAATAGACAGGCCGAAAAAATGAACGCTGGGCAACCGCTCCTTCAAGTGCGCCTGCTGCGAAGGATCGGCCAACGCATGTTTTATATAGGAAGCGATGATGGTTTTATCGGGCAACGCATCGCCCACCCTCATTCTCGCTTTAGCCCATAGGTATTGCTGCCATTCCCCCGATGGCACGGCGCTGATCGAGATCGTATTCCATTCCCGGATCATATCAGGCCGGTAGATCTGGTATTGATCAAACAAATCGGCCACCTTTTCAGCCAGGGCCATTCGCCGCAGGTCCTGGGAAGGAAAATTGTTTTGATAGTAATCGGCTACTTCGGGGAACTGGTGCGTGAATTCTTTTTCTCCCATGAGTTGAAATAAAAGCCAGTTGAGGTTTTCCCTGGATAACGTTTCTGTGAACGGACCGTTCACCAGCCTGTACAAATGATGAATGAAATCGTTTGTCTTTAAAAAACGGTAATTCGCAGCAATTCCGAGATGAGCAGCCAGCTGCAGCTTCAGCCAGTTGTTCATCCCTTCTGTTTGCGTAATGATATAGTTGGGCTCAAAAACACTGTTACGGGCTTTGGAAACATTTTTTGCCAAACCGGCAGCAAGACTTTCGAGCGAATTGGAAACTTTCAGGAATAATGCCATGGCAATTATTTTAATTCATGAAAACGGGAAGCGATACCGGAAGCTTTTTGTACGTGCCGGGATGCTGCAGCGAGGATAACCTCCATGGCCCCCTGGATGTATACCCGTTTCTTTGCCCGGGTAACGGCCGTATACAGTAACTCCCGGGTGAGGATATTCGCTTGCGCCGTATTAGGCAGAACCACCATCACTTCATCAAATTCAGACCCCTGGCTTTTGTGAATGGTCATGGCAAACACCGTTTCCGCTTCCTGTAAATAGCCGGGCAATACGGCTTTTAGATCGCCGGCGCTGTCTTCGAACCAGGCCATCAACACCCCTTTTTCATTGGGCCTGATGATGCCTGCATCGCCATTAAAAAGACCGTGTTCATAATAATTCCGGGTTAGAATGATGGGGCGGTTTTCATAGAACTCGTTGTTGACAATGATCTTTTTTCGATCATGCAGTAACCGTTCAATGGTCCTGTTCACGGCATCGAGCCCCTGTGCGCCTTCGCGCACAGCGCATAATACGCGGAGGTTATTCATCTGGCGCAAAGCTGCGCGAATATCTTTTTCTTCAATAAAGGCGGTATAGCCGGCAATGAATGTCGAAAAGAGTTCCGACGAATAATCCCCATCGATAGTAACCTGTTCATTAGGCTCCTGCAAGATGACCCTATCACCGGCAATGATCGCTTTGCTGAACCTGCCTATTCCGAAAAAACCGGTGAAGCGATGACTATGTCTTAATTCAACCAGGTGTTCAAATAAAGGATGCGGATCGCCATTGCTCCCATGAGCAAAAGCAATGCGCCGTTTGGCATCGGGGATAAAACCATTGATAAAAGCGAGCCGGTCCTTCGTAAACAAATTGAGCCCCGAAAGGGATTTGCAAAGATCGCCAAAGAGGCTTCCGGCTTCTACAGAGGCCAGCTGATCTTTATCACCCAACAATATCAGGCGGGTATCGGGACCAATAGCTTCCAACAATTTTGCAAACAAAGCAATGTCGATCATGGAGCATTCATCTACAATCACTACATCAACATGCAACGGGTTGTCCCTGTTATACCGGAAATAAGGCGTACCGCTCTGCCACTTCAGCAAGCGGTGAATAGTAGACGGCTCCAATGCCTGGAATTTTTCAGCAAGCTTTGAATCAGGGGCAAGCTTTGTATTGCGCAAACTTTCCGCCATGCGGGCGGCCGCTTTTCCCGTAGGTGCAGCCAGCGCTACCTTCAGTTCAGGATGCATGGTAAACAGAATGCTTAATATTTTGGCGACCGTGGTGGTTTTGCCGGTGCCCGGACCACCGGTAATGATGGTGAAATTATTCAGGATACCACTGATGGCAGCCGCCACCTGCCAGTCGGTTGGGTCTTCAAAAGTACTCACATCCACAGTTGCAGGCAGATCGGCACCCAATAGCTTTTTAATTAGGTCGGCATGGTCATTCAATGCAGCCAACCGTTCTGCTACAGCCTTCTTTTCTATTTTTAAAGCGCTGAATATGCTATTGACAAAGCTGGTTTCGTACCTGAAATAACGCTGAATATACAGGTTGCCCTGGTGCAACACAAACGGCTGCCTGTCGTCCCCATTTTTAGCAACCATTGGCATCGATTGCAAGGGTTTACTGCCCGGGGGCAGGTTACGGCACCAGGCGGGTATATCTTCCGGTTGTTCATTGATCTTTTCGAGGTCGAGGCAAATATGCCCTTCACTTAATTTACGGGACAGCAGGTAGGCATATGGCTTGAGATCGGGTACATTGAAATATTCAGCAAACTGCTGGTGAACATCGTTTATCGTAAGCATGCAAACACTATTGGTATTTTAATGGCAACCAAGCGGAAAGATCATACCTCTATTATACCCTTACCGCTTATTTATGCCGGTCAACTTAACGCTTCAAATTATATATAAATAATTAAATATCAACATCCAATAAAATGATTTAAATCAAAATCTGCGATGCCTGTTTGGTCTGCTTGCATCTTCCAGCCAATGATCGTGCGGGCGCACTTAAAAAAGGGCTCACAAAACAATGTTTTGTGAGCCCTGAAAAGGTTTTGAAATTTAAATAAACTTATTATTTATTCCTGTTTAAAAAAATTCAGGTGTTCTTCCAATGCAATGGAGACGAGAAAGTATATGTCCTCCGCGTTACGGGGTTTGCTTATAAAATGATAAGCCCCCATTTCTTTCAGTTCCTTTGATTCTTCTACGTCTTTCGACGTAGTATAAATAATTACCGGAATATGCTTTAATCGTTCATTATTTTTTATCTCAGATAAGCATTTCTTTCCGCTCAAACGTGGCATATTTATATCTAAAAAAATGATATCAGGTAAGGAATGCACCTCATTATTCAGCAAATCCAATGCCTGTCGACCATCATTTGCAGTCACACATTCATAATTCTCATCTACTTCTTTAACAGCTTCTATAAAAAGCATTCTGTCGTCGGCATCATCATCAACGAACAATATTCTCATATTTTTTTCCATGGTTTGCGTGATATAAGATGAATATTGATGAAACTAAAGGACATACTATTGTTTATCAAAGGTCATGATTTATAAAAAATATTCTGTTATACTATTTTGTAAATATGTTACATTATTCACGCATATTCCGGACATAATCGGGAGACTTACATAATTTTTTGAATACGGAAAGTGTTTGCCCGGTTACCTTCTTAAACTGCCGGGAAAGGTGCGCCACACTGCTAAAATTCTGTTGGTAAGCAATTTCTTTTATACTCAAGGCTTCAAACGCCATTAATTCCTTCACACGTTCGATTCTGCTTACAATATAAAATCTTTCAATGGTCATGCCTTCCTTTTCAGAAAAAGTATTTGCCAGATAGGTGTAATCGAATAAGAGACGCTTACTCAAATATTCAGAAAGCTTCACATGCATTTCACTATCCGCAGCGTGAAATGTTTCAATAATTAACGCTTTTATTTGCTCAACCAAAACCTTTTTTTATCATCCATCAATTCCAATTCATAAAGCTTTAAAGCAGCTTTCAGTTTCTTTTGTTGTTCCGGAGTAAGCGCTGCTGCCAGTTTAACTTCTCCTAATTTTATGTACAGGTAATCAATTTTAAGTTCTTTCAAAACACCTTGTACGGCCATTATGCATCGCGTACTAACCATGTTTTTAATGTAAATTTTCATTTGTAATGCCTTTTTTGGAAAGAAGTTCATATTCCCCGGCACGAATTAAGGACGACCCTTATAGAGATAGGATGGCTGGGTAAAGCATCTTGGACCTTGTAGTATCTAAAGATAGTCAAAATAAGCCCGTCTAAGTTTATTACTTTTTACTTACCTGAAATATCTACCTTTAAGGGCTATATTCACGGTAAAGCGGTCTAAGACCAGTCGGATCAATACTTCTCAGAAGAAAGGCGGCTCTCTTGATAATGTGTAAAATAGAATTTCCAGGTACACATTTGTACCGCCCTCCTATAAGTGAATACGTTTATAATATTTTAGCTATATCTGCTTTACCAGAGACAGGATATCTCAAAGTCACCGAGGGAAAATGCAATCAAATAATAATGAAAGAGAATAAAGAAAAATCAAAAATCCTTTCAGCTAATTTTTTCCCGGTAGTAGGTGTTGGCGCTTCGGCCGGGGGGCTCGATGCATTTAAAAGACTGCTAAGGGCTATTCCCGAAAATTCAGGAATGGCATACGTGCTGGTACAGCATTTAGATCCCAGCCACGACAGTTTGTTGACCGAAATACTGCAAAAAGCTACAAATATTCCGGTTTTAGAAATTTCTAATGATATTAAAGTAGCGCCTAATCATATTTATGTTATCCCGCCTAACAAAATAATGGTGGCAAATGACGGGGTACTGGAACTTACTACCCGCCCCGGAAAAATTAAAAATGCAAAGAACCTGCCCATAGATATTTTCTTTACTTCGCTGGCAGAAGTGCATCAGTCACATGCCATTGGAGTGGTATTATCAGGTACCGCCTCCGATGGTACATTAGGATTGAAAGCGATCAAAGATCATGGAGGCATCACCTTTGCGCAGGATAAAGAGTCGGCGGCATATGAAGGCATGCCCCATAGCGCGGTTCAGGCAGGCGTGGTTGACTTTATTCTTCCACCCGAAAAAATTCCGGAAAAACTGCTGGAACTCACTAAAATCATTTCAATCCGGGATGGAAATGACCAGGTTCTTCCAGTAGAGGATGAGGAAGTATTTAAACACATTATTTCATTGCTCCGCATTCGGAAGGCAACCGATTTTACTTATTACAAACAAACTACCATCCGCAGAAGGATATTGCGCAGGATGGCATTAAACAAAAATGATGAACCTGCTGCTTATCTGAAATATTTGAGGGAAAATAAAGCAGAACAGGATATTTTATATCAGGACCTTTTAATTCCGGTAACCTCTTTTTTCCGTGATCCTAAAATATTTGAAAATCTATGCGAAACGGTTTTTCCGCTCATCGCAAAAAATAAAGCAGCCGGTGAAAGTATAAGGATATGGGTGGCGGGGTGCAGCACAGGCGAAGAAGCCTATTCCATAGCCATTTGCATTAAAGAATTTTTAAGCCATCGCGCCGATACAGCACCGGGAGGCAGCGTGCAGATCTTTGCCAGTGACATCAGCGAACCCGCTATTGCAAAAGCCCGTTTAGGCATATATACAAAAATCGAATTAACTGCGCTTACACCACAACAGCTGAAAGAATTTTTTACAAAAACCAATGGGGGATATCAGGTAAATAAGCAGGTAAGAGATATGTGCGTATTTGCTACCCACAATTTTGTTAAAGATCCTCCGTTCAGTAAAATGGATCTTATAAGCTGCCGTAATGTGCTTATTTATATGGAACCATACCTGCAAAAAAAGGCGCTTACTACTTTTCATTATGCATTAAATCCAAAAGCATTTTTACTGCTTGGAAAATCAGAAACCACAAGTGGTGTTACAGATCTTTTTGCCCCTGTTGCAAAGAACGATAAATTATTTATCCGAAAAGATTTAACAGGCAGGCATACTGCCATAACAAGCCAGCGCAGTGAAAAGAATCTGACAGCAATGAATTCCAATTTGAATGCTGACATTAAACGCGCTGATTTTCAAAAAACGGCCGATGATATTATTCTTAGTAAATATACCCCCGCTGGTGTGATCGTAAATGAAGCGATGGATATTGTGCATTTCAGAGGTAGCACCGGCGACTATCTGGAACCATCCCCAGGCAAAGCCAGCTTTAATTTATTAAAAATGGTGAAACCCGGTTTGGCTTTTGAACTGCGCAATATTTTGCACAAAGCAAAAAAAGACAATGCGCCGGTGATCAAAGAAAATATTCAGCTGACAATAAATGAACGCCCGCAAAAAATTTCCATTGAAGCCGTGCCATTACCCAATCTTATTGATCCGCATTACCTGATACTCTTTCACAATCAATCGTTGTCGCAGCCTGCGAAGCCTCAACCTTCCATTAAAAGAACAAAAGATGAAAAAGAGCTTCGCATCCGGCAGTTAGAACAGGAATTGGCGCAAACCCTTGAAGATATGCACCGCATTACCGAAGACCAGGAGGCGGCTAATGAAGAACTGCAAAGTGCTAATGAAGAGTTACTTAGTGGCAGCGAAGAATTGCAGAGCCTGAACGAAGAATTGGAAACCAGCAAAGAAGAACTGCAGAGTACCAATGAAGAACTGACTGTTGTAAACCAGGAAATGATCAACCTGAATGAACAGGTATCAGCCGCGAGGGATTATGCGGAAGCCATTATTATCAACATCCGTGAACCATTGCTGGTGCTGGATAAAAACCTCAGGATAATAACGGTCAATAATGCTTTTTATAAAACATTCCAGGTAAACGAAGCCGAAACAGAGGGCGCTTTAATTTATGATCTCGGTAACAAACAATGGAACATTCCTGCATTGCGTACCCTGCTCGAAAAAATTCTACCTGAGAAATCAATGCTTTCCGATTTTGAAGTAACGCATTCCTTTGCAAATATTGGCGATCGCACAATGCTGCTCAATGCCCGTGAAGTAATAAACAATAAAAGCCCCGAGAAATTGATCCTGCTCTCTATTGAAGATATAACTGAACGCGTTCTTGCACGTAAAAAAATTGAAGAAAGCGAAATACAATTCAGGCAGCTGGCTAAAACCGAAATCGAAAGCCAGATAAAACAAAAACAGGAATTAGAAAAAGCCGTATTGAAAAGAACGTACGAACTGCAGCAAGCCAACGAAGCGCTCGAAGAAAAAAATAATGAATTAAAAAAAATCAATAAAGAGCTTGAATCATTCACTTATGTAACCAGCCACGATTTGCAGGAACCTTTGCGCAAAATACAAACCTTCGCCAGCAAGATACTCGCTAAAGAAAATCAAACCTTATCCGAAAAAGGGAAAGATTACTTTAACAGGATGCAATCAGCAGCCGCCAGGATGCAACAACTCATTGAAGACCTGCTTGCTTTCTCCCGTATCAACCTGGAGGAAAGAAATTTAGAAAACACCGACCTCAATACGATTGTAGAAGAGGTAAAAAACGAGCTGGCAGAAACTATTGAAGAAAAACATGCCATCATTGAAGCCACTGAACTTTGTCCGGCAAACATTATACCCTTCCAGTTTCGTCAGCTTATGCACAACCTTATTGGCAATGCGCTCAAATTCTCAAAGGCCGATATGCCGCCACACATAATAATCAACGCCAAAACTATAAAAGGAGATGAATTGGATCCCCTGTCAGGGATCTCACCTGAAAAAAACTATTGCCATATCACCGTCGCCGATAACGGTATCGGCTTCGATCCTCAATATAAAGACCAGATATTTGAAGTATTCCAACGGCTGCACGAAAGGGAAGCATATCCGGGTACAGGGATCGGGCTTGCAATCGTTAAAAAAATTGTGCAGAACCACAATGGCATCATTACAGCAACCAGCGAGTCAGGGAAAGGCGCAACATTTGATATTTATATTCCTGCCATTCGAACCAAAGTTGTATAAATTTGATAATTCAGCTCTGCAAAATACGGTGCGTGGAGAGGTTATTTTCCGCCAGTCCCGGCTAGTCGGGGACTGGGGATGGGCTAAAAAGAAAAAAGGTCTTCTGTAGAAACAGCTGACCTCTAACGATTGCTTGCCATATGAAAAAAAAGATAGATCTGTTTGATTTGAAACCTTGATAACCAATCCTTTTGCTTTCTTTCTCCTCTATCCTGGTTATCTCTTTGTTTCTGATATAAAATTACATCTTCACCGCTCACTAACATAGTCATGTTTTTGCCTGTTTTATGATCTCAAAGGCATTGCACGAATGACAAAACCCTTGATACGCAAGGGTTTCAGCCAATTTTACTATTGGTCTCCAGCGCAAAAAAAATGTTCTGGATAAACTATAATTCGCCATCCCATTCCGGTGCACCAACCAGTTTATCCAGCAAATTTTCGGGTAAAAAGGGCCTGCCGCCGCCTGCTTTTACACAAGTGCCCGAGAAGATTGCCTTTGTAACCACCTTATTATTCAACAGAATGGCTTGCCTGAAATGCAGTACCGACTTATTGTTCTTATCCAACAGCAGGTTGCAGGTAACAATAAACTCATCCCCCTTTTTCAATGAGCGAACAAACTGCAGGGTGTATTTCGACAACACCATGTTCACCCCATTTTTTGCTTCTTCTTCAAAATCAAACCCCAGTACTTCCCTAATGTAATCGTGCCGGCAATACTCCATATAAAAAGGATAATACAACCCATCCATAATGTTCTGAAAGTCTATATGCTCGTCTTTAACGGTGTAGGTCTTTGAATACTCCATATAATGGTATTGTTAGTTGATGGCCGCAAAAGTATAATGGGTCTGTTGGTTGGTAAAATTTTATTTGTTGTTGAAAGGTTACTATAAAATAAGATCCCGGTTACCTTGGGCAACCGGGACCTTTTCAATATAATAAACTATCATTATTCCTGATATGTATATGATTTCACAGTCACCCTTCCATCGCTGGATACTGCTTTCTCACTGATCAGTCTTTTGTGGTCATCGAATGAGTAACTATGTTCTATGGTATTAAGTATGCCCCAACGCGTGGTATATGTATGGGAGGGCAATTTTTGTTGAACAGGAAAGAAGAAGGGTTCTATTTGAACCGTATTCTCATTTTCAGCATCGTAGCGGTAGGTGGTTTCAGAATAAGAATCTTTCTTTTTTGTAAGCGTTCCTTTCAGATCATACTGGTAGTCAATCGTATTAACCCATACCGGATTCGGGATCAGGTAGGAATGGATATATTCTTTTTGCTTCACAATCCTCTTTTCGCTATCATACAAATACTTCATTGACACCGTGTCATTACGATTGTTATATTGATAGGTACTGTCTATCTTCGAAAGGCTGGTATTTATAAAACAGGAAGTGTGTAAAGTAACTTTATTATCTTCTATCTTATCAAAACTAAATTTATCCTCCTTTATATATTGATACTCCCACCGGTGACCTGGTTTTGTGACAGACACAACACTCGTAATTCTATCCTGTTCATCATAGCTAATATTAAACGTCTCCACAACATGCCCTATGCCTACAGCTGTAACATCCTCCGTGTAGGTCTTTAATTTATGGGAGGCGCTGCCAGCAGATTCCTTTTTACAGGAAGCAGTGAGTATAATGATCAGGGATATAACCAGGGAAAGGGTTGATGTTTTCATTGCTACAGTCATGGGCTATACGTTAACGGCGCGAAACTATAAAATATTATCAATTCGGTTCGGGCAAGTTAATAAGTGCGTTGTTTTGGGCCTTTTTCGTGCATTTTTGGCCGATAAGTGTACAGCCCGACCCTAAAAGAAAAAAGGTCCTCTGTAGAAACAGTTGACCTCTAACGATTGCTTGCCATATGAAAAAAAAGATAAAATCTGCTTAATGTAGAAACTTCGATCACCTGCTCATTCCTTTTCTACTGCCCTACTCCGGTATCTCTTTGTTTCTGATGTAAAAGTACATGTTCGCGTTCTACCAACACAGGCATGTTTTTACCTGTTTTATGATCCCTACGCCTGCTAATGATTTGCAAAACGGTTACCTGGTAAGGCTTTTAGCTGATTTTGCCCGTCGTCTCCAGAGCTACAGGAATGTGAATATCAAATAAATTGTCCGGGTTCATTTATACATATTCAACATTCCTACAATACAAACTTTCTGTAAACGGTTGCATTACCGCATCATATTCAATTTGTCTCAATTTTACGCAAATTCAAACTTTACTCCTGTAATCGGTTACATTTATACGATGACTTCGTTAAATTTATAGTCTAACTAATTATTGCCATTATGAAATTAAACACATTCCTACCGGAAGTAGCCAGGATGGTTACTTTCGGCGCAGCGGCTATTATGCTCGTTGCAGGTTCCTCCACCTTAACTGGTTGTAGTAAAAAAAGTAGTACTTCAGAACCAGCAGCAGTTGCTGGTGAACGCTCGAGCGGATTTGTTCGGGACGATGGTCAACCGGAAGCCCAGGGCACCAATAACGGCTTCTTCTGGTCGCTATACCGGGAAGGCGGATCAGGCAGTATCACCTTTGGTTCGGGCGGTAATTTCGCGATCAGCTACAGCAATGTCACCGATATTGTTGGTGGTAAAGGCTGGAATCCCGGATCAGCCAGAACGATCGGTTACAATGTAGGCGCCCTGAGCGGCAGCTATAATTTTGTCGGTATCTATGGCTGGACGACAAACCCGCTTATAGAGTATTACGTCGCCGAAATGGGTTCTGTTACAGGCGGTACGTATATCAACAACGTCAGTAGCGACGGGCATTCCTACAGCTTTTATAAACAACAGCGGGTAAACGCGCCTTCCATTATTGGCACTGCCACCTTCTGGCAGTATAAAGATACCTGGGGCGGGTCATCCACCGGTTCAAACCGCTCCGTTAACATGGCCAACCACATTAACAACTGGCGCAGCAGAGGCGGTCAGGGCTTTGGCAGTTACAATTACATGATACTGGCATTAGAAGCCTGGGGCAACAAAAGCGGATATATAAACGCTACGGCCTGGTAAATTTTAAAGGCACAAGAATTAAGGTACAAGGCTCAAGAACTAAGGTACAAGGCTCAAGAATCCAGCCTTGAATCCTGGGTCTTGTACCTTGTACCTTTTCAACGAAGACATTTCAATGAACAAACTATTCATTTTCGTTCTAACGGTAATAATGATCGTTGTAGCCTCCTGTTCGCAAAAAGTGCCAGATAACTTTGTATTTGTCAAAGGCGGACTTTTCAAGAACACAAAGTCAACTTATTACGGGAAAAATGTAACCATACCGGACTTTTATATCGCTAAAAGTGAAGTCACGCAAAAAGAGTGGAATGATATAATGGGAAGCAATCCTTCAACATTCAAAGGCGAGCAATTGCCGGTTGAAATGGTAAGCTGGTATGACTGTATTGAATACTGTAATAAAAAAAGTATAAAAGAGAACTTACAGCCATATTACAATATCGACAGGGATAAAAAAGATCCGGATAATACGAATGAACTCGATGATATAAAATGGACGGTTACGACTAATGCGACAGCGAATGGGTACAGGTTGCCGACAGCAGCGGAATGGGAATATGCTGCCGGTGGCGGTCAACTGAGCAGAAGTTACACATACAGTGGAAGTAATAAGATAGACGATATAGCCTGGTACTGGAAAAACTCCGGCGATAAATACCTGACCGGAAACTGGTCATGGCCTGCATTGGAAAAAAACCACAATAAAACAAAGTGGATCAGCGGCAAGTCACCCAACGAATTAGGGTTGTACGATATGTCGGGCAATGTAAGGGAATGGTGCTGGGATAAACCAGCGCATAATGAAAATAATACGCCACCAGGGCGTGTTTGGAAAGGTGGCGGTTGGATGGGCGCCGACTTCTGCTGCGAGCCTTCTTTTCAGGCCGAGCACGAAGCGAATGGAAAGGGGCCCGATCAGGGTTTTCGCGTGTGTCTCAGCGGGAAATAGTTCACAGTTCATAGTTCATAGTTCACAGGCTTCCAGTTGCAGGCTTGCTTGTTGCCTCGATGCCTTTGTTAAAAGAAAAAAGGTCCTCTGTAGAAACAGTTGACCTCTAACGATTGCTTGCCAT
>CBIHPP010000011.1:0-344004 GCA_966212235.1 uncultured Niastella sp. | reverse complement strand
CTGTTGAGTCATAGTTAGCTTTGGATGAGTCATAAAAGGTAAGGGACGCACTAAATAAAGTAAGGGACGCACTATAAAAAGCTACTACTGCACCATAAAAGGCAACAACTGTTTCAAAGTTGGCAACTTTAGTTTCAGCTATATCACTTCTTGCCCAATGTGAACTCCTGGATAAACTGTGCTCCTTTCTGAGGTAGTGTCTAATCTTAGCGGAGTAGAAAAAAGAATCTGATTTTTACACATCAGCGAAGTGATGAAATGATAAAAGCCATGCAATTCATTAACCGAGCACTGCACAAAAAATCACATCATTGTTTTTTGCTTGTTTAACCTGCTGCTAATAGTACAGGGAGCTACCAATATGCAATTGGCAACTTTTCCTTTTTGCTCAAGCCCAATCTGATTAAAAGATTGCTTTAGTGATATAGTTTGACTACTCAACATTTTGACTGCTAACTCATTTACAGTCGCCTTGCTCACAGGATCTACTGGATCGACAGGATAGTTTGAGTCCTTCAACCTGTAACAGTTTGCATTTATCACAAATAGAATTGGCAGTACGATGTGAATTTTATTCTTTTTGCAATATGCAACATAGCGCTTATCCCATATCATTAGTGGATCAGAAAGCAGGCTTTCAATGCGCCTTTTATAAACGGAATTTAAATTGCCTGAAATAAATGTGGATATCGATTGTGAGGAGAAACTAATTTCCAGAAAATGAATTCCGGTATAGCAGGTGTCTACAAAAGATTCGGAGTAAAATTGATGTTGTAAATATGTTGCCAGGACTGTGTCAACTGGTTCAATCGTTTGCTTTTGCTGAGCCATTGAGGCTACAGCAATTAAATTCAAAATAAAAAACAAATAAACTTTCATTAATTGCTATTTAGGGTTATCGGGTTTCTTAAATCCTTCATTAATGTTAGCTAATGGTAAATTTGGATTTAGTAATTATATCGAACAACCTCAATAGCAAAAATTTGGCCATTTTTAATAAGTTCCCTAGAATATCCCTTCAAGATCAGATATTTTATGTATTACGAAACTTTACCAAGGGATTTTACTAAATGGAAAACATACAGCAGTTTATTATGCACTTACAAGTACACATATGTAAAGAGATTTCTCAACACATCTGTCAATCTTTTTCGCAGACCGGCGGCTATGTGCGGTCGTTATATCTTCAGAAAAATCAGCGTTTTAATTTTTCGGTCGATTTTTTGGTCGATTCAATGAGCAGGGGATGCGTATTCTTACCTGGTTTTATTCAAGTGAACGTTGGCCGGATAAAGGTAGATCTAAGACTCCACTGATGACTCCGGCAACTTTATGGGTTGAGTTGCCGGAATGCAAAAAACAGCCTTTGGTTTTAAAAAAAAGTAGTTGTTTTTTCAATGATCTGGGGTTGTTTATTGATAAATGTGTTCAATTAATTCAATAAAGTGTTCTTCTTTTTCATAAACCGTTCCTGTTTGTTCAACAAACCATTCGACCATCATTCCTATCGGTCATATTTAACCATAGGATTTTATTATCTCTCAAAACAGGTGCTTTTTTACCGAAACAACCCACAAGATGAGCTCATGTTATAGCGCTTGCACAGTTTTGAAAAATATTAAAATCCAAACAGCTCGCTTACCGACAAGGTCTGTAACGCTCCATATTTCTTTAATTCGTCGGGATTGATCCGCTTGTCGGATGCAATTACACAATAAGTATAGTGCCGCCCTGCCAGTGTTTCTTTATGAAATTTATAAACGTCGTCTAAAGTCAGGTCGCCGTATTGAGCATAATTATCCTGGCGAAGATCATGATCTATCCCTTTTTGTTGTGCTGTAAGATAATTTGTAATGATCGCATCTTCTGTGATCCTTTCCGTCTCTATGTTTTTCATCAACCCTGATTGGGCGTTTTTAAAGCTCCCTTCCGTTTTTGGCAGTTCGTTTAAAAGCTCATTCATGCCTGCAATGGCATCGTTCATTTTATCAGCCTGACATCCCACATATGCAACCATTGAAAAGTTATCATTTTTCTTTTCCGGTATACTGATCTGTGCATAGGTGGCATATGCCAAAGCTTTTGATTCTCTGATGGTAGAAAAAACAACAGATCCCATGTCTCCTCCAAAATAACTGTTGAATAAATTTATCAATGCTTCCTGCCGGGAGTCATATGCCGACAAATTTTTCACCCAAAAGATCTCTGACTGTACCGCATCATAATTTGTGAATAACACTTTATTGCTTTCCTGCGGTACACGTTCAAATTTTGCAGCCTTGGGAAAAGGCAGCCAGGGAGAAGGCAGATTATGCAGCTCCTGAACTTTTTTAATTAAACCGGCAACCGGCTGTGGGCCGTAATAACAGACTTTATGCTGATAATTGAATAAGGCATGCAACACTTTGGTCAGGTCTTCCGGTTGTAATGCTTTAAGCTCATTATTTGACAAGGTATAATTAAAGGGGTTGTTCGCACCATACATAGCATAGGATTGCAAAGCCCTTGCGATCGCACCTTTGTTCAACAGACTGTTTGACCGGGCTTTGAATAAAGTATTTTGCAGGCCCTGCAATGCCTTCCCGTCTGGTTTGCAATTTTTCAGCAACTCTTCAAAAAGGCTTACTGCTTTATCAAAATTCTCATTCAAACCTGTTATAGAAATAGTTGTTTGCTCGCCTCCTGTGTAAATGTTGAAACTGCAGGCGAGATTGTAAAAC
The DNA here is from genome assembly GCA_966212235.1 of uncultured Niastella sp. Classification (GTDB taxonomy): domain Bacteria; phylum Bacteroidota; class Bacteroidia; order Chitinophagales; family Chitinophagaceae; genus Niastella. The sequence goes on along the minus strand of CBIHPP010000011.1, from coordinate 341,284 downwards.
TGCTTGCTGATCTCCTCAGAAGACCACTTGTCGGTGCCTAAATATTCTAAATACTGCGCAGCTACAGGTAATAATTTATTGTTCCTGCTTCCCATATTGAACCGGTATGATAGCTCAAACAGCTCATTTTCCCTGTTTTGAACGTACAGTACCTCGGCGTTTGACAGGTTGGTTTTTTGAAGGTCTTTATTATATTCAACCCAAACCGGCCTGATAGCGGGAAATGGTGTTTCAAGAATGGAATGAACAAAGGAGGATGTTTTGTCTTCATTGGTCATTACAGGCGTAATAGGAGGTTTATCTACCTTCACCGTGTTTTTATCCTCGCCTTTTCTTTTATAAAGTATCACATAATTCCTGTCGGTAAAGAACCGGTTGGCAAACGCAACGAGTTCTTTTTTCGTCACCTTACCCATTTCTTCTGTCATGGCTAGGTCTTTGTTCCATTCCAATCCTTTAAATTTAATGAACGCATCCACCAGGTTTTCGACACGGTTCGCGTTATTCTTCAGGGATTGCAATTTTTCTAATTTATTATTGGCCACAACTGCCCTGATTAACGACTCATCAAAACGCCCGCTTTTCAGGTCTTTCAATTGCGCATTTATCAATTCTTTTGCTTCATCGAGACTTTGCCCCTGCGCTGGTGAAGCAACCAGAAAGAATACGCCATAATCATTGAACTGCCACAGTACAGCGCCTGCGCCTAACACTTTTTGTTGTTTATTCAGGTTCAGATCGATCAGGCCTGCTTTCCCATTGTAAAGTACTGCAGATGCCAGGTTCGCCAATAAGGCATCCCTTGTACCTGCCGGCGCCGAGCGATACAACATGCGTATACTTTCTGCCGTTGGGCCAAACACTTCTTTAACGATGGGCCCTTCAATATCATTCTCTTTAGTTCCCTGGTATGCCTGCAGCGGTGCAGGCTGCATATAAGCAAATTGGCGGTCTATTTTTGTGATCAATTCATCAGTATTAAAATCACCCGCCATGATAATAGCCATATTATTGGGCACATAATACTTCTTATAATATTCTTTAATAGCCTTTATTGATGGGTTCTTCAAATGTTCAATGGTGCCAATAGTGGTTTGAAGTCCGTAATTATGCGTGGGAAACACAGTCGAGAACATGGCTTCCTGCATTTTGTTATTGTCATTGTCCAGCGCCCTGTTCTTTTCTTCATATACGGCTTCCAGTTCGGTATGAAATATTCTTAAAACGGGATTCCGAAAACGTTCAGCCTGTATGGCCAGAAACTTATCAATGGCATTGGCCGGAATATCTTCTTCATACACTGTTTGTTCAACGGAAGTATAGGCGTTGGTTCCCTGGGCGCCCAGGGCCGTCATCATTTTGGAATACTCGCCGGCAATAGCAAACTTTGCCGCTTCACCGGAAACTTTATCTATCTCCTTATAAATTTCCCTGCGTTTGGCATTGTCTTTTGTTGAATTATATTGTTCATATAAATTCTCAATATTCCGCAGCAATGGTTGCTCCTTTTCCCAATCCAGTGAACCGTATTTGTCGGTACCCTTAAATAATAAATGCTCCAGGTAGTGGGCAAGACCAGTATGGTCTTTGGGATCATTGTTGCTGCCTGTTCTTACAGCGATCCTGACTGCTATGCGGGGTTCTTTTGTGTTTTTGGAAAGAATGACCGTGAGGCCATTCTTCAAAGTATAAAAACGGGTTCCGGTTGGGTCGTTGGCCACATACTTATAATTGTACCCGCCAGAAGCTCCCTGCTTCCAGTCATAACTTTTCTGGGCATATGTTGCAATAGAAAAAACGATCGATAATAAAACCGAACAATATATTACTTTTATCATTATAGCTTATTTAAAAATTACAGCCAGTTTGGCTTCTAACATTTTTCCCATCAGGGTCTTCCCAACAATAACGCCATTAGGATCAATTAAAAAATTCTGAGGAATTGCCTGCACGCCGTATAATTTTGCCGCCGGGCTATCCCAAAACTTCCCGTCAGAAAGCTGTAACCATGGAAGCCCATCTTTTTTAATAGCGGCTAACCACGCTTCTTTACTGTCAGACTTGTCTAGAGAAACACCAATAATCGTAAAATTCCGGTCTTTATATTTGTTATAGATATTAATGAGGTTGGGGTTTTCAGCACGGCACGGCCCACACCAGGAAGCCCAGAAGTCGAGCAGTACATACCTGCCACGAAATGATGATAGTTTAACCAGCTTACCTTCCGTATCGGGGATCTCAAAGTCAGGCGCTGGTTGCCCGATTGCTGTTGCTCTCATCTTTTCCAGGTTCCCGTCCACTTTTTTACCGTCCTTACTGTTTTTAACTTTAGGCGACAATCCGTCAAATAAAGGTTTAACCATACTATAAGGCTGTTCATAAGCGATCTTGGGAAATAATTGCAAACCCAGCATGGAGGAAGGGTGCGTTTTTATAAACCTGACGTACGCATCCAATGTCACATCACTAAACCTTTTCCGAAAACCCTCCAGCATGGTCTCATAATCCGGCGTGTTCTGTGGTGATATTTTCCCTTCCATAAACATTTTGTCTTCGGCCGTCATATTTGAGCAAGCGGCATCGATAAGGTTGTTCAAATCGTTATCATCATTATTATAAGGAGTTCCGGTTACCTGTGAACCAATAACGGTGGCTCCTTTCGCCGCGAACTTAATAATACCAGGCTCTATATAAACCGGTCGTTGTTCCATACTATTGGTTCTCCCCACGCCGTTGGTATCAAAGGTCAGTGTGGCCATTACCGGCGTATTGGATGCCTTCCCGGTGAATTTAAAAAAACCATTTTTCAACACAACCGAATCTATAATAGTGGCATCCCCCATGCTATACTCCAGGTATGCCTTGGCTGGTTTATTAAAAGTGCCATATTTGCCATCGATTATAAATCCTTTACTGCTTTGGCCAAAAGCAGTCATTTGTATCATTGCCAGTACTATAATTAATTTTTTCATTGCTTTTTATATGTCACTTGTTTTGAAAACAGGCGCTGCGATCAGGAAGCCAGCGAACCTATTTAAATAATTCCTCCAGCCTGGCTTCGAGCGCTTTTCCATGCAGGTTCATTACAATTATATTTCCCTTTTTATCGATCAGGAGATTTTTGGGAATAGCTGTAATACCATATTTTTTGCTGATGGGCGAATCGAATCCTTTACCGTCGCTGAGGTTGGTCCAGGGGTAGCCATCTTCCCGGATGGCTTTTTTCCACCTGGCGGCATCCGTATCCAGCGAAACGCCTATTACGCCCAGCCCTTTCGCTTTGTATTTTTTGTACAATGGCAACAACGCCCTGGCCTGTGAACGGCAAGGCGCACACCAGCTTGCCCAGAAATCGATGAAGGTATATTTGCTGGCGGCCGTGATGGTTTTGGTAGCCACTTTTTTCCCTTCCGTATTCGCCATGATAAAATCTTCATATTGCAGGATCACGGCTGGTTTATCAGGAGCCGCCGCAATCTTTTCTTCCCCGGCACCTGGGGATGCGCCCTCTTTATCGTTTACCACCAGCGTATACTCTTTGGAGGAAGGCGGCAAACACATTTCATCGTTGCATGCCATGTATTTGATCCGGAAACGCAACGTCGTTTTCTGGTTGGCTTTTAACTGAATGGTTTGTGAAAAAGTAACGCCTCTTGCATAATACGCCACCCTTCCGCTATTTGATGGTTCAACCCCTTTTTCCTCCAGCTTCCCGATCAGTTCCACATTGGGATCTTTCTCAAACGTAATTGTGGTAGGCATTCCTAACCCGCCTGCAAAAGTCTGCGGATAGATGTGAAACGGTTCATCGATCGATGCTGTGAAATCTATTATAAAAGTGCGTGGTGCAGTAGAATCACTATTAAATTTCCAGGAAACCGGGTGGTTGTCCTGAGCCTGGCCATGAAAAACTGCGAGGCTCGCTAACCACAAAAAAATCATCGATCTCATATTGTATGCATTGAGTTACTTATTACCCTTTATACCTTGCTTTGGTGATCTCTACCATTGACTTCAGCTTGTAATATTCCCGGTCGGTGGAACCGGCATAGCCGGAGCTGTAGAACCGGATATTTCCCAACGGATCAAATACGATCTTGGTGGGCGTTCCCTGAACATCATATGCTTTGTTATCCTCATCCTGTAAAACATCAAGCGTAATTCCTTTCTTTGCCACAAATGATTGTACGGTGGCCTGATCTTCGAACAGGTTCACTACGAACATTTGAAAAGCCTCTTTTTTGTAATCAGCCACCACCCGCTCAAAGCCACTGAATGCGGCCACACAGGGCGTGCACATCGTAGTCCAGAAATCCAGCGCCAACACCTTCCCTTTATAGTCACCCAGCTTAACGGACCTACCATTCAAATCCACCATCGATATATCTTTCACCGGTTGTTTGGCCTGGAAGAGCTTCATGGGTTTCGCGTCTTTACGTTGATTGGGAAAAAATCCATCTAAGGTCGTTTGGGGAGAAGCGATGTATAATTTCGCCACTTCTTTATAACATTCCTGGTAGGCTTCCTGCTGTAGTTCTTTGAGGTATTTTTCAAATCCTTTGTCGGAACCTTTCACTTTCGTGTACACCTGTCTGAAGGTATTCACCATAACGGGTTTTGAATCCGCCTCGCGGAAAGCTTTGCTTAAGGTATCGAATGCCACCTGGTCTTTCCCCGCTGCTGATAACACGATGGCATACCGGTTCAGGTAATTTGCTCTGGCATCCCTGAAATATTTCATATTGCGCATCCCATCTTTCACCTCCGAAGAACCGGCCAGCATTTTTTCGGCGATGGCTATATTTCCCAATTGCGCATTCACCGCGGCATTTACTTCCATGACAGGCTGCGCTCTGCCGATGGGATCACTGATTGTTCCGTCTGCTATGTCCTTCAATATTCCTCCCGACACTTTCTCCAATTCGGCCGGGTTCTTATTGGCATCCAGCAGGTATTCCATGGCATAGGTAAGATACATGAGCTGCAATACATTGAATTTCGGTTTGGTGTTCTTATAAAACCAATACCGTTCATAGTTTCCGTGTGAAAGCCACCCCAGCGCCAATTGCGCCCGGTATTCCTCATACATGGATGGTTTGGCAGGGTCAATGGGCGCGTCCTTCAGCATTTCGTCGTATTGCTTCTCCTGGTCTTCCACATGCACCATCAAAGCAAACTCCTCAAAATTATATTTCGTGGTTTTTACCTGCTGTGCAAAAACAGGGCTCGAGATTAATAATAGCAAGAGTAACTTTTTCATCTTTATAATTTTGGATTTATTTATTTTCAACCAACCCCTTGTTTTGGGCCAACATGCGTTCGCCGAATTTCAGGGCAAATCGTTCAGGCTTCAGCGTATAGGTGGCCACTACGTTGCCTGCATCGTCATACAATTTGTGTGTGTATTTAACCGTATTGCTGTACACCGGGTCTACAGAGAGCCGGCGCATATCCATCCAGCGCATGCCCGAGGTGGCGAATTCGCGAATGCGTTCCTCAAGAATGAAACGGACCAGCGCATCCTTATTACCGGTTATGTTGGCCGGTACTGCAGCGATGTTCGCAGGCATTCTTTTGGCGCGCAACACTTCCAGGTCGCTCTTCGCGCCCGTAAGGTCACCTGCCCTTGCTTTTAGCTCGGCCCGCATCAGGTAAAGATCGGGTAACGAAGGGCCTACCTGCAATCCGCTAAATAACGCAGCGGAATAACGCCGCATTCCACCGGGAAATATTACACCCGGATCGAACATTTCTGTTTCGGAAAACAATAGCAGCCTGCTATCCATTGGATCATACAATGCCGCTGTTTCGGGTGAGAACACATAAGTATTGGCTTGCTGAAATTGAAAATTGATCATACTGAGATTGTACATCACCTCCGTATTATTTGCGGCCAATGGAAAGTTGGAAAGCCCGAAGCCGAAGTCGGGGAACCAGGAGTCGACGTTGTTTTCGTCCAACACGATGTTGTAATCGTATAACTCCAGGGGGATGGTAGCCTTGCGCAGTTCGGTAAACGCCGCATCCACGTGGGTTCTGGCTTCACTGAACTTTGCCATATATAAATACACCCGGCCCAGCAGGAATTCGGCCGCCACCCGCGAAAATTTTCGCCGGTGGGTCAACGGCTCCAGATCAGGCAAGGCATCTGTAAGGTCTTTTAGAATGAAATCGTAGCTTTCCTGCACGGAAGACCGTACAAATGAAGACTGGGTTACATCTGCTTTAGTAAGCAGGGGCACACCCAGGTCGGTAGCTGCGGTAGCCGCATTATAAGGCAACGAATAATCATTGAGAAAATAAAGATGGCAAAGCGCCCTGCCCACTTTAGCCTGTGCCAGGATCGCCTTTTTTTGCTGATCCGTACCTCCCTGCGCCTGCATCACTTCGTTGATGACCTTATTGAAGGTATAGATGCTGGTGAGATGCAAGGTATCGGATGGAAGCTGATCTTCATCATACACCCTGTCTTCATACCTGAATAGCCGTTGCGACCTGATGGCAGCGGCATCCATATAAGTTTGCTGGGCGGCCATTTCATCACCCAGGTACAAAGAGGGAGCGTAAAGCACCTGGAGCGCTACAGCGTTCATCAATTGTTCATAATCGAGTGTTGTTTTTGCTATGCGAGAACCCTTCGCCTCGATCTCCAGGAAGCCTTTTGAGCAGGAAGTTTGAATAAGCAGCCCTATTAATAGAAATGGTATTGATATTTTATGAATTGATCTCATAATTGTAAAGCTGGTTTTGATTAAAGAGTGAGGTGTGCACCAACAGTAATGGTACGCTGTCCGGTACGGATATTCCGGTAACCATCAGTTGATTGAAACTCAGGGTCTATGCCGAGTTTATTTTTCTTCCAGAGCATCAGGTTCGACACCTGTGCCCGGAACGTTAATCCCTCCGCGCCTATCCGTTGTACAAAACCCTTTTCGAGGGAGTAGGAAAGCGTGATCTCCCTGATCTTTGCGTAAGAAGCGTTAAAGGAGTTCAAATTTGAGTACTGATAATATAAGTCATTTCTGGCATTCGCGATACTGCTGTTATAGGCGTACCTCGGAATATTTGTTTTGTTTTCGTCGCCCGGCACCTTCCAGCGATTGGCGAATTCGGGTTGAATATTATTTTGATACAGGGGTTCACTCCACACCCGGTTGAAATCACGGAAAAGCACATGTCCTACATTGAAACTGATATTAACGCCTAACTGAAAACCTTTATATGAAAAGGTATTGAACAACCCGCCGGTCCAGATCGGTTGAGAAGTTCCCGCCAAATGAACATCTTCAGGTTTTGAACCGTTTTTTTCAGACAAAAGTTTTCCATCGGCCTGAATGATCTGGGGATCGCCGGATGCATTCAACCCGCCATTTATAAACTCGAATAACGCATACGCAGGTTTTCCTTCCGCGAAAGAGGAATTGATCATACCTGTACCGGTGGTGATGGCAGAAGCGGTAGCCATCCTGGTTATTTTATTTTTGTTATACGCCACATTCAATACGGTGATCCAGCCAAAATTTTGTTTATTGATGTTGATGGAGTTCAGACTGAATTCGATGCCTTTATTCTCGAGATCGCCATAATTGCCAATAACGGTAGCATACCCTGTCAAGGGGGCCGTCTTCAAGGGGCCAATGAGGTCGGTCGTTTTTTTCACATAAAAATCAATCGACCCGCCGAATCTCGATCTGAAAAAAGTAAAATCCAATCCGGTATTGTAGATCCTGGTGCCTTCCCAGGTAAGCTTATCGTTTCCGGGTGTTGCCACTATTAAACCCACGCCATTCACATAGTTAACATTCGCAGCTGCCTGCAGAATATCGAAAGAGGCGGCTTGTGCCGGCCGGGGCGCATTACCCGTTATCCCATAGGTGAATCGTACGCTCAGCCGATTCACCCAGTCCAACGATTTCATGAAGGCTTCGTTATTCAGCAACCATTTGCCGCCAATGCTGTACACCGGTCTGTTCTGTGCGGATTTGGCAAGGCCGAATAAATTACTCTGATCAATTCTCCAGCTCGCATTCAACGCATACCTGCGATCATACATATAACCTAGTGTAGAATAATAGGAAGTCGTTCTGGCCACAGCGCCTTCCCCGCCCCCTACGTTGTTGGTGGCCAATACCCTTGTTCCACCGGGTATGGTGCCGTTAATTCCCTTCATCAGCGTATCGATATTTACAGGCCGGCCAACCTGCAGCTGGTCATCCCAACCGTAATAGGTAGCTTCAGCAGTAAGCGGCGTAATACTGGTGGCTTCCTGACCAAACAATACCGTCAACTGATGCGGATCCCAGCTCCGATCGAATACCAGTTGGTTTCGAACCGTCCAGTTTTTTTGTGACACATTGTTAACGGTGAGCATGCCGCCATCTTTCGGCAACCAATACCTGGGATTGCTGGTACTGGTAGGAGACTGCGTAAACTTAACCAACTGGTCCCTTACCACATAACTTTCCTGGTCCTGGGTCAAACGGCTGTTCCTTGAAAACGTCTGGTAGCCATACGTACCTTCAAAGCGAAGGCCTTTTACTAACTGCAACCGGGCGCTTCCTATCACCCGGCCGGCAATCAGGTTGCTTTTTGCATGCGCCCGGTTCATTTCATCTATGGGTATATAATCGAGGTTAACCCGGCTTCTGGCAGCGTAGTCAAGCCTGAGCGAATCGCTGTAATTGCCGAGAAAGTTTACTGCCAGGGGATTTCCTGCATTATCGCGAAAACGCTGGTAGGGCACAAACGATTCGTCGGGAGCCGTAATGCCGTTACCGAGATTGGCAGCACTTGCTACGGTATTTGTAAGATCGGTTATTAATGACAGCTGTAGTCTCTTGTTAAAATTGAAATCCTGCCGAAGGTTCAATTTATAGGTATTGTTCTTTTCACCGCGTGTGCTGCTTTGAATGCCTGTATAGCTGACCGATCCGTAAAAACTGTACACGTTCCCACCCCCTGAAAGCGAAACCGTATGATTGGTGGTAGCGGCCTTTCTATAAAAAATATCAGCAATCTCCCCCCTGTTATCAATAGTTGCCAGGCTGTCTAAACTTTTATCAGCCTGCTGCTGGGTGATCAGTCCGCGGTACTGGTCATACTGGATCTGAAGATGCGGGGGAACGGGAACGATCGATTGCACCGAATTCCAGTTATTATACGGTGCATATTGTGGAAAGATCTCTTTGGCAACGGCAATAAATTCCCGGCTGTTCAATTTGGGAACATATGCGCGGTCGGGCCTGCCCTGGAAATTATAATACCCATCGTATTCAACCCGAAGTTTTTGCGCTGCTTTACCTTTTTTGGTAGTAATAACGATCACACCGTTAGCGGCCTTGGCGCCCCAGATAGAAGCGGCAGACGCATCGCGCAGGATGGTGATGTCTTCAACGTCCTGCGGATTGATGTTAGAAATGGGATTAGATATATTGAATACATTGTTACGGGAATCATCGCTGGTGTTATCGGATGGCAATTCCACCCCGTCTACCACGATCAGGGGCGACCTGGTAGAATTGAGCGAAGTTAACCCCCGGATCAGCAAAGGCTCTCCGCCGGGTGCGTTGTTCACTACCAACCCGGGTGCTAACCCATCCAGTCTTTGCAGGATGTTGGTACTGCCTGACCGGGTGGCAACTGTAACCATGTCTACTTTGGCCACCGAACCGGTATTTCGCTCCCGGGTAATTTTCTGGTAACCGGTAGAAACCACCTCTGCCAGTTCCAATATCTGTTCAGCAGGCGTAAGCACCACCGTTATGGTTTGTGCATCTGTTATTTTCACTTCCATTTCATTGAAGCCAACAAATGTTATTACCAACACTTCTCCTTTTTCCGCTTCCAGCTTAAACAGGCCTTTCTCATCACTCATCACCACGTTTGGGCTTCCTTTTACCCGGACGGTGGCCCCTCTTAAAGGATTCTTATTATTATCTGTTACCTTTCCTGATACCATTATCTTTTGCGACGGAGAACCAGAAAATTTCACCTCTTTTTCGCGCATCACTACCACATTGCCCTGCTTCATTTCAAAAGTGAGTTTCTCCGGTTTCAAAATGGCAGTCAAAAAATCAGCCAGCAGCATCTGGCGCGCATCGATTGTTACAGGGTTCGTATTCTTTATGTACTCATCATTGTAAAAAACAGTAACGCCGGTTTGTTTTTCAACGATCTTAAAAACATTTCGCAAAGGTTCCTTCTGTAAATTCGCTGTAACAGATTGCGCCAGTCCTGCAGCTTGTACCTGAATTAAAAAGGCAGTTAATAAAACAATTGTCAGTTTCATTGCTAACAGCGTTTTGGTTGAAACCATCGGGCAGCTACAGGCACAACGGGCCGTTCCAGGCCACGACGGCTGGTTTAAAGCAGAAAATTCCATAACTTGGTTCTGGTTTGGTTGATAATAAGCAGTTGTCTCGAAATAATAATTGCTTTATTGGCTGGCCAAATATTCACCGGAGATGTTCCCAGCATCTTCGGTTTTTTATTAGACAGCCTGTTGGTTATTTCATCATGATGATATTTTAAGTTTTAAATTTTGAGTTATCCGGGGAGTATGACCAGCTTCCTGTTTCCTTCCAATTTGTAGCGAAGCCCAACGTTCCCGAGGAAATAAAGAACATCGGTAAAAGGCAGGCTTCTCTTAATGGTGCCGCCAAGCTGAACCCTGGGCACCGGTTGTTCATACACCACCTCAATATCATACCATCTTGCAAGCTGCCGCATAGCTTCTTCCAGTGGAACATTTTCAAAATCGAATACGCCGGCTTTCCAGGCAACAACAGCAGCTACATTTACATCGTTGTATAGCCTGATAGGGTCATTCCCTTTCGTCATCAGCGCCTGCTGTCCCGGCGAAAGCACTTTGAACAATTGCGTATTGGCCTGGTTCATTCCTACCTTAACTGATCCCTGCAGCAGGGTTGTACGAACAGCTCCTTCATTTTCATAAGCATTCACATTAAAATGGGTACCGAGCACTTCAACCCAGGTCCTTCCATTGACGTCTACCCTGAAAGGATTATCAGCTTTATGGGCTACCTCCAGGTATACTTCGCCTGTAACGTGAATCAATCTTTCTTTGCCTGTGAATACTATAGGATAACGGATGGAACTTTCTGCGTTCAACCAAATGTTCGTTCCATCCGACAGCTTTAGCTGAAATTGCCTGCCCTTTGGGGTAGAGATGGTGTTGTATAGCACTTTGGCGCCGGTTCCTTCATACTGCAATATGCCGTTCCTGATGCTGGCAACAACGCCACCCTGTAAGGCTATGTTACCATTTTGTATGGTATCTAAAAGTACTTTTGATCCATCAGCTAATGTCAGTAAAGTGCCCGTTTTGCCAGGCTGAACATTTTCGGTTGATCGCACGATCTCAGCAGGTGAGTTTCCCTTTTTATTTTGAAACCAGAGGTAAGCGCCAATACCTGCTATAAATGCTATGGACGCTGCTACCGCCCACCATTTTCGTATAAAATGAACCCGGTGAACAGGAGCCATCGTTGGAACCACGTCATTTTCATCAGGCAATGACCTGTTTGGATAACGGTCAAGGATATTCCTGATCATCATTTGCTGTTGCTCGTCGCTGAATTGCCCTTCGTCTTCCATTTTTTCCCATATTTCCTCAAGGGCAGGAATGATATCCCGTTCGGCAGAGCCAACTTGTAACATTTCGATAAGCTCCTGTTTTTCAGCTTCTACGAACTGATCATTTGCCCACAGTTCAAGCAGTTGCAGTAGTCTGTGATTCACTATTCAATTAATTTATATTATGGATATAAGGCTTCTGTATAGTAGGAGTAGGCTTCTGTAAAAAAGGGGGTATGCGGTCGAAAAAAAATTACAATTTCCTGATCAGGAACGCAATTATGATGTTCAGGCCATAGTTCCTGATATAATCAACGATAGAGGAAGAGGCGATCTGAAGATATTTTTTTACTGTTTCCCGGCTGATGTTCATTTCCTGTGCTATTTCGGCATATTTTTTCCCTTCTAACCGGGCTAATATCCAAACTTTCTTCTGTTGGGGCGGAAGCCGGTCAATAGCGCTCTTCACCAGGCTATCATAAGCATCTTTTAATGAGGCCTGATCACGGACTTCAGGATTATCTAAACTGGTTTGGGTAAGCTGGTGCCATTCCTGCCTTTTCCGGTTCTCACGGTCAATATTCTTCAGCATCCGTACAGCATGATGCCTGGAGATCACAAATAACCAGGAACGAAAACTTTCCACTCCTTTGAGTGATTCCCTCGTCAGCCATAGTTGGGTGAAAATATCCTGCACTACATCAGAAGCTATATCACGGTCTTTGGTTAGTTTGACCAGGTAGGTAAAAAGCAGGCCGGAATACATATTCACAAGCATGGAAAAAGCCTGTTCATCTCCTGTAGAGATCTGCAGGAGCAATTGTTGTTCACTATGCTGATTTATGCCTGACAATTAATTGACTGGAATTGGTATAGCTGCAATACTATTAAAAAATTCACATAAAATGACATCGCCCTTATTGCAGCTATCTCTGTAGCCTCTGGATATTTTATTAAATTGAAAATTAGCCTAATAGTGAAGTACGAGAAAGTCTCGAAAAAGAGATAGAAAAATTCCAACAGAAGAAAGCCTTTAAATTCAACAACTTGAAGGCGTTTCAGTTTTATCCGCAGAGAGCGAGGATTGCCTTCGGCGATCCCCGGAAGGGGGCGCCAAAACAGAACAAGTGCTGGCGCTATCGCGCCCTGTCATTTTGCATTTGTCCGCTTTAGGGAGCAAGCTCGGTACGCTCCCAAATGCAAAATGCCTCCGCCAACTGGCGGAAGCACTTGTATTGTTTTGCGGGCTGTAGGTTACAACTTTCGAACCTGTTTGTGGCTGATATGAATAAGATTGTGGATTTTTTAAATAGGTATATGCTAAATTCTCAAACGGCAAAGTGAAAAAGATATATAAGCCGGTGATGGGGATTGTGTTCGAACAAAATGCCAATAAAATCTAAAAAACACCAACCCTACCTTTGAATTTACAGGTCAATCCAATGTAGTAAACCAAGCTGGAAATATTTCAAACCAATTAAGGGAGGATTTGAAAAAGCTACATAAAATTAAGTCGTTGACTTTTAACATTATGCAAGAGTTTAGTAAGTAGGTTACTTAAATAAAAGGATTGGCTGCCTTGGGTTTAGGCCGAAAAAATTGTGAAGCAGGTGGGTTCACTTGTATATCATGGTGATACCTTAAAGGAGAATAGAAAAATATTTTAAAAGGAACGCGAATAAGCGATACTTGATTCTGAGGTCCCGACCAGATTCGTCGAATCCGTATAATTAATTGAAAATCAGGTGTCGCTTTTTTTAGTCGAGCAATGGTCGATCAAAAGGCCAATTTTTACCTATTTTTTTCTATTCAAGCATAGTCAAACTCGCCATTGCCAAATTTATGAAAATTCTGTAAAACAGGCCTGATCCTATTCCCTAAATATCCTAATCCCGAATAACTGCCAGGCATTTGAAATCAGTAAAAATTCATCCCCAGACGTATTTTAAAACCCTTGCTAAGATCAAAACTGAAACAATATACTCCCTCGCATAATACCCTTTAGCGCACGGTTCTTTTAGCTTTGGGGACCCATGGTGGTAGCTGGTTTAAACTTTGTTCCAATTGGGCCGATATTGTTGAAAAAACGAATCGTGTAGCCCCGAAACGGAGGACTGCTATTGTTATTACCTGCTGCTCAGGCTTTGCGGGTTGCAACATTTTCAGGAATATATTTTCATCTTCGGCAAAATCAGCTTCTTTGTTTTGTATGGTTACCCAATACAATGCTGCATGCCATCCTTTAAACTCCAGATAATTCCAGCTTTCACCGGTAATGGTATATTATTTCTTTTGCCAGATACCGAGACTTTGTCCTTTTAACCTTTTTTCCATACGCGGTAAGGACCGCGACCCAGCCATTTCAAGCCGGTTATTTTTCTTCTGGAAATGTAAAAGTAATGCCAGTGTAAACTGTTCGCTTTTCGCATTATAAACATATTCAAGCCGTGGTAATTTACCATGCTGAATATCCGATCCATTTCGCGAACGGTTGGATGATGTTTCCAAGCAGTTGAACGCCCGACATATAGTCGTTTTATAGTAGACGCGGAAAAATCATGCCCATTCAATTTTACTTAATAATATTCCAATATACTACATATCGTTCCCGATGAATTTCATACAATGGCTTTAATAGTATTCCTTCTTTAATTATTCTAAAAGTTAGCGGTGCGCCAACTACCGGTTGTATATAATCTTTTAATTTCTTTACGTCTGCCTGTATTGCGTGAACCAGGTTGGCAGGTACATGATAATTGTAGGTATAATAATCGTTGTACAGTTTCGGATTAGAATAAGGTTGCGGTTGAATAAATCCTGTTGTGCCCATGGTCCCGGCAAGTACAATGGGGCCGTAGGTAAAAGCAACCTGGTTTGAATCATCATTGGCAGCTATTGCCCGCAATGTCATTGGAAAATTGAATTCAATACGGTCGCCGGAACGCCAGGTGCGGTTGAGCACTATATAACTGCCCGGCGTTTGTTTTATGGAAATGCTTTTGCCATTGATTCTAACGGCAACGCCTGCGGTTGCCCAGGAAGGATAGCGAATATGTAAAGGCATGCTGACCGGTTTGGCGGTTTCAATGGTTAACCTAACCGATCCTTCTTCAGGAAAACGCGTTTCCTGAAGCACCTGTATGCCTTTTTCTTTCCAGCTCAATTGCGATGGAATAAAAAGATTCACAAACAGCGCTTCGCGGGTATGGTAATAGATCGCTTCGCCATATTTTGCCTGATTTTCAAAACCTGTTCCCACACAGCACCAGAACGAACTGTCGGGTGTGCTGTATACCTTATGAGCGCCCGGTAACATCGGCAGAAAATAAGCGACCATTCCTGTTGCAGGGTCCTGTTGTCCAAGAATGTGATTATATAAGGCCCGCTCGTAATAATCGGCATATTGGATCTGTGCGGTATGACAAAACAAATGCTGCGTTAGCTTGAGCATATTATAAACATTGCACGATTCACCGGTGTACCCTGTTAAATGTTGTGATAAATGATCGGGCGTAAAGAATTTTTCCTTATCGCTGTTGCTGCCGGTACAAAACGTATGATGATCGATGACCGTTTGCCAAAAAAATGCAGCCATAGAATCGCCATCGCCATGGCCTTCCAGTTCAAAGCTACGCGTTAAGCCCAGCAGTTTTGGAATATAGGTATTGGCATGTTTGTTTTCGAGAATGTCTTTTTTTTCTTTTAACGGATCAAGCATTTCGTTATGATAAAAGAAAGTTGCCAGCCATTTGTATTCCTCCTTTCCGGTAATGGCATACAGGTTATAAAACGGTTCATTGATGCCGCCAAATTCATTTCGCAACATTTGTGTTCGTTGTGTGGCAGTGACTGGTTGTAATTTCTGGTAAGCCCACGATGCCATTTTTGTAGCTATTTGTAAAGCCTGAGCATTGTTGCAATACAGGTACTGGTCTAAAAGACCTGAAAAAATTTTATGCAAAGTATACCAGGGTGCCCATACCCGCTGACCTGCAATATTCCGGTTGATCAATTCCTGCGGAAAAGCGCTTAAATAACCGTTTTGATTCAATGCACGCTGCACTTCGTCCAGTCCTTTTACGAGGCTGTCGGCTTTTACTTTATACAATTCATCGCTGGTAGACGCGTACATTAATGCCAGGCCCGATAAAATATGCCCGGTTGAATGTCCGCGCAGTTCACAATCGAGCGATTCCCATCCTGCCAGTTTTTTCATTGCATAATAGCCGCCTTCATTGCCACTATAAATGCCTGCATTGGTTCGGAAAGAATGCAACAGCATGTTCACATCAATAGATAATAACCACGATTGTTCGCGCCGGCTATTTTGTTTAAAGCGGCTATCAGTCAATTGAACGTCCTGCAGATCGAAACTATATACGGCAGGAATTAATTTGTCATCAATGGCAAACTTGCCTGCGTGCTGACCGGGATAATGTGATTGTGCATAAGAGAGCTGAATACACATGACAAAGCAGATCGCTGAGGTAAAAGATATAATTCTTAGTGGCATATTAGAAAGGAAGATATTATTAAAGGTAACTCAATCTATAGAATGGTGGTTAAACCAAATACCAGTATCACCTGCCAAATTAAATCACAATTCGTCAAAATGGGTTGTGTATTGCAAATTATTTAGGCAAACGTTGGCACTGTTTTTATCAGATAATGCGGTTGCAAAGCTGAAAGGCATACAGGCATTCCGTAAAATTTTCTGGTTGATCCGCAGGGTACAATTATAGCCACCAACATTTAGGGGGAAGTTGGGGAATAAAAACTCATGGAAATATTTAAACAATAAATTGCCAAAAATAAGCTACTGTTGATTGTTTTTCTTAGTTTTCAACAATCAAATTGAACGCTTATCCTAAAAGAAATGGTATAATGATAAATAGAAAAGACTTTGAAACCACCTGCGAAGATGGAATAAAACTAAAAGGAATTTTATTGATCCCTGAAGAACCAAAAGCTGTAGTACAGTTCAATTGCGGCACAGGCGCAAGAAAGGAAATATATCTTTCATTTCTAACGTATTTGGCAGAAAACGGTTATGTATGCTGTCTATGGGACTACAGAGGAAGTGGAAACTCCTCTTCTGAAGATTTAGAAAATTGCGATTTTACTTTTTCGGATTATGGAACAAAAGATATGCCTGCCATCAAAAAATATTTGAATGAAGCATTTCCCCATTTGCCATTTCTAATTATAGCACATAGTGCCGGAGGACAGCAAATCGGATTTATGGATGACCTTGACAATATTAAAGGTGTCATCAATTTTGCAGTTTCATCAGGGTACTATCCCAATATGCCTTTGTCATATAGGATGAAAGCCTATTTCTATTTTTATGTTTTTACACCGATTAGTGTCGTTCTGACTGGTTTTGTAAAATCAAAACAATTCGGTCTAATGGAAAACCTACCCAAAAATGTGGTGTATGAATGGAGGGATTGGCTGGAAAAGGAGGCTTATTTTTTTGATAATAAATTCTACGGTAAAACGGTTCCAAAGGGTCATTTTAAAGACTTTAAATTTCCTATCCATACCTACTGGACTGTTGATGATACTATTTCCAACGAAAAAAATACCCAGGCATATTGGAAACACATAAAAAGTAATAAGCAGATCTCATTTACAAAACTTAATCCCAAAGATTTAGGCTTAAAAAAGATTGACCATTTCGGTTTCTTCAGAAAAAATATGAAAGATAAACTTTGGCAAGACGTCATTATTAGATTAAATACGCTTATCGCATAAAAGCTCAACTGCGAAGACATTGACCCCATAAAATTCCCTTTGCTTCACATTTGGATACAACAAAAGTAGATTGGGCTAAGCTGATATTGTAAATCTTATGGAGTTTTGGTGAATAAATAAAAATTCACCAATGAAAATAATTTTAACTGGTTCATTAGGGCCAATAAGCAGACCGCTGGCTATACAATTGATAGCAAAGGGTCACGAAGTAACTGTCATCAGCAGCAATGTAGACAGAAAAAAAGAAATAGAAAGAATAGGAGCTAAAGCGGCTATTGGAAGCATTGATGATGTTGATTTTTTAACGCAGACATTTATAGGTGCGGATGCAGCTTACCTGATGGAGCCTACTGTAAATATGTTTGACCCGACAATCATTTTACTCAAACACTACGAAAAGATCTGCGAAAAATATGTACAGGCTATTCTCAATGCAGGATTGAAAAGAATCGTTCATTTAAGCAGTATTGGTGCACATTCAAGTACTGGAAATGGCATGTTGGCTTTTCATTATTATGCGGAGCAAGCCTTACAAAAATTACCTGAAGATATAACGATCACGACTTTGCGTCCGATGTCGTTTTATTCCAATATTTTGGCTTTCATCCCTACAATTAAAGAGCAGAACGCTATCATAACCAGTTATTATGCTTCTGAACCTGAACCCTGGGCTTCTCCATTCGATATTGCTGATGTCGCCGCTGAAGAATTGACAATGGCTTCAACCGGCAGAAAGGTTCGCTATATCATCAGCGATGAGGTAACCAGCGATCAATTAGTGAAAGTATTGGCTCAGTCTATCGGAAAAGAAATAAAATGGATTGCGATTCCGCACGATGCACTGGAAGAATCCTATAAAGGCTTTGGCATGAGCCCGCAGGCGGCTAATGGTTTTTCAAGATTGAACGAAGCCAAAAACAGTGGTACTTTATATGAAGATTTAATAAAACACAGAAACGAGGTTAGCTACGGAAAAGTAAAGATAGAAGACTTTGCTAAGGTGTTTGCACAAGTGTATCACAATTCCTAACTACACACATTTAAGAAATACCATTTAAATATTCCAGGGAATTGCATTTCGCAAACTGTACCCAATTGGGTGCTGGGTACAATGCCAATGCCTGCAAACAAAAACGAAGGAATCAGAGCTATTAACATCCTTAAATCTATTAAACTCAAAAAATGAATTACAAATTAAAAATTACCGGTTTATTATTGGCAACAGCCTTATTTTCATCTTGCAGTAAAGACGACGATACGATTTCCAACGCAGAGAAATCTAAAAGAATCATCAATAGTCTGGCTTCGGGAGATACACAACCAATTAATGATTATATTTCTGATAATCCTGTTTACAAACAACATAATTTGAATAGTCCTGATGGAAAAGCTGCCGTACTTTCTTTTCAAATACAGGCGAAAGCAGGCGGTTTAACAACAAGCATACACCGTACTTTTACCGATGGCAATTATGTATTTACACACACACAATGCAACAATTTGTTTGGCAGCAACCAGGTAAGTTTTGATGTTTTCAGATATGATGCCAACGGAAAAGCGGTAGAACATTGGGATAATTTACAAACCATTACCAGCAATAATATAAGCGGACATTCGCTGATAGATGGTTCTACAACGCTCACAGATGAAGATAAAACCGAAGCCAATCGTACCTTAGTTACCAATTTTATGAATGAGGTTTTGGTGGCACATACTTTTACTAATTTAGGCAATTATATTGCTACAAATTATATTCAACATAATCCAGGTGTTGGAGATGGATTGGCTGCTGTTCAGGCAGCAACTTCTATTTTGGCTCAATTAAATTATACGCCGAAAAAGATTTTGGCACAAGGAAATTTCGTTTTGGCAATGTCGGCAGTAGAAGGTTTTGGAAGCAGTTTGGCGGTATACGATATGTGGAGAATTGAAAATGGAAAATTGGCAGAACATTGGGATATTATTGAAACCATTCCTCCACAAAGCACCTGGCAAAACAGCAACGGAAAGTTTTAATAAAAATAATCATCAAGAGGCCGTCTCCTATGTTTGCAAAACAGGAGACAGCCTCTTTTTTTTTGATCTATTTCTATTCTTGACGCACATATATTTGAACTGCCAAAAGCCTCAAATCCGGCTACAACAAAAGTAGATTCGGCTTATTCCAAAATCTCATTTATTTCTAACTTTACATATATTGAATCGAATAAATGAGAATTATGGGAAATAAGCAACCTATCAGGTTAAAAACAATATCAGAATTTCACAAACTGTGGAAGCTTCCTAAGCCAGAACACCCACTTATCAGTGTTGTGGACTATACTCATATTAACCATTCACTGGTGAATCCGGAGCAGTCTATGATGCTGGATTGTTATTCCATAACTATTAAACGGGATCTGGGTGTGAAAATGATTTATGGACAGCAATCTTTCGATTTTGATGAAGGCGTGATGTTTTTTATGGCTCCCAATCAGGTTTTTCGGATTGAGAAAGAACCGTCATCAGAACATTCGGGATGGATATTGCTTATACATCCTGATTTCCTTTGGAATACGCCTTTGGCCAAAGCCATCAGGAAGTATGAGTTCTTTCATTATGCCATTCACGAAGCTTTATTCCTCTCCGAAAAAGAAGAAGAAATTGCTGCAAATATTATCAAAAGCATTCAGCAGGAATATCATTCCAATATTGATACTTATAGTCAGAATATTATTATTTCCCTGCTGGAGACATTGTTGAACTTTTCCGAAAGATTTTATCAGCGGCAATTCATTACCCGCAAAATCACAAACCATAAGATCCTCGAGCGTGTGGAAATTCTATTAGAAGATTATTTTAACAGCGACGACCTGGAGAGTAATGGTTTACCCAGTGTACATTTTGTAGCCAATCAACTAAATGTATCTGCCAGTTATCTGAGTGGTCTGCTGAAATTGCTCACAGGACAGAGTACACAGCAGCACATTCAAAACAAAGTCATCGAAAAGGCTAAAGAAAAACTATCCACTACCAATCTATCAGTCAGTGAAATAGCGTATGGCCTTGGATTTGAACACCCCCAGTCTTTCAACAAGTTTTTTAAAACAAAGACAAAACAATCTCCATTAGAATTCAGAGCCTCTTTTAATTAAACAACATTAAGCTATTCTTCAGAAGTTATTTACAGCTGTTCAAAAAACAGCTGGATGGTCTTGCGTTGCGCAAGCTGCAGAATTGATCTATTCTTTTCTAAATGATATTTAATTAAATAACGTTAAAATAATAAAAAATGAGAACAGACAATTTAAGAAAAAACCATCTGACTGAAGAAGGTTTCAATTGGTTTAAAAATGCATACACTATTATTGATGCAAAGGAAGAAGCAGCCAACCGTAATCTTTATGCAGAAGACAGTGAAGTGATATTCGGTAATCGACCAGCTGTGACAGGAGTAGAAAATGTAATAAATATGTTCAAACATTTTTGGACTACAATTAAAGGCTATGAACATTCCATCGTGTCAATTTATGGAAAGGATGACTCTTTTGCCGCTGAAACAGTAGTATCCTATTCACGTTTAGATGGAACAACTGTAACTATTCCTGCTGTTACGGTCATTGAGGTGAATGAACATAGAAAAATAAAGTCAATGCGTATTTTCATTGACATCACTCCACTTCATCAAAATTTATCTTAAAACAATAGATATGAGTAATCAAGTATGGATAGCCGATCCGGCACATTCTCAAGCGGGATTTACAATTTCGCATTTAGGAATCGCCGAAATGAGTGGTTTTTTTAAAGATTTCGATATAAAGATTCAGTCAAAAAAGGAAGATTTCAGTGACGCACAGATCGACGCTACAATACACATTAATTCTTTGGATACAAGAATAGAAGATCGGGATCATCATTTAAAAGCAGCTGATTTTTTCGATGTAGCAAAATTTCGAAGTGCTGTAATAATTGGAAAAAAACTAAAAAATATCGGCCTTGGGAACTACAGCCTGGAAGCGGATGTCACTATAAAAGGGATTACCAGAACTACATCATTTGAGCTGTTTTATCATGGTAAAGCTGAAAATCCAATATCTAAAAAAACAACAGCGGGATTTAGCCTTGCTGGAACTATTAATCGCAAAGATTTTGGTATTGGTATGGAAGTTCCAAATTTAGTATTGAGTGATTTGGTATCTATAGAGTTCAATGGCGAGTTTGTCAAATAGAACATTCTATAACAATTTTGATCGGTTGTAAAGTTATCGTTTTTCTTAAAAACTCCTCCAATAACTCATTCGAATTGAATAAAATGGTGTAATAATTTCTCAGGGATGCCAAATTATTCAAATTAAAAAGCCCTTCAATTCAACAATTTGAAGGGCTTCATTTTCCATTCTGTAATAGGGATTGGGCATTCCTTGAGATTATTGATGAGGGAGCGGACAAGTGCATATTGCTCGAACGTAAGAAAGACTTCGCGCCATCATTAGCCCCTTGAATGAGATATAGGCGCTCGCTGAAATTTTGTAGGGTAAGGTATTTTGCTCCATTTTCCGCCCAAAAGAAATAAGAAGGCAAAATGAAATGGCAATGGATTTTTTCATGTCTTTATTATGAAGCGAATTTAATAAACAAAAAGTTTATTTCTTCCCCCTGATCTTTTTCACTTCCTGCTCAGTTACAGCACTCGCTTTGTTGCCAAAGCTATTGCGTATAAACGTGAGTACATCGGCAACTTGCTTATCGGTAAGATAATTCAGCGACGGCATGGCATTGCCGTATTTTTCTCCATCCACCAGCTGCTGGCTGAGCCCTTTCAGCACAACATTAATAAGCCGGGTTTTATCGCCTAACACATAACCGGTTTTAGAGAGCGGTGGATTCAGGTCACTTACTCCTCCACCGTCTGCCTGATGACAGGCAGCACAATTTTGCATGTACACTGTTTTACCGGCAACAAGGCCGATGTTTGCAACCGGTGCTCCTTTGCTGACTGGTTTTGATGTAACTACCTTTTTCGTTGTTGTAATTGCTGCAGGTGTTTTCTTAACTGTTGTGGTTTGTTTGGTTGTAACTGGTTTGACAGTTGTTTTTTTAACTTCAATCTCATTCTTATTGTACGATATTTTGAAGATGGTGCCATTCCTGTCATCGGTAACATATAAAGAGCCATCGGGTCCCTGTGCCAGTCCGCAAGGCCTGTGATCGGCACGGCCCGCAGCCGTTTTATCGGGCGAGCCGGAGAAGTTATCAGCAAAAACTTCCCACTCTCCATTAGGCATTCCATTTTTAAAAGGCTGAAACACGACAAAGTAACCGGCCTGCGGTTCCGGGGCACGGTTCCAGGAACCATGAAATGCGATAAAGGCGCCGTTCCTATATTTTTCAGGAAACTGATTGCCGGAATAAAATAACAAACCATTGGGCGCCATATGGGCAGGATATGAGGCAGCCGGATCAATATAGTCACTACTGCCTTCTTTTTTTCTATCGCCGCCGTATTCAGGTGCCACTATTTTCTTTTTTTGTAAGAAATCATAATAGATAAAAGGCCAGCCGGCATTATCCCCTTTGTTCAGCGCATACATGCATTCTGCCGTTATTTCTGCATTATCCTTTGTTGTATAGAGGTCAGGAAAAATAAAATTCAGCTGGTCTCTTCCATGCTGCATCACAAAGAGTTTATTGCTTTGATAGTTCCAGTCAACCGCCACCACATTGCGCAGTCCCGTAGCGTACCGTATCCCGCCAGCATAGGTTTGATCTTTTTTATCACGCTTAAACATCCACACACCTCCACTTGTTTCCAGCAGCGGACAACCTGCGATTCCTAGGGAACCTTTCTGACGATCTTGTTCCTGGCATGAGTTGGAAGGACACCCAATTGGTATATACATATTCCCTGCTGCATCCATCATAATGGATTTGGTTTCATGTGTTCCTTTATCAACCAGCCCCGTAACGATCCGTTCAACTGAATTTGTATCTACCTGATTGTTCGCATCTAATTTGTAGCGGAATATTTCTGAGTTGGAAGATGTATACAAATAACCATCCCGCAGGTAAATACCAGTACCGCCATAATTACCAAACCCAAACTTCACAGTAGCTTTACCATTTTCTTCATGCAGCAACAGCGTGCCGTTGCCATTCACCGGCCGTGCGAGCCGTACATAAATATCATTTTGCGGAGTAATCACAAGGTGTCTTGTTTTGCCCAGCTTATCTGCAATTACCCGGGCAGAAAAACCTTCGAGTAATATTAAACCGGTAGTATCACCCGATGGAGCCTGTGTGCTGCCTTCAAAAGTGAACAATAATAAAATAATTGTTGCGAGTAGATTTAAATTGATGTAAGAAGAAATCATTTCTTTGTCCTTAACCATGAGATTTATTATTATGAATGTTTTACAGAGTAAGTGTGAAACATAAATTTTGCAATACTTTATTTACCATGCATTAACTACTTCAATGGTATCCTTCAGCCATATATCCTCAGAAGAACTGCCCACCATAATATCAAACAAACCAGGCTCTGTTAAAAATTGATGTGACTTCTCATCATAGAAAGCTAGCTTTTCGGCGGGAATTGTAAGGGTTATTCTCTTCTTTTCTCCGGCCTTCAACCTAATTTTTTCGAAACTTCTTAATTCTTTTGAGGGCCGTTTTACACTGCATGCTGCATCATGAACATACAACTGTACTACTTCATCGCCCTCTATTTTGCCTGTATTTTGTACAGTTACACTCACTACTATTGTACCTTTGGGTTTGATCTTTTTCGACGAAATCTTCATATCACTATACTTAAAAGTTGTGTAGCTTAACCCATGACCAAATGCAAAAAGCGGTTTACCTTGCAGGTACATATAAGTAAAGCCCTTCGTTACATCATATTCATCTACCGAAGGCACCTGTGCTTCAGAAGCATAAACAGTTAACGGCAGTTTGCCACCCGGATTTACATTGCCAAAAATAACATCGGCTATCGCATTTCCTCCTTCTTCGCCTAACCACCACGCTTCAATGATAGCCGGCGCTTTTTCTTTTATGTCGGGAATGACAAGGGGACCGGCATTCATTTCAACTATGATGGTGCGTGGATTAACTGCCAGTACAGCGTTCACCAGTTCATTCTGGTTACCGGGCAACCCGAGTGAAGTACGATCGCGCCCCTCCCCTTCAATGGCCAGTGTAGTGCCAATATACAATATCACCACATCGGCTTTTTTCGCAGCTTCAATGGCTTTCTGCAGTTCTTCTTCTCTATTGAAAGGTGCAGCCGTGGTGTCCTTTGAAGGAGCAATCTGCGCACCTTGTGCAAACAGGATCTCCGTTCCGGGCTGCATCCTGTTTTTTATTCCTTGTAAAGGCGTTACCGGATCTTTCACTTTGCCACTATAACCACCGGCAGTAAACACATCGGCATGCGGGCCAATAACCGCAATGGTTTTTATATTTGTTTTATCAAGGGGTAATGTATTATTCCTGTTGCTTAACAACACAATCGCTTCCTGCGCTGTTTTTAAAGCCATTTGGCGATGTTTTTCACTGCCAATAACAGCAGGTGAAATCTTACTGTAAGGCACCATGGATGCAGGATCAAATTCACCCAATAAAAAACGGGTATGCATTACGCGATATAATGCTTCGTTCAGCCGCTCTTCTGATAGCAAGCCTTTTTTAACAGCAGCGGGTATATACTCCATAAATTCCTTATCGGAAAAGTCACAACCTGCATTCAATGATTTGGCTACGGCATCTTCAAAACTCATCTTTCCGTTTTCATGTCCCTTCACCATTGTATTAACGCCGCCCAAATCAGAAACCACAAAACCTGTAAAGCCCCATTTATTTTTAAGTATATCGACCAGCAGCATTCTATTAATGTTGTTCGGAACACCGTTAATGGCGTTGTACGAAGCCATCACAGATCGTGCGCCACCCTTTACAATGCAATCCCGAAAATGCGGTAACCAGAATTCATGCAACATGCGTTCACTTACAGTCGCCGAAAGTTTCATTCTGTCTTTTTCCACATTATTAACCGCGTAATGCTTCAGCGTAGCTGCCAACTTCAGGTATTTTGGATCGGTTCCCTGCAAACCTTTTACAAAAGCTACGCCCATGCGACCGGTTAAGAAGGGGTCCTCCCCATAACATTCATTAATACGGCCCCAATATGGATTACGACTAATGTTGATGACCGGAGCCCGATAGATCAACCCTTTCTTTTCGCCGGGAAAAGTAGTATCCTGATGCCATCCATTATAAATAGCCCTGGCTTCATCTGAGATAACAGTTGCTACGTCATTGATCAGTTTTGTATTCCAGGTGGCTGCCATGGCAATTGATACCGGAAACATGGTAGCAGGTCTGTTCCACCACACACCATGCAGGCATTGGTTCCATCCGTCAGATTTGATACCAAAACGTTCAACCACCGGTCCCCGGTGATTTAATAGGATCGCTTTCTCTTCTACCGTAAGCCGGCTTATCAAATCTTTAACTCTTTTTTCTACTGGCTGGCTGGGGTCAAGATAAAGCACTGGATCCTTTGTTACCGTTTGTGCGAGTAGATTACCCTGTACAGCAACCAAAAAGATGATACTTGTTATTCGTTGAATAATTTTCATGCGTTTGTTTTTTTTGTGTTCCAGAGTTTGACTACCGGTAGTGCTTCAAATAACCCTTGCTTTTTTTAATAACAGGTTCATCCAAAAGCTGAATAGACGAAGCTGGCCCCAAATCAGGATCAGACCATTGGCTCAGGGCCCATACTACTTTTTTATCAGTTGTTATTTCTACTAATTGAACCGAACCCGGCCAGTCTTCAGGCTTTTTTATCCCATTAGGGCACCAGTTAGTGAACACGGTGTTCCCATTCTCCAGACGTACGGCTACCTGTGGAATGAATAATTTAAAATCAGGAAGATCTTTCTGGGTTACTTCCCATACCGTTTTTCCTTCCTTGTTAACTTCAACAATATTGCCGTGATTACTTGTTATTAAGGTGTTACCATTTTTTAATCGCATAGCCGACCACGGTGCTCTTATTTCGGTAAACCAAATTGCTTTTCCATTTAAATCATATTCAACCACTTTATTTGAATCCATATGAGCGGCGAGGATGGTGCCTGCTTCAGTAAGCCGAACGCGGCGGAATTGTGCATGTGGACGGGGCGTTCCGGTGGGCAGTACCAGTTCTTTTTCAGTTTGATTGTTTTGGATATTGATCCATAATGCCCTGGCAGGAGCACCATTAATGATCATTAAAACATGATCCTCTTCCAGCGGTTGTACCGAATGGATCTCTGTTCCCTTGGGCGCTTCATAGTTCCACACCAGCTTTTTACCAGGTGTCACTTCACTGGCGCCCGTTTTCCGGCAAAATACGATATTGCCATTCGGCCGCATGGTAGCATCGCCCAGTTCTTCCATCTCCCTTGTTGCCGGATCGTGAAGAGGAATATCATAGGTCCAGGCAATTTTTCCTTTACGTACCAGGTAAATGGTTTGGACGGGCTTACGGTAGTCCCATTCGCCTGTATATAAAAAATCATGTTGCCGCAATCCTTTTCCTGGTAATGGATGAACGGGTTTGATGGTGCTTGTGTTTGTTTTGGTTTGTGCAAAGCTGACTGCCGTTTGAAAACAAATTGCAACCACCATCAGGTATCGTAATGAGAACATACAAGTCATTTAAGGAATTTTGAAACAATTATTATTTAATTACACCAGGCTTATTAGTCCATTCGCCATCAACAAGCCTTACGATCTTTAAAGGGTTGCTGTTCTGTAAAGCCGCAGGCAATAAATGTTCGGGAAAATCCTGATAAGCCACCGGCCGAACAAAGCGATAGATAGCTGCCGTACCAACCGATGTAGTACGACCATCCGTAGTGGAAGGGAAAGGGCCTCCGTGTTGCATAGCATGGCAAACTTCCACGCCGGTTGGATAACCGCCATATATAATGCGTCCGGCCTTTTGTGTAATGATATCAATTACGGGTTGAATGCTGTGTTCATCGGCAGCAGTGGCATGAACAGTTGCAGTTAATTGTCCATCCAAAGATTGCAATACAGCATGTAACTCCTTTTCGTTGTTGCACAAGACTACCAGCGAAGAAGGACCAAAAATTTCTTCTGTCAATTGTTTTTGTGTCAGAAAACGATTGGCAGTTATAGTAAAAACTGCAGTTTGTGCTTCATACCGTGCCTCAGCTGCTTCTTTGGAAGCTTTTGCCAGAACGCTTATCCCAGCTGCTTTTTGCCGCAGGCTAATATTTTCGTTATAAGTGTTGCAAATATTTTTGTTCAGCATAGTGGCTGGTGTACCAGCCTTTATCTGTTCAGCCAGTAATGGAAGAAACTTTTTTGAAGCTTCGTTATCTATCGTCAATATCAAACCGGGATTGGTGCAAAACTGCCCGGCACCCATTGTTAGCGAAGCAGCCAGGTCTTTTGCTATTTGTTCTCCTCCGGTCTGCAATGCGCCTTCCAACAGCACTACAGGATTTACAGCGCTCATTTCTGCATAAACGGGAATAGGATCAGGACGAGATACAGCAGCTTGAAACAACCTCATACCTACATCCCGTGAACCGGTGAAGCCAACCGCTTTGATAGCCGGGTGCTGCACCAACCTTATTACATTGGAATGGGGAAGATACAAGGAAGAAAATACGCCTTCCGGCATGCCGGTCCTTTGGGCGGCTTTTACAATAGCAACCGTTACCAGCTCGTTTGTACCAGGATGCGAGGAATGCGCTTTTACGATCACCGGACATCCGGCCGCCAATGCCGAAGCGGTATCACCGCCGGCTGTTGAAAACGCCAATGGAAAATTACTGGCCCCAAAAACAGTTACCGGTCCAACGGGTATCAACATTCTTCTGATATCAGGTTTTGAAACCGGTTGCCGTTGTGGTTGTGCAGTATCAATGCGGGCATCAACCCACCAGCCATCCTGTAATAATTGCGCAAACATTTTTAACTGGTTGCAGGTACGTCCTCTTTCGCCTATGATACGGGCTTCAGGCAAGGCTGTTTCTGCTTTGCAACGTTCGATCAGTTCATCGCCGAGCGCCATAATTTCTTCTGCTATGGCATGCAAAAAGAGGGCACGTTCCTTAAAGGACGTTTTTTGATAAACAGTAAACGCTTTTTGTGCCAGCTGCAAGGCATGGTCCAGTTCTTCTCCGGTGGCATAATAAAAATCCCCTTCCAGGTATGCATTAGCTGCTGTAGAAAAAGCCTGGAAAGATGCGCTGCCTTTTGCACTTTGTGCATATCCTGTAAAATTGGAGCCGGTTATTGTATAATTCATACGTGTTATTTTAAATTACCCTCCGCATATTCATGTAATGCCTTGTTTTGTACAAAGGGCCCTGATAAAAACAATAAGATCAAGATGCCTATGACCACCAAAACCCCAAATCCCAGGAATAAAATATTGTAGGCAGCAACGTATCCTGATGATGCTGAAAATGATTGTAAGGTTACGCCCGATACGGTTTGAAAAATAGCGCCACCAATACCATTACCGATGCACGCCAGGCCCCAGGCCGACGCGGATGCACTTTTGGGAACCACATCCGCTGTAAGGGCTAGTGCATTGGCTGTATATGATGTATAACCAAAGCCCGACAAACCAAAAACTATAAGGCCGGTCATTGGAGTAGAAACAATAAAAGGCGCTAACAACAATGGCACTGCCATAAGGACGCCCGACAAACCTAAAGCCAGCCTTCGTGCCGCCGGAATGGGCATTCCTTTTTTAATGATGAATTGAGTGAAATAGCCACCAACGATATTGCCTGCATCTGCCATGACAAAAGGGATCACGGCAAACCATCCGATCTGTTTTAGATCCCAATGGTGCACGTCGGCAAGATAACGGCCTATCCAGAAGGTTACAAAATACCATACAGGTTCAATAAATATTTTGGCCAGCAGCAATCTCGAAACAAACTTGTTTTTTAATAGTTTGAATGCAGGGATAACCCGCGCTTTTGATGCTGCCGCCGATTGGCCCGGAGTGTAATAAACAAACCAGAAAACAAACAGCCATAAATATCCGAATGCAGCCAGTATGAGGAAAGTATATTGCCAGCCATAGCTGGTAGCCATTACAGCTACCAATGGAGGAACAATAATAGCTCCCAGGGCAGAACCGCTGTTAAAAATTCCGGAGGCTGTTGACCGTTCATGGGGTGGAAACCATTCGCCGGTCAATTTTAAAGCTGCGGGCCAGTTACCCGCTTCGCCAATGCCTAATAAAAAGCGGCAAATGCCAAATTGTAAGGGGGTAACAGCAAAAGCATGAAAAAGACCCGCTGTTGTCCAGAAGGCCATGCAGATAGAATAGCCTATTCTTGTGCCTACCCGGTCAATAAATAAACCAGAAAAAGCATTCGACAACATATAAGCAATGAAGAAAGCCGTTCCTATATAGCCAAAGGCATCATCTGGAATTAACTTACGTAAATCGCCATCGGCGCTTAAATAATTAAATGAAAGCCGATGGATATAATTTAACACCGTGGCCAAAAATGCAAAGCCAATCATCAGCCACCGCAATCGCAGCGGCTTATTCTCTGTAAATGATCCTGAAATATTATTCATATGGCTGGCGCAAATATTTAGATGGAATGGCTATTCCTACACTTAAATTGATCTCACTTTTACGAATTCTTCTTTCCTTGTTTCTATTCGAACCGGATTTATTAATGAACGCCCCATTCCCTGCCATCTTACCTCCATTTCATCACCTGTTGTTAATTGTACATCAGCGCCAAAGCTAAAAGCATCGGCTCCAAAAAAATGAACATGGGCCTGCAACGGCACGCAATGTTCGTCATACTTGAAATGATGGTATTCAAGATTTGCCAGCGAATGGGCCATGTTCTTTTCACCGGTTTGAATGGGTGCAGACCAAAGTACCTGCCTGTTCCGGTGTACCTGAACGGTTCCTTGTAAATCGGTAAAGTTCACATCGATCACCAGTTCGGGACCGATGGCGCAATTACGCAATTTGGAAGGGGCCAGGTACAGGTAATTCTTTCGCTCCATCACATGGTCGGAAAACTCATTTCCTGTGGTAAATCCAATCCGGCAGGGAGATCCATTCTTATCTACGATATAAACACCCGCTATTTCAGGTTCTTCTCCCCCGTCATCGGCATAAGCAGGTACCGACAAAGGTTCGCCATGCGCTTTTAAAATGGCGCCTGTGCCTTTATAAAACCACTCGGGCTGCGTACCAATTTGTCCATTTGCCGGTTGACCGCCTTCGAGCCCCCATTGATACATTTTCATGCTGTCTGTAAGCGCCCCACCTTCCCTCTGATGCATCATCTGGCGATTAAGGGCACTGTTCTTATGCGTGAGGCCGGTGCCCGATACCAGGCAGGCAAAAGGGTTTTCAGGACAGTCGAATGAAGGCAGCAACCTCCATTCGCTGCGCCCCTGATAAATGGGGTCATATGTTAACCTTGTATCGGAAACATGCGCCTCTGTAAATGATTTGATATCCGCTCCCGAATCAATGGCTTTCAACGCCAACTGATAAACCGAGTTGACCTTATTTAATAAGATCAAAAATGGTTCGTGAACAATAGCCAGTTTCCTTCCGTGTTGCGGATGGCTTATTTGTACAATTCGAATATTCCCTTGCATACATTGTAATTATAAATAAATAATTAAACAGCCACCCATCCGCCATCTACCGATATACAACTTCCTGTTGTATAACTGGAGGCCGCACTGGCCAGGTACAAGGCAATGCCTCCGATCTCGTGGAGTTCGCCCCAACGGCCCATAGGTACTTTGGAAATAAATGCTTTATATTTTTCAGGATCATTGAGTAACGGAAGATTAAGGTCTGTGGCGAAAGGCCCCGGCAATACAGCATTTACTGTAATTCCGTCATTGGCTACTTCCATGGCCAAGGAACGGGTTAATTGCAGGATAGCGCCTTTACTGGTTGCATAGGGTGTTCGCTCAGGTATGGCTGTTACAGAAAGCATGGAGCCTATGTTAATAATTCGCCCATACCTATTCTTTTTCATTACCGGTAATACTTCGCGGCATGCCAGCCAGGTACCTGTTACATTCACCTGTTGCACTTTATTAAATTCTTCTACTGATAAATTTTCGATGGCGCCACGAATATTAATGCCTGCGGAATTGATCAAAATATCGATCTTACCAAATTGACGGATGGTTTTTTCTACTGCCTCTTTAACACTTTGTTCATTGGTCACATCGCAATAGAGGTCGATACAATCGACTTTATATTCCGAGCGTATTTCGCCCGCTGCCTTTTCATTTGTTTTTTCGTCCCTGGCTGCTATAGAAATGGAAGCTCCGGATTCAGCCAACGCCTTTGCCATGGATAATCCCAGCCCACGGTTACCACCTATCACCAAAGCGACCTGTCCATTCAACTTAAAAAGATCTAAAATCCTGGTTTGCATAAAGTGTTTTATTTAACTTGCCTATTTGGAAGCCTCGTGCTCTATTATATTAAATTGATGGAGGTATTCGTTTTTCAGGGTTAATCCCATGCCCGGTTTATTATCGTCCAATTGAAGCTGACCATTTTGAGCAATTGCCTCGCCATCGAATATATACCAGAACATTTCATTGCCTACTTCAATTTCAGTTTGAGGAAAGTATTCAGCCATCGGACTGGCAAATGAGCTCATTACCACATGGAGGTTGTGCATTTGACCGCCATGAGGAATGACCTCTACCCCATGCACCAGGGCAAGGTTGCATATTTTTTGCGCTTCAGTAAAGCCTCCAACCCTGTTCGTATCGAATTGAAAAATATCCAGTGCATTTGCCTGTAACAGATCATGAAAGCCGTACCGGGAATATTCATGTTCGCCGCCCGAAAGCGGAATAGCCGTGTTTTGTTTCAATTTTGCGAAGTTGTGGATCTCATCAGGCAACAACAACTCTTCGGCCCAGCGAAGATTATAAGGTTCCATTTCTTTCAACAGTTGGCGGGCATAGGCATAATTAAAGCCCATGTAAGCCTCCAGCATAATGTCCACATCATCGCCTACCGTTTCCCTTACCACTTTTACCATCTCCACATTCTTCTTTAATCCTTTCATTCCTTCTGTCATAGGATAACCGCAACGCAATTTCATACCGGTGAAGCCTTCCTTTTTAAAATGATCAGCTTCGGCCTGCAAGTTGTTCAGGTTACGGGTATACAAACGGCTGTAGTAAGTAGGAATGGTAGGTTTCGTACGCCCGCCCAGCAGCATAAATACAGGTTGGTTCATCACCAGTCCTTTTATATCCCACAAAGCAATATCAATAGCGCTGATCGCAGCCAATACCGCGCCTTTTCTTCCATAGGCTATGGTGGAACGATACATTTTTTCATACAGGTATTCGGTATTCAAAGGATTTTCACCCAGCAACAGGGAGGAAAGTTTTGAATCAATAATTTGTTTGGTAATATCCGCACATAAACCGGCATTGCCATATCCTACATGGCCTTCATCGGTTATTACTTCCACTACCAGCCAGCTAAAAAAACGAAAGGGAGCCTGGGCATCATTTTGAAATGGCAGCGCACTTAAAGGTGTTGCAAAGATGGTATCGCTTGTTTTTACAGGGCCTTGCCACTGATACAATTTTGTTCTGATTGCCTGAATTTTCATATTGATATATGCTTTATATAAGTACTTATTTGTTTATCACTCACCAACCTACCAATCAAGTTTTAGTAATGAAACACCTTGTCGTGGCAATACCAGTTTTATAGTGGCTTCTCCGTTACTGGCTTTTACCCATTCAGGTGAACCAACCGATTGCAGTTGTCCTGCTTTTTCCAGGTCGGCTATTTGCTCTACTGAAGGATTTTGTGGCGAACCCATTTTTTTCCACAGCTCATATGAATTACTATGTGCACTATCAATCCGGTAGTGTTGTAACAATACCTGCCTGGCAGGCAGGCCTTTTAATTGTACCGTTACGGTTTCGGCACCGGCTTTTATATCATCGTCGTGATAGTTCCACAATAACACAGTAGCTTCGCTGGCGTCTTTACAGGCCATACCATTGATATCAGCATATGATCTTCTAAAGCTTGAATCTACAGCAGTACGAAGATCATAAGCATGATTGGATGTGACATGTACCCGGTTGCCTTTCATCATGCCAAACATGCGAAATACATTCAACACCGGTTTATCTACCCCATTGGTAGCCAGATCGCGAAAGCCAAAAAACCAGGGCTGGTCTTCAAACTCGAACGACCAGGATACTGCGCCTTTGAAATTTACTTTGTATAAATCGGCCAGTGCATACTTACGCGCAAATGATGCTGCCGTATAACTGGAATACATAGTGCCATTGCGGTAGGCATTTTCAGGATTCGTGTGCATGCCACAGGCCGCACAGCCTTCGGGGTCGGATTCGCCAATGATAATCGGAATATTTTTTAACTGCGGGTAAGAAGCTACCAGTTTAAAACCGGCTTCAATATCCCTTAGCTGGGTTCCCATATTCATTCTAACATGGCCATTGATGAGCTTTGGTGAGCCTTTGGCATGAAACAGAAAGGCATCAACAGGAGCGCCTTTTTTCCCGGTAACATAGTTGGTGTCCTGAAAACAGTGCTTCACAAAAGCATGCAACCATTTTTGAGCACCCTGACCACCGGTTCCGGCAATATTGATACCGCCTATTTTAGCTGTGGGTAATGCCCGCTTTACGGCATCAGCTGTATAGTCATAGAGTTTAAAAAAATCCTGCATACTGGCTTTCCAATAATGCCCATTGGGTTCATTCCAAAGTTCCCAATACCAGCTTTCCACTTCTTTTTGACCATAACGTTGTACTGAATGTTTTACCCATTGGTAAATGAGTTCCGCCCACTTCTTATAATCTTTAGGTGGGTAAGCCCAACCAGTTATAATGTCGGTATATGGATCGCCGGGTTTCCAGTAGTGACGATAGGGCTCGGGTTTTGTAGATAAGGCCTGTGGCATAAATCCGATTTGAGCCAGCGGCTTCATTCCCCGTTGTATATACGTATCGAATATGCTGTCAATGATCGTCCAGTTATAAATTGCTTTTCCATTGGCATCTTCGGTATAAGCGTTGGTGGATCCCCATTTTAAAGCAGCCTTTCCATCACCGGTAACCAATAAGCTATGCGCCCGTACATATACAGGTACAGGAGATAAAGCTGCGATTTCTGAAAGAAGCTTTGTTCCGTCTTTCATATAAGTGTAGTTGGGTTCGTCATACCCAAACCAGGCCCATGCCGGGTACATAGGCCCTATGGATCTCTTCAGGTCAACATTGATAACCGCACCGTTTTCGTTTACGTTTGATTGCGCAAAACTTTCCGATATAAAAACGGGAAGGCTATAAAGGACAATAAAAATTATAAACCTGTATTTAAATAAACATTTTTTAAGCATGTCTTTTCTTTTTAAAACCATTATTATTATTGACTATTAAAGGGTCTTTTTTCTATTTTACTTCAATTGTATCATCTGCGGTTCTGTATACAATAGTTCTGCTACCCCTGTTGTTTTAACACCTACTCTTGCGAAGATGAAGGTTTCATTTACTATGCCTGAAGGTATATTAACGTTTAGGGTTACCAGCTGACCTATAGTTATCGCACCAGCTGAAACCTGTGCAGTAGCCGAATTGTTGTTCTGATCTACAATGATGTTTGGCCCAATATAAAGCCTCGCCAGTTCCAGGCTTTTAGTACCTGTATTTTTTTCAATGGTGAATGTGGCCTTTACTGCGGACCCATTTTTTTCGAAAGCTGCATTTTTAATCGAAAAGTAAGGCTGTACCGGTACATCTACATCCGCCGCTCCTTTAAGCGGTACATTAATAGTGTCTGTATTATCTGCCCACGGGCCGGCCCCTGGCGTTCTTACTAACTTATAATCGCCATCAAAAAGCAAGGCGGAGAATGTTCCATCCTGTGCAATAGTAAGCGGTATTTTACTGTATAGCTGAAACCCTGATTGCCATAGCTCAAACTGAACGCCGGAAGAGCGCAGACCTACCGGTTGACCCAGATAAACAAGCCTGCCGGTAAGTGCTGATGTTGGTTCTTTTACATTGTCTTTTTCACAGGCGGATAATATCAGGATGTAAAATGCAGATAGAGTAATATATATATATGGCTTCATGAATTAGGCTTTAATGAAAAGGATTAGGGATAATTGTAGCATTATTGTCCAGTACGCTTTGGGCAATAGAAGAATAATAATTACCCGGTCTGAAAAAACGCGGCACCTTAAACCGTGGCGCAACTATTTTATCGAACACATATTTACCATCGTTCGCATGGCCGGGACGAACTATCCTATATGGATAGAGGGCATATATGTTTGCATTGGTATTGCCTGTTGTTCCATCCCATATTTTATCGGCAATTCTCCATCTTATAACATCCCAAAGGCGATGATCTTCAAACGCCAGTTCCACCCTTCTTTCATTTTGAATTTTTTGGATGGTCAACATGTTAAGGCTGTTAGCAGGAAAACCGGCCCTTTCCCTGATCTTGTTTATGTAATTTAACGCATCGGGATTTAATCCGAGCTCAAATGCTGCTTCAGCAGCATTTAAATAAATTTCACCAAGACGGAACACAACCCACCATGTATCGCTTTGAGCAGCCAATGTACTGGCGCCGGGCGTGACGTCGATATACTTGCGCATATAAAAACCGGTATTGGATACAAATGTGGTAGTACGATGTGGCCCGTCTAAACCGGTAAGGATCCTGCCATCGGAATGATTGCTATTGAGTGCCCCTTCTACCCTATCGTATTTGATAGCGGTTGCGTTCCAAACATACACCCCCGCTTGCATTTTCAACGGCTTTCCGGTAAACGAAGAACCGGGATACATAACAGTGCCGTATAGCCTTGCATCTTTGTTGGCAAATATATCCTGGGGATTTGAATAATATATCCAGTTTGCCTGTCCTGCAGCTGTATTGCTACCGGTGCCTACACCTTTTAATGTTCCGGGTGAGCCGTCGAGGTATTCAAAACTTTCCACCAGGTTTAACGAAGGTGACGTATTAGAAGATCCCTGGCCGGCTTCTTCAAATAAAGAACGGGGAATATTGTTAAAAGTAAACGTGTGTCTTCTTCCCTGCGATTTAAGGTAATCCGTAGCCATGATAACCTCCACATTGCCATTTTTATTTACGACGGCATCATAGAAATTTTCACCCAAATTAGGATTGGTTTTATAAAGCGAATAGCCGCCATTGTCAATGATTTCCCTGGAAGCATCTAATGATTTCTGGTAATAACCGGCAGCTTTTGACGCCGACATTCCTACTTCTGCACCCGGAAGTGAACTTTTAGTAAAACCTGCTTCATTATTATACCTGGCTAAAGAACCGGCATACAACATCGCCCTGCTTTTCAGCGCAAGCGCTGTATACTTATTTGCTCTTCTTTTGCTTCCTGCATTAGCCAAAACGTTTTTAATGGCATCCACTTCACTGGCAATAAAATCATACACTTCCTCTTCTTTGTTCCGCGGCTGTTGCAGGGAACCGGGATCGCCTTTGCCATCATAGATCAACTGGCTGGCAATAACAGGTACGCCACCCATTCTTTTTACCATTTCAAAATAATCCATGGCCCGTAAAAAACGCAGTTCTGCAATGAACTGATTTTTAAGGGTGGGTGTAAGTTCTACGGAGGCTGATCCTGTAATGTTGTCAATGGCTACATTTATATCCCTTATGTAATTATAATCCCAAATGCGCCAGCGGTCAAAACCATAGTTAACCAGGTTATTTCTTACTTCAAGGTCGTTGTTGTTTAACCCCGACCACATTGCCTCGTCGAATATGGTAAAGTTTTCAGGGCCAAGGGCCAAAGATGCATATTTGGGTAAGCGATCGTATAAATTCGCCAATACAGCAGTTATCAATTTAGGGTCTTTCCATATTTGTTCATCCGTAAAAATCGTTTGCGATTCAGTATCCAGTAAATCATCTTTTTTACAGGAGAAAACACTTATTGCGAAAACGGTCCCGACTAAATATTTGAACATATTCTTCATACAATATCTTTAAAGAGTTATGTTAATGCCGAACGTGTAAAGCTTTACTACCGGATAAACCAATCCACTGTTCAGTGATATTTCGGGATCCATTTCAATATGCTTTACATTATCAATGGTGAGCACATTTGTGCCGCTCACATACACTCTTATGCCGGTAAGATGCGCTTTGCTCACGAGCTTTTTAGGAAAAGTATACATCAGCTCAAGGTTTCGCAGGCGTACATAAGTGATGTTAGTGATCCAGAAATCACTATGTCTTGTATAATTAGTATGGTTGCCCGAACCTGTCCTGCGAATAGGTGGATATTTTCCCGGGATCCATTTGCTATTTAGATCGAACAGGTCTTCGCGGTGCCAACGATCATTGAATAGGTATTCGGGTGAATTATGAATGGCCTGGAAAGGAATAGCCAGTTCAAAAATGCGGTAATATGATTGCATAGAAGCGCCGGCCCAATCAGTAGTAAGACTGAATCCTTTATAATTTACGCTAGCTGTCATGCCAAAGCTCATATAAGGATTATTGCCGCCAAAAGTGCCTCCATCCAAACCGGCATATCCGATCGGGCGTTCATCGAGGTTGCTGATGAGCCCATCACCATTTACATCTTTAAAAATCAAATCGCCCGGCAATTGGGTCCTGTTCCCCTGCCCATCGTTATTCACCGTATAGTTTTTGATCTGCTCCACCGATTCAAACTGTCCCGTCACCTGGTAGCCCCAATGCACATCTGCCCAACGATGGTCAACCTGGTTTCTGTATTGATCCCACGAATTGCCAAACCTTGGTTTATACAAATTCATGATCTTTCGACGGGCCAGTGTTGCATTACCACTAACTGAATAACCAATTATGCCGGTCCTATTGGTGTAGGTTATAATCCCTTCAATGCCCTGCGTTCTTTCCGCGTTTAAATTTTCATTCGGCAAACTATATCCAACTTCACTAGGCAGCAATACATCATACTTTGGAGCAGGTATCCCTGTTAGCTCCCTGGAGAATACATCAAACTCTGCTGTGAGTTTATTATTAAAGAATGCGAGGTCAAGCCCGATATTTTTGGTAGTACTGGTAACCCATGTAATATTGGTGACGGGTAAGCCGCGCACATCAATGCCTGTAACAAGCCCGCCGTCGAAAACATAACTACCACTTCCAAAATCACCGCCCGGAAGATACTCGAATGCATTAACGCCCCGCTCCTGGCCTGTTTTACCCCACGATGCCCGCAGTTTTACATTATTTACTATGCTGCGAAGTCTGTCGCCAAAAAATGGCTCATCAGAGATTCTCCAGCCGGTGGTAATTCCAGGAAATAAACCCCACCTTTTTCCCGGGGGATAAATATGGGACCCGTCATAACGGCCCAATATTTCCAGGAAATATCTTCGTTTGTAATCATAATTAAATCTTCCTATAACAGAGCCGCGTTTGGTAATAGTATAGAGATCTGTAAGACCATTAATGTCTAATAACCTAAGCAACGGGCTATAATTAGTGGGGGGAATGCCATTAATGCTTAAAGATTGATCGGTGGAACTGGCATACTCATAGGCGCCCATAGCAGCCATGGAATGCGCTGCAAATGATTTTGTATAATTCAATTGTACCTGCGCAAAAGTTTCTTTTATTTCCTGCCTGCTCTTATTACGCAATGCCAGATTGAAGGGAACAGAAACATATGTATCCGTAGCCGGTTTATAAGAATAAAAATTAAAGGAGTTGCGCTGTAGTTCGTTCTTATTTTGCTTAAAGTTATAGGAGTAAGTAGCTTTGGCCGACAAGCCGAAAGGCAGTTCGATCGTTGTATAAAAAATACCGCCAAAATTATTCCAGGTATTTTCCTGTTTCCCAATCACTTTCTCATCATATATCAAAGGATTTCGCGAAGGATTGTTTACATCTGCATTGATATAGTCGGGGTTCTCATTGGCATACACCCGTTCTGTAGGCCACATGGTTAGAATAGCTAAAAACGGATTGTCGTAGGTGTTTCCATTAGTCGTAGAAGCCGGTTCGTTACGAGATTCAATACGTCCGCTTAATTGCGTGCCTATTTTCAGCCCTTTGATGATGGTGCCTTCTACATTCGTTTGAAAATTATACCGACTGAAATTGTATTGTTTTAAAATCCCCTCCTGTTTCAGGCCACCCAATGAAAAATAATAATTTATCTTATCAGTTCCGCCGCTGGCGTTCAGATTTATATATTTCTGAGGTGCATTTTTTTGAATGATAAAATCCCGGTAGTTCGTGCTCTGGTATCCGGGCTCGGTCCCTTCTTTCCATTTCTCCAAAGTTTCGGGTGTAATGGAAACAGGCTTGCCCTCGTTCTGTTCAGCCTCTGCCAGGGCACGCATGTAGGTATAGGCATTAGATGCCGAGGGGTACCGGGTAACATTTTGAAGCTGGTAATATGTATTAATGCTTATCGTACCATGCGTTCCGCTTTTACCCTTTTTCGTGGTCACCAACACAACGCCATTAGATGCACGGAAACCATATAAAGAAGCTGATGCGTCTTTTAACACCGAAATGCTTTCAATATCCTCCATGGCGATATTATTGAACTGACCTTCGCTTTGTGGTACGCCATCAATCACATATAAAGGACTGCCCAGGTTCCTGATCTGGATGGTAGTGCTTGCGCCGGGCCGCCCTGTTGTTTGCCGTGCAGTAATACCGGGAACCTTTCCTACCAAAGCGCCTGAAGTGGTGGGCGAAGGTGTGCGCATCAGGTCAGCAGTTTTAATAACACTTACAGCACCAGTAATATTCCCTTTTCGCTGTGTTCCATAACCTATCACTACTACATCATTGAGTTGCAGATTACCGGCATGCAAGCCAATATTAATAAGTGACCTGTTTGACACTGCCACTTCCTGCGTAATAAAGCCAATATAAGAGAATATCAATGTGCTGCCGGGATCAGCAGTGATGGTATAACTTCCCAAAACATCTGTTTGCGTACTATTTTTGTTATTTTTAACGGTGACGGTTACGCCTGCTAAAGCGCTGTCACCTGAAGTTACTTTGCCTGTAACTGTTATTTGCTGTGCCGAAGCCTCAAGGCATAAAGCCAGTAAAAAAATAATTATAAATGACAGGCAATGAAGTAATAACCTGGTATCAGGGGTTAAGAATCTTATTTTTATAATATTACTCATATGGCAGTTTTAAAAAGTGAGTCAGGTCGGGCAATGGCAATACATTCCCATTAGAACTATAAAGCCCTTTTTGAAAAGCAATCGTTATATTAATGGATGAAGAAAAGTTATCAGATCATACGCAATAATTGTGGAGATGAATAAAAAATAATTGAAGTATTAAAAAACCTACAGGCATGGAATATCCGTTACCCGAAATCTGGTTTAAAAATTCAGCATAAAAGTGTTGATGTGATTAAACGAATATATCCAGGTACATCACCTCATCAGAAACCGGCATAATGCCATGTTTTTGCACAGAATTGAAATACAGGCTGTCACCCGAATTTAGTAAGTGCTCCGTTTCACCTACCTGCATCTTCATTTGCCCCTTAATAACAAAAATAAACTCTTCTCCTTCGTGTGATAATTCATGGGGCACTACCTCACCTTTTCTTGCTACAAACAAAAAGGGCTGCATTTTTTTTTCATGATAGCCCGAAGCATAGGGATAGATTAAGTAACCTTTGTCGGTTGGGGTCAGGTTTTCCCTCGCTTTTTGCCTGGTAGTGAGTATCGCATTCAAAAAGCCCTCCTGTTCCAATAAACTCGATATATTAGTACCCAGCGCCTGGGCTATTTTTACCAATGCGGCTACAGAAGGCACCGTCTTATTGTTCTCAATTTTAGAGATCATGCTTTTTGATAAGTCACTGGCTTCCGCAATTTCCTGCATGGTCCTCTTTTGAGCTATCCGCAACGCTTTGATCCGATCTCCAATATTTAATTTATTCAGCCTTTCTTCTAACTGCAATTCATCCATTATGAATCAATTTAATTTTACTCCTTTGTTCACCACTATTCAACAAAGTTGAATGCTAAGATACAGGATTTCTAAACTCAAAAGCTATTTTTATATAAAATTTAAATTATACCATTAATTATAGGAATTGGGGCTGGAGAATTCAAACCGTATGTTTGCCGCCCGGAGAGGGTTTGTGAAGGATTAGCTATTCTCTTCAGTATTCGCTGGCTTTTTTTTCATAAATCTTATTCCTTCGTAGTTGTACTTTTCTTGTTGCCTAAGTAAAGTCCACCGATCACTAGAACTGTCCCAGCAATAGTATAAATCGTTATGGGTTCATTCGTTAGAAAATAGGCAAACAGAAATCCAAATAATGGACATAAGTTCCAGCTCCAAGGAACCTGTATTCTTCCATCAACATCTCCCATCCTACCCTGCACATTAACAACATGTACTTGGCCGATGGGATACTCATTGCTGGCAGTCTTAATATGAGGTTCCAAGCAGAATCGGCGGAACCGTATAACTAATTAAAAATTAAGAGTCACTATTTTTAGTCGAGCAATTGTCGATCAAAACATACTTATTCTCTTTTATTCAGCGCAACTCTGAAGTACTCGTCATTTAATTTTTTTATATTATCACTCTCTAACTACTTACTAACAGAATTTTTCAAAAAAATCGGAGCTGACATCTGGGTACAATTGCCATCAAAAAAGCCACCTAACAAGGCGGCTCTCCTATAAATTCAGATTAATCGTTTTCTAATTACTACTTCTTTTTCTCACTCAACATCTTTTCCAGCAGCGCAATCTTTTCATCCTTTTCCTTTAGCAGCGCGGCATTTAATTTTTTTATTTCTTCAATAGATTCCAACCATTTTTCCATTGAGTTGAAAACAGGCTTGTAATTGACTGAAGCGTTATCATTAAAATTACATGCGATATTATTTATAGCCGCTTCCTCATTAAAATTCTTAATTGCATCCATCGGTACTTTCAACACTTCAGCAATTTTCTCAAGGGTTTCCGGGTCAATAGTTTGTTTCGTCTCTAAAAGCGAAACACTTTGCTGGCTAATGCCGAGTTCGCTAGCCAGGGTTTCCTGCTTAACCTGTAATATTTCCCGTATGCGTTTTACGGCCCGTCCTTGATGTACTTTTTCAGGCATATGCGTAGTTGTCATGGTTCAAATATATGGAATTTATGGTATTGGTGTTATACCGTTATAGCCCTTGTAAAATACAATAAAAAGCTGGTAGTCTAACAGTTGAATTGGTTCGGTACCGTACCAACAGCCGGTAATTTGCTGTTGATTAATGCGGAAAGCCGTACCCTACCACAAGGCATTTGTTTTTATTATAATACCAAAACCTTTATTCCCATGCTCACCACATTTAAAAACTTGCAACCCAACCGGGTAACGCTATTAGCCCAACTTATCCAAAAAATTGCTGCCGCCATCC
Source organism: uncultured Niastella sp. (assembly GCA_966212235.1). Taxonomy (GTDB): domain Bacteria; phylum Bacteroidota; class Bacteroidia; order Chitinophagales; family Chitinophagaceae; genus Niastella. The sequence goes on along the minus strand of CBIHPP010000011.1, from coordinate 298,439 downwards.
ATCCCGACAAAATTCTATGCTATGGGTATCGCACCTCCACCTACCAGGATTGGAGCTGTTTTGCCGAAGGCAACGACTACCAAGAAACAGTAAAACCCACTTTTGACCTGCTGGTCATTACTAATGATGGTAACAAACTAGCCGACCATGAAATCCTACAGAAAATTGATCTAGCCGTAGCCTCCCAAGATTGTGAAATTACTGCCATTGTACAATCCCTGGACTCAGTAAATGAATTAATAGCGAAAAACAGCCGGTTTCTCACTACACTTTATCAAAAAGCAGTGCTGGTATATAATGCCGGTAATAACTCTTTAATCAACCCGCCGGAAGCACTTTCGTATGAAGAAACAAAAACCAAGTCAGAAACCACCTGGAGCAAATGTTTCCGCACGGCAGAAAAGTTTTATAAAACCGCCTGCTATTGCCTGGACAATGGCTGGAATGAAAAAGCCATGTTTGACTTACATCAGGCAACCCAGCACACCTGCATGGCTCTTTTACGGGTATTTACCAGCTACCGGTCAACCACACATAATCTTTCGCGTTTGCTGGCCCTGATTGAGAATTTCTCATTTGTTCCTTCCACCATATTTCCTTGCAGTACGGATCAAGAAACCGCCCTGTTCAACCTGCTTAACAAAGCTTATTCCGATGCCCGGTATAAAGAAGATTATTCCGTACCAACAGAAACAGCCAATCTTTTAAAGAAAAGGGTGAAGCAATTGCTACTTGTTGCTGAAAAACTGTATGACAAGAAAATTACGGCCTTGCAAAAGAACCAAACTACTACGTTCCCATTAACTGCAACCACCACCACCGCCTAAAACCTTAACTTATATGAACGCAACGCACGAATATCTACCAACCTCTCTTTGGTACAAACAGGAGATTACCGATCCTTACCAGGTAATTGCCGAATTTTTCTGTTCAGCCGCTCTTCCTTCCCACCGAAAATGCATAAATGATGTGCTGAAAGCCGCTGCCGGCAACTTTATCTGGCGTAAACACAATCCGGGAGATTTACTTTATGAATTTAAAATGATTGAGTCTGTCATTAATGCAGCATATTTAATAAACAAGGAAAACAAAACATCCCCACTATCCATTAGTAAGGAAAGCTCCTTTAATCCCAACCTGTTCTGTGGCTGGCATGTGCATTCAACTCCCTGGGACTTCTTTCCACGGTTTTTATCATTTAAAGAATACGCCAACCCTTATGTAGCCTTTAAAAGATTTTTTAAATACCTACCACTGGCTGAATGGAAAAATGAATTAAACGACATCTTGGAACATGCCCTGGTAGAAACAAGCCTGTCCGACGCAGGGATAGAAAAAGATATGCTATCTCTTTACTTATATCTTTCAAAATTGATTGAAGCAGCCCATTTGATAGATGTCAGGGAAATCAACCATATAGGAGGACATTTAAAAAACAGGATGAAAATACGCCTCTAATAAAAGCTTTATTCACTTGCGCAAACTGAAGTATTGGCTCTAACAGCTATTCATCAATCTTAAACTCAACTTTATGCACCAACCCAACCAAATAAAAGTAGCTATTGTAGACGATCATGCCCTGATCCGTAAGTGCCTTCAGGAATTAGTTAGTCTTTGGGGATACATGGTAATACCGCAAGCTTCCAATGGTAAAGACTTCCTAAACCTGCTTATTAAAGGTATTATCCCCGACATCTGCATTTTAGATATGCGTATGCCGGAAATGGATGGTTATGAAACTATAAAAGTTGTGAAGGAAAAATGGCCGGGCATTAAAATTATTGCTTATTCGATGGATTTCAGAGATCCTAATGCGCAACAACCTGAAGGGGCAGACGCAATCATATCAAAAAGCGGCCCATACCAGGAACTACAAGCGGCCCTGGCACTATTGGGCAGTCAGGCTATCATTAAAGCAGGGTAAATCTGTCTTAGGGCAACGCAACTCATTCCAATCGCATGGTTTCGCATGCCAATCACATGGTAATCATATTAAAGCAGCATCAATATCAAAATAATTTCATTACGCAACCGGCACTTAATCCAGATATGTACAGTGCCAGAACTTAATTGTCTTTAATTGTCAGTAATTGTTTTTAACCTGTACATAATCTGATCCTGTTGTGGTTGATCATTCAGATCATCATTTTCCGGTACTCCGGCTGTGCATTTCCCTGGTCATCCACCCATTCCGGCAGCAGGTAATAATAACCCCGTACTCCCATTACTTTCTGCTTTATGATTCGGTTGTAACTAACAGCATTGCTTAAAAAGGCTGAAAAATACTGAACCTTATTGTGATGATTGGCCAATGTGGATTCCCGTTTTGCCAGCATTTCAATTAATGTTGTGGATCGGAGCGGACGATTTTCCTGTTGCAGGGTGAAAACGATCTTACTGATCCAACTGGAAGTATCATTATACCCATCACTGTTTAGTTGCCCAGTAAGCTGTTCTTCCAATTCGGCCACCAGTTTACGCAAGTGTTGGTTCTCTGCAACCACTTCTTTAAGTAAACCATGCTGCAAATTGTTCTTTTGCTCTAATTTGCGAATGACTTCCTGTAATTTTTGAAGTTCGGGTTCGTGTGATTGACCCAATTCACTGGTTTGGATAGGAATTACTTTATTCATTTGATAAGATTAGGTATCTAAAATGGCTATTCAATGATATTGTTTGACGCTATTCTAACGGTAATCTAATCCAATTCTAAATGGGCTCTTGTTAAAATCTATGGGGTGTATAATTCATCTTGTATCGCATCTAATCTATTTCAATTTTATCCAGATGCTCAAAGCCCGACCCTTCGCATAGCAATCAAAAAAATATCTCTTTTATGAAGTTATTATATTTTGTTGTTTAAAAAAACATTTATATTCGGATTATGGAACCTGTTCAAAAACAAAAAAAGATTACCATAAAATTCTTCCTGAACCGATTGTTGGAGCCTGCCGCAGGAGATAAAGGTGAAGTATATTTTCCCCTGTACATCCAGGTTACCTATAACCGGAAGAACATGCAACTTAAAAGCAAGTATGGGTTATATTATTTGAATCTGGAGGAAGTAACTCCGGGGCTATTGGCATTTGAAGAAAAGGCTTTACGTAAAGTCATCCAGTACGAAGCCAGTCAAACGCTAAACGATTACGAGTTGAAAGGACTGAAACATAAATACGAGATCTATTCTACTGCTATATTGGAAACGTTGGAAAATTACCTGAAACCCAAATTGCGTTTGGCCATTCTCAAAACCAATGATGAATTGACCACTGTCCTGGACTTTCAACAGTCGCATGCAACCGTTGCCCGGCTGTATAAAGCTGCTCAATTATTATTTACCGGTTGGGAAAAGCATTTAACTGTTAAGCTAAAAGAGGAATTGACTGCTTATGAACATTACCGTAAGCTAATTCCGGAGCCTTACCTGACCTATACTTTTCCCACCCTGATTGATTGGCTGGATGGTTCCTATAAAAAAGAATTGGAGGCAACACTAAAAACGCATTATAAAAATAAACCTGAAATCATAAAAAGTGTTAAAGCGCTGATTGAAGCAGCAGTCAACGAAAAACTGAAGCAATTGGGCGCTTGATTTTTTTTAATAAATATGTTCTTATAAATCTAATACAGCAATAACAAGCCAATTTCTATGGAAAAAAAACGAACTGAATCCGGAGTTGTACGATTAATTAATCCTGAGCACAAACCTTTAACCAAAGAGAAACTATGTGAGCTCTCAGGACTGACCTTAAGTGATGAACAGGCACACGAAACGGTCTATGCTATTCATTTATTTGCTAAATTATTGTATGAGCTTTTGCGAAAAAATTCACCGCCTTGTAATGATAATCAACAAATAGTAAATTTAGAGGATAGCAGGAAGCAAGCTGCCTGATATTATTCTCGTGATACATTTACCCTAATAAACCCCTTCCATATGAATATAGATAAATTTTCCGGCTTCGGTCGTCGTGCCCGCAAGGTCACCAAAATGGTTACCAGTGAAATGGTTGTTGCCTATACCCGTGTTTCCAGTAAAGAGCAGGCGGAAAAAAACATGTCGCTGCAAACCCAGCAAAAGGCCATACAGGAATGTGCCGACCGCAATAGCTGGAAGATACTCGAAAGCTTTGGTGGCACGTATGAATCTGCTAAATCCGATGGAAGAAAGGAATTCCAGCGGATGCTGGATTTTATCAAAAAATATAAAGGCAAGGTCAGCCGCGTTTTGGTGTATTCGGTTGACCGTTTCAGTCGTACCGGAGGAGCGGCTATTAAACTAGCCCAGGACCTACGGGAGAAATATGGGGTAATCGTGTATGCCGTTACCCAACCTTCTGATACAACCAACTCCAGTGGCGTGTTGCATCAAAATATCCAGTTGTTGTTTAGTGAATATGATAACCAGCTCCGAAAGGAAAAGGCAGTGGCGGGGATGAAGCACAAGTTTCAGCAAGGGATTTGGGCAACCAGGGTACCGCAGGGGTATGACATCATTAAAATAAACGGAGAGCGGAAAATAGTGGTCAATGAAGTAGGTAAGAAACTGCGCAAAGCTTTTATCTGGAAATCTGAAGGCATGAAAAATGAAGAGATCATTGACCGGTTAAGAGCAATGGGCGTACCCATGTACAAGCAGCAGCTAACCAAGATATTTAAAAGACCTTTCTATTGTGGCATCATCAACCACGGTCTGTTGGATGGGAAAGTTGTTGAAAGCACCCATGAAAAGCTGATCAGCCAGGATATATTTTTAAAAGCGAACGGTATTCACCAGGCAAATCCCAATTATGGCGTACCGCATAAAACCGAAAATGACTATTTACCACTGAAGGTGTTTGTTAAGTGTGACCAGTGTGGCCACCCCTTTACTGGTTATATAAGAACCAAGATCACCAAAAAAGAAAAGAAGGAGTTGGTATTCTACTACTATAAATGCCGCACCAATGGCTGTAAATGCAATCGCAATAACAAAGAGCTACACCAGCTCTTCCAGGAGTTTTTAAGCCAGTATATCATCAAAGAAGAATTGGTCAGTTCTTTACAATATGAACTGGAACATTTATTTTACGAGCTTAATAAGGACAATGCCGAACAGGAAGTCCTCTTAAAAGGCCAGCTTACTGAAGTCAAAAAGAAGCTGTCTACCATCATGGAAAAATACCATGTACTGGAAACGATCACCCAAGAAGTGTTTGATAGCTTTAACCAGAAGTATACAGAAGAAAAGGAGACCATCGAAAAAGGGCTGGAAGCCTGCTCAGGAGCGATGAACATTTCGAACCTGCCGGTTTACCTGGAAAATGCGATCAGCCTCAGCCGCAAACTCAATACCATATGGACTTCCGGCGATATACAACTCAAAGAAGATCTGCAAAAACTGATATTTCCCGAAGGAGTTTACTATGACCGCAAAACGCAGTCATTTCGAACCGAAAAGGTGAATTTCATTTTCAAGCTAATTGCCTCAAGCTCAGGCACTCCACCGGAAAAGAAAAAAGGGACAAGTTATCTTATCGACTACTTGTCCCTTTCTGCGGAGAGAGAGGGATTCGAACCCCCGGACCTGTAACAGTCAACGGTTTTCAAGACCGCCGCATTAGACCGCTCTGCCATCTCTCCGCGGCAAAAATAGGGGTAGCATTTTATCTGACAAAAAATTGTAGGAAATAAATATTTTTAGCTAACCATTTTTCTTTCAATATTTTGTATTAATATCCGGGCCCAGATTTAAGTGCCGGATTGCATAAAACCTGCTTTTGGAATTACTTTTATCATCCTCCCTATTTGCCAAAGCGGCTCCTCTTAACGTCCTTTTCTCCCCCACCAGCATACTATACTTTTGTATAGCACCTCCCTAACCACCAACTATGAACAACACGATGTATAACCATGTTATACTTATTTATACAATAACCCTTTTGATATGGCAATTAAAAGAAACATGGTAAAGGTAGAAACGCCGCAAGGTCAACCCGGCTTTTTGGGCGCCGGTCATACGGCCCGTCCTGTTGTGGGTGGCAATTTTGCCGAGACAGATCCCTTTTTTATGCTAATGGATGACCTTCTTGATAAAAAAGACTACGTGCCTGCAGGCGGACCACATCCCCACGCCGGTTTTGAAACGGTGACTTTACTCCTGGAAGGTGAATTGGGTGATGATGCTTACAAAATGCATGGCGGCGACTTTCAACTCATGACTGCGGGCAGTGGCATCGTTCACACGGAGACTATTGACAAGCCCGGTAAAATGCGGTTATTACAGCTTTGGCTTAACCTTCCGCAAAAAAACAGAGATGCGCTTCCAAGAGTTCAGGACCTGCCTTTGGCGCACGTACCTGCCAGTAATAACAATGGTGTTCAGATAAAACTGTACAGTGGCTCACTGGCTGGCTTAACATCTCCTGTGCAAAATTATGTGCCCCTGATCATTGCAGACATCACCATGGAACCTGGTGTAACTACGGTACAACAAATACCTGCCAATTACAATACATTTCTGTATGTGTTAAATGGCGCCGTTAAAGTTGGAGAAAATGAACAGTTGCTGGTCCAGGATCAAACAGGTTGGTTAAATCTCGTTGGCAATGATGCGCAAAGTGAATTACGATTAACAACAGGCGAAGAGGGTGCTCGTTTTGTATTATATGCCGGAAAACCGCTGGGTGAAAATATTATTTCACACGGTCCGTTCATTGCCGATAGCTCCGAAGACATTCTCCGGTTATATTCAGCATACAGGCAGGGTAAGATGCAACACATATCAACTGTCCCAGAAGAACAAAAGATACGCTGGTAAAATGACAGCGGACTAGCTATTTTTCTCTGCTATTTTCTTTTTTATATAAGTTTCCAGTTGTAACCCAAAAACAGGGTTATTATAGCAGCTTTCAAATAACGATTCAATATTTGAGGAAGACAGGGTTTTTGATTTTACCAGCCGAACAAGGTCCGGATTGGCTATTTCCCATTCTTTTTGAATGGAATGATCTTTCAGGAAGTATACCATGATCTCTGCTTTAAAATCAGCAGTAGTATCTTTTACCTCTTCAATCATTAAAGCCATATCATCATCAACAAATGAAAAACGTTCAGGATCGAATTGATCTGAATTGTTTATCAGGTATTTTTTGTATGGAAACATACATGGGGATTTAAATCAACATTACTGATTCGCTATTGTAATCAGCCTTAAAGGAACAGGCGTTTGTTGCGGTGCTTTATAGAAAACGCCTGTTTGTATTATGCATCTTTTCGCCTGGCTTCATTAACCTTGATAGGGCGATTGTCGAGCGTAATTCCATTTAATTCGCGAATAGCTTTTTCTGCAGATTTTGTATCCTTCATTTCAACAAAAGCAAATCCACGGCTACGGTTGGTAACTTTATCCATAACCACATTAACGGAGGCAACATCGCCATACTGGGAAAAATGCTTTTTTAAATCTTCATTCTGTACACTGAAACCTAAATTAGATACGTAAATGTTCATTTTTAAATATTTGCCAATGAAAAATGATCTGAGGAGAAAAGCAGGAGGTAAAAGAAACCTATCAAATAGAAATCATTCTATTACTAAGTGCTGATGAACTCAAATGAATACTTTTTAAAGATACGATCAATTTATGGTCTTTCCTGTTTTATTTGTTTCGCATTGCCCCAATGGGAAACCTTACCCTGCTATCGATCTCAAAATAAATTTTGCCAACTCTATATTAGCGGTAGTTGCATCAGGCGAGAATATAAGATTGCCCAATAGCTTGGTGGCCTCCACTTTATTGCCGCTTTCATTCAAAACAATAGCCTTATTAATCAACAACATTCCTTTGGTTTCAGCGTCGGGGTCATTTAAAAGTCCTTGTTCTATGGCTTTTGCTTTTTCTTCTTTATTGTCTGAAGACACTGCCACTTCTTTCCAGGCAGGTGCAAATGCTGGTGTTTTTTCAATGATTGCTTTCGCAAGCTGCAATTTCTTGCTACGATCGTCGGCCCATTCTATTTGCGTGTATACTGAATATAGCCCTTGTGGAAATTTTCCAGCCTTTTCCCCTTCCAGCGTATATATAGCTGTCTTTGCCGTAAAAAAACCTTTTGGTTCTAATTCATCCGTTTTTTTATAAAACGTCAGCGCCTTGTCAAAATCCTGTTTCAATAAATAAGTGAATGCAAGATCATATACCGGATATGCCCAATCTGGTTGAATTTGCATCGCCTGCTCCAGTTTAACAATAGCCGCATCATAATTTCCCTTTTGTCCCAACGTTCTGGCTTCTTCATGCAGGCTTTTAGCTTCAAGATCAATCGTTTTATTACCTGTCATTTCATAATTTACCTGTCCGGTTGTATTTGCCAAATCATCTTTCGACAACACATTTCCTGCACTATCCTTAAAGATGATACTTTCCTTTTCAGGTTCTACCTTATCTGCTTTCTTATTGTTTGTTTGGCAAGCCGATAAGCTTATTAATGTTAAACCGAAAATACCTGCAATTAATTTCATGCAGACAAAATAGAACTAAAATCAGAAAGTGCAAAGCATCTATCCCCTTCTTAAGATAACCCCTACCCTACTCCTCCTTCATCCACGCTACTTTTTGCACACCTGTATGCGGCGCCGACAAGATGGCTCCGTATAATTCAGGCCGTCTGGCGTTTTTATACCGGTAAGCACCCGATTGTTTCAATTTCTGCGGTATCAGTGTAGCCATGGCAACATCATCTCCCAGCTTTCTGCATTCAGTGATTACATCGCCAAACGGATCAATGATCATGGAGCAGCCATTCTTTAATTGATCGTCATCCATACCTATCGCATTAGTAAATACGACATAAACGCCATTGTCGTAGGCACGTGCGGGCAACCATTTCATCAACCAGCTTCGTCCTTTTAATCCGTCAAACTCTGCCCGTAACGTCGTAGGATCTTCTTCTCTTGCTGTCCATAACCGGGGATCTACAAAACCGGCACCCGGTCGTGGTGACGGCGTGCACATGGTAACGTGCGGCATAAAAATAATATCTGCGCCCAGTAAAGTGGTCGCCCGTACATTTTCAATGATGTTGTTATCGTAACAGATCAGGATGCCGCATTTCCATCCCAGCAGGTCGAATATCACATAGGAGTCACCGGGCGTAAGATGTGGATTGATAAAGGGATGCAACTTGCGGTATTTTGCCAGCAGTCCGGTTTTATCAACACACACATATGCCTTATACAAGGTTCCATCGGGCGTCTTTTCAAATAACCCGGCCAGTATAACAATATCCAGTTCCTGAGCAATTGTTATTAATGCCTGTATGCTTTCTCCATCCGGAATCAATTCTGCCACGGCCGTCAATTGTGCCTTATCTAAATGCCGGGCAAAAGAATATCCGGTAATGGAACATTCATGAAAAGCGATGGCCTGTGCGCCCTGCGCTTTTGCCTGTGCAGCAAGCGTGCGGATAACGCCCAGGTTAAACGCCTTATCATTATTTCGATTTTCAAATTGTGCCGTAGCGATTTTTATCGGTTGCATAGTAAGGCAAAAATAGCTACTGCTACCGGTGGCAGATTGTATAAAACCGACATTGTTCTACTTATAATTCCAGGAAATTTAAAGCAAGTGGCCGCGCCTGTGCCTGATATTGATGCGGCGTTATTCCGGTGTATTTTTTAAACTCCTTAATAAAATGTGCCTGATCGAAATAACCGCTTTCATAAGCAATCCCCGTTAGCGGGCGCCCTGTTTTAAGTTGTTGCATTCTTTTGGCACTTATATTTAACCGTACGATATCGGAGAATCGTTTTGGGGTAACACCAATATGTAGTTTGAATTTTCTTTCGAGCGTTCGTTCTGTCACCGACAGGCTATGTAGTAAGGATTCAATGGTTAACATGCCGTCATGCATAACGATATATTGCACTGCCTGAACGATCATTGGGTCTGGCGATATACTATGTTCTACCTGCTGTAGCAGGAAATTGTCCAGCAACCTGATGCGTTCATGCAGCTGTTTTTCTTTCAATAATACATTCGCCATATCGGTGATACGAGCGCTTAATATTTCTGATGCCGGGAAGAAACCATTATACCATTCCATGGCCGGCACGCCCCACAAATGATAAGCGCCATATGGTTGCAGCACAACAACCATCCAATTGATACGGCCTGTGAATGAAAGATCGTGATATGTTTTTACCTGTCCATATAACCAACTCGAATGCACAGCTGGGGTATTTCCGTCTCTGTACAAAGCCGCATGATCCAGGTTAAAGACCAGTCCGGTATTGCCATCTGCAAATAAACGATGTATGCCACCGGTCGGCTGCAAGCCATCCAGTATCAGGTAATGCCTGACAAGGTGTGCTAATGCTGGATGTGGCCTGATTTGCATGAAATGGAATGATTCATATGCAAGATAGCTACTCTATTATTACATTTTTAGAACCGGAAACAATTTTCTTATAGGGATCCTGCATAAATAGTTTTAAATAATCCACGCCATCCACAAAAAAAGATGGAAGATGCCCCTGATCATGAACAATCAAAAGCTGACTATTGGGCATAAAGCGCTTAATCAACCTATTGTAAAATGGCGGGCACCAGGGATCCACATCGCCCGCTGCTATGAAGGCCGGGATCCTGGAATATACAGGTGTTTTGGCAATGGCAGGTTCCGCCTTTACCTTCCAGCAATCACATATCGCATGGTCTACATCGTTAAAAGCATATCCTGCCAGCCAGGGAACTATTGAATCCTGTTTCTTTATAAGCTCCTTTTTCGAATAAGCGATCTGCTCGGAACAATAGATAGAATACCGCATTCCATGAGTTAAGCTATGTTTGTCACTAAAAACACCATCTAATATTTCTTTTACATATACATCATGCCTGCCATTTATTATTTCGTTCATAACAAAAGGTACCGTTCTTATTTGCCACCTGTTTAACCGGTTCAGAATGGCATCCAGCAGTTCATTCTTTGTATAATCGATTTGTAGTTTTTGAGAGCTGTCTTTTTCCTTATAGGAAATGGTAAACCTTTTTCCTGTAATTCCGGTAAAATACCGGTGAAACCGTTCTCTCAGGTTACCGTATATATTTTTATCAGTAGAATCGGCTTCGCAATTATCAAAAACCTGTTCAAACGCTTCATTAATGTTAAACAAAGCTTCCTCTTCGTAATTGGTATAACCAGGGAGGGGTGAATTTAAAATGAGCGATTTCACGCCTTCCGGATGATTTCTGGCGACAGTCAGCATCAATCCGCCGCTATAGGATATGCCCAGTAAATTCAGTGAATTAATTTGTAAAGCCAGTCGCAGGTCATTGATATCAGCAGCGCTTTCTATGGTATTGTAGGCAGAAAGATCGATTCCCTGGGCCACTAATCGCTTCCTGCATTGTTTGATGGCTACCAGTTGCAGACTGTCTATTGATTGATTTTCTCTATAGGCTTTCTTCCGGGCAGCACTTACTTCAGGACAATCCAGGCAAGGTGTTGATTTCTTTGAGCCCCGCTGATCAAAGATGATAAAACCACCGAATTGAAAGTAATCGGCACTTGCCCGAAGCTGTGTAAAGTTTGCAATGGTGCTATACCCCGGCCCTCCGGTGGTAAATAACGTAACACTTGAATCGGAAACTGATTTTTTTGCATATACAAATGGCAGCTTTATTGTTCTGCCTGCAGGCTTCTGCCTGTTTTCAGGTACAATCAAATAACCACATTTCGAGATCAATGCAGAATCTACCTTTATCATGCAGGGACAGGGTTCAATTTTCGGCACATACCCTTGCGCAAAAGTTCCCTTGCATATAAATAATAGCAATAAACAGCTCATGCCATTCTTCATACTTCTATTTTGAACAAAAATAGACGACCGGTATATGGTCAGCAAGTAAAAATCGGACAATTTATGATCTGTCGCAGAAATCGGGGATCATCAATCGCGTCTTTTGTGCGGAGCAGCGGGTTTATAAAGAGAAAGCTTCTGGCCGGTAAACTTCACCACGTCTTTATAAAAATGGCTCATGTCATAGTATCCATGATCGTAGGGTGAAAAACCGGCTGTATCAGTTACATAGCAGGTCAAAGCTGCTCTTGCCCTGGTGATGGCCAGGAAGTTTTTGGGATTAGTACCTACCACTTTTGTAAAGCAACGATACAGTGTCTTTTCAGATACGTATAATTTTTTTGCCAATTCATTGACAGCTGTGTCCAACCCCGAACCTGTAAAAGCATTCACCGTATCGTTTATGCACTTCAGGTAAAAGGCGTCCTGCTTTTTATTTCTTTCCAGCTTTTCCAGCAAAAAGTTTTCAAACAATGTCATTCTATCTTTGAAAGAGCCCAGCCCCTTCAGCTTTTTAATAAAGGCTGCCGGAATGATATTTTCAACAGGTATAATACTGCTGGCAATGGACGTTTGACTGATACCAAAAATTGTTTCAAAGCCACCTGGATTAAATTTGACTGTAAAAATATTATCGGTGGGCAGGTTTCTTCTTTCTACTATTTCATTTCTAAGCAGTAATATATCAGTATGCTCATTGACGATCTGCCATGTTGATCCGTTCTTTAACTGATAAGGGGAGCCCAGGTTCAGCCATATGGTGGGTGTGTAACTGGGAAAAAGTTTCACCGTAAACTCGTCTGTACCAATATAATGATCCATAGCATCCAGAGAAGATTCTGAAAAAAATTCAATATGATCAACCAGCGCTTCACAGGGCGTTTTGAATTGGTACAACTTCCTGATATTATCAAATATTTCGGTCATCCTTTTTCCAGTATTTAAAAATTGACCCTAAACCTTATTTATTACAATTTAGTTTTAATTTGGATATTGACAAATTAGCAATCCGGAATGCATTCCTGACCCGAACAGTTTGTTTGTTATGGGCCTGAGCCTGCTGGTTATGACCCGTCATTGGCTTTACTGTTCGGCGTGTAAGCCTATTTTATTTCCCTCTGAGTCAATAATAACAGCGATATAACCGGCAGGGATTTTTGTCTTTTGGGCAATTATTTTACCGCCGGCTTTTTCCACTTTATCCAACACCGTTTGAAGGGAAGGACTGGCATTCATATAAATCATTGTCCCGCTTGCAGATGGACTATTTCTGTCTGTCTTTGACAACACGCCTGTTACCCTGCCTGAAGTAGCCTGTATTGTGTCGGGATCATAAGGGAAAAAGACAGATTCATCATTGCCGTCGTTGCGGTTAACCATTTCAATATCTAAAATGGTTTCATAAAATCTTTTGGCTCTTTGGGTATCTGTAACGGGGATTTCGAACCAGGTAACAATGTTCGTTTGGGCGTCTATTTTTTTTAACTTACTCATAGAATGCTGCTTTTTAGTGTTTGGCAAAATTCCATATTTCTGCAAGGCACGTGTCATTCTATTCCGTTCTCAAACTGGTAACCGGGTTGGTTGTGGCCATGCGAAAAATCCGGATGCCGATTGTCAATATTACAAGCAACAGCAATCCCATAAAACTGCCGGCCAGCATGCCAGCGCCAATAGTTATACGATTAGCAAAAATATTCAGAAACAACCAGCCTGCCACGTAGCTTACCGGCAATGCGATGGCGCCAGCGATGACTACCAATTTTAAATATCCTTTCGACAGTAGTAACATAATGGTGTATACACCGGCACCCATCACTTTACGAATGCCGATTTCTTTCCTGCGCGTTTCTGTCGTATACATCACCATTCCCAATAATCCAAGACAGGCGATGGTAATGGCTATAATGGCCAGAAAACCCAGCATGGACACAGTGCCCCATGCGGATTTTCGTTCATATAATTCTTCTTTTAACCAGGCATATTGGAAAGGCTGGTCTGGACTATTGGCGTTCCATGTTTTTTGCAAAGCCGCAATAAGTCCTTTGTGCTGTGCGGCAACAGCACGTACGTTCAGGTAGTTGAATTGGGAAGAACGATTGCGCAAAAGCAGGGACGATAAAGGCATGTCAAGCCCCCGTGCATAAAAATCTTTTATTACCCCAACTATCTGTACCTGTACAGTGTCATTTATCCATAAAAGCCTGCCTATGGCATCGGCAGGTGTCCGTACCTTTAAGACCTGTATTGCTTTTTCATTCGCAACCACATATTGCTCCCGTATATCGGTACCAGAAGCAGGAAATGTGCTGCCCGCCAATAGCCTTAAATCCATATTGCTGATAAATGCTGCATCTACATCAATATAATCCATCTGTATCGGCTCGCTACCTGGCTCCGGTTTTACCAGGCAATGATCATTGTCAAACCTTCCTGGCAAATCAGAAGACGCCGATACCTGTTCTACGCCATGTAAACGGGAAATCGCATTGTTAAGCACGTTGTAACCGTTTCCGTTCAAAGTAATGTTCAGCATATTATCACGCCGGAATCCCGGATCTGCGGTGGCCATATAATGAAACTGGCGTGAAAAAATACTGGTAAAAATGACGATCATTAACGAAATGGAAAATTGGGCTACGGTTAGTGTTTTCCGGAAGCGATCACCACCGAACAACCGGATGGTGGTCAGGTTTTTTAATACATCAACCGGTTTAAATGCAGAAAGCGCCCAGGCTGGTATAACGCCTGCCAGCAATCCGGCAAACAAACTGAACAACAGGAACCACCCGAACAAACTCATGTCGATGGTTGCTCCGGCCGGAATCATTTCCGACGCAAATGGCGCATAATCCATGATCAATTGTAAAATAACATAAGCCAGCCCAAGCGACAATAATGCTGTCAACAACGATTCTATAATAAATTGTATGAATACCTGCTGTCGCATGGCGCCGGCCACTTTCCGGATGCCTATTTCTTTACCTCTTTTCAACGAACGGGCAATAGAAAGATTGGTATAGTTAAAGCATGCCATTAGTAAAATGATAAAGGCTATAATGACTTCAGACCATGTTTTACTACGCGACCCGGTATCACCCAGGTTATTCATCAATTCTTTCCCCAATATTATTTTTTGTAAGGGCTGCGCTTCAAAGGATAAATTTTCCCTGCCTGTTCTCTTTACTGTTTTCATCAGGTCACCAGCCACCTGACCGACTGCCTGATTTAACTGATGTTCTGTAATTCCATTTTTCACCTGTATATACGTATAGCATCCCGTTAAATTATTCCACTGGTTAAGTATAGCAGTCAATTTTCCTGTCTTTTCCAGCACCGGCATGCTTGACAAGGAGGTATACGCATCGAAATCTATATGCGATTTTCCTTTTGCATCGTTCAACACACCGGTTATAAGAAAATTGCCCCACGATTCAAACTCTATGGTTTGCCCTACCACATTGTCTCGACCAAAAAACTTCAAAGCTGTTTCCCTGTTTAATACAATACTGTTTGGTTCCTGCAATGCCGTGCCTGCATCGCCATGCTTCAATGCAAAGCCAAACAATGTAAAGAATGCCGGTTCGGTAAAGGCAGTTTTAATGCGTAATTTCTTTTTAGCAGCAGTAACTGTTTTTGTGCCTGGCACATATAAGCGGGCAATGCCATCTGCCAGATTATAATTAGCAGAAAGTGTGGTTGCTAACGGCAACGGGGAACTGGCAAACTCAACGGTGTTTCCCTGTTTATTTGTAGTTTGGGTAATGATGCGGTATGTTCGTTCTGAATGAGGGTGAAACCTGTCGTAATTCATCCGGTCTTTTAATCGCATCAGTACCAGCAAACCAATAGACATACTGAGCGCCAGCCCAAAAATATTAATGAATGTAAACAAGCCATTCCGGAACAGGCTTCTGACAGCAATCTTGAAATAATTTTTTATCATACCTTTTATAATAAGCAGTCTGTCATTACTTTCTTAAACCATGCCAATATTAAAGTTATTGTATATTAGACGGTTACTGCAATTTTAATCAACCGACTGTACGGAAACGGACAGTTTTTGTCCGGTTTTGGTTTTTATTGCAGTCATCAAAATACCGTATTATCACGGGTTTTTATTACATTTTATTTCTATACCTTCCCGCCCGCTTTATCGTTTATCTCATCTGGTTATATAATACAACTGCTCCATTTAGTAGCCCTTACTGGTTAAGCCTGATCGCATTCCCAATGGAATTTCTATTTTTTTAATCAGTAAACATTGTATTATGTTAACGCAAACGTCTTTCCAATTTCTTACGCCCGCCATGATCAATGACTTCCCTGATAATCCTACCTTACAGGAATTACTGGCGGAACAATGGAACACCAACTTAAATGGTTTTACGCAACAGGCTATGGCCGGCAACCCCTGGAATACGGCCAATACCCCACCACCGCCCAACTACTATAACCCTGTTGACACCACGCCTCCTTCTTCACCCATTGACAAAGCCATTACCTGGATCCCTTTTCCGGGCCGTTTACACACCTACTTCGGTAATAATTCACAATTAACGGCAACCAATCTGCTTGAACTGGCCGATACCGGGTATTATACAGATGGCTCGGGTAAGCAACAAACTTTCCCGGTTATTCCGCAATATCCCTGCTCGGTTTTTGACAGCCAGTATTTCGGTTCTGGTAATTGCGGTTGTGTTGGTAATACTCAGGCAACCATTCCGTTTGGTCCATATGGACCACGAGGCTGGCAGGATGAATATTGCGAATGGTCGGTTGAACGGGATAACACCAATAATATAACAAGGATTGATTTCACCTGCGAAAACCCCGAATACTGGAATACGTTGTGGATGACAGATCCGGATACCGTGTTGTCGTTATACCAAAGTACCTTAGGCAAGCCGCAGATAAAACTGTCGGACCTGTATTTAACCGATTCAAATGGCAAACCGGTCATCGATGCCGGCACAGGCCGCCCGGCATACAACCCGCTTAATAAATGGAACAGCGGTACCGTTTCAACCAGTACCAGCGGTGGCGCTATGCACCTGACCAGCACGCCCAATACTTTGCAAACCGAAATGGGACTGGCAGCGGCGGCTACTGTTTTACGCAACTATCCCGGTGGCGGACAAATTCCTGCCAGTGACATTCAAAGTTTAATATGCAGCGCCCAGTATGGTCAGTTTGGCCGCAACAGCGATCCCAATATTGGCGCCGGTGTAAATGGCGTTGCTGCTTTAGGCACGTCGGCTACTTTGTACAACCCCCCTGGGTTGTATTTGCAACTAACGGCGAATGGCTTAAACGCAGCATTCAAAATCCAGGGTGTTAGTGATGTATCGCCGTACTTCACCATAACCAGAGGCGGAAAAGAAGTGACTATTTCAACCGGCATGACCTATAATTTAAACCTTCATCTTACTGTACAGGCGCCGCAAGGGATGCCACCGCTCAGCAAGCTGCAGTGCTATGATCCCGATACACAGCAATTTGCCCCACTGCAATGGGCCGGACAAATTGCCAAAAATATGCAAATGCTGATCCTCGCCGAGGCATTTAAATCAAAAGCTCAGACACCATACGCCTGTAATCTGCCACTCGCTATTGCTTATGCGCAACCGCTGCAGCTATTTCATGTAGATGTATATACGGCTATGGTCAGTCAAAACGTTCCCAATCCGGTTGGTTTCAGTATGTCGCTGTTAAGCAACAGCACTTATATTGCTCCGCTGGTGAAATGCAATACGCAATACAATATGGCGCTCACCTATTCGCCTTCTACCACGCCATCAGACATTGATCCAAAGAACCCGGCCACCTGGCCAACGGTTTCGTTTGCCGATCCTAATATCAAGGCAACAGTAAAAGCTGTCAATAACAACCTGGTATATGCAGTTCCGGGCAACAGTTACCCGTCACCGGCTGTAGCCTTGTTTGTGGCTGTTACCGTTGGCAATGCATCAACCGGTTTGAAAGGGTTATATGTTACCGACGTAAAACAACCGGGCCAGGGTGCCCTGATGCCAGCCTTATTGAATGTGATCGATTAAATCGTCATACTGCAAACAGTAAAAAAATAATCGGATAAACAAGCTTTGGCTGAATAGCAAAATTGAGTGTATAGAATGATAAAAACGCATTTGGCCAAAGCTTGTTTATCATAACACCCCAACATGAAAAAGGCTTTTATAAGAAATCGCATATTCTTTTATGCGTCCCTGATTGCTGCGCTCCTGTATCTGGTTTCATTTGTATTAACCCAGCAAACAGTGAAACCCGGTACGCTCCTGAAGAATACTAAATATTGCGTTATTGGTTTCGATACCATTCCCTTTATCAGTGAAGTGCCGGCCGATGTGGGCGGTCGTTATATTAATAATGTTTCCAGTCAGCAGGATATTAATTGTTTTGCGTGGTGGGAATTTATTGCATTGAACTGGAGTTTGCCCGAAGGGGGTTTCTTTGGTAAACCATATGATACCATGTACCCTGTTCAATGGGAAACGTATATTACGAAAGAAGATCTGTTTCCGCCCAATGGCGCGCCGCCGGCTCCATGGAATTCATTGCAAGCAATTAAAAAGAATTTGCTGCTGAGCGGCAAACAGGTAGCCACCAATGCCAAAGTATTAACCGTTGCCAGCAAAGTCTCCAAAGAAGCAATGAGCCGGATCGATTCTACAGTTATAGATTCAAACGGTTCGCAACAGGTATTTCCTTTTAACGGACCGAACTGGTTGGGCGCGCAAAACAATACGAATGTGTGGTATGAAGTAAGGCTGAATAAAGACCTGTATAAATATGTGGTGGCGAATCAATTTTATAATGCCAATAACCAGCTGGCCTATGTGAGCAAAGGCACCCGCATGAGTTTGCCGTATGGTGTTCCCAATACCGATACCATTGGCGCTATTGAATGTAAAGCCGCCTGGATGGAAGCAACGGATATTAAAAACCCGAAATGGAAGCGGTATAAATTATCAAAAGCAGTAGTGCAGGACCTGAATACGGGCTTGTATCGCAATACGATCCTGGCATTGGTGGGCTTGCATATTTTGCATAAAACACAAAGCCAGCAAAGCTGGGTATGGGCTACGTTTGAACAGGTAGATAACGTGCCGGCCAATCCCGGCAATGTATGCGATACCTGCGCCTACAATTTCTATAACCCGCATTGCAGCAATTGCCTGCCTAACCAGCCGCCATCGTATTATATAAAACCGGGCGGTCCAGGACCCGCTCCTATCCAGGTAACGAGAGTCAACGCGCTTGATCAATCGGCCACCAGTGTAAATAGTACGGTACAAAAATTCATTGCGCAGAATTATCCGGGTTCCGTTTGGCAATACTATCAACTCGTAAATGTTATCTGGTCGCAAAACTTTGGCAAGACATCCCAGGACAGTCTGCGTGTTCCGCTGAACACTACCATTCTGAATCAACCGGGCACCAACGTGGCCAATACCACGCTGGAAACTTATATCCAGGGCAGCGCCTGCTTTTCGTGTCATAAAGGGGCAACAGTAGCAGGATCCGATACATTCGCCAGCGATTTCAGTTTTGCCATGGGCGCGGCTACGGCGCCGGCGGGGAAAAAGAAATTAAGTAAACGGAGTAAATAACAGCCTATTTATGATACGGACCAGGAAACAACATGAACAACAATTTATTGAAGTCATTCAATTAATCAATAAGGCCAGAGCAAGCGCATATAAGGCAGTAAATACAGAATTGATTAATTTATATTGGAATATCGGGAAATTTATCAGTGAACAGGTAACCAGCCAGGCATGGGGTAAGTCAGTCGTTTCGGAACTGGCAAAATATATTGAGAAAAAAGCGCCTGATTGCAAAGGATATTCTGAAAGGAACCTTTGGCGGATGAAGCAGTTTTATGAAACGTATTGTAACTACCCAAAACTCTCAGCAGTGCTGAGAGAAATTAGCTGGACACATAACATAACTATATTTTCCCGGTGCAAAACGGTGGAGGAACAAGAGTTTTATTTGCTGATGTGTAAAAAAGAACGCTATGGAATTCGGGAATTGGACCGCCAGATTTCATCCGGTCTATATGAGCGTTCTGCTTTGGGCAATGTAAAACTGCCATCACTGATGGCAGAATTCAAAGACCCCATAAATTATTCTTTTAGAGACAGTTACGTCTTCGAATTTTTAAACCTGCCGCCCGACCACAGCGAATGTGAACTTCAAAAGACTCTTGTCAGTCAGTGAAATAGCTATAAATTGCTATTAACCTTTCAACCTGAATTACATGAAATTTTTTATTCCAACCCTGATTGTCTTTTTCTGCTGTTGTAAAAACAATGGATTAAGCCAGGCAGAAAAGAAAAGGATCCAGGACTCCCTGGACATTATCAACGCACTTCAAATGGTGGATCCCTCAAAAAGGGAGGAAATGGTAAAAATTATTCTTTCAACTGATTCAGCAACCAATGAAGTTCAAATACTTTTTGATGCTGCTTTGATTAAATATGATTCTTTAGCAACCTATAACGATGAATTGGAAGAAAAATTAAATGACGGAATCAGTGAAGTTTCAAAATTGAAAAACCAGATAACGGAAATATTGAAAAACCGGCAGCTATCAGAGACTGAAAGGTCGAAAGCTCAACAATTAATTAACAATTTGAATGGTGCAATAAACAAATTAATAAAGATTGAGTCATCAAAGAAATAAACGCTCCCAGTCTCTCTTATCTATTGCTTAACCACCTTCTGCACATACTTTTTGTCGCTAAATATGACCTGCACTATATACACCCCATTGGCAAAACGGCCCAGGTTAAAAGGGTAATAAGTAGCGCCTCCACCATTAACAAGCTGCTCTGCCACTTTCTGACCTGAACTATTATAAATGAAAATACCTTTTAACGTAGCCGGAGTTGGATATAATTGCACAGCAATGGTACCAGTAGTAGGATTAGGCGTAACCATAAAACCTTTTGCGCTGAGGTTGGGATTAATAGTCAGGCTATGTACATTGATGTCATCAAGGTAAATATTATTTTCACTTTGTGCCGTATTCATAAAGCTTAGTAAAACAGGTCCGGCATTGATATACTGCGTTAGGTTGACAGAATCTTTGCGCCATTCATCTGCATTGGGCATAAACGATGAAGTCGTAGCCACATTTCGAGTAATTAAAGATCGGCCCCATTTTTTATAGAGACTGGTATAAGTGACTCCACAGTCTGTGCTTGCCAGCACCTGTAGTGTATCTCCTAAATCATAGGCAGCAGATAGATCGAACTTTACGGCTGCGGCTACCTGAAAGCTCAGAAAAGCTGAGTCGCCACTGGTAATATTCACTTCAGGTAGTCGTAGGTAATCCCGCTGACCGATTACGGGATAATTGAAGTTGCGTATAACGACCGATGCATGGCCGGTTTTTCCTACACCACTTACCCATTCCCAGCTATGGGACCTATCCGGATTAACGATATCCCACCTGGCAGGCGGGAAAGTATTGTTTTCAAATCCTTCTGTTAATGGAGTAGAAACAGCCTGGTAATATTGAATGCGGGTAGCAATGGTATCATTGACTGTATGCTGATCTGCACTTCCATTAGGCGACGAAACCACTACTTTTAAAATATGGTTGCCTTCTGTAATAGCCATTGTATTCAAAGAAAGGGTTGTTTCATCAAGACTGCCCAAAGAACCCGTCCAATGGATAAGGGTTGCAGGTCCATCATCGATACTTGCATAGAGATCTGCCGATGTTAATGTTTGAGTGCCCCGGTTACGCAATATAAAAACCGGAGAAAAAGCGGGAGTACACACCCGTTGCACCGGCGTTTTTATTTGTTTCACGGCAGCGTCCAGGCTAAACAAAGGAACTGGTTCGGCGCCATTAGAATTATAATAGCCCGCTCGATAATCGTTTAAAGTAGATTCCATACGTGTTACCTGATCGTTTGTAAAAAGTAACATACAGGCATCATCGGTATAATCCATAAAATCCTGATATAAAATACCAGGGGCGGTGGTTGTACAGGCATCCGTTATAACACGTCCGTTTGGACAACCACTGGATAGTGTTGTTTGATTGGGCGTATCGTCTACATAATCAGTTCCCGTACAACCGTTTTCATCGCCCCAGATATGATATAAATAAAAGTAATGTCCTGTTTCGTGCGTAAGCGTACGGCCTTCATTGAATGGTGCGGTGGTACTTCCTGGCAGGCTCGTATAATGAATAACTACCCCGTCTTCAGCAGCCGCACTTGTTCCCGGATACGTTGCATATCCCAACGTATAGCCACCTCCCAGATTGGTGATCCATACATTTAAATAACGGTCATGGTCCCAGGCATCATCTCCATTCAATGAACTATATTTAAGGCTGGCATCAAAAGTACTGAATGCAACACGCGTGGTAGTGGTACGCACAATACCTGAAGTAGGTTCATCGTCGGGAGTTCGCTGTGCCAGTTTAAACTGTATATGCGATTTGCCAAACAAAGGCTTAAAAGCTGCTGGTATATTTACGGCGTTACTGTTCATACCGCCAAAATCTTTATTTAAAGTATCTAACTGTGCGTATACCTGGGCATCGGTAACCAAAGCCGGATTGGTAAGAACAATATGAAATACAATGGGTACATAAACAACATCCTGATATATGCGAAGAGGTTGTGCTATTGATTTTCGTTTGTTAACTGTTTGCTGAATATCGAGGGTTTGTTTTTCAAATTTTGCACGCAGGGATGGATTTCTTTTTAAGGCATTTTCCAAAACCGGCATGGTGCCACATCGCTGAAACGATGACCCCTCCTGCGCTTTTAAACAAATGGTGCCGCCACCAAGCATAAACATAATGAAGGTTGCCCAACGGCTGATTATTTTTACATTCATAATCTTTACTTGATACTAAATGGGAACAATGGTCGTACCTGCATCCATGACATATAATTTTTCCGGTTCGTTGTATCGTTTTCAGATTATCCGGGTAAGACTACCTGCTTAACCATACGAAGCTTGAATTTGGGGATCTGAAGAAGGAATGCTATATTACTACAGAATTTAACATGTATTGAATTTGTAAAGGTGGCAATGTTTGAGCCATTCGTATTCCAACCAGTGACGTTAGATTGATTCCCCTCTTTGTTCCAGGTTACATTTTGGCATATTCAAATCATCCATAAACCTAAAAATCAGAAAAATGAAAAAGTATCTTGCAGAATTTATCGGCACATTCTGGCTCGTCTTGGGCGGGTGCGGCAGTGCCGTGCTTGCGGCAGGTTTTCCCAGTGTCGGGATCGGTTTATTAGGCGTTTCGTTTGCATTTGGTTTAACGGTATTAACCATTGCCTATTCTTTTGGACATATCTCCGGAGCTCATTTAAATCCTGCTGTTACAATTGGTTTATGGGTGGGTGGCAGAGTTGGCTCTAAAGAAATATTCCCCTATATCATTGCACAGGTTGCAGGGGGTATAGTGGCCGCGGCGGTTCTTTACCTGATTGTAACCGGCAATGGTAGTTCCATTGGCGATTTTGCGGCTAACGGATATGAAGAACATTCACCAGGAAAGTATAGTATGCTGGCAGCTATCATTACAGAATTTGTTATGACGTTTATGTTTCTTTTGGTAATCTTAGGTGCAACGGATGAAAAGGCGCCAAAAGGATTTGCCGGCATCGCCATTGGACTTGCCCTGACATTGATCCATTTAATAAGCATTCCAGTAACCAATACATCCGTTAACCCGGCGAGAAGTATTAGCCAGGCATTGTTTGTAGGCGACTGGGCCTTGTCTCAACTCTGGCTTTTTATTGTAATCCCAATCGCCGGCGCCGCACTGGCAGGTTTAGTATATAAATATTTCAAGACGGCATAAAAAGCAAGAACGCCAGCTTTCACATTTATTTAAAAAGTCCTGCAATACTTTAAAGAGAGCCTTGTCGTTATTTTTATAAAAATTATAATGGCAAGGTTTCTCGTGCTATTATTGTCCCTTCTTCCCATTACTTTTTATGCCCAGAGCATAGAAGCTATTAACAGTAATGAAGAAGCGCTGGCTTTTTTAAAAAAAATAAATCCTGGTTTCGAGGAAAAAAAGCCAGATGCTGAATACAAACGTTTACGGGATTCCTTGTTTCCTGTTTTAAAGCGGGTAAATTATTACGAAAAGACCGATTTTGATAACAATGGCTATACAGACCTGCTTTTTAATGGCTGTTCCTGGTGCTGCGATGGGCGTGATTACAGTGAATCCCTGCCGTTGGTGATCCTTTCATATGGAAACGATTCCTTCCGGATAAAGGATCTCTCATGCAGAAAATTTAAGATTTATTTGGCCGCGAGGACGGTGCAAACAGGTGGGCGGCCGATGATTGAAATAGCATACAGAGGTTATGAAGGAGAGTCGATTGAATCCTGGGTACATCAAATCGAAAGAGTTGATACATTGGTGTATGCCGCCGATGAATTTATTGAAAACACCCAACCTGCCCACCATACCATTGAAAATATCAGTTTTTCTCGTTTATGTTTTGGTACTATATTGCCAGACAGCTGTTCTTTTATATTGACTCTTTCCAGGGATACCGCCTGGCTAACCAGGCAGTTTTCACCTGATTGGATCCTTAAAAAATATGTGGCCGGCACCGATACGGCTTGTTGGAAACAGCTGACCGGACTACTGAATCACATGAATTTTCCCGGGTTGAAAGAATGTTACGACTCAGGTGAACGTCATAGATCCCTTGGATTTCTGTCAATTACTTACGACAATGGCAAAGTCAGCCGCATAAGAGATGATGGCATGCTTGGTACTTACGGACTGAGTGCTATTTATCATATTTGTTACAAAACAGCACTTACATTTGCAGGAAAATTGGTGAGTAATGAGGGAGGGCTATTAGACACTCCCTGGTAATCTTATCTACATTTTCACCTTTTCAGGATTGATTACCTACAAAAACAGAGCAATTGAACTTATTAGACTCCATTCTTTCGTCATTTATCAACTTTAAACATAAACGGATAGCCGGTATGGTTGCCGACCCGCTTGGCTGCCAGGACAGGTTAATGCATTCTTTTGTTTCAGCAGCTCAACATACTGCTTTTGGGAAAGACCATGGCTTCGATCAAATAAAAACGTATGAAGATTTTAAAGAACGGGTACCGTTGAGAAATTATGAACAACTACTCCCGTATATAGAAAGAATAAAAGCAGGTGAAAAAGATGTGTTATGGAAAGGCAGACCGGCATTCTTTGGTAAAACATCCGGCACCACCAGTAAGACGAAATTTATTCCGGTAACCAAAGACTCGCTTAAGAACCACATAGGAGCGGGACAATATTCCCCCGTACAGTATGCCCATCGAAATAAAAAAACGGCATTTCTAAAAGGCAAATCATTGTTCTTTTCAGATGGCCATTTTTTTGAAGAGATCAATGGCATCAAAACAGCGCCCATTTCTACTATTGGTAATAGTTGTGTTCCATGGTGGTATAAGTGGTTGCGACTGCCTTCTGATGAAATAAATGCGATCCCCGATTATAAAGAAAGGATCGAGGCCATGATCGATTTGGCGGAAACCAATGATATCCGCATCATCGTGGCGATGCCGGTGTGGTTACTGGTCTTTCTCAGATCACTGAAAGAAAAAACAGGCAAGGAATTCAGGGAACTATTTCCGAATTTCCAATTGCTCATACTTAGCGGGATGGATTATGAACCTTTTTTACCGGAAATAAAGAAATACATCAACATGCCCTTTGATGCGTACGAAACGTATCCATCTACAGAGGGTCTGTTGGCTTACCAGGACCGACTGGAAGAAAGAGGGATGCAATTGATCCTGGATAACGGGATCTTCTTTGAATTTGTAGCGGTAGATACGTTGTTCAAAGAGCATCCAAAAAGAGTTTCGTTGAAAGATGTGGAGCCGGGCATTAACTATGCCCTGGTATTAAATACCAATGCAGGGCTATGGGGATATATCAATGGCGACACCGTACGATTTAAAACCGTTTTCCCGCACCGCATTGAAATAACAGGAAGAATTGCCCAATACATTTCTGCATTTGGCGAGCATGTAACTGTTGAAGAAACAGAAAAGTCAATTGCTGAAACAGCCAGCGAATGTGGCGCCACGATCGTTGAATACACAGTTGCGCCCAATATAAAGGACGATGGAACGCTACCCTATCACGAATGGTTCATAGAGTTTGGCCTGGCGCCGGATAATTTAAAAGAATTTGCAGAACGCCTTGACAAAAAGATCTGCGAACGAAATTTCTCTTATAAAGATGTGGTAACCCATAAAGCTATTGAACCACTAAAAATAACAGTAATACCGAAAGGCGGATTTGAAACCTATCTTCAATCATCCGGCAAAACCGGCCTGCAGCAAAAGATACCACATGCAAGAAATGATTACCAGTTCGCCAGCCAGTTAAAAAAAGCGTTGTCGCTGTAGGTACTTTATAATACTTTTCAGTGTGCCTTTGTTTCGGGCAACGTGCTATACGCTTCTTTCAAACCACCTAAATTAATTCGAATTTCATCGAGCATAACGCCCGGGTCTATACAATAGATTCTCAATGTATGAGGGCCTTTATCGAGAAATGGCATTTTGATGGCGCGCTCCGCCCGGTTGCTTAATACATTCCGCTTCCATTCCTCACTCCGGCCAACCGTTTTAAAATCAACGACTGTCAATGGACCATCATCGACGGATACGGCATAACGCATGCTGTATTTGTTGTTGAGCGGATGGGTTGGAAGTGTGTATACAGTTACTTGCGGCGTCGCTGCTGTAAATGTATAAAACTCGTATGCGACGGATGAGTTGTTCTTTTTAATATTTCCTGTATCCGTTGATACAACGCCCCCTTTCATACTTATGGGCAATGCCTGCACTACTTTTCTCGTATATCCCAGGTCGTCGATCGTTTTCCATTGATAACCCGGTTTATCCGTTGCACTAGTGTAATTGGCTGCATGCATTGAAACGAGACCGTTACTTTCAATAAATCCTTTATAAGCCGGCGGCAAATTATGTCTTTGGCCATGTATCCCCACCTCCATTTGTTTACCGCCACCTTTAAAAATTATACTCCCCGCTAATTTCTCTTCGGTGCCAACCTTGCTCCAGTCAACATCTACCCAAATGCGTTGCTGGTTCTTCTCCCACTCCGAACCAAGCGACCCGCTGTTGGCTGACAATCGTATCCAGTCATGAGAAGGAACAGCCGTCCAGTCAACCGTTTTTTTATCATTTAGAAAAACATCAATAAAATATCGTTGCTGGTTTAAATGATCAAATGCGGGAAGCCGCATGCCATTGTCCATTTCAATCAAAGAAGAATCTTTCATTACAAAACCTTCCGGCGCTATACTCCAGCCCGCAGAGCCACCAATGGTCGTCTCAGGGAGAACCGGCGCCTGGTAAACGGGCAGGTTTCTCGGGTTCATCGACATTATATGATTCCATTTGCCACCGGCCAATTGCGTATTATAATAACCCGTTTCCTGGATAATACTGTCATAGACTGCTTTTGATAAGGCTGCGTAATTGTTTGCGCTTATCCTGTTTTGCTTGGCGTAGAACATGGCTTTATCGCGATACAAAAACTTTTTGTTCATCCAGGAAGCACATACGATCGGATAATATACCAGTTGATAGAATGCAGCGGCCTGGTCTTCTTTTATATACGGCCTGTACGCTTTGATCATCGTTTCCAAAGAGTCATACGAATCAATACGCAGCTGCGCCTCATCGCCATAAAAGAAATGATTGTATTGAGTATTCGATGTTTGGGTGGTTGGCTCGGTTCGGCTCCAGCCCATAAACTCAGGTTTTCTTTCAAAGGCCAACTCGTAATAACGCCATAGTTGCGCTCCCATAAAGGTCCCCTCATGCTCTCCAAATATCCTGCTCAACCAGTTTACGTGATGCACTTTTACAAACCGGCTATTCTGGAAAGGGGTTGCATGATAAGCCATGTTCAGAAAAAGATCCATATCATATTCAAGCGGTTTGATATCGCCAACATTCAACACCCATAAGCTGTTGGCCCCTGCTTTATACGCTTTCATCATTTCTTCCCTTATAAGGGATGGATGCGTAGTGCTTAACCAGAGATAATCATGCGGGCGTCCCCAGTAAGAACCATGATAATAAACACCCGAGCCACCTTTTCTCGTTTGCTCCGCTTCATTGCTCAGCCGTTGTATATAGCCATAATTATCATCGGGCCATACTAACGTGATGTCATCCGGGATCTTCAAACCATTGTCATAAATATCCAGCACTTCTTTGTAGGCCGTAAACACCTGCGGAATGTCAGTCACCGCTTTACCCCGGTATTTTGCCAATAGGTCCCGTTGATCTTTTATGATCTGTTCCAACAACGGAACAGCTTCTTTCGAATTCTTTACCCCTTCTATCCCACTGTCGTGCACCCCGCGCATGCCCATCGTATACACCACATCGTTTTTTGTTGTTTCCTTCACCCGGCTCTCCCAGTATTGAAATACTTTTTCCTTATTGGTTATGTAATTGAAGTGACCCATTGTTTTTTCATCCCACTCGTCTACATTGTTGCGCAACATGGGTTCTGCATGCGAGGTACCAATAACAATATTATAATCTTCTGCCACCTTTTTATTCTGTGGATAGTAAAAAAAGGCTTTGGTACTGGGATGCATAGCCGGCCAGATGAGATTGGCTTTTAACCGTAACAACAGTTCAAATACTTTGGCATAGGTCTTCGGACCGATATCACCGGATTCCGGTTCAAACGTTTTCGCTGCCCAGGGCTGCAAGCCCCAGTCTTCGTCATTGATAAAAATGCCCCGGTATTTTACCGAAGGCGGCTCTGCAATGAATTCCGGCTGATGGAGGGTAACTTCTTTTTGTTGGCGCACGGGAGCATCGGCCCACCAGTACCAGGGCGATACACCCAGCTTTTCTGATAGGGTGAATACGCCATACGCCGTACCGCGGGCATCGCTACCGGCAATTACCAACGCTTTTGAAATACTGCTTGTTGGCTTATCAATCACCTTTAAAGCAAAACATTCCCACTTGCCCTGCAGCCCCTGATATACGGTTGATTTTTTACTAATAAATCGCTGTACCAGCGTTGAAGTCAAATTACCAATCACAATTACGTTTCCCGTTGCACTGGTTACATCCGTGATCACCGCGGGCTGGTTACCTGTTACCATCTTAATATCATTAGCCAACAGGTGGGCCGCTATCGAGTCAAGCGTTGGCCCTGCTTTGCTGTACAGGATCATGACTCCTTTATCCTTATTTGTAATTGAAAAGGTCTGCGCCCAGGTAACAAATGGCAACGACAGCAATAAAATCAGCGAGGTGCGGGCATTCATATGGCAATATTGAGTTGAGCGATTCCTGCAAAAAAACAAAGAAACATTATTTATGGTGATATTACTTTATCAATAGAAACTAACCAGCCTGTACTGTCCCGGAATTGAAATACAATTCTTTCAAAATGTATCTTTCTTTAAATTTTTTATAGTTTGCAAATTGTCCGGTAAAATAAAAAAATCTTGCCCAACCATCAGCCATATGACGAGCAGGAACTGCTGCTGCGCATCGCCCAAAACGACGAAAGCGCATTTCATACCATTTACCAACGGTATTTCGGGAAAGTGTATGCTATGGCTTTACATTACCTGCCAGATGTGTTCAGGGCCCAGGACATGGTTCAGGAAGTATTTGGCCGGGTATGGCAGAACCGGAATGACCTGCCCGGAATCCAACATTTTGAAGCCTGGATCATCTCCATCACCCGAAACCTGCTTATCAATGAACTTCGAAAAATGCATCCGCCTGGCTGGCAGCCTGATAGCGCGGGAACCACGGATACGTACAATATAGTAGAGTACCGTGAGCTGGAAAAACTGCTGCAACAAGCCATCGGCAAACTGAGCGCCCGCCAACAGGAGGTGTACCGCCTGAGCAGGATGGAAGGATTTTCGCACCGGGAAATAGCGGAAAAACTGGGCATTTCGATCGATGTCAGCCGGGAACATCTCAGCAAAGCACTGCACAACATCCGGGCATTTTTGCTGAAAGAATATGGTGTCACCGGCATACTGGTCACCCTGATCCTCTCTATCTAAAAAAAATTTTGAGCAGCACCCCCACACCCGTCCCCATTTTGTGTCTACTAACATATCATCATGCAATCAATGGACTTTAAGCAGTTACTTGACGATTACCGGAATGGTAAAATGAATGCGGAAGAAAGAGCCGCGTTTGAGCAGCTTTTGCACAGCATGGAATCGGAGCAGCAGTTGCAGCAGCTGTTGAATGATTCGCTGCAATCCATCAACCCGGTACAGGCTGAAGAAACGCAGGAATACCTGTATGAACAAATAAAGGCGCGCTACATGCGGGAGGAAATTGCTGTTCAACCTATCGCGGACAGGCAACGTGTTCGCCTTCTTAACACCGCCTGGTTTCGGTATGCGGCTGCAGTCATATTGGTATTTGGCGTTACTACTTACTTCTGGTTCAATAACAAAAAACAGGAGAAGCCGCTTACCACCACCAACAACAAACAAATACAAACAGATATACTGCCCGGGCATGATGGCGCTATACTTACGCTGGCAGATGGCCGTCAGCTGCTGCTGGATAGCCTGAAGAACGGGGTTATTGCCACGCAAAATGGTTCGCAGGTAGAGTTAAAGGATGGATCATTAGCCTACAACAAGAGCGAGCAGACAACAGGCGGCATCATATATAATACCATGCGCACCCCCCGGGGCCGGCAGTTTCAACTGGTATTGCCCGATGGAACAAGAGTATGGCTGAACGCAGCCAGCTCTATAAAGTATCCAACCGTTTTTACAGGTTCGCAACGTATTGTTGAAATTGAAGGCGAGGCGTATTTTGAAGTGACACCCCTAATAACCAAAGGAGGAGGAAAAAAACTTCCATTCATTGTAAACATTCGGGGCGGCCGGGGTGCATCTATAGAAGTGTTGGGGACACATTTTAATGTTAATGCGTACGAAGACGAAACATCTATAAAAACCACCTTGCTCGAAGGATCGGTGAATGTGAAGTCCGGTGTTAATGCGCAAAGTTCTGCGACCTTAAAACCAGGCCAACAGGCTGTAATAGCTGCTAATTCACCGCTCACCATCAACCATTCACCAGACCTGGTTCAGGTAATGGCCTGGAAGAATGGATTATTCAACTTCAATGGATATGATATTAAAGCCGTGATGCGGGAAATAGGCCGTTGGTACGATCTTGATATCGTTTATGAAGGCGAGCCGGAACCCGAAGAAATGATGGGTGAACTACAACGTAACCTCACGCTGTCGCAGGTAATGAAAATATTACAGAAGATACACGTGAAGTACCGGATTGAAGGACGAAAATTAATTGTAATGAAATAAACTTTTGATATAAGGGAACAGTTAGTTCTGCAATAAAAAACCGGGCTCAGATTGGCGTCGGAAACCCGGTATTGTCTGGATTAATTGTTTATGGATAAAACACACCTGCCTGCCGCTGCTATTGGAGATAGGTACGGCATAGCAGATTATTAACCAAACACGTAACAAAGTTATGAAATTTATTGCTTGCCCCCGGCCCGCCGCCGGTGACCAGGGCTTTATGCACCGGCAAAACCGCGTATGGCCGGTGAACCAAACTATCCTAGTTATGAAGTTAACTTTGATCTTGCTGACTGCTGCCATTTGTACTGCTTCCGCTACGGGTTTGTCGCAAACGGTCACTTTCACCGCCAGCAAAGCCTCCGTTGAAGAAATTATTTCAGTGGTAAAAGAACAAACAGGATACGTTTTCTTTTACCAGAAGAAAACCATCAGGGATGCAAAAAAAATAAACATTGCTGCCCAAAAATTACCCATCCGGGAATTTCTATCGCTTGCCTTCAGGGATCAACCGTTTAGCTGGTCCATCGAAAATCAAACGATCGTTCTTGAAAAAGGGTCAATGCCATATTCAGATCTTCCACCCAATATTATAGACGAGAAAATAAATGATCCTATTACCATCCGGCTACAGGATGCAAATGGTAAGCCGCTTTCAGGCGCTTCCGTTTCCAATAAAAATTCTGATAAAACGGGCATCACCAATGCTGAAGGTGCAGTAACAATTAATGTGTCTGCCGGCGATGTGTTGTTGATCTCTTTTGTAGGCTATGAACCCAAAGAAATAAAGGTAACGGATGGCATCATTAAACAAAGAACCCTGACCGCCAGTCTGCTCCTTAAAGAATCCGTTCTGGATGATGTGGTGGTCATTGGTTATGGAACGCAACGCAAAAGCGACGTAACCGGTTCTTTGTCGAGAGTGACTGCCGCAACCATCCAGGAAAGACCTGTTATCAATGTGGCGCAAGCGCTGCAGGGAAAAGCGTCGGGATTGAATGTGGCTACGAATATCAAACCCGGCGAAGTGCCTTCCATCCGCATTCGTGGTACCCGCTCCATCAACAGTTCAAATGATCCGCTGTATGTGGTAGATGGCGTGCCGATCGTTTCTGCCCTGAGCGTTACCTCTTTTTCGATCAATGACCTGAACCCGAATGATATTTCGTCGGTAGAAATTCTGAAGGATGCGTCTGCAACCGCCATCTATGGTTCCCGTGGCGCTAATGGCGTTATACTGATCACCACCAGGAAAGCAACCAAGGGAAAGATGTCGCTTAATTTTAATTCAACGGTTTCCCTTGACAGTTATCATTCCCTCACCAACTGGATGAATGCCGGTCAATACATCGACCGCTTGCGATATGCATTGATAAATGGCAGAAGATATCAACCCGGCAACCCGACCGATCTGAATACCGCGCCTGTGATCTGGTATCCTGATCCACGTTTGGACAGTCTCAATTTTGCAGCCTCGGGCATTACCAACAATTATGGCGAACTGCTGAGCGCTGCCATGAAAGGCTATGAGCGGAATACGGACGGAAGCGTTAAAATGCGACCAACAACTGAAGAAGAACAAAATGCAGGCTGGCCGGCCATGGTACCAGCCTATAATTCCGCCAACATCCCCACCTTTGATTGGGAAGATGCGGCAAAACGCACGGGCGTTACACAAAGCCATCAGATAGCGATCTCTTCAGGGACCGAAGCATCTCGTTTATATATGTCGCTTGGTTATAACAAGCAATTGGGTGTACAGAAAGACCAGGATTTCCAACGTTTCAATATAAACGTGAATGGAGATATTACCCCTACCAAATGGTTTACATTGGGCATTTCTCTCATTGCATCCCTGGCCAAACAAAATTTTGGCATCAATGCCAACCAGAGTAATACCGGCGCCAAAGATCTGTATGGAAGAGCCATCGGTCAGTATCCCTGGGCATTTCCTACAGATAGCCTTGGCGCTTATAACCGAAACCCCGGCGGCAATTTGGGCATCTGGAATCCTTTAATTGATATAGACCAGTCTTTAAATGAAAGGCGCACGTCAGCTGCACTGGCCAATATTTTTTCAGAAATAAAATTCACGCCCTGGTTAAAATACCGGATCAACTTCGGCGCACAGATCAGGAATTACCGAAATGGAACTTGGACCGGTCCCAACGTGACCGCTCATTTAAGTAACCGAGCGAACTCCGGCGGTTATAGCCGGGAAGAGAATTTCTCCTGGGTAGTAGAGAACCTGCTTTATTTTGATAAGACGTTCGCCGATGTGCACACGGTGGGTGTAACCCTGCTGCAGTCTGCACAGCAATCACGCCGCGAAAACACCAGTACCAATGTGGCGGGGTTGGTGATCCCGCTCAGTCTTTGGTACGACCTTGCCTCCAATACGCAAGGCAATCCGGGCATTGGCACCGGCTTTACAGAAAACACGCTAGGCTCCTTTATGGGAAGGTTCAATTATTCCTTTAAGAACAAATACCTGTTAACAGCCTCCGGTCGGTTCGATGGATCTTCGGTACTGGCGCCTGATCATAAATGGGATTTCTTTCCCTCCTTTGCACTTGCGTGGAAAATGCAGGAAGAAAAATTTCTTTCTCCTGTATCATGGTTGAACGAACTAAAACCCCGGGTAGGTTATGGTGTTACCGGAAATTCATCCGTTGCCCCATATACCACTACCGGACCATTAAGCCGCAACAATTATGTGTTTGGTTCCGTGCCCGCCATTGGCTATTTGCCGCAGTCGGTACAAAATCCAGACCTGAGCTGGGAAAAGACCGCACAGCTAAATGTAGGCATCGATTTCACGGTTTTAAACAACCGCATTTCCGGTTCACTGGAATATTATATTCAGAATACATCCGACCTGTTATTCTCGCGCGACTTACCCGGTGTTTCAGGTTACGTAACGAAAGTGATGAACATTGGAAAATCAAGGAACAAGGGTATTGAGATCACGTTAAATACTACCAACATCAAACAACAAGATTTCAGCTGGACAACTGAGTTCACCTGGAGCCGTAATAAAGAAGAGATCATAGAGCTGATCACCGGCAAACAGGATATGCTGGGTGCACGGCTGTTTATCGGTCAGCCCTGGCAGGTATTTTACCAGTTGCAAAGTGATGGCATCTGGAGCAGCAATTCAAAGGACCTGGCAGAAATGGCGCAATTCAAAACCATTGGCGGGCTCGATTTCAGACCTGGCACGGTAAAGGTAGTGGACCAAAACGGAGATTATAAAATAGGCGCCGAAGATTATGTGATCAGGGGCACGCCACGACCCAAATGGTATGGCGGCATCACCAACACATTCCGCTATAAAGGCCTTAGTTTAAGTTCCTTTATATATGCCCGTGTGGGCCAGACTTACTTCGGCGGTTACCCTGGTTTATTTGGCAGAAATGAAAATGACCTGTGGAGCTGGAACAACCAGAGCGGACGATGGCCGCTGCCGGTATTGGGCGCAACAGGCATAACCAATATCTCCTCTGCCATGCAATATGCCAATGGATCGTTTGCAGTCGTACGCAACATTTCTTTGACGTATGATGTTCCGGCAAAGTTTACCGGCCGTGCTAAAATGAAAAGCCTGCAGGTAAATATACAGGTGTTGAATCCATTCATCTTTGGAGGTCAGGTAGTAAAAATGGGCATTAACCCCGACGATGAAACCAACTGGGATTCGGAATCAAGTCCCAATTCATTCAGCACCTTTCCGCAGGGCGGCATGAACAACAATACTATTCTTCCCCGCAGTATTGTCTTCGGATTAAGAGCAGCATTTTAATTCATTAACGATTTGAACAAACATATGAAACGATATATTCCGGTTTTACTCATCCTGCTTACAGGCGAATTGGGCGCCTGCAAAAAATTTCTGACAGAAAAGCAGGTATCCAACCTTACGCAGGATTATTTCAATACAGAAGAAGGCCTGAATGCACTCATCAATGGCCTATATGTATATGCGCGGATAAAACACGAATGGGATGCCAGTGGGGCCAGGATCACGCAAACGGAAACAGATGCCTACATGGCATCTGATAATACGTATGCCACCATGACGGCACAGCGCTACGGTTCCAACATAAGTACTATATCGGGAAACGTCAATAATTATATCGGTGCGGCCAATGCTACCTATGCACCCATGGGCGCCTATCCGCACATCAACAACTGTAACATTGCCCTGGATGTTATTGATAATTTAAAACCAGGAAAATTTGCCACCGACGAACGCTACCGTAAAGTAAGAAGAGCAGAGATCCTGTTCATGCGAGCGTGGGCATATTACCTGATCTCCAATCAACTCGGCGACGTACCGCTGTTATTAAGTCCCAGACGGGAAGACAATGGTGTGTATTACTATCCCAAATCGAAGCTCGAAGAAATTTACAGGCAAATCATCGGAGATATGCGCGAAGCTTATGCCGGTCTGCCTGTTACCATCGCCGATCGTGGTCGTGCAGGGAAACTGGCCGCGGGTCATTTACTCGCAAAATTATATCTTACGAGGGCACAGGCAGCCGGTTTTCAGAACAGCAGCGAACCCCATCTCAAACAACTTTACAAAGGAAGTGTAGCTACTGACCTGGACTCAGCCATAACCATTGCAACAGAAGTGATCAATGCAGCCGGCGGCGTTGGCGGA
The DNA here is from genome assembly GCA_966212235.1 of uncultured Niastella sp. Lineage (GTDB taxonomy): Bacteria > Bacteroidota > Bacteroidia > Chitinophagales > Chitinophagaceae > Niastella. The sequence goes on along the minus strand of CBIHPP010000011.1, from coordinate 262,499 downwards.
CTGGCGCCCGATTACTGGACCTTGTTCGATCCTAAAGTGGCAGAAACCAATCCCCACAAGGAAATATTATGGGCCGCGCAGTTTGACATTAATACGTCGCTGCATGCCCGCTTCGGAAATCGCTCAGTCAATTATCATATAGGCAACTACACCGATGCCACCGGCGTTACAAGAGCAATGATGTATGGCCGTCCGTTTGGTACATTCAAGCCTACTGATTTCGGTTATGATGTGTTCGCAGACAAGATCAATGACTCCCGTTTCTATAAAACCTTTCAAAATGAATATATCAGCAACACCACCGGCTCATTTACGTGGAGCGCAGCCGCAGCAAATTGGTGGAATGCGAACAAGCCAGCCGGTGAACCAACCGTAACAGCCGGTTCGCCACGAGCCGTGCCGGGCAAAAGAGCATTGATCTTTATCGAGAATGCAAAAACAGAAGCGCTTGATTCCACCGCCGTCATGAGTCAGCCTTACCAGTTCATTGTACGCTGGGTACGTTCAGCTATTACCGGCAGATATTATTACCGGTTGAATTATAATCAAAATTCCATTGGCCTCAATACAGGCACAGCAGCACCATACCTTTCCGTTAAAAAATTCATTGATCCCTTAAGAGGCGGAAGCGCCGATGAAAGCAATTTCAATAGCGAAGCCGGAACCCGGGATGCCATCCTGATGCGTTTGGCAGAAACCTACCTGGTACGTGCAGAAGCATACGGCCGAAAAGGCCAGTATGCCCAGGCAATAGCCGACATCAATGTATTGCGTCAGCGGGCTGCCTTTAAAAACGGCGAAAACCGTCCAAATGTATTGGTGGAATGGGAACCAAAGTCCACTACCCTGGCAGCATCGGAGAAACAGGCCCCCTACCCTGCCAACGGTAGCTCCTATAACGCCATCAAAGTAACAGAAGACTATTTTACCCCTGGCACGCCACAAGCGCTGGCAGAAAATTATATCCCTACTGTTTCTTCCAGGCAGGACATGTTCGTTCATTTTATATACAATGAAAAAACCAGGGAAATGCTGGCAGAAGGAACGTTGTGGGAGGACCTGCACAATGCAGGCATTCTTTACGACCGGGTTATTTATCTGAACCAGATGGCATCTCCATTATCTGGTCTTTGGCCGGTGGCCTTTAATATCGCCAATGGGAATGGACAAAATGGCAACGGTAAAGGGCAAATGAAAAAAGAGTTTACGTTCCGGCCCTGGCCGGCCGATTACCTGCTACTGTTGACCGATGAAAGCGGACAGGCGTTGGATGCGAATGCCATCAGCGCTTATCAGAACCTGGGTTATTAATAGCAACGATCAAAACATACTTACTATTTATTCAAATCTCTTTATAATAAAATACGCACTGGTGACATAATCTATTCAAATCAAAACCAACCAAACGATTGTCCAATGAAAAAAACAATTATTCTGATAACAGCATGCCTGTTATTACAACTAACCCATGCCATTGCTCAACGCGCTATGGAAAGGCTGAACCGCGGCGTGGTGGCTATTAGAAGCGGCAGCAGTATTTTCATCAGCTGGCGGCTTTTAGGATTAGACCCTGCAGGCACAGGGTTCAATATTTACCGGTCTGCCAATGGTGGAGCGGCGGTTAAACTCAATAGTGCGGTACTAACAGCCGGAACAAACTATACCGACAATACCGCCAATTTAACCCAAAGCAATGCATACTATGTAAGACCGGTTATCAATGGCGCAGAACAAGCTGCCAGTATCGCCTACACGCTGGTGGCCAACGCAGCAGATAAACCCTGCTTTACCGTACCATTGCGGGCCGGAAGCAGTATTCACTTTGTGTGGGTAGGCGACCTGGATGGCGATGGAGAATACGATTATGTGGTAGACCGCCTTGATTGGGGAGTAGGCTGCAAAATTGAAGCTTATAAAAGGGATGGCACTTTTTTATGGGATGTGGATTATGGGCCGAACAGCAGCAATATGGATAACATTTCGCCCGGCTCTGCAACCATTGATGTAGGTAACTGGGATGGCGTAACGGTGTACGACCTGGATGGAGATGGAAAGTCGGAGGTGATTACAAAGATCGCTAATGGCGTCCGGTTCGGCGATGGATCAACCTGGACAAACAGCAGCAATACGAAACAATGGCTGGGTATTCTCAATGGCCAGACCGGCGCATTAAGAAGCTATGTAACTATTCCGCAGGATTATTCAAGTACAGGTCCTTTGGCTTGCAGTTTCGGCATTGGCTATCTTGATGGCAGCACGCCCAGCGTAATTGGCAAGTTTAAAAACAGGAACGCGGACGGCTCTTTCAACATGATGTTATGTGCCTTCCGGTTTGCAGGAAATAATACCACGCTGCAATGGAAATGGTTACGCGGTTCTTCGGCTGCACCGGACGGGCACCAAATACGGATCATTGATGTTGATGGAAACGGTACAGATGAAATATGTGATATTGGCTATTGCCTCAACAGCAATGGCACGTTACGATATTCATTGGCCGGTCAGGGCATCATTCATGGCGACAGAACGCAGATCGGCAAGCTGGACCCGAACCGGGCCGGGATACAGGGTTATGGCGTACAACAGGATAATCCCAGCGGATTGCTGGAATATTATTATGATGCCAATACCGGAGCGGTACTGTGGAAACATACAGGCGGTGTTGCCGATGTGGGCCGTGGTGCTGCCGGGGATATAGATCCGCGGTATAGCGGATGGGAAGTGTGGTCATTTTCCGGCGTATATAACGCGCCAAGCAATACGCAGTTAACCAGTGAACCATCGCGGCCCTATCCCAACTTCCGCATCTGGTGGGACGGTGACGTATTAAGCGAGAACCTGCATGACGAAAAAATTGAAAAATGGAATTACACATCCTCCACCGTTTCGCGGCTGGTCACCATGTGGAATTTTGATGGCGCCGGCGGCAGCGACCGCAATGCCCCCATGTTCTATGGCGATATTCTGGGCGACTGGCGGGAAGAAGTGATACTCGTTGCAGACAACAATTCCAAACTGGTTGTATTTACTACCAACGTGCCAACCAATACCAGGTTGTACACGCTGGCCCATAACCCGGCCTATAGAAATTGTATGACGATAAAAGGATACATGCAATCACACCTGACAGACTATTACCTGGGCTATGGCATGGCAACGCCGCCGGTACCCAATATTACCTATGCAGGCCCGGCAGCCGCCCTGGTGAGCGAAGCGAATGAGGAACCAACACTGACTGCCGCAACAGGTAATAAACTTTTTGACATATATCCCAACCCCAGCAAAGGCGCATTTCTGAATCTCAACCTGAACGTAACCGAAAAAGCCGATCTGTTTTTCGTAATTACCAATGAAAAAGGACAACTGCTTTTTGAAAAGAAGTTAGGGTTGATACAGAAAGGGAATTATGCCACCCGCATTGATATCAGTAAAGCGAAACTGGCGCCGGGAAATTATATTGTAAGTATAAAATCCAAAAGCGGCATTCAGTCAAAAATGCTCATGAAACTATAAGGGAAAGTCACCAGTGCGTATTTTAATTTAATCCGGCCCTTACACTACTCAGTATCCTTAACTCAGGAAGCAGAAACACTTCTTATAAATATGAAGTATATTCGCATTGATGCGGAATTATCTGCATTTAACGGATGCCATATTTAAAACCCCAACCATTTCATGAAACGAAGGATCACCCTGCTTCAACTGGCTTTATGTATAAGTGTTTTATTTTTTTCAGCCTGTAAGTCAACTAAAATAACCCGGGAACAAACTGCTACTCAACAAAAAGCAGCAATAAGTGCCTGCGACCAGGTTATTAAATATTACTCGGAATTAATAAAAATGACCAACGGGGAACCGGATGTAAATATTAATACAGAAATTACTATAAATCCTTCGACCAGAATATTAAACCTGAAAAGTGATCAGCTCAAGGAAGGCAAGAACGGTTTTGATACAGTGATCGAAAGCATTGATTGCAATCTAAATGCCGAGCTTACAGAGGGGCAGGCGATTTATAGCGGATATATTAAGCAGGAGGATGGCAGAACAACAAAAGCAATCATTAAAGTAGAAGCAAAAGACGGAAATCTAACCATTTCAAATGCCGATCCAGAAAATGAAAAAGACGCCCAATTTTTAATAGTTATTTCGAAATGGGAGATTGTGAAGGAGTAGGCGTATATTACCTGCTATATTATATGATACCATCCCCAGACATAAAAAGAATATTATTTAGTGGCCCTATTGATGAAACACAATTGAAAGTATTTGGAATTGAGGCAAATTTTAATCATGGGAGCTTTAATGAAATACACTGGTTGAATACACCCGGCCCCATTTATACCACACAAACTGATAATAGTGGTACGGGACAAGCGGAAGCGGTAAACAATATTGGCGGCGATAATGAATATCGTGAAATTATTTTTAAGCAGCCATTTACCAAAGATGAATTGAAAGAAACATTAACTGCTGCCTATACAGATGATTCAGACGCTTACTTTTATGATGGCAATGAAAACTGGACGAAAGAATTGATTATTAACTGGTGGTCAAAAAGCGAAGAACGCATTGCCTACATTCTTGAATTGTATGATAGAGAATTAAATCTTCCCCCAGTACCGGACGAACTGTCATTCGGAGATATAGAACCAATACCTCAAAACTATAAGAATTGGCTGGACTTTTATCAAAATGGCATGAAAGAATATCTTGAATGGTATATTTTCAGGCTTTGTGGTGAGCAAATGGAATTAAATGACATCAATATTGACTGGTCAAAAAAAGAGGGTTTTGATAAATTGGTTGATGAGAGGGAAGCATAAATATAGCAATTGGTCCGATCATCATTTGCCCCTTTAGAATCATCCTGTCATGAGCAAATCAACATTGCTACAACATCAATTCGAATCCTGCATATTAGGAGGCGCTATAGGCGATGCCTGGGGTAGCAGTTTTGAAAACCAACCTACGCAGAATAATTCTACGACCTTCTATCTTGGCCAAAGGAAAGAACTGGTAAGAACATGGGCATTCACTGACGATACTCAGTTGACAATGGCAACCTGCGAAACACTTTGTACAGCGGGGGCATTTAACCCAGCACTATTAGCCGACAATTTTGTAAAGTATTACAGGGAAAGAAGATTAACAGGAATAGGAGCCAGCACGTTGAAAGCGATCGTAGAGTTACAAGCGGGCGGACACTGGAGCCAGGTAGGCCGGTCTGGCGAATATGCTGCGGGGAATGGGGCTGCCATGCGGATTGCACCATTGGCATTCTTTAAAAATATTACCAGGGAAAATATCAGGGATGCGTGCAGGATCACTCATAGAAATGATGAAGCTTATACAGGCGCTTTGGCAATAGTGATAAGTCTACAAGCTATTATAACAGAAACCTGGACAGGAGACAATAACCTCTTTGATCTCATAATACCAGAACTGCCCGACACAAGAGTACGTGACCGGTTGATTGAAATAAATGCTATCAACAATCAGGCAGACATTAAATCAATTGCCCGATTAGGAAATGATGGATATGTGGTAAATTCGGTGCCATTTGCCATTTACGGAGCTACCCAGGTTCTACAAACAGGATTATCCGAAATGATTAATTGCATTATCGAAACCGGTGGTGATACAGACACCAACGCATCCCTGGCCGGACAAATAGCGGGCACTCTTATCGGCAAAGAGAATTTCCCGTGGGATCTCATTGCTAAACTGGAAACTGTAGCAAACTATAATTGGATGCATGATATAATTAAAACCACTAAAGAATATATTGATTAACTTAATACCGCATAACAATCATGTATCGGGTATGATATAAAGACATTTCAACATGCTTTTATAAATCAACCAACATGATACCGCCTTATTTGCTTCCTGTCTTAACCGGATGTGTCCGCGGCATTGCATTGGGAATTGTGTTAATGCCGAAGAAAAGGAAGGAGGAAAAGTTTTGAGTTTTGGAACCGGCCTTCTATATTGTACTCAAATACTACCCTATCATGCCCCAGCACCTATGGATAAAAATGGCAAACCTCGTCTTTGAGCTCGAAAAGAAGTTATCTGCGGGACAGCCCTCCACAGGCATCGTTCGAAATATAGACCGGATGAAGACCGTTCTTGAAGAAGCCGGACTGTTGCTGCTCAATCCCCTGGGAGAGCCCTATAGCGAGGCCCGTACAGACCTGGAAGCCAGTATCACCGGTTCTGCAGCCGATAAGCTCCATGTGCTGGACGTCATTAAACCCATCGTTTATACTCAAAAAGAAGAAGGCCGGTCCTTATTGCAGAAGGGTGTGGTCATTGTAGGCAATAAATAAAATAATTAATATATATGTCATCGACCATCAATTTTGCCATCGATCTGGGCACTACAAATTCCCTGATCGCAAAGGCAAACAACGGAAATGTGGATATTTTCAAGAACCCTTCGGGCATGAAGGTGACCCTGCCCAGCGTGGTAGCCTTCCGGAAGGACCGTATCCTGATCGGAGATAAGGCGCGGGAATATGTTGAGAAAGATCCAGCCAACGTATTTGCTTCTTTTAAAAGAAAGATGGGTACCGGGGAGAGTTTTTTCATTCCCAACAGCGGATCTTTTAAAACGCCCATCGAATTAAGCACGGTCGTGCTGCAAGAATTAAAGAATTTCATTTTTACCGGTGAATCCCCGGCAAGCGTGGTCATTACAATTCCGGCCAGTTTTGATACCATCCAAAGCAATGCCACCAAAGAAGCAGGGTATGCTGCAGGATTCCGCGAGGTGTTGTTGCTACAGGAACCTATTGCCGCCAGTCTCGCATTCGCAAATAAAGAGGGTAAATCCGGTATGGAGGGACAATGGCTGGTGTATGATCTCGGCGGCGGCACTTTTGACGTGGCCCTGGTCGTTATACAGGATGATGAAATGAAGGTCATCGACCACGAAGGAGATAATTTCTTCGGCGGTATCGATTTCGACAACGGCATCATCACACAATTGTTCATTCCCTACCTGGAAAGCCAATATGGTGTCAAGGATCTTTCTTCCAAAATGCTAAGCGCGAATGGTAAGTATAATAAGCTCTATTACCAACTCATCTATAAAGCGGAAGAAGCGAAGATCGCTTTAAGCAGTCATCCCAGCGTAGACATCGAATTCGATTTTACGGATGAGGCCGACGTAGAACACGAAGTTTATTTTTCCATCAGCCGCGATCAATTCGATGAGATCATCCGGGAGCGGATTGTATCGTCCATTTCTTTCATCAGGAACCTGTTGACCAGGAATAACCTGCAGCCTTCAGATATTACAGAAGTAGTACTGGTAGGCGGCAGCACGTATATTCCGTTGGTGCGGGGTCTTTTAACACAGGAACTGGGCATTAAAGTGAATACATCCATCGATCCCACTACGGCTGTAGTGGAAGGGGCTGCCTGGTATGCAGGCGGAAGGCCAAGTAAAGCGGAACCTTTGCCCACTGCTCAGAAAACAGAAACTACAGAAACCGGCGAGAAGACAGCTGCTTCGAATATAGAAGTGAAAACTGCTTACCAGGCGAATAGTCGCGACTCAGAAGAATATTTAGCCGCCACCATCAAAAATGCACCTGCGGGAAGCACCTATCGCATTACGCGCTCCGACGGTGGATTTGACAGCGGACTTAAACCCGTTACAGAAAAGATCAGCGAAATGTTGCTGTTGCTGCCAAACAGTCTGAACATTTTCAGCATAAAGTTATTCGACCGCCAGGGATTCCCTTTGCAGGTATCCATTCCCGACATTATGATCGTACAGGGGAAGTTCTCCATATACGGTCAGCCGCTACCGCACGATATCTGCCTGGAAGTGGATGATCCGGAAAACAATACTACCCACCTCGAAGTGATCTTCGAAAGGAACGCGATATTGCCTATCAAGAAATCGATCACGAAGACGTTGAGCAGGACCATTGTTAAAGGAAGCGAAGACCAGTTGCTTATCAATGTGCTCGAAGGTAGCCGCTATGCATCGCCAACATCGAACCTTCCTATCGGGATCGTCAGCATCTCTGGTCAGCATCTCAAGAGTGACCTTGTAAAAGGCTCCGATGTCGATCTCACTTTCGAGATCAGCGAAAGCAGGGATATAACGGTGACGGCCTATATCAGTATGATCGATGAAGAGTTTAAGCAGGCATTCAGTCCTTCTTCCCGAACAGTCAATGTAACCCGTCTTCGTCAGGAGACAGAGTATTTGCACCGGGTAGGCAAACGGCAGCTCGAAAAGCTGTTGAAGGACGAAAAGTATGAGGAGAGTGCGACCCTGCAGCAAGCCATGAAAGAATTGGAAGCTATACAGGAAAAATTGAAGAACCTGAGCCCCGACGATGTAACGGATACCAAATACCAGTTAGACGATCAGAAGAGGCGGCTGGCGCAGGTCATCGATGCAACGGAGAAGGGCGACCGGCTTCTGGAACTGAAAGAGGAGTACTATTATAAAAAGGAAACTTACCAATACCTGCTGGAGCAATCCAGTAACAAGGAACTGCAGCAACGTTTCGAGAGCATGAAGGCGGAAGAAACCGCATGGATCAACAACTGCAGTACACAATACATTAAATTGAAGATAAGTGAAATAGATAGACTGATCTGGAACTTCAGGAAGCAGGATATCTCTTATGTTACCAGTCTTTATATGTATTATTCCATGAAGCCCGATGAAGCATATAGCAACATAGGCGAAATAAAATTATTGAAGCGGCGGGGAGATGAGGCGCTGGCGAGGAAGAACCCAGACGAGATATTGAGCATTGTATACCGGATGTACGAGCTCCTCATCGACAAAGACGAGGAAGAAGCCATAAAAGGTACGGGGCTGAAGGGCTAAGCAACCAATTGGCAATTGACAATAAGCAATAGACAAATCACTCCTATTGTGAAAACATACTTTGCCAATTGCTTATTGCTATTTTTTACGCCGTATCTTATGCGTGACCGTTACCGTATCCATGGCGCGCAACGGACGGGCAGGTTCTACTACTCCATCCTGATTATCGCCATTGCGATACTTTTTGATAAAAGAGTTAAGCAATTCTTTCCGTGACGCACTATCCGGAGTATCACGATACTTTTTGAGAATAGAGTCAAGCAATTCTCTCTGTGCCGTATTCTGAGGGTAAGTGCTTGGCGTATTCTGATAATTCCGATAATTGGGATATTCATAAGTTGAACTGGAAGAATGGGACTTACAGGTGGCTATTCTGATAACGGCGATCAGGGCGAACAATAAAATTTTCCAGACACCGGAATTAGAAGACGATGATGAGGAGGAGGAGGAAGAAGATGAGTTACTATAGCTTTCCGCAGCCGGATTGTGAATGGCATCCATTTCCTCCAGCTTCTTGGTGATCATATTTTTCACATCCTGGGAAACGGCCAGTAATTCGGCGTTTTCCATCCAGGTTTTCACGTAGGACCGGTGTTTGATATATTTATTAAAAATGGCAATGCAGGCATTATGCATGCAAAGCGCATACTTATCCCTGATGCTGGCAAACCTGCTCTGCGGAAGTAACTGGATTATCCTGATATAACGGAACTCCATCAGGCTCTTCACCTGGGAGGCTGTCACGTCTCCCGGTGAATTGTTCCTTCCATTTTGTTCGTGGAAACGTTCGAGGGTAGAGATACCGTTCATGATAATCCGGCTGACGCCCTCCCAGCATTGTTCCAGGTCTGTAGGGGTCATCAGCAACTTGCCTTTGAGTAAAGCAAACAGCCCATCTTCATCCGGCTCCTGGAAGCAGCCATTCATGAAAGTTGTAAAAGAGTTACGGAAATAAGGGCTGATCCATTGAATAAACTGCTCATCTTTATACAGGGGATTGTTCAGGAACGTATCTTTCCGTCCAATGTGTGCCTGTTCCAAAAAACCCAGCAAAACCCGGTCTTCCCCTACCGCATTGTGATACGTCAAAGCATCCTCTTTCAACAGGTCTTCGAAATATTTGATGATATCATTCTTGGTAAACGGCTTGCCGTGCAATTCAATCGTACTGCCGCCACTGAGTTCCAGTTCCGCAAATAGCTTCTTTCTACCTAATTGAATAGCTTTTTTATCGAGGGGGGCAGATGAGGTTTCTCCGGAAAACGTGGCTGGTGATAAATATTGCATCAGGGTCGATTATAGGTTCAGACGGCGAAAAATAAGGAATATTCCTAACAGATACAAATGGTCTAAAATTTATGCAAAAAGACGGGAAATGAATCTAATACATTGAAATGCCGGTACTAATATGATTGGAAAAATACTATTCACATTATTGCTGTTTTTAGCGTGCCTGAATAACAGCATAGCTCAGGAAGAAAAAGTGGAAAACAAACTATTGTTTTATTCACCATTAGCTGCCTTTTTCCAGCAACATCCTTCGCTTAAGGAAATAGAGATCAACAATTGGAAACCGGGCATATATAACCTGTGTTTTGTAACTAAAGATTCAACGCTCAATAGGGAATATTTCAATCTCGGTTTTGAGGGAGATAAATACCTGTTTGAAAAAAAATTCGGGAAATGGAATTTCCCCGATTCAATAATATTGCCATTGATTGATAAAAAAGCAATTCATTATAGGGCTTACGTTAAAGCCAGGTACGACTCCATCTTTTGTAAGCTCGTCCACTATTATCCTCAGGGAAATGATGATTGGAATTTCTTTGAAGTGGATAAAGATCCCATCACGTATCTTAAAGGCATGGATAATCTGGAAAAAAAATTACAAACAAGCATTCGGCATATTTCCCCTGAAGAACGACTGACAGATTCCGTTTTTGTTTTCAAAGCGATCTTGAGAACCGACGGTACTTTAAGTAAAAGCGAACAAATTACTTCAGAAAATGAAACCTATGCAAAGGCTTTAGCCGCAGTTCTTAATCGGTCATATCCCTGGAAGCCTTATAATCACGGTGGGCGGAACCTCCATACCTACATTTGGATCTATATAAAGATCAACAACAACAAAACGGTGCGGGTTGTAATTAAAGATCCATAGTCGAATAGGTCTCCGATGAACTTATCTTCATTTTCTGTTATCTTGCTACTGAAAATCGTCACTATGATTAAATTATTTCCGGCAATCCTGGTAGTATGCTTACTGGCAGCATGCAAAAATAAAGTAGCTACCAGCACCCCTTTGGCCAGTAATAAAGAACTGGCCACCCTCTTTGAATTCTACTATAATGGCCGTATGGCGTTATTGCCTGTTGAAGCTACGATCAACGGCGATACCCGGTATAACGACCAGCTACCTGCGGAATTTACCAACAGCTACCGTCAAAAATTAACCGCCTTTTTTACGCATAACCTCCAGGCTGTTCAGCGATTCAACCGCGAACAACTCAACGAAACCGACCGAACCAGTTACGATATTTTCAAACGGGAAATGGAAATGAGTATTGAAGGCCTGCAATACCAATACCTCACTACCATCGATTATATTATTGACGGCCATGCGCCTTTTAACCAGTTTTATGGTTTACCGCTTACGTTTGGACAAATGGGAAGCGGCGCAGGCGCTCAACCATTTAACACCGTACACGATTATGACAACTGGCTAAAACGAGCTGCGGCCTTTCCTGCCTGGGCCGACAGCGCCATCGTGTATTTCAAAAATGGTATGGCCGTTGGCAATGTACTACCAGCCAGGCTGGTTGTAAAAATGATCGCCCAAATGCAAAACCTGGTGGCGGGTGATGTAACCAAAAGTTTGTTTTATGGTCCCATAAAAAACATGCCCGACAGTTTTCCTGAAGCAGATAAAAAAAGACTCACCACTGCTTTTACCCCACTCATACAAAACACCCTGTCACCTGCCTTTCAACAGCTGGCTGATTTCTTAAAAAAAGAATACCTGCCTAAAGCAAGAACCAGCACTGGCATTAAAGACGTACCCGCCGGGCCGGCATTGTACAATTACCTGGTGAGATTCTGGACCACAACCCCTAAGACACCCGACGAAATTTATACGACCGGTTTGGCAGAAGTAAAACGTATCCGCGGCCTTATGGACAGTGTTAAAAATTCGGTAACATTCAAAGGTGATCTGAAAGCTTTTTTTGAATTTATGCGTACCGATAAGCGCTTTATGCCTTACAAAACACCCGAAGAAGTACTGAATGCTTTCAAAAATATACAGACCCGCATAGAACCACACCTGAAAGATATGTTTGGACATTCACCGAAAATGAAATTCGAGATCAGGCAAACAGAAGCGTTCCGGGCAGCCAGCGCGAGTGCGGAATATAAACAAGGCACACCAGATGGAAAGCGCCCCGGCATATTTTATGTACCTATCCTTGACGCTGCTACATTCAACACCACCGGCGGCATGGAAAGCTTGTTCTTACATGAGGCCATTCCCGGACATCATTACCAGGTTAGTTTAACATTGGAAAATACGACCCTGCCAACTTTCAGACGTTTTATATGGTATGGCGCATACGGCGAAGGATGGGCGTTGTACTGTGAAAGTCTGGGTAAAGAACTAGGCCTGTATACAGACCCATATCAGTATGCAGGCGCGCTTGGCGATGAAATGCATCGAGCCATTCGATTGGTAGTTGATGTGGCCATGCATGCAAAAAATATGACCCGCGAAGAAGCGATTGCTTATATGATGGAAAACGAAGCCATATCGGAAGAAGGCGCCACGGCAGAAATTGAACGGTACATGGCCCTGCCGGCACAGGCATTAAGCTATAAGATCGGCGCCTTAAAGATCCGTGAACTGCGGAACAAATACAGTCAGGAACTGCGCGATCATTTTTCATTGTCCGCCTTTCATGATGAATTTCTTCATTTCGGTTGTATGCCACTTGAATTGGTAGAAAAGAATATGGATGACTGGGCAGCTGCGAGGAAATAATGCACAGAATTAAATAACTTAATTCCCAGGCCTTGTAAACGAAAGTTTGCGAGGCCTTTTTGTTGTTATCCCCCATGTGAGTTGCGTACTGACGTATTTATTTTATCAAATTTCTATATTATTTTTTCTTCTTCTTCGATGATTTGGCCTTGTCATTATATGCCAAACACAAATTGATCCAGTATTCGAAATCCTTTTTTGACTTAAACCCGGTTGGGTCAATATAGCAGTAGCCCTTGTAATCCTTTCCTTTCATGACCATAGGCTGATAGCCATTTTTTTCAGCTACTTCTTCTGTCAAATCAGGATCAAAACGGCACATCAGGTTCTCTCCGCTAACGCTAACACACATTTTTCCGTTTATCATGAAAGTAAGTCCCCTAAACATCTCTTTTTCTTCAATTTTTAGTTTAGGAAATTGTATAAGGTGTTCTCTAATTCTATCTACAAGTTTTATATCGTAAGCCATATAAAATTTGATATTGATTTAAAGGCAAAGGTCGATAAAATTATTAGCTCTCCATTAGAAACAACCCACTCAGTGAAACCCACCAGGAAATCACTATTCCTTACAAGAATTTACAAAACCCACTCATAAGTCGCTGAATATTAGTCTGCAGAGGGGCTAAATTGCCAGGTTATGGATCAAAACAGTGAAGTTACGGTCGAAACAGAGCAACAAATGGATCAAACAAGCGATGTTGCCCGTCAAAACACACAACCAGCGGACAAAATCTCCATGTTGGGCTTTCCATTTACACAACTGACCATCCAATTCGCTTAGTTGACGATCAAATTCATACAACCTTGAGGTAAAATCAACAAACGGGGCCACCGACTTGCACAACCGCCCCTCCAATCCGCTTTGTTGTAGGCCAAATACATGCAACCTTCAGGTAAAATCAACATACAGGCCTAACAACTTGCACTACCAACCGTCCAATTCACATTACTGTCGGTCAAACACAAACTACCAGTGAGTAATATCATCATACTGAGCCACAAATTGGTACAACGGACCAAGTCATTCCTTACTAATTGTGCTTTTACCCGATCCATTAAGGCCCGCAAACGCACATTCATTTAGATAGGTAATCCTTTGACATTCAAAATTGTTCCTTTAGGTATTCTTCTTTTTTTGATCCCTTTATCATTTTTTACTTCAACAACTTTTTGAATATCGCCTGCGGGCATTCTTCGAACAACCCATCCGTCTAATAAAAAAGTTATAGGTATACGTAGTGCCTTATTTTCATTCACAGCATTCTTTGCAGCATTTTTTCCAACTTCTATAAAAAAAGAGCGATCTACTGCATCCTCAAATTCGCTCAAGTCAACAAATTGACTAGAACTAACTTTGGAACTGTTGCGCAACTTTTTCTTTTTATCCTTTTTCATATTCACTTCATTAAAACTAAATTACAATAAAAATCAAAGCTGCCTAATGACCCGTTTCTCCAGCCATTGTCATTCTGATCCACCCCATTCTCCCAAATCTGCTCCTGTCACTGTTCCCATCCTGATAGTACCTTTGCGTACTAACAATAACAAGGATGAACCTTACGCTGAAGAAAGCTGAAACCGCAACGGATTTTGACAATGGGAAACGACTTTTTCTACAATATATTCAGTCGCTCGATTTTGAACTCACCTTTCAGGATGTTGGCCGGGAACTGGCTGAAATTGCTGTTGAATACAACGCTCCGGCAGGTGCGCTATTACTGGTGTATGATGGCGACAAAGCCATCGCGTGTGCGGGTGTTCGAAAAATTGATTCCACAACTGCGGAACTCAAAAGAATGTTTGTCGATCCTGTCTACCGGGGACTCCAGCTCGGACAACAGCTATTACAAATGGCCCTGACAGTAAGTAAACAATTAGGCTATTCTTCCATTCGGTTAGATACGGTCCCGCAAATGCGTTCTGCTATCAAATTGTACGAATCAGCTGGCTTCCGGGAAATCGATCCCTATCGTTTCAATCCGATGCCCGGCGCTATCTTTATGGAAAAAGACTTGTAGCAGTCTGCGCAAACACAACGCTCCCCCTATTCAACCAACTCCTCATACCAGCTACCACGAATGTGGTATTGTTTTGCTATTCTTTTCAATCTACTTTCACATTGTTAATTTATCCTGTCCCCTACCCCCTGTAATCTGTAACTTATAACCCGCCCGACACCTCGGGGTAACTCGTTACCCTGCAACCTCTCTTTAACAACCGGTGCATAGCAGTGCCGGTTGTTAACTTTTAAAATACGTGAAAAACACGGCTTTTTATTCTCTCTAATTGGCGTAATATAGGACCTTATTTAGCTCGCTCCTACCCTGCCTGATTCATAGCATACGTCCCGCCTACCTGCCGAAAACGCCATTTAATAATCTCAAAATTGTATTGATATGGCCAAAGCGAAAAGTACCCCAACGACCAACACGGCTGTGGTACACACGAATCAAATTATTACCACAGACGTAATTACTACCGAAGTAACTACCCGCCCCACCAGTTACTCACCCATTACAAAAAGCCGGAGCGCAACGGGTGAAACAAAGCTCAGACCTATGGACCCCAAGCTGCAACAAGCCGTCCTGATGCAGCGCAGCGGCCTCCGTAAATCGCCTACCAGTTCTACCAGTGAAGATGAACTGGCCGTTATTGCTAGCGTTAGTGATCCCACGGCCTGGAATAACCTGACCGAGGTCAGAAACCCAACCCTGATTACCAAAGCATCTGGCAATGAACCGGCCATTGTTACCGGCCGCATTCCCATAAAACGGGTTGAATTCATCCGCAACCTGCCTTATGTTAAAAGCCTGAAAGCAGCTCGCAAAGTTTCGAAGGCCGTACATGTTACGGTCCCGGACGTTGGCGCCAACAAATATGCGCCCGTACCAAAACAAACCGGCGGCAAAGGCGTACTGGTGGGTATTATTGATTTTGGCTGCGATTTCGCGCATCAGAACTTTATTGATAAGAGCGGTAAAACCCGGCTGTTAAAATTCTGGGACCAAACGGCTACCACCAATGGCAATCACGTTCCTTATGGCCGTTTACATTTACCGAATGATATCAACAAAGCACTCAAAAGCACAAAACCATATGAAGCCCTGGGTCATCCCCTGTTTACCGGATCGCATGGTACGCATGTAATGGATATTGCCGCCGGCAATGGGAAAGGCTCCGGCGCACCGGGCGTGGCTCCTGCTGCCGACCTGCTTTTTGTGCAACTCAGCACCAGCAACATTCCCTGGGATGGTCCTGATGTGGTGGGTAAGAACTTTGGCGATTCGGTAAACCTGATAGAAGCCGTTCGCTATATCTTCGACGAAGCCGGTAACAAACCCTGCGTTATCAATATCAGCCTGGGTACCAATGGCGGGCCGCACGACGGTTCTACCCTGGTTGAAAAAGCCATTGACGGTATGTTGCAGGAAAAACCAAACCGCGCCGTGGTGATCGCCGCCTCTAACTCGCACGACGATGGCATTCATGCGTCTGGCAATGTGCCTGCCAATGGTACATATGATCTTTCCTGGATCATTGATGCCAACGACTTTACCGAAAATGAAATGGAAATATGGTACAAAGGCGCCAGCGGGCTATCGGTTGAAGTAATTGACCCTACCGGCCAAAGCCTGGGCACCGTTGAGCCCGATGAAACCGGTCAGGTGAAAGATACCAACGGCAAAGTACAACTGGTGATCAGCAACCGGCTCAATGACCCCAACAACCACGATAACGTAATCGGCGTGTGGTTAAAAGAACGCAATGCCGGCAACTGGATAGTCCGTTTGATCAATAACGGTTCAAAAGCCGTGCACTTCCATGGCTGGATAGAACGCGACGACTCCGGGCAATCTGTTTTCGGTGGCGAACGTGACAATTCTCATACGCTGGGGTCCATTTCGTGTGGTCATAAATCCATTTCTGTGGCTTCGTATGATGCTACCAAACCCGGATTTCCTATTTCCTGGTTCAGCAGCGAAGGCCCCACGCGCGATGGTCGTAACAAACCCGAGATAGCTGCGCCCGGCAGCAATATACTGGCCGCTAATTCAACCACTAAAAAAGAACGTATACTAATGTCGGGTACAAGCATGGCCGCACCAGCGGTTACCGGTTGTATAGCCTTGTTATACGCAGCCGCTGCAGCGAAGGGTAAATCATTATCCATTGACCAGCTCCGTGATATCATTACAAAAAAAGGACGGTTAACGCCACCTGCTGCTATATGGGACCCAAGGTATGGGTATGGCCGCATCTTTGTGCCAGACCTGATCAGTTTACTGCCTGGCGCGTCATCTGCAGTGAGTAAAGCATTTGAATCTACTCCGGGTGAACTGATCAAAAAGCAACCGAAAAAAACACCGCCCAAAAGCGCCCAAAAATCAACCCGAAAAAAACGAAAGCCCGCATTATAGGTCAATGCATTACGTCGTAAGAAGGCTGTCCTGATATCGGAACAGCCTTTTTACTTTTTATTCGGGCGCTCGCAGTGCCATGGTTTATTTTTGACACATCCTCTTTTATTTTGTAAATTACAATATGGAGAAGCGCAAATTAAGCAAGTCGAAGATCACGGGTAAAACACCATCACCCGATGGGGAGTTGCTCTCCGTCATTGTAAATGTGCGCGAACCAGACTATGTTCCGGCATGGGTGCCTTTACGCAAAAGAATAACCTCACACATCTTTACCACCGATATAAAAAAGGAAGATATCTCCAAACTGGAAGCCGATAACGAGGTTATATCCGTCGCTATCAACGAACAACTGAATTCACTGTAATATTTTCTTTTCATTTTACCGCTAGTCAGCCATACTCAAATAAAATGCCGGCGCACCGGAATCTGGTATCATACCCAGTTGGGCGCTCCAGTCGCTTTTAGTAGCCGTTACCGCCAGTTTCACACCCTTACCAGTGAGGAATTTTATTTTTGAACGAACCAGCCGGCCTTCAAATTTCAACAGCCCACCCGACTCCTGCGTTGTTCCTACTTCGTAAAAATCTTGGGCAGACTGAAGGTCGAATGTAAAACTGTTCTGTGCACCGGTATGGTAAAACATATCAAACCACCCGGTCAGCATCGCTCCCTCCAACAACACATCATTGCCGCTGCCGTTGGCTACCCAGGTGATTAACCCGGTGCTGCTGTTGTTATCCGCATCAATATAAAAATCAAAAATATCGCCATTCGCTACAGTCGATGCCATTTCAAAATAGAAATAGATATTCTCCGCATCATAATCCAGTTTGGCTTTGCGAAAAATACCACCGCCGGTGCCGGAAACTTTTACATTATAAGTTACCGTATCCCAGTCGGTCAGTGAATGATCATTAAGTTTGATGGCCGAACTTTTGGCAATATGAATAACTGTTGATCCTTCATTTGTTCTTCCGCCGGCAGTAGTAACATACAAAGTAGGAACATACTTCCCTTTGCCCGGGTAGGTATGTGATGGGCTTTCTTCCGTTGAAAAGGCGCCATCGCCAAAATCCCATTTATACGACGAAGCGCCTGTGGTTTTATTGGTGAATGTTACAGTATAGGCATCGGTTGATGTGGTAAAAATAACATCCGGTCCTTCTTCAACTGTATCTTTTTTACAAGAGGGCAACATCAAAAGCGATCCGGTGGCTATTATTACAAACAAGATGGCTGTTATATGTTTCATAGCTGCTTATTAGTCGTTTTGATTACATAATTTGTTTGTGTTGATCTCATCCACCGGCAAATAATAAATGACCCGGTTATTGGTATATGGAATTACCATATTGGTATAACCTGAAGGTTGCGTCGATAAATTGATGTCAGATTCACTTAACCCGGCCAGGTGATAACCCCAGTAAGTACGGTTTAACGAAAGCTTATTTCTGTATACATCAAAAACACGGTGTCCTTCAAACGCCAGTTCCATCCTTCGTTCTTTTAACACCACGTCTATAGCGGTTTTACCTGCCGGCAACACGCCACTATATAATGCGCCTGATAACCCGCGTTTGTTTCGTATACTATCAACATCATTCAGCGCGCCGGAAACATTCCCCGATTTTGCTTTTGCTTCTGCGCGATTGAGATACATTTCACCTAACCTGAACAAGATGGGCGAACTCAGGGTTGGGCTGCCGCCCTGGAAGGAGAATTTCGAGATATAATAGATTTCAATCCCGTTTTTCTTTTGTATAACCCCGCCGCTATTTTTTAACGGAACAATGTACGACCGGCGTACATCATTTGGTTGTGCGTCCATGGTATCACGCAATGATCTTGAAGCAAACTCTTCGCCCCAGCCCGAATTGCCATCAGAATAGATCATGGAAGCAATTGAACCAAACTTTCCATAATCTTCCTTGCTGGTAAAGGCTATACAAAAAATGGTTTCCCCGGCCGTTTGCGCATTGGCAAATAATGAAGGAAAAGTAGTGGCTGTTTCCAATCTGAACCGACCTGCATTGATCACTTTATCGCTGTACTCGATGGCTTTGGCATTGTCTTCTTTATATAAATTCACCCGCGACAATAATGCCCAGGCCGCTTCTTTGCTTGCATATTGCACGCCCCGCGACTGGTTCATAAGCGTTGCTGCTTTTTCTGCATCGGCAATCACCGCATCATATACTTCTTTTACCGTTGCCCTGGCCTGTAATGAAGCTGCTGCGGTAGTAGTTCTGATGATGACACCGGGCGCACCGGGATCTACAGAATATGGTTTTGCAAATAACCTGACCAGGTTAAAATGGGCAAAAGCCCTGAGAAAATAGCATTCGCCTATTAACTGCTGTAAGGAAGCATCGGCGCTGGCATTTTTTTCTGCCGCTTCAATAACGGTATTGGCGTCGTTGATTATTTTATACGAGATATACCAGAAATACCGCGTATTGGTTTGCGCCTGGGAATGATTCAATGTAAAACTGTTCATAAACGCATCTGTTGTTACCTGCCCGCATACAATATCATCGCTGGCAAAATCTGATAACTGAAAATATTGCCGCAGGTACATCAGGTTCTGGTCGCTCATACCATTGAATGGCACATGATCTTTAAACAAAGCATAAGCCCCGTTTACCGCGTTAGTCAATCCTTCCTTTGTTTGTATTAATGTTTCGGTCGTTATAGCATCGCTGGGCGTTGTTTCTTTAACACAACCCGAAACCAATAAGCTGATAAATACCGGTATGATTATTTTCTTCATGACTGGTCAGGTTTAAAATTTCAGGTTAATGTTGAATAAGAACTGGCGGTTATTGGGATATTTAAAATCCGATACGCCAGGCGTTACATACACACCGGGTGTTATGGTCGTTTGCGGGTCCTGCCCCAGGAATTTTGAAAATGTGTATACATTATCGGCGCTGACAGAGATGGTTACTTCATCCAGTTTCAATCGCTGCACATAAGCAACCGGCAGCGACCAGGCGAGCGTTATATTTCGTATAGATAGAAAGCTGCCATCTTTCAAATAACGGGTGGATGTTTGTGTTGAATTGGCTGCGTTTTGCGGACTGGGGTTGCTGGCATCATCGCCCGGCTGTGTCCAGATGCTGTATCCTTTCGGTAAATTGATCTGGTTCATGTAAGGCTCGCTGCCATCATTCATTACAAAACGCAGGTTGTTGCTGAAGACTTTGTTGCCAGATAAAAAATACAGGTTTACGCCCAGTGAAAAGTTTTTATACCGCCACCGGTTGGTAATACCACCCTGAAACTTTGGTAAAGCAGAACCAGCCTCCTGGTACGTAGCCTCGGTATAATTAGAGGTAGGTTCGGTTTTCGTAACAATGCCCTGTGCATCTTTGGTTTGTTTTTCCCAAAGCGGCGCACCGGTTTGTTGATCAACACCGGCCCATTTGGGCATATAAAATTCATACAGGTTGCCGCCGTTGCGATAGATCTGCGAAATGGCCCAGGAACCTGTTTTTATAATAGTGCCAGGCAGGTTGCGCAATTTATTACTGTTGAAGTTGATGTTGAAGTCTGTTGTCCATTCAAAATTCCCTGTTTGCCAATTGACAGTATTCAGTCCCAGCTCGATGCCTTTGTTTTCAATTTCGCCGGCATTTTCCCAACGTTGTTCAAAGCCTACGGAAAGTGGTTGCGATACCTGCAGCAACAGGTCCTTCGTAACATTCCGGTATACATCAACCGTTATTCCTACCCGTTTGTAAAAACTAATGTCAAGCCCTGCATTGAACTGGTATTTGCTTTCCCAGGTCAAATTGGGACTGGGCAACTGCAGCGGTGTGGCTGCTGCCTGTCCATTATAACTGGCATTGAGTGAAAACAATCCCAGGTAGCGCGATGACCCAATGTCCTGCGTGCCCGTTACGCCATAACCGGCGCGCAATTTCAGGTTGTCAATAATATGGGAGGAAAAAAATGTTTCGTTACTTGCCAACCAGGCTGCTGAAATGGCGGGAAAAGTTGCGTAGCGGTTCGACTTCGGAAAATTGGAAGAACCATCTACCCGTAACGACCCTGTAACAAAATACCTGCTTTTATAACTATAGTTTACCTGCGAAATAAAAGACTGTATCGAAGTCTCGCTGTTTGAACCGGTAACCGTGATATTGTTGCTCACCACATTCAGCACATTTAACCCCAATGGCAATCCTCGTCCCGAACCACCCTGTAATTCGACGCTGCTCTTTTCAAATGCAACACCAGCCAGGCCGCTGATGTTATGAGCGCTGCGATTAAAATTAAATTTCAACAGGTTATTCGACACCAATCCGTAATCCAGATTGCTGTTCTCTTCTAAATAGCCGGTACCATGATACTGCCCCGCCACAGTGGGCGAAAAATAATTGGTACTCTTACTATAACCGGCTGCCAGGCGATTGGCGCTGAAAAAAGTCAACCACGGCGTAATGGCTATTTGCAATGCCAGATCGTAGTTAACGGAAAACCCCTTATAAGGATGTTTCGAATTCTTAATCGTGTGAACGGGATTTACTTTATCTCTTGACCACCATTTGAACGTGGAGTTGCCATCAACATACAGGGGCGCGCCACTACTATCATATGGATTATCCCAGGGCAAATTCAAATACGCATTATAGATATCGTTGTAATCGTAGCCATTGCCTTTGGATGCATTCAGGTTTATGTTATTGGTAACGCTGATATTTTTATTCAACCGCAGCGTGGAATTACCCCGCATATTAATACGTTGAAAATTGGTATTCATAACCGTTCCATCTTCGTTATAATAAGACAGGCCGAGATAATAATCGCTTTTTTCGGTTTTTCCCGATACGGAGAAATAATAGTTCTGCATAATGGCCGGTTTAAAAATAGTGGTCAGCCAGTTATGGTCCTGGTCACGCAGCGTTAAAGGCCTTTCATTATAAAACTTCAGGATATCAATTTTGTGGGAGTTGCCGGTATCCGTTGGAATATAATCGCGGTAGAGTTCTTTCTGATAATTATACAATTCCTTTCCATTCATCATGTCCATTTCACCAAAATCAGGGGTGCGAAAACCCGTGGTAACTCTTGCTTCGTACCTGGTTTTACCCGATTTTGCTTTTTTGGTGGTGATGATGATAACACCCCCATTCGCCTGCGACCCATACATAGCCGTGGCGCCTGCATCTTTTAATACCGTTACACTTTCCACATCATTGGGATCATAGCTGCCGCCAATGATACCGTCAACAACAAACAAGGGTGTTTGAGCGGCATTCACCGAAGAAATACCACGCAACCTGATCTCGGGTGTAGCGCCCGGTACGCCGGAGCTATTGATCACCTGCAAACCGGCTACTTTACCCTGCAGCATAGCACCAATATTTCCGGCCGTAACATCTTTCAGTTTTTTTGCATCTATTACCTGCACGGCGCTTGTTAGTTCGCTTCTTTTTTTATCGCTATATCCTACAACCACCACTTCATCCAGTTTTTTAGTATCATCCTGTAACTGTAAAAAAATAGTTGATTGCGTAGCGCCAATGACCAGGTTCATGGATAAAAAACCGGCTGAACTTACCGAGAGGCTAATGTTTTTAGCCGGCAGCGAAACCACGAATACCCCTTCATCATTTGAAGTGACACCCTTTGAGAGCGAGGGAAATGATATTGTAACATTTGGTAAAGGCTCTCCCGTTCTGGCCGAAGTAACTTTACCGGTAACGGTATGTTCCTGCGCCTGTGCATGTATTACAGTAAACAACAGCCATAAAAGAACATGCGTTTTTTTGAATAGGGTCATAGCAGTCTTGGTTTGCTGTAATTTCAACATTAATTCAACAAAAAGAACATGCAAGCGTTTGCATGATTTTGCAGTCAGGGGTCATTTTGTTAACCTAAAATATTCTATCTTTTGTAAAATTCTGCACGATGTCCGCCAAACTGCCCACTATTATGGAAATCGCCAAACAGTTGAATATATCTGCATCAACTGTTTCACGGGCATTGAACGGACACCCGGGTATTGGCCTGCGTACAAGAACAAGGGTACAGGAACTTGCTAAACAATTAAACTACGAACCCAATCAAACAGCATTATTCTTTCAACAACGAAAAACGTATACCATAGGCGTTATTTTACCGGAGTTGTCCGAGATGTTTTTTTCCGCCTCTATCAGTGGTATTGAAGACACTGCAGAGAAAAACAAATACACGGTCCTGCTCGGTCAAAGCCACGATAGTGAAGAACGGGAAAAGAAAATTGTTGAAACCATGAAGAACCACCGGGTAGACGGCCTGATCGTTTCCATTTCAAAAAACACCACGCATTACGATCATTTTGAAGCTTTGAAGAAATACAATATCCCCGTCGTATTTTTCGATCGCATTCCCAATATGACCAATATTCATTACGTAGCCTGCAATATGGCTTCGGGCACTATACAAGCCATCAATTATTTATTTGGAAAGGGACACCGGGTAATAGGTATGATCAACGGCCCCGAAAAATTATTTGCCAGTCAGGAACGAAAACAGGGCTATCAACAGGCGATGACAAAGAGCCGCTTAAAATTTGATCCTTCTTTAATAGTGAATACCGATCTAACCACCGAAGGCACCTATCGCGCAACAGAAGAGTTGCTTACATCGAAAAGAAAGCCCACCGCTATTGTAGCGTTTAATGATTATGTGGCTATGGATGCGGTGCAATGCGCTATCAAAAACAACCGGAAGATCAACAAAGAAATGAGCTTTGTGAGTTACGCCAATCTCCCCATCAGTAATTATACAGCTTTCCCACCATTAGCTTCCGTTGAACAATTCCCTTATTTACAGGGACAGAAAGCAACCGAAATTTTACTGGAACTTTTATCACAACATGATAAGGACACGGCCAACACCACTTATTATAAGATCATTCTTGATTCGCAACTGGTGATTCATGAATAAAGTAACAGCAAAGGGTGAGTCCCCTTTCGAAGGGGGCCCACCCTATATGCATTCCTGACAGTCTTTTCAAACGTTGCCGGTTACTTTACCAGCAATCTGATGGTCTTCTTTTCAAACGGCGTGGTTACCTGCAGCATGTATACGCCGGCTGTTACCCCTTGTTGCCTGATGTTATACAATGTCAGGTTATGATTGCCCGCCAGCAATTGTTGCTGTTTGTTCAACAGCAGTCTGCCTTGCATATCATATAATGCCAGCCGCACTACCCCTTCTCCCTGCATACCTATTGAAACAGTCATATTATTAATGACCGGATTGGGCGTAACCGCCATCTTATACAAAGCTTCCTGCTGAAATGCCGGCCCCGCCACCATGCTTCTCGCACCGGAAGTACCACAACCGGTAGCACTGTAAACCTGTCCTTCACAGCTTGAGGTTTGATCTAAACCGGTTTGTTGCGCATACTGGTGAAACGTGGTAAAAATATTATCAGCTGGTAAACTGATAGAGCCGTCATTATTATTATCCCGCACAAAAGTAGCCTGGCAGGCATTTTCGCTAATAACATAGTATTCATTATACCTGAACGTAAGTCCCGATTGTGCATAATAAAATCCCAATACGATATCCGACAGTGATTCAATGGTATTTTCTTCAAACGTGCTGTTTTGTATCCGGTTCACAAATAACTCCGTGTATCGCTGCGATGGATCGGTAATACCATACTGATTGTTGGCTTTGGCCCGAAGTGCCGAATCGAGGATATAATTATTTTTTATGGTATTCCATTTTGCCACGCAATTCTGGACCATGGAAGTAGGATTGGTACTGCCGTAATACATACCCGCGCCCAGGTTATCCCGGAACACATTGCTTTGTATCAGGTGCCCACCACTGGTACTGTTCGATTGTTCATTGCCTACCGACATACCCACCCCATTTTTATAAGACTCATTATTTTCAACCCTAACATTGCTGGAACCATCGAGGTAAATGCCTGATGAAATAGCAACGGGCGAAATATTTTTATAGGCGGTATTACCGGTTATATATCCGTTCCTTGAATAGTTATTGGGCGCTGTTACGCTAAAACCGGGATCGTCTACAACCCATTGGTAATGCCCGGCCGCTACAATACCAATATTCGCGTTATCGTGCACATTGTTATTGGTTACGGCAAATGAATCAACATTACCGTTAATGGTAACCGCCTCGCTAAAACCCGGCACGTTGTTATAGACCAGGTTGCTATCAATAATTACGTTTCTTATAGCTGTATCTGTGGTGCCAAGGATTACCAGGGGATTGAGATTGTCTAAAGGGGTTGGGAATTTTTGTTTAGTGGTATTTCTTGTCCAGGCCATATCATAGATCTCGTTCTTTTTAATAATGATATTAGCTGCTTTGCCGCTGACGATGATACCGAAACGGGTATCCCTGCTTGCTGTATTTTGATAGGCTGAATCATTGGTCACCTTTGTTAGTTTCAACCCTTCAATACGAATGTTCTTTGCACCGGCAACAGCGATCAATGCTGCATATTTCACGGTCAAATTACTGCCATCAACAACAGGGCTTTCACCAGGGTAATTTCTTATCGTAAACCATTGACCATTGGCTCCTCTGCCGGCATCAATATAAAGTCCGGAGCCTGATGGATAATGCGTACCGGCACGCAGGTGAACGGTTACCGGCGCATCGATCAATTTTGATGGATTATATGTATAATTAATACCTGCCAACTCAATGGCTTTTTTTATCGTTCGCCACGGTTTACCCACAGAACCGCTGCCGGTGGTATCATTACCTGTTACAGCCACATAATAATTGGAGGCTACCGGCGTATTGTTTATGTTCACCTTTGCGCTCACGGTAATACCCGTGTTACCGCCGCCATCTTTTACAAACTCGCCCCAGCCAATAGCCGAATTGCGTAAAGTATCGGCCGTTACCGATACAGTGGCATTATTAACCAGGTAAATAGGATGAATATAATTACTGTTATTATTTACGGTAGGATAACCAAATTCAGCGCTCGTTGAAGTCCATTGTATCGAATCGAATGCGCAATTATTGAATTGAATATTTTGCGCATTTTGAACATTCGCCACATACCCGTTGGTATTTTTCAAATTCCTGAATATCAAATTTTGAACCCGCACGTTCCGGGCGCCGCTTATAATGAGCATACTGGGAAAAGAAGTTGTAGCCAGGTTTTTACCATCAATGATCACCCGCCCTTCATCACCGGCATAAGGGCGCAATATGAGGAATTTTGTGTTGGCACCGCCGTTGGCGCTTCCAATGTATAACTGCGTGAGAAAATCATTTGCATCAATAACATAAGAGCCCCGCTTAATATATACAATGGCATCTTTGGTGGTATCGCGCGGGTTCCGGTTAATGGCATACCATATTCTGTTCCATGGACTGGCTGCCGTACCGTTTCCATTGGTTGTTAAAGAACCGTCAACATAATATTCAATGGATGATTGGGCATTAACCCCCGAATAAAGCAATACAAAACAAATAAATAGTAAAGTTGTTCTTCTTTTCATAGAAATAATTTTCAGGTTTAATAAAATAAAAAGCCGTTTTCTAAGGCAGGGTTGGGCATTTTCGCAGCGAATGGTGCAAAGGGCCATTGAAGAAGGTGAATCAGATCGCATTCCAAACTTAGGCTACAGAAATTGTAAAACAACGTGCAAGCGTTTGCATGAAAAAATACAAACGGTCAAAGGTATACGGGCGCACAACAAAAAACCCTCCCGGTATGCCGGAAGGGTTTATGTATGGACGTATTATTTTTCTATTTGATCATCACAGGTCGTGACCAGCTTTCTTTGTTATCTGTTATCCGGATCATATATACGCCTGAACTCCAGTTTGCCGGCACATCAACAGATACGTTATACAGGGAAGCCGTCAACCGTTTGGTATATACGCGCTGTCCCATGCTGTTGAAGATTTCAATGACCGACATATCGTTGGTTGCTTTCTTTATCTGCAAAGTGTTATTGCGTAATACCGGGTTGGGATAAACAAGCACCTGTACATTGTCACCGTCGGGTCTTGTTGTGATCACCAGTTTACTGTATTTATACGAACCGTCTTTGTCAACGATCTTCAACCGGTAAAAGAAGCGGTTTACGTTTTGCCCACTCACCAGCGCATCTGTCAGTTGATAATAGTTGTACAGAGAATTGGTGAGTCCTTTTGCCGGCACTTTGCCAATTTCAGTAAAAGAGCTGCCGTCGATGCTTCTTTCAACAATAAAATGACCGGTATTCGCTTCTGTCTCGGTTTGCCAGCTCAATTCATTTTTACCATTGATATAATAACCATCAAACTGTTTCAGCATAGTTGGCAATACAACAAGAGAAAAATAAACAGAGAAATCTGCCGTAGTTGCATTATTAGGTACCGAACAACCATTTGTACTGGCGGCGGTACAGTTAAGAGCTACCGCTCGCATGCGCAGGAAAGCATTCATTACCGGAATAGAAGCAGGAGTAGTGAATGTAAATGTACCTTCATACATGCACGATGGCGATGTATAAGCAGCTTCATTGGCATCTGCAAAATCACCGTCATTATTGTAATCAATGAACAACTGGAACTTTCCCTGCCAGCCATTAGGCGCAAAGCCTATGTTTGCAACGGCTGTATAAGTTGTATTGGGCTGTAAAACAGTGACGCTATTACACGTCCTATTATAGTAAAGGTTGAAACCGGCAGTGGGATTTTCTGCAAATTTTATATCCTGCACCCCAAAGGATTGCAGTATACCCCAATCTCCACTTCCTGCAAACGTTGATAAACAACCGCTGGTGCCATGTGTATTACTTTCTACGTAGATGTATTTGGTCATGGAATTGGAACCATTTGCATTCGTAGCAGTAAGCGTTACTGATTTGTAACCGCTGGAAGAAAAAGTTACTGCCTGCGAAGCGCTTGTTGAATTGGCAGGGGTGCCGTCCTGGAAAGTCCAGCTAACACCGGTCACCTGACCCACGCTGTAACTTGTAAATGTAATGCTGCCACTGGAAGTACAGGTGCCCGTACTCGATGCGTTGAACCGGGCAACTGGCGTGATGGCGTTACAGGCGCCCAAACAACTATTATTGGCATTGATATAAGTATCCATTTCAGATAAACTGGTGGCGCTGAAATCTATGGCCGCCGTGGCGCCTATCGATGACGCCATAATAAAACCAGAGCCGGCATCGTGATTGCAATCAAAGTTATGACCGGTCTCATGCGCAGCAAGGGCGCCTAACTTGTCCCCAGACAATGTAGAAAGGTCTTCCAGTATTTGATATCCGAAAGGACCACAGATAGTGCCTACATATGCCACCCCTACCACTCCACCACTAATATCTTTTGTAGTCCATACCACACCCAAATCATAGCTAAAACCAAAATTGCCCGCCATTCCCCAGGTGGTAAAGTCAGCTAAAAGAGCACTGGCATCGGTACCGGTATTCGCAGGAGAGTATGGATTGTTCGCTTCTACCGTTGACACATACTGACCGTTAATTTTAAACTCCAGGTATTGAGAACCGATCTGGGCGTTGCTAAACAGTCCCACCATCGTATTCATAACAGCTATATTGTGTTCCTGTACCCTGGCAGTAGTGGTGTACCGTTCCATCATGGTATGGTCCGAAGCAATGGCCACCTCAACCATTCTGCAGGTTCCGGTGGCAGAACCTTCTACCCGGGCGTTGGTGTTGGTGATTTGCCTGCTAGTGATTTCACTAACACCGCAGTTGATGCCACTGTGAGGAATTACATCTTTCGTCTCGTATACCACATATATATTATCGCCGGCCTGTTTGTCGAAATATCGCAGTGGTTCTATAAACCAGCTCTTGCTGCTTCCGTTCAGCATACCATAAATAAGATCATTGGTAATAGTAAGGTGTACGTTGCTGCCACCTTCATTGGTCAGTTCACCCGTATATGTCATACAATCGGGTTTTGGAAATTCCTGCCGGCCCTGCGGAGTGCCAACTACTAATTTATAATTGCTGCCGAGTATGTCATGCTCATGTATGGAAATCGGAAAGGAGGTATATCCCGGAAGGTTCAATTCAAATTGGATATCACCATGAGCAGCCGCCTTTTTTACATACTGCGCCATGGCAGTTGTTTTGATCTCAAATAGCGCATATTTTTTAAAAATGTTCGAAAGAGAAGTGGCCGAATAGGTGGGGATGGAATGTGCTGTTATTTTTTCCTGTGCAATCAAACTGGTGGGCAAAAGGATGATCACCAATGCCACGCAATAGTAGAACTTGGTCATTTATAAGGGTTTAATCAATTTTCCTATAGGGTTTAGGGACTATATTTTTTCCGCTCCATTATATACGTAAAATCTACAATGTTTATTATGTATGATGAATATTTATCAAGCTTCCCTGGCCCAAAAGATTTTAAAATATTTTTCCATCCCTGTCCAATCCTGGTTGTCCCGGTCATTATTAGAGTATAAACACCGCATTTAATTTTAATAATGATAAAATCAAACCAAATGGAACAAACAGTAAATTTCTTTGAAAAAGGCCAACGTGGCTTGAAAGCATTGAACAGTTTAGGTGCTTACCTGGCGAAATCAAACGTGGAACATTCGTTGTTAAACCTGATCTATTTCCGGGTATCACAGCTCAACGGCTGTGCATTCTGTCTTGATATGCATTCGAAAGACCTGCGGGCAGAAGGAGAAACAGAACAACGTTTGTTTGTGCTGAATGCCTGGCGCGAAGCTCCCTTCTATACCGAACGCGAACGTGCGGCACTTGCCTGGGCAGAAGCTTTAACAAAATTGAATGGTGGCGCCGTTGATGCCGCAACTACAGCAGCAGCACGCAGTCAGTTTTCTGATGAAGAGCTGATCGATCTCACATTTGCCGTGATCGGCATCAACAGTTATAACCGGCTAAATATTGCCTTCCCCAATCCGGCGGTTGTAGGCACGTATACACCGGGGCAGTTTGCTTAAAGACGCAGAACGCTTAACGCGGAACGCAAGAGGCGGAACGATGAACTTCAGAAACTGTATTTTGCGTTAAGCGTTAAGCCTTTAGCGTTAAGCATTATTATACTAACTTACTCGCCAGAGAGCGGGACTAAAAAAACAAACGTTATGCAAGAGTTCATGTTAATATTCCGGCAGCCCAGCTTCGACTACAGCAATGTATCGCCCAAAGAAATGCAGGCGCTAACAAAAAAATGGCATGACTGGGTGGGCAATATCGCCTCACAGGAAAAATTAGCCGCCACGGGTAAACGCCTGGCTACTGAAGGCAAGGTATTGAGACCCGGCGGCGTTATAACAGATGGTCCTTTTGTAGAGATCAGGGAACGCCTTGGCAGCTTTATGATCGTTAAAGCGGAGAATATAGAAGAGGCCCTTACATTAGCCCATGGCTGTCCGGTACTGGATAATGATGGCAGTGTGGAAGTAAGACCTGTGTTTCAATAATTAATTTAAGGTGGGTCGTCCGCCAACTGGCAAACGGCTCACCTTGAACATTAAGGTGAGCCCTCCTTAAAGGAGGACCCACCTTGTTACTTAAGTATGGAAAACGAGCACGAATCATTAAAGCAATTATTTCAGCAGGAGTTTGCCAAAATGGTGGCGGTTATCAGCAAACAATACGGCCTCGATCATATTGAAATGGCCGAAGATATTGTGAGCGAAACCTTCCTGGCTGCATCAGAAAACTGGGGCATCAAAGGCATACCACCCAACCCGGCCGCCTGGCTGTATGTTGTGGCCAAACAAAAAACGCTGTACCATTTCAGGCGGCATAAGATCTATGAGCAAAAAGTGCTTCCAGAAATAACCGCACAACAACCAAAAGAACAGGAACCCGAAGCCATCAACTTCTCACAACAAAATATTAAAGACAGCCAGCTGCAAATGCTGTTCGCCATTTGCAACCCGGCCATTGCCAGCGAAGCCCAAATTGGCCTGGCCCTGCGTATTCTTTGCGGTTTTGGTATTGATGAAATTGCCGAAGCATTTTTAACCAATAAAGAAACCATCAACAAAAGGTTATTCCGGGCAAAAGAAAAACTACGCAATGAAAATGTGCAGTTGGTTGCCATTGACAACAGCTTACCCGACCACGAATTAGTCAGCCGGCTCGATAATGTGCTGCACATTATTTACCTGCTTTTCAGCGAAGGCTATTATTCCAAAACGGAAAACAGCATTTTACGCAAAGATCTTTGCATCGAAGCTATGCGCCTCGGAGTTATGCTAATCGAATACGAACGCACCAACCGGCCCCAAACAAATGCGCTGCTTGCCCTGATGAGTTTTCATGCTTCCCGGTTCAATGCCCGGGAAAACAACAACGACACCCTGGTTTTATATGAACAGCAAAATACCGCCTTATGGGATACCGCACTGATCAACCAGGGCATTCAGTTTCTGAATAACTCCGCCAACGGTAATGAAGTAAGTTCCTATCATTTAGAAGCAGGGATCGCATACTGGCATTGCATAAAAGAAGATACCCGCGAAAAATGGGAAAACATCCTTCGCCTGTACAACCAGCTGCAGCTGATCAATTACTCACCCGGTGTAGCCCTGAACCGGATCTTTGCGCTCTACAAGGCAAAAGGAAAAGAAGCCGCCTTACAGGAAGCGGAACAACTACAACCCGGCAACAATCACTTTTATTTCCTGCTCATGGGCGAATTGTATAACAACCTGGATAATCAAAAAGCATTATCCTTTTATCAAAAAGCGTATACTTTGGCCAAAACGCAAACAGAAAAAGCGGGTATTCAACAGAAAATAGATAGCCTTACGTAAAAATTTTCTAAGAAATTCCTTTATAGCATCGGGCTTCTTACTAATTTTACGGTGCTGAAAATCCGAATACCTTATGAAATTTCACTTTCTGATCCTGTACCCCGTTATCGTAGCTGTATTGTCCGGCTCCCTGCATATGGCGTTTAATACGCCGGCAAATGTTCAAACAGGCACGAACGCCATTGTAAAAAAAGACTCCCTGCTCCGCACACCTGTATTCTCCATTGAGGATGTAGAACGCATTAAACAATTTTTCATCGGTAACGCTTCCCTCGAAGAGCAGCCCAAAGATTCAAACTGGCGCTCCGGTTACCGCCATAAATGTATCAACACGGTAAGGGCAGGGTTGGATTATTTGCTGTTTGGCGAATCTTCCATACCAGACAGCCTCTATAGCCGCCAGACCGTTTTAAACGGCAATTTCCTGAACAACGATATTACTGCACTGGCCAAACGGCTGCGGGATAGTAATTTTATCCGCAGTTATGATACCGTGCGCTTTTTATCAATGCGTAAAGGCGAATGGGTGACTATCACCAAGGCCGACCCGGTATCGCGCGGTCTGCAACCCGTTGCCCTGGAAAAAAGTTTATGGAATACCCTGCTTGCCCGCGTTGGCAAAGAACGCGGCTTTAGTGTGTTTCTGGTTTCGGTATGCGATGGATACCATGCAGCCTTGTTAACGCTCGATCACCGAAACACGGCTGATCTAAAAGTGTATTGGGCCGATCAGACACACAAACACCCCTGGCGCTTTTATGCCAATAACAAACTGGAGGAAGTACCTGGTAAATTCGGCTGGGAAGTAATGCAGGCGAATGGCCCGGAAAAAATTGTTAACGGCATGGCAAGAGGCCTGGATTCCTATATGCTTTTCGCCAACCAGCAATTCTGGTGCGATTGCGGACGGCCTAAACAAAAACCGGATGAATGCTGTGCAGGCAACTGCTTTCCTTATATCCAGGTTTGGCGGCTTCAAAAAGTTCGTTAGTTCACAGTTCATAGTTTACTGTTCACAGTTTCTACCCTTTCTTCACCTTTCCGGGCGGACATCCAAACTTTTTGCGAAAGGCGCTGCTGAAGTGCTGCACGGAAGAATAGCCCAGCCGGTCGGCCACTTCTTTAATGGGCAAATTGCTAACAAGCAGTTCATGCGCCTGGTTTAACTTATAATCGGTCAGGTAACCGAATACCGTATTATTGTACAGGGCCTTAAAACCCTGTTTTAATTTAAATTCATTAATGCTGGCAATCTTTGCCAGTTCGGTCAGGGAAGGTGGTTGTGTAGCATGTTGCAACAGGTACTCCCTGGCAAAGTGAATACTTTCGGCATCGTGGCCCGGTTTATAAATAACGGGGGAAGAAGAGCAGGCTGCGTTTTCATACATCTGGGCCTGTAAGGTGAGCAGTTCAATACATTTTGATTGCAGGAACAACAATTTCAAACCGCCGGTAAAGCTGGCATTCATAATTTCATGAATGCACTGGTGCATGGCAAAAGAAATGGGCATGTTATTCCGGCTCAGATCATCTTCACTCCCTTTAGCGATCTTATCAGCAAACTGCATCAGCGAAGGACTGCTGTCCTTTGCCAGTTCAAAGAAAAAACGCGTGGTAAAGTGTACTTCGAAGAATTTATACCGGCTAACACTTCCGCCATACTGCCCTGTTCCTGCAAACAGGGGTGTATAATGCATGTTATGTTCGTTGGTTTTGAAATGATACTCCTTGCCTGATATGAGGTTTTTCATGGTGCCATCACCCTGTAATGTAAAATGCATTTCTACCAGGTCTATATCACCGGTTATCTCATACTTCAATCGTTGGGTATTATGCAGGAGCATATCTCCGTACACAATGTATATACCTGAAAAAGCCAGCTGCACCAATTCTGCATTGCCAAAAGGAAAGCTAAACACTTCTCTTCTTTCTGAAACAAGCGGCTGCTCCACCGTTTGTTGCGAAAACATATCCCCTACATTATACTGCCGCCCTTTTTCATCATACACATGCACACTCATAATAATCCGTTTGATGTAAATATTTATCCGAATTGTATAAAAAAGTCCAGGTGATCCCTTTTTACTTTTGTAAAGGTAAAATATCTGTTTCGTAAACAAAACATAAACAATGTTTCATATATCAAAACAAATAACCGACAGGCAGGCCGAAGAACCGGAGCACAGCCGTATCACAGTTACGGGCGACGATCAATTGGAAGAAATTACCTGGGTAAAGAACTGGTACAATATGCAGACATCCCATCATTTCTTCGTGGGCGATGAATCAAGTATTGAACTGTTCAATGCATTAAAGGAGATCGCTTTACAAAACAGTCATGAATATTTTGGCATACTGGAATTACATCCCGACTATGAGGCTGTTCTAACTATGCTCAAGCTCCTGGTTGATAGTGTACCGGAAATACCAGGCGAACCCGCGCAAAATGCCATACTATGGATGGAAGATATGCACCCGAATTGCTGGGCTGCGTGGCAGAACGCTACCTTTTACCTGTCGGGGAGTACAACACTGATCAATTCATTTTGCAGGTACCTGCTGCAAAAGAATATTGCCAGTCAACAGATACGCATTATAAAATATTAAATAACACGCAATTAACACAGGGTATTCTGTAATAGCCGGCAGTAAATAGATCATGGCTTTCAGTAAATACCATGTTAGCATAACCGATTATTCGTCTCATATTAATATTGCTCTAATACAACGGGGATAAAGGTTGGAAAACGGATAAAACTCGAATAATTACTATTGTGGCCATTCAGGATAAGTATTAACTTCATCGCGCACAACAAATAGTATTATCCCAATCGTCCAATTCCTATGACCACCTTGCCACAAACCGAGCTTTTAAAAAAGCGTGCTGAACGTATAACTGTATACCCTAACCTGGTATCAGAAAAAAAACTCTGGCTGCAACTCTATAATATAGAGCAGTGTGTTTTTACCATACAACTGTATTCACTCGCCGGCCAGCAGGTTTATAAACACTTCTTACTTCATTCCGATTTCCACTCAACGCATACGGTGCATTTGCCACACCACCTGGCCAGAGGCATTTATAAAATAGCGATCCGTTATGGCGACAATCACTATGTGCAGCCAATAGTAATACAATAGCGAAACGGCAAACGTGAAACGGCAGACGTGAAACGCAAAACGCGGAAGAAAAGCTACAAGCTTCGCGCTGCACGCCGAAAGCCAAAAGCTGAAAGCCTAAAGCGAATACAAAGAACTCACGGGCCCATGAACTAAGAACGGTGAACTGTTAACTAAGAACTGTGAACTAAAGAACTAAGAACTGGCAACCGGCGTTGAGCGTTCAGCATTAAGCACAAACCCTTACCAGTCGGCTAATACAAGTATTAGTTTTCTTCTTACCAATAAATAAGCTGCAATAGCCAGCTTCAAAAAGCGTTTTCCATACGTCAGTTTTGCCGGGAAATTATGTCCGGCGCCCTCAATAACTAAACCATTGTACCTTTAAAACACTATAACCATGGCCCTGTATCCGGATATGAAGATTTTTGTTGTAGATGATGATATATTTTGTCTTACCTTGTATGAGCAGTTCCTGCGAAACCTGGGGTATAGCGATATGACCTCTTTTAATGCCGGAGATGAATGCCTGCATAAGATCAAAGAAGGGCCCGCGCTTGTTTTTATGGATTATAACATGGAAGGAATGAATGGTATAGAGGTGTTGAAAAAGATCAAAGCAATCAATCCCCGGATTATGGTGTATATTATTTCCGGACAGGAAAATAGCCAGGTGGCTAAAGAAGCGATGCAACATGGTGCGTTGGATTATGTGGTTAAATCTTCTTTGAGCCCCGATAAAATGGGTGTCATTATGCAACGGGTTGAACAACTTTATACGCCTTCTCAAAACATAGGTAAAAAGTCGTTTTTCGACAAGGTGAAATCAGGATTAGGAATATAAGAATGCGTACCCGGCTACAGGCCGTCAAGTTCGCTTACTAACCGACACTATATGCTAACGAAAGCGCCCCTCTTGCAGGGGCGTTTTTATTATATGCCGGTTCTGCCTTCCCGGTTCGCCTGACAAAAAAAAAGCCACCCGTGTGATAACGGATGGCTGCGTCCTGATGTGTCCTTGATCCTGATATATGTCCTGTACCTAATAATATCGTGAAACGTGCTTGTTCCTTGTGCCCTTCCCCCTACTTCACCATGATCTTCTTCGCAAACCGGCGTTCTTCGTTCCTGATGTTCAGCAGGTAAATACCAGGTACGGTTTTCATGGTTAGCGGTATGGTGATAATGTCAATACCGTTTATATTCAATGGTCCGCTTTGCATCATTTGTCCCGATGTGCTGTACAGCTCATATTTATATACCCCTTTGTATGCGGGGGAACACGACAGGTAAATGGCTTCATGTGCCGGATTATTAAGCACCAGGAAGGACCCTGCATTGCTGTTTTCCGACACAGATACGATGCGCGAATAGATCTGCTGGCCGTCAAGATCAACCGCCCTGATGCGGTACATGGCAGTACCAATTAAAGGCAAGCCGTCGATATATTCATATTCCGTTTCATTCGGGTTGTTTTCACTTTTTACGCTGCCTATCATACTAAAATGACCGCTGGTGTTAAGCCGCTCTACTTCGTAGCGGTCTACATTTTCTTCCTGGGCGGTTTTCCACCGCACCACCGTAGCACCTGTTTTGCGCTGAGCAGCTACACTGATAAAATGCATGGGCAACACGTACCCCACACTGCCAATGGCAAAATAACCAAACGAGTTGACCGCATTCGATGTAATACTACCGGTAGTAGTAACATCACCCGAGGCAGAACCACCCTCGTTTATCCAGTTGCTGGTACTATAATAAGTAGCCCGCACATCCGACAATAAATAATGGGGGAAAGCCACTTTACTATTATCCCAGTTAAGCGTGATCTGCGCCGTTCCGCCGCTTATTTCATTGAGTTCCCAATACTCATTGGGATCTACCAATAATATAGGCGATTGAACATTGGTTGAATTGGGCGTAGCAGCCTGGTACCGGCAATTCAGTTCACTGGACACCGACAAATTGCTTACGGCCACCGTGCGTTCGTAGGTATTGCTACCAACGGGGAAGATGAAGGAAGTATTCCCTAATTTCTTTACCCATCCATTCACATGGCGACTATCTGCATCGCCAGTATACGAAGCACCTGCTTCATAGATCAAATAGTTGGGCGTGGCGGAAGTTGTGACCATTCCATTGGTGAACGTATGTACATCAGCTACGCTGAGGTTATTATTTAAAGTAATGCCGGCTGTATTATTGGTAACCAGCTGAAATGTTTTAAAAGGTTGGCTTCCGTTCAGGATCTGTGCAGTACTGCCATTCAGATACAACACCCCATTGCCGGCAGCCATAGCTGACTGATCATTGGTTACAGAACCCTTTACATACAGGCTGCCATTGTTCACCAACGCACCGGCAGATGAATTGGTAAAACCGGCATAACTGCATAAGGAAGCTCCCGTATGGATCTGCAGGTTGCCACTGTTGTAGAAAGCATCCTGGGCATACGTTTCTGATAAGATAAGTAACAACACAACAGGTATCATTATCCTTTTCATAGTTTCAACTTTATTGGGCATTGGCCAGCCATTGAATATCCTGGACCTTTATCAGGTCGTTATTGTTGTTGGAAGTAACATATACTTCAAAATAGTCGGCGGGAGAAATATTTTCCAAATA
Source organism: uncultured Niastella sp. (assembly GCA_966212235.1). Classification (GTDB taxonomy): domain Bacteria; phylum Bacteroidota; class Bacteroidia; order Chitinophagales; family Chitinophagaceae; genus Niastella. Next base: position 224,664 of record CBIHPP010000011.1, on the reverse strand, counting down.
CACCACAAAGGCAAAGGGATACGGCTGATTGGAAGTATTTGTGCGGATGGTGGTTTCTCCATACCGGGTTGAGCTGGCGCCGTTCTTTACAATACCTATTGAGATAACCCGGTTGGGGTTATCAACCGACAAATTACCGGTGATCGTAAACGAGCCATTCCGTTTGTTCGTTGGCTGAAAGGTGATATTGTTGTTAACGATTGTCCATTTACAGGTGGTGGAACTGGTATTGGCGCCCCAGTTGGCTTTCATCCACGTACCTGCAGGTGTTATAGTTACCGTATTGGCGGTATTGTTCAATACCGTAATATAAGCGTATGGTTTTTTATCACCCATACCGGCATTGCTTTCAACGATCGCGTTGGCATCCCGCTTATCGGTACGGGTAAAATCGAACCCTTCTATATATTTACCGGTATTATTCCATGAATTACCGGTAATGGCGATACTTGCAAAACCAGTAAAGGTGGCCGGATTATATACAATAGCCGTATCAGTAGCCGTGGTATTGTAATAACCACCCGATGTTAACTGAATAGTGGCATTGGTCGCCTTGTCTAAATTGATACCCCTTGCACAACCAATAAAATCTGTCTCAGCCACTTTCACCGTTACCCCTGCTACATTACCATGTATCATGATACCACTGTTCCGGGCGGTGGAAATATCCGTTTCAAATACCCATATTTCGGCATTGGTTGAATCGAAGATCGTATTATAGAATCGTTCAAAAGTGCAATCTTTAATTTCATTATAGGTATTGCTTCCTGTAAAATGGATAGCGTCTTCATTAGCAGAATTTCCATAACCCGATAAGGTAGTGGCATCAAACGACAACATTTTAAAATAGCACGATGACATACAGCGGAACATGGGTTTGCCGGCCAGACCGCTGGCAGCGGCTACCGTGGAATGCCCATACGAGGGTCCCTGGAACGTGACCGGATAAGGCAGGTTGATCACGAGCGTAGACGCTACGTTATACGTTTCTTCATCTAACCGCACCAGAGCAGGGGCTGTCATATGCGCACCCAGGTATTCAACCACCTCCTGCAGGGTAGTCCAGCTACTGTTTACATTCACATCCAGCAGGTTTTCTGTTTTCCTTTCTTTATTTTTTATCACCCAGTTACCACCGTTGGCAACAAAAGTTTTGCCAACATACCGGGTTAAGGTACTGACAGTATCACCATCGATGGTGGCGGCGCCGTTTCCGTCAACAGTAACCAGGTCGGTATGTGAGCCAACATGCTTCACCGTAATACTCAACCCATTATCAGAAGCCGTTACGGCAGGCAATGTGAGTATAATATTATTGCTGGCTAATACAAACGTTTCCGTTTTGGTCAACGTAGTGGTAGCCGATTTAGTCACGGTGTTCAGTTCGCTGGTAGCAACCAGCCTCCAGGCAGTTCCATTCCAGTAATAATAGCCATCTGCCACCGTACCGCCGGTGCTGTATACCATCATTCCGGGCGTTACCGTACCGGTCAATGGCGCAACGGAAGCGGTACTGTTCAATGCAACGCGGGGTGGCAAAAACCCTTTATTGGTACTTTCCAGTTCCAGGAGCGAGTTGGCATTAATGGTGTTGGGGTTATCTCCTATCTTCACCTGGGCATTTACATATACCGTAAGCAAAGTGACAATTGCAAGAATTAAGGCGTGTTTCATTTCAGGACATTGGATTTTTAGACAACTTCAGTGAATGGTTTTTCAGGTACTAAATTAACGGAAGCTATCAACCGCTATTTCTTTCCAATTCATATCCATTATTTATTTACTAGTATACTACAACTACAGTAAGTAAAATTGCTTACCAGGTTTGATCCGTCGGATTAACAGGTGGCGTATCGCTTTTAACGACAGGAAAAGCAGGCTGTTTTCTTTTTGCATGCTTCCACTCCATGGTAAGCCCAACAATAAAGTTTCTACCGCTATTAAACGGATCGAATGTATAAACAGGGATAGAGAATCTGTTGAAGGTAAACCCGATCATTACGCCCGGTTGCAGTTCATTACCGATCGCCCGGTCGAACGTATGCTGAACACTCAAACCGGCATAAAACCACTTCAGGCTTTGATAACCTACTTCAGACCAGCTGTACAGGAAATCGGTACTAAACTGGCTCGTTGACTTCGAGTATTGAGATTGGGAAGAAAAAAAGAATTTATTGTAATCCATATCAATATTCAACCCGGTAGAGATGCCGTTGAACCGCCCTACCGATCCGCCCAGCAAGGGCACAACGGAAAAGTTCAGATCATTTTTTTCGCCTGTAAACGCTCTGCCCAGGTATAATGAAAATGTCTCCGCATCTTCATAATTATAACGCGCTTCGGCATACCAGTTCCTGGCATGCTGATAGTGCATAACCGGCATATAGGAATAAGGCTGCCCGGGGCTCACTACATGGTACTGTTCAAAGTTCATTTCTGATTGACTAAAACCAGGTTGGCTCATGAACACCAGGGTAAGGAAAAATATGGAGGCAATCTTTATCATGCTGCATATTCTACAGATGCCATTTCCTTGTTTTCACATACAATATGTATAGGTGCATTGACCAGCTTGTCAAAAATGGAGATCTCTTTCAGGAAAGGGTTCCAGTAAAAGATGAGCTTTTCAATAGGCTTCCAAAGTATGACCCAGCTAAATACATCGAGCGCATTGCTGAAGGCAGAATGAATGCGATGCTCGGCATTAAATATCAATGGCATTACGCCCTGGAAAAACATAACAGTGAGCAGACTAAAAACCAGCAGCATCCAATTACGTTTTTTAAACTTTTTAAACTCGGCCTCCCTGATAGATTTCTTTAAAGAAAAATGACGGCGGATGGCATGCACCAACGGATCGGTAAATTCTTTATCCGATTCGTTTACGCAGTTTAATTTATAAGTAACCGTTGAATATCTTTTTATGCTGGGGGCGTAATTCATAATATATTCCTCAAACTCCTGGCTAAGCTGCCTTTTATAAATGGGCGCGGGGTCGTTGGCATTGAAATACCCATCGATGGTATGTTCATTGACCTTAAGGAAAATATTGATCTTTTTAAACAGTAAGTTGCTCATAACTGGGTTTTTCAAAAGGGCGATTCCTGTTAACTTAAATAACGCGAAGGAATATGGTATGCAGATACAGCTTTAGCAGGTTATAGCAACAATAAATAAAAGTACCTATCAGGAAGAGGGATATCTACATAATTAGCCGCTAAAGCGAGACAAGTGTGCGAATGAATACAAATACAAGCAATAAGCTCGCCCTAAGGCGTTCCAACCTAACCTTTTCGTTTTGTTAATTGCTCAATAACGCTTTGGTACGTTTCACCGACGGGAAGTTCTAACTGATCGATGAATACGCTGCTTTTGCGGACGGATGTGATACTATCGATGGAGACTATATATGATTTGTGTATTCTAATAAACTGAGCCGATGGCAATTCTTCTTCAACCCCTTTCATACTCATGCGTACAAGCAATGGTTTTGCCGGCGGGCGTAGATTGATCTTGATATAATCCTTCACGCCTTCTATCCAGGTAATATCTTTGAACATGATCTTCACCTGTCTGTATTCCGCATTAACAAAAAAATAAGCAGGCGCTGTTTCCGGAGCATGTTTTGCGCCCTTTTTTAGCTGGTACAATTCCCAGGCTTTGTTACAGGCCAGTAAAAACCGGCTTAACTCCACCGGCTTTAACACATAATCCACCACATTCAGGTTAAAACCTTCCAGGGCAAATTTATCATACGCAGTAATTAATATAAACATGGGCCGCTCGGTCAGGCTTTGTATGAATTGCAAACCCGTTAACCGGGGCATCTGGATATCAGTAAACACCAGATCGATCTCCTGCTGTTGCAATACTTTATTGGCCTCAAAAACATCTTCGCACAAGGCCACCAGTTCCAGGTAAGGCACCTGACTGATGTAGTCCTTTAATAATTGCAGGGCAAAAGGCTCGTCATCTATCGCTATACATTTCATCATGGTTACTGCAGGTTTATTTGCAATGATACGGTAAACCAGTTATCAATATCATTTATCAGCAGGCTGTACCGGTTACCATACAATAAATTTAATCGTCTTTTTACATTCTGTAACCCGATGCCCGATGTTTTATCTTTTATTTCTTCAACACCTTTATTGTATTTATTCGCTACCCTGAAGTAAAGCATATTACTACTGGTGTACAATTCAACATCTATCACCGGGTCGTTAATAGCGCTCGTTCCATGTTTGAAAGCATTTTCAATAAAAGGGATCAGCAACATCGGGGCAATCGCAAATTCATCTTCGCCCGGTTCCATACGTACCTTCAGTTGCACTTTATTGCCGATCCGCTGCCGTTGCAGGTCGATATAACTTTGCAGGTACTCTGTTTCCTTTTTCAACGATACGGTTTCCTCATCCGTTTCATACAAAATGTATCGCATCAACGACGATAATTTTATGATAGTAGGTTCCAGCTGATCGCTTTTCAATCGCGCCATCGCCAGCATGTTGTTGAGCACGTTAAACATAAAATGCGGACTGATCTGTGATCGAAGAAATGACAATTCTGTTTTCAGGTTTTCTTCATGCCGTTGCTGCATCAGTTTATCAGACTGCACCTTATCCTGCGCCTGCCGGGAGGCAGTCCCAATGGCCAACACTGCCAGAAAAGGGATCAGGTTGAATAAGGCGCCATTCATTATTTTAAACGGGCGGCTATGGATTAAAATGGCAAACAACGAGCTATGAATGAGCATGCATAAGGCAAACATACACAGCACCGCTCCTGCATAAGCTACATACTTACGCGGGTATAGCAACCGGCGTGTAAGAACAAAAGAATTGAAATAATATACAGGGATCCAAAGCAAACTGGTAAACACATGCAACAACAGGAAACCGCTGTCATCCAGGTCTTTTGGCCGGGAAGCAGCATCATAGCGCATCAGATAAGGCATCGAGATCACAAGGGACCATACCGCTACATGCAGCACAATTTTTCGCCATGGTATATTGTTAGATACGCTTTGCATATTATTTTTTTTCCCGAAGGGATGAAGGTACTGAATTAAGACCTGTTTATTCATACCGCAATGCCTCAATAGGATCGAGCCTCGATGCTTTTTGCGCCGGGTAATAGCCAAAGAACACACCTGTAACGGCACACACCATAAAGGACAACATAATAGAGGATTCCGATACCAGGGTTGGCCACGAGAATAACACCGTTACCAGTTTGGCGGCCGCAACACCCAGCAATACCCCAATGATGCCACCGGTTATACTGATCAAAACGGCTTCTACGAGGAACTGGAGCAAGATGTCCATGCCCCGGGCGCCGATCGACATCCGCAATCCGATCTCCCGGGTCCGCTCCGTTACCGAAACATACATGATGTTCATAATGCCTATACCGCCTACAAATAAAGAGATGCCTGCAATGGCAGCCAGCAATACCGTCAGCAATTCGCTGGTTGAACTAATGGTATTGATCAATTCAGCTTGTGTACGCACGCTGAAATCATCTTCATCGCCCTGCTGTAATTTATGATTGGTCCGCAATATGGAAGTAATTTCCCTGGTAGCCGTATCAGAACTTTGTTCATTAACGGCCGAAGCATAAATAGTTTGAATATGCGTAATAGCCAGGATCCTTTTTTGAACCGAAGTATAGGGCGCCAGTATGATATCATCCTGGTCCTGCCCGAAGGTGTTCTCGCCTTTTTCGGCAAGCACGCCTATTACCTTAAACGGGATCTTGTTAAACCGGATTATTTTACCAATAGGATCTTCACCGGCGGTAAACAGGTTATCCACGATGGTTTGTCCAATGAGGGCCACTTTAGCAGCGCTGTTTACATCCGCATCGGTGAACGATACGCCCGATCTCAATTTCCACTCCCTGATGGTTAAATAGCCCGGACTTACACCCTGTATGGAAGTGGGCCAGTTTTGCGCGCCATTGATCACCTGTCCATTTGCACTCACTGCCGGTGAAACCGCGGTAACAAACTGCGCTTTACTTTGTATGGCCTTTGCATCCTCTACCCTTAGGGTTTGCAGATCAGCCGCGCCCAGCCTTGCGCCACCACCTACGGTCACGTTGCTGGTTGGCCGGATATTGATCATATTCGATCCCATGCCCGACAACTGGCTGCGGATACTTTGCTTCGATCCCTGCCCTATGGCCACCATGGTGATCACCGAACCAACGCCTATAATAATTCCCAGCATAGTTAAAAACGCCCGCAGCTTATTCCGCTGCAACGCCCTTAATGCAATGCGAAGGAGGTTGTATATTTTCATAACTTATTCTATTACTTGAATGTTTGTGGCTTGTGGCGTGCAGCGTGTGGCGTGCAGCTTTCAATAATCATCCTTCACCGGCAACGTTTCCAATGCTTCCTTAGCTGATCTAATATTTTCATTTTTCGTATCCTTTACGATCTTCCCATCCTTCAATGTTATGGTACGACTGCTAAAAGCCGCGATATCGGGTTCATGCGTTACAAAAACGATCGTTTTTCCCTGGCGGTTTAGTTCCTGTAACAGCAACATAATTTCATAGGATGTGCGGGTATCGAGGTTACCGGTGGCTTCATCGGCCAGGATCATAACGGGTTCATTCACTAAAGCCCTGGCAATGGCAACACGTTGTTGTTGTCCACCCGAAAGCTGGTTAGGCGTATGATCGGCCCTGTCGCCCAGTTTTACTGCCTGTAATGCCTGCAAGGCTCTTTCCTTGCGTTGCGTGGCGGTTATCTTATTATTATACAACAACGGCAACTCTACATTCTCCAATGCCGATGTGCGGGCCAGCAGGTTGTATGACTGGAATACAAAACCGATCTTCTGGTTACGTAATCCGGCCAGCTCATTGCGGGAAAGCGCTTTTACATCTACCCCATCGAGCAAATAGCTCCCATTACCCGGTTGATCAAGACATCCCAGGATATTCAACAAAGTAGTCTTACCCGAACCGCTGCTGCCCATGATGGTTACAAACTCACCTTGCAGCACTTCAAACGAAACACCTTTTAAGGCACGCACTGTTTCGCTCCCCATTACAAACTCCCGCTTCAGGTTTTGAATATCAAGAATTGTTGATGACATGTAATTAAGTTGAAAAGTTGATAAGGTTGACAAGTTGATAGAGATGATTAGGTTAATTCAGCTACACGCTACAAGCTTCACGCTGCAAGCAATACAAAATACACCGTCCGCTGTATTTGGCGTGTAGCGTTTCTTATTGAGGCGGCGGCCCCATATTGCTCTTCTTATTCCCACCAGGTGGCTTGGGCATAAACGGACTCGATGTTCCTTTGGATGCACTGGCCTGTTTATTGGCAACCTGGTAACCTGTTACCACCTCATCGGTTTCGGTAACACCTGATAAGATCTGCACTTTGGTTTCATCCGTTAAGCCGGTCACCACCGGTTGATGCACCAGCATGCTGTCTTTTTTCACCCATACAAATGCCGGTTTACCAGCACCGGTTAATTCTTTATTACCAGTGGGCGATGCTGCCAGCACGCCTGCTGTGCCACCAACCGGATATTTCGCCCGCACTGTTGAATCGGGTTGAAAGGCAACAGCCTGCGCCGACACCAATAAGATATTATTCACTTCTTTTGTATAAACCGTGATGCTGGCCGTCATGCCGGGTTTTAACTTCAGGCCTTCATTGGGCGCATCTACAATGGTGGTATAGGTTACCACGTTAGAAGATACACTCGGCCGCAACCTGATCTCTTTCACCGTACCGCTAAAAGTATCATTCGGAAAAGCATCAACAGTAAACACCACGCGTTGCCCCTGTTTTACACTCCCGATATCCGCTTCATCAACCGAAGCCTGCACCTGCATTTTTGTAAGGTCTTTGGCAATGCTGAATAAAGTAGGCGTGCTTAAACTAGCCGCCACCGTTTGCCCTTCACTCACACTGCGCGACAACACCGTTCCATCGATCGGCGAATAAATGTCGGCAAACGATAAATTCCTTTGTGCCGATGCCAGTTGTGCCCGTATACTGGCGACATTGCCTTTGGCATTATTATACAGGTACAACGCATTCTCTACATCGGCCTTGCTCACTGCGCCCGCCTTATACAATTCCTGCTGCCGGTTGTAATTACTGGTTTGAAATACCAGGTTGGCCTGGGCCTGCGACAGGTTGGCGATAAATTGTTCCTGCTGGGCTAACAGCACGGCTTTATCCAATTGCGCCAGCAGTTGTCCCTTTTTAACGGTCGCATTAAAATCAACAAATACACTTTTAATAGTGCCGCTTACCTGGGTTCCCACCGCCACGGTATCTACCGGCTGTATAGTACCGGTAGCCGTGACTGTGTTGGCAATAGTGCCCATCACCGGATGTTCCGATTGCAGCACCAACACAGTGGCCGATTTGTTGAATTTCCAGGCCCAGATACCGGCTGCTGCTACCAGCGCCAGCACTACCCATATGATCCATTTGTATTTTTTCATCTGACTGTTTTTTATATTCATTGCTTTTGCCCATTGCCTATTGAGATCCCCTTCCCGGCATAAAATTCATACACCTTGTTATACAACAAAGCCGTGTATTTCGATTGTACATACGATTGCAAAGCCTGCACATAGGAAGTTTTCTGTTGCTGCCACTCTACCAGGTTCATAGCGCCCAGGCGCAACTGCTCATTGGTAATATCATAGCTTTCTTTACTGGCGTTCAGTTGTATCTCGGCCGCATTGTATTGTGCTTTTGCATTTTGCCAGTTGATATACGCCTGTTCAACCTGCTGACTCAACGTTGTTTTGGTATCCAGCAGCGACAACCGCGCCTGCTCAATAGAGATCTTCGACTTTTCAATATTGGTTTTATTCGTCCGGCGGCTGTAAATAGGTATGCTTACGGTAACTCCGAGCGATTGATAAAAATTATTATTCAACTGGGTAAAATAATGGTAGTCCTGGTTATTGCTATAACCTGTTGCCAGACCGGCATTCAAACTAACGGTTGGCTTCGCGCCCGCTTTCACTTTTTCCAGCTCTACCTGCGCCAGCTGTATGGACAGATCTTTATTTTTTATTTCGGGCCGGGTACTTAGCGCATCTTCCAGCGCATTCAATAAAGCGGGCGCTGTTTGTGATACGGTAACGGTATCGGGCGTTGCAACCGTCATTACATAGGTTGTCGGCAACTGCAACAATTGTTTTAAGGCAAGCGTGTTCAGCCGAACCGTATTATCGGCGTTCACGATGTTATACGCATCACTTGCTACCTGCGATTCTATTTGTACCAGGTCTTTGCGGGCAATGCTGCCGGCATTGTATTTTATTTGCCCTTGCTTTAATTGTTCCTTCGAGGCGTTGAGCACTGCTTCCAACGACACCCGGTTTTCCTGCGCCAGCAGAATGTTCAAATAAGCCTGGGTAATGCTGAGACTAATATCATTCTGCGTTTCCTGTACGTTCAGGTTGGCTATTTGTACACTCAGGTCTTTTGATCTGATATTATTTTTCAAATAGCCGCCATTATACAGCGTGAGCGAAGAACTGATTCCATAGTTGCTCGAAAAGCTGGCCTGTGTGGCAAACCCGCCTACTACCGGGTCGGCATCCTTGCTGTTTACCATTGATTGCGAAACGGAACCTGCTACACTGGGAAACAAAGACGCTTTCGACTGCAACAGGTCCTGTTGAGATGATTGCGCAGAGAGCCGTAAAGTATTTACGGAGATATTATTTTTCAACGCATAGTTGATGGCGTCCTGTAACGTCCATTGCTGGGGTAATTGTTGACCGGTGCTATCCTGCGCCTGCACCGGCACAAAAAAACCACCCAGGCATGTTAATATTATTATAATTATCTTTTTCATATTCAGGGAATGATGCCCAAATGTAGATCTGGTTTCTTCCCTGCCATTCGCCTATGAGACCAACCGTCAAAAGTTTGCGACGTAGCACCATAAATAAAAAAACCTCCCGACAAGTCGGGAGGCCAAACGTAACGCACGAGAAAAAGCACTGCCCATACCAATTTTAATGCAGTAACGTGGTTACGTTATTTTAAATTAAGGATGTTCGTTGTGTCACTAATCTTTCAATCCCAGGTATGCTGCCACTTCTTCGTAATTATTCCAGTCTATTTTTTTGTCCATGCGCACGGTAGCGCCACCGGGTATAAGGATATACCGGTATTGACGTGATTTTTTGCCGGTGGTAGAACTGGTAACAGTAGAAGCATTTACATTGGCATCCAGCTCTATGCCGCCAACGAAATAAAAGGGCGTGATCTGTGCATCACCTTCAACGAATGGTAGTGGCGATACTAATTTATTGTCGGGCGTTCCAAAGTTGATAAATACTTTTATTTCACCGTTTGATAATAAATTATCGGTAATCTTTGCTTCAGTGATCTGCGTAAAGAAAACACCGCTGGCAGCATCCAGGCTGTAGGTAAGGTCCAACCAGGGAGAATATAATACATTGGCGGTTCCCGGGTCACCTTTAACTCCTGTATTACCCTTTTCGCCGGTATCTCCTTTGTCACCTTTTTCACCCTGCGGACCCGGATCTCCTTTTTTGCAGGCAGTGATCGTTAATGCAACAGCCAGCATATAATAAAAGAAATGGTGCAGGCTCCATTGATTTGTGCGTTTCATGTTTTTGGTTTTTTGATTTTTAGTATTTAATGAAAAAAGTTTAGCGTAATAATTGGATCCAGCCCGTATACAATTCGGAACCGCGGCTGCTTTTAATAACATAGTAATAGGTCCCCGCTGATACCGGTTTGCCATGCTTGTTGCCATCCCAGGGTTCGTTATAGCCCCTGCGATTGAACACTGGCTGTCCATACCGGTTATAAATAGTTACCTGGCAATCGGGAAAGGCTCGTAGTCCGGGGATTTCCAGGCGATCATGGACTCCATCTCCATTCGGACTAAACGCATTGGGCACCTGCAATACTTTATCTGGAATGACGACATAGGCGCCATGATGTACACTATCTATACAACCAACGTCATTACGGGCATATAAGGCAACCTGATAATTACCAGGCAGCAGATACTGGTGCGTTGGATCTATTCCAACCGAGGTATCCCCGTCTCCAAAATGCCATACATACGAATGGGCATACTGTGAACTATTATTGAACTGAAATGTGGCGACACTTAATTCAACCGGTGTATTGATACCCGGCGTACTTTCAAAAAAAGCTACCGGTGCAGGCAGTACGCGTATCAGTCCATGCTTAATGATCTTATCACTACATAGCGTTTGATTGGTTGCGATCAGTGTCACCGGAAAATCGCCGGTTGTGTTGTACATATGGACCGGGTCCACATCAACCCCTGTTTCGCCGTCGCCAAATTCCCAGGCATATGCATCCGCCTGTTTGGACTGATTTAAAAACTGTACTTCCAGGGGCGCACAGCCGGTTATTTTATCTGTTGTAAATGCGGCTACTGGTTGCGGTATTACAGCAATCGCTTTTGAGGTGGATGTCGCATTGCATACACCGTCATTAATGGTACATACTATTAATCCGTTGTTATTATATTTTAACTTGAATGGCCCTAAACTATTACCGGTTAACAAGGTACCCCCACCCCAGTTCCAGGAAACCGCAGTAGCATTGCTTACTTTGCCAGTAAACGTAACCCGCACCGTATCGCCTGCACAGATCGTTGTTTTATCTACGGTAAAACTGTTTACCGGCGGCGTTGATACATTCACCGTTTGAGCCGTCGTATTTGACATACAACCATTGTCTGTGATCTGTAATCGCAGGGTGCGCGTTCCGGTCGTATTGAAAAGGATCGTATACGGTCCCGCGCCATTTCCACTTTGCACAGCAGCGCCGGCAAAACCATTCCAGTTGAAAACAGCCGTACCACTGGCGCTTCCGGTAAACGTCACTGTTTGCGCCGTACCCAAACAAGCAGTTACCGGCGAAACGGTAAAGGTTGCATTGGGCGTTGGCTTTACCGTAACCTGAACACTGGCCGTAACCTCACAACCAGCAGCATCCTGCCCGCTGATGGTATACGTTGTTGTTGCACCTGGCGACACCGTTATACCGGCTCCGGGAATGTTTCCCGGATTCCAGGTATAAGAACTTAATGTACCGCCAACAGCTACTACCGATAACGTTACATTTTCACCGGCACAAATAGTAGCTGGCCGGGCAGACGCTCGTAAGGAAACCGGCGACATACAGGGCTGCGCCTGCACAGGAAAGGTGATCATCAATAATATCCAAAAGAGTAAATAAAAAATGTAAACGCCGTTTGGTGAAAAATAACCGGCACACCGAAACCACGGTATGCCGGCATAGAAGACACCCGAAAAAGACAAGCCAAAAAGAATATGACGACGAGAGCCAGAATACATGGAATAGGATAAGATACCCGGTTTAATGGTTAATGATTATCTGATTGGTTCCTACTGATTATTTCGTTTCACATGTAGCTTTTGTATTTGGCGTTTCCCGTTTGCCGTCTCACGTCTCACGTTTCACGTTTTTCTCACCATACATTCTTCGGACAACTATCATCATATTTATTACCAAGCAGAAAACCCACCATAATTTCATGCGAGCCTTTACTCACTATATTTAAACCCGAGGTCGTATAATCATAAGAATACCCGATATTGAATTTGTGACCGATATTCACGCCCACCATTCCAGCGAACCCATCATCGTACCGGTAACCGGCCCCAAACCAGGCTACATCGCGGTATTGGAGTTTTGCATTCACATCGATCTGGGTCGCCATCGGTTGCACATACTTCACCATTACGGAAGGGATCAGGTTGAAGTCCTCCCCTACCAGGAAGCGATACCCGGCGGTGGCAAAAATATGTGGCACTATTTTTCCGTTTGTTGTTTTCACTGCATTATCTGAGAAACTCACTTTCTGGGGAATGATCTGCTGTGCAGAGATGCCTACAAAATAATCGGCCGAATACAGATAGATGCCAGCCATGAAATCGGGCTTCATGGTATTGATGACGCCATTGTTATATACAGCGGGATCCACTTGCACATTCCCAAAATCAAGCTTATCGGAATTCAGGCTGATGCTGGTGAAGCCGGCGCCAAAACCGGCGGCCAGACTGGTCCTTACACTGATGCCTATATGATAGGCATAAGTTCCGTAAGCGGAAAAATAATTCAAAGGACCGGTGCGGTCATTGATCACCTGCAAGCCAATGCCATGATGCGGTTCTGCACCTGTATATTCTTCCCAGTAACGTTGACCGCGTGGATTCTCGCCCGGCACATCAAAAGAAGTAGCCGTGGTGCGATAATCATTTTTGCCGATAGGCGTATGAATGGTTACATACGAAGTAACCGGCGCATCCTGTATACCGGCCCATTGGTGCCGGTGGCTGACTTTTATATCCGTATAGTTTTCTATCCCTGTCAATGCAGGGTTTAGAATGTATTGATTAAGTATATACTGTGTGTAGTGCGGTTTCTGCTGGGCCTGTGATTGTATACAGGCAACCGCTATGCAACACAGCGTTATTATCTTTTTCATGTGCTTACGTTTTAAATCGTGAAACGGCAAACGTGAAACGTGAAAGCCTGGATTCTTGTCAACCTGTCAACTTTTTAACTTGTTAACTTTATCAATTCTATCAACTTGTTAACTTGTCAACTACTTCCCTAACACCTTAAACTCCGTTCTTCTATTCATCTGCCTTCCTTCCGCATTATCACTGCCATCGTCATGTGTATTGGGTGCTATCGGTTGCGTTGACCCATATCCCTTTGCCTGCAGGCGGTTCTTATCAATCCCTTTTTTGATCAGGTAGGCTACGCAGGATCGAGCCCTTGCTTCGGAAAGCCGTTGGTTGTAGGTTTCATTACCCAGGTTATCGGTATGTGCGCTCAACTCAATAACAATATCAGGATGGGCGTTCATCATGTCCACCAGTTTATCCAGCGAAGCATGGGATTCAATTTTGAGGGTGGACTTATCAAAATCGTAATAGACATTGTCCATCACCACTACTTCATTGACCGGCGGCACATCTTTTATCAGGCAAATAGCCGGGTTGATCAGCAATTCAGCTTCCTCATCAGATGGTGTATAGAAAGGCAACGAACCATTGCTATAACCGCTCACAGTGGCAACTGCCTTCAACGGTTGAAATTCGTCCAGTGTAAAAGAATAACTTCCATCACCGGTCGTGGTTTGCGTATACACTACTTTATTCTGAATGGTATCCATGATATTGATGGTAACACCTGTCAGCGGCAATTTATCGTCACAGGATACAACCTGTCCGCTTACCTGCTTTTTGGGTATCACCTTTTTTAAATAGAACAACTCCAGGCAGCAGGTAGCTTCCCGGTCGGAACTGAGCCAAACATCTTCCAGCACGTTCTTCGCGCCGCCTTTGCTTACCAGGTAGATATCATCTTTCACGGAGTTAACGGGATATCCAAAGTTTACAGGCGCCGACCAGGTATCGATCGACCCTTTGCTATAGAAGAAATCATAGCCGCCCATCCCTACCCTTCCGTTCCCGGAAAAAACAAGGGTTGAAGACGGCGCATGATAATAAGGAGCCTGTTCATCATAGACGGTATTTACCACATCGCCGAGGTTGGCGGTACGAACCGGTTTACCATTTCCATCCAGCTCCGCATACCACAGATCAAATCCGCCGTAACCGCCGCTTTTGTCACTGGCATACAGGAGGTATTTTCCACCCGGCATCACAAAAGGCTGTTGTGTACTAAACCCAGCGGCATTAATAAGACTATCCAGCAACACCGGTTCGCTCCAGCTATCGCCTGCTTTGCGGCTACTGTAAATACCGGATACTTTTTTGCCGCCCGCGATCATCCACCGGGTCAGGAACAACGTATTGCCATCGGGCGTTAAACTTACAACGCCCTGGTGCATACTACTGGCCTGGGGTAAGGGCAACGGTTTAATATCACCGGTTACCCCATCTGTTACCGGGGTAGCATATACCCGGTTTATGTGCGACTGTTTCTTACCACCCGTACTATCTATCCGGGTTGAAGTAAACAACAAGATATTATCGTTCAACCATACTGGTGCATAATTAGCGCCTTCCGTATTTAACGGCTCGGCGGCTTTTTGCACCCGGTATAGTTTCAGGTCTTTCTTTTTTAATTGGGTTTGAATAAACCGCAGGCTCATCAATTCTTTTTTTGCTGACTCGCTGTATTGATCTTCAGTCGTATGTTCATCCAGGAACCGGGTGAACTCCTTTTCCGCCTGCTCATAATTGGCCAGGGCACGCAGCTCCAACGCATAGTAATAACGGGCCAGCGGAAATTCCGCGCTACTGGCTTCCAGCGTTTTCTCATAATACGTGGCGGCTTTGGCATGATCATGCAACAACCGGTAACTCTCAGCCACGCGGTACAGCGCCAGTTGCCGGCTGCTTACCGGAACTTTGGCTTTCTTGTCCGTTGTGGTAGCAACCGTATAGGGGCTATATTCAGCCGTCTTTAGTTTTTGGCTGGCAGTGCCTAAATATTTTTCATAATACTGGGCGGCAGAAAAATAGTCCGCCTTTTTATAATAATTATCTGCGGCACGCAAATATTCATATGTAAACTGGGCGTTGGCTGCCAGTATACTGCAACACAAAATACCGGTGGCAATTATCTTTTTCATACTACGTTTTTATAAGATCAATGCAATGGGATCACGAACCAGATTTTCATAGGCAGCAATCGCGTCTTGTATATATTAACAGGGTATTGTTTTTAAAAAGAGCGGTTGGTAGAAACCAACCGCCGGTTTCCAGGACATTGGTGTACCTATGACTATAAGCGCGGACAGACAAAATCTACTTCAGGTGTTTTGATCGACTTCCTGCCTGTAAAGGACAACGAAATTTCAAAGCTGTTTGAACCATTCGCCATCTTTCCCAGGTCGGAGGTGTTCACATCATAACTCACACCCAAAACCATATTTTTATGTGCAAACCCTACAAAGGGTGACAAAGCATCTTTAAAGCGGTAATTCGCACCCAGCATAACGTCGGTACCGGGTGCAGCGATCAACCGGGCATAAGCGCCCACCATTTTCTCCTGCGCCGTTGCCTGTTTCAGGTATAAGATATTGGGCGTTAAACTGAGTACATCCGATAACGTTATTCTTACCCCGGCATGTACCGTATACCGCATCGGCAAGCGGGCATTGCTCGATTCACTAAACTGATCATCGGGCCGCGTAAGATGCGCTACCGAGAACCCGCCAAACAAATTCATTCTTTTACCGGGCTGTGCATCGTAATACAAAATACCGGCGGCAGCATCAAATGAAGTAGAGGCTGTTTTACTAAATGATTCCGCGGATGTGGCGCCGGGATTATAACCGGTGATCGGGTTCCACTGATCGCCAAACGACAACTTCGAACGATTGAACTTTCTTTGAATGATCCCGATCTGCATACCCATCGCAATGCGATGATATTCCCCTTGTCCCAAACGCACCCCGGTGTAGGAATAACTTCCATAGGCTGTGAGGTAATTATAACCGCCATCGCCGGCAGATTGATTTAATACACTCACACCGAAATTGGAATTTTTGTTGGTGGTAAAATCAACGGCCACACCGGGCGTAGTGAACGGACTACTGATATTACCCCATTGCGACCGGTAAATACCGGAAATGCGGTAATCGCCGTCAAAAGCGCCTGTTAAGGCCGGGTTCAACCAGGCAGGATATACATAGTATTGTGAGAAATGCGGATCTACCTGCGCCTTTATTCCCTGGACTCCAAGGCAGGCCGCCAATATCAGTATTAAACTCTTTCTCATTGCGTATAGTTTTGTTTGTTATTTTTTTGCTTACCTCCTACTTCACAATCGTCACAGACCCCGTCCTCGGTGCAAATCCATTTTTCAAGTGAATGACATAGTAGTAGGTCGCCATGGGCAATGGCTTCCCGGCTACCGTTCCATCCCACGGCGTTCCATAACCGGCGGAATTATACACCCGCTGACCGTACCGGTTAAACACGGATACCGTACAACCGGGGTAATCGCTCAGGTTGGTGATGTTCCAGGTATCATGAATGCCATCGCCGTTGGGTGAAAATGCATTGGGCACATTGACCGGCTTCAATATTTTCACGGTCAGGAAGTCAGACGCCGTACATTGTCCTTCACCCATAGCTGTTAGCGTATAGGTTTCATCGATCATTGCCTGCAGCAAAGGCCGTAACTTTTTGGGATCGCTTAAACCTGTTGAAGGATCCCAACTGAACGCCAGCACCGTTGAATCGTTGGCTGTTGGATTGAATTGCACAACGGTCCCCTGCGGTACGACGAACGAAGGCCCGGCATCAATAACCGGCTGCAGGTATACCACCACCTGTTTGGTAAATGATTGCGAAGTACAACCGGCACTGTTGGTCACCTGCAATTTCACCGTGTAGTTACCTGGTAATTGGTAGCGCTTCACCGGGTTCTGTACATTGGAAGAACTGCCATCGCCAAAATCCCAGTTCCATTTCTGGATCGTGTTATTATTGGGCGTGCTTTCATCGGTAAACTCATTATCCGATCCCTGGCATAAGGTATCAGGCGCTACCGTAAAGGCGGCAACCGGTTTATCAAAGAATGACGATACTATTTTCGTTGCATCACTGGTACATCCAAAGGCAGAGGTAGCTACCAGGTGAACGGTGTAAGAACCGGATGCTGCATACACATGACTGGCATTGACAGCATGCGACACCGCACTGTTATCACCAAAACTCCAGGTGTAACTAAGCCCTGACTGATCCGCTACCGTAGTGGCGTTTTTGAAATCGGCTGAACCACCCGGCATACATACCGCTGCAGGCAAACTAAAATCAGTTGCCGGCAGCGGATGTACTGTTACTGTCCGGGTAGCTGTATCACTGGTGCAACCCTGATCACTCACTGCCACCAGCTTTACAGAATACGTGTTATATGGAGACCATGTGTGTGTAAACGTGTTGCTATTGGTACTGGGAACCCAGTTACCATCACCCAAATTCCATCTCCAGGAAGTAATCGTTCCTGAGGCAATGGTTGATTCATCGTCGATGGTAGCCAACTGGTTCAAACAGATATCGGGCGTTACCGTAAAGACGGCTGTTGGCCTGGGATATACAATGACCGTACTCGTTATTGATTCCGTACAGCCGGCGGTTGTTGTAAATGTATAGGTGATCGTGTGCGTTCCGGCGCCTGCGATTGATGGCGTAAAGCTACCGGCTGCTGTTGTTCCCGGTCCACTGTATACGCCGGTTCCGGGCACCCCATTGGTAACGGTAGCTGTAGCTACTGATACCGGGTTCTTTGCACTGGCGCAAATGGCAGGCAAGGCCGGATAGTTTAACCGGGGCCGCAAACTAAAGGTGGCGGCTACGATCGTATCTTTTGTACATCCGTTGGCAGTAGTGACCGTGAAATGAATATTATAATTCCCAAAGGAATACGTATGCAACGGGTTTTGTTGCGTTGAAGTGTTCGGGTTAGCCGGTGTGGCATTGGGATCGCCAAAATCCCAGCTCCAGCTGGTAATGGCTTGTCCATCCTTCACTTTCGTAGTATCGGTGAACTGCACAATGCCATTATCGGGCAAACAGCCGGCCGGATAACTAAAGCCCGGCTGGGGCTTTGCATATACGGTCACCGGCACTGATGCCGTATCGCTCACACAGGCCTTGCTCACTTTCACCACATGTTTCGCCGTATAGGCTCCATACGCGGGGTATGCGATCGTTTGTGCATTGCCATTGGTTGTGACAGCAGTGGTATTGTTTCCAAAATCCCAATACCAGCTATTGATGGGTACAGGACCGCCATACGAAGACGTTTCGCTGTACGTAATGCTGCCGCCTTCACAAATGGTGATGGGTGTAGCGCTGAGGGTAGTTACCGGCGGTGCAAATACGGTAATGGGTTTGGTAACATCTGCCACGCAGCCATCGGTAGTAACCACTTTCAGTTGCACATTTTGTGTACCGGTGGCAGCTAATAATTTGAAAGCATTCTTTACACTATCGAGAGAGCCGTCAGGAAATGTCCATTTCCATTGACTGATCGTATAGGCGCCTGTAGAAGCAGGACCGGCAAATGCGACCGTATCTTTTATACAGCCTGTCGGATGTGCAAAGGTAAAATCCGCTGTAGGCCGTGGCTTTACTTCTATCGTGATCTTCAGCTCTTCGGTATTATTACAATTATCTAATGAAAGACTGGTTGATTTTATAGGAATGGTATAGGTGCCGGGCGTAGTAAAGTTATACGTGCCGGGCAGTGTGTATTTATAATATAGGATACCATTGACGGTTTCAGTACCAACATACCCGGTTGATGCCGGGTCCTGGGTAACATTGGTATTATTAGGCGGCGTAAGAACGGCGGCCAGTGAACTGATGTTCCATACCAGTTTTAACGGCTGGTAGCGGATGAGCGCCGATAATTTAACCGGTGTATTCACACAGGTGAACTTATGGCTGTTCTTTCCGCCATTGGTGGTGTCGGGTTCGTTGTGTACGCCTCCCACCGCATTCAGGTTATTCAGGTAGGTGCCTACGTTATAGGCATAGCTTTCCGCGCTGCCCAATCCATAGGTAATACCGGTAAAGGCCGAATCGCAGACTACCAGGCATTGCCCCAAAGGAGCAGCCGGCGGCGGTGGGCAATCCCATCTTTTTATAACCACCGAATAACCAGGTATGCAGGGATGGGCATACGTGTGGCTGAATACACTGCTGCCGGCAATTTTCAAAGAAGGCAGGCCGGCCGTTGGAACAATGAGGGTCACATAATTTACCAGGATGCCTTCTTTATTATTTCGGAAGAAGCCCACGCTTTTGATAGCCTGTTCAACGGGGCTCAGCACCACCATTTCAGGGTCGCCCAGGCCACCGTTGCCCAAACAGTTACCCCCGGTCATAAACTGCATTACCTCAATGGGCTTATCGGCTTCAATACAATCGGCCGTACTGCTTTCGTATTCATAATAGTTGCCATTGACGAGCGGTGCAGTGATCGGCGCATTGTTTACCCGCACGGCAGTTGCGGGGTCACGTACTGCTATTTTATAAGTACTTCTTGCAAATGAGTTAGGCGTGCTTGAGCCGGAGAATGGCGCGGTTAAATACTTTTTACCCCAGGCGTGTTGCGGAAATAACTGCTGGTTATCGTTATCCCCTCCGCCGCTGCCACAGGAAGCGGGGTTCGCCGTTCGGCTGCTACCGGCAAATACGGCAATGGGATTGCAATCATTCGCGCCATTGGCCATGGACCGAACGATGGTTCCCGTCAGGTTTTTGCCTGATGCGGAATTACCACCATTACCGTTGGCATCGGCGGCGTCATTGGCGCCGATCATCTGGTATATTTGCCCTTTCATTAAGGTTATGGTAGAAGTGACCCCGGGTTGCAGTCCTGTTAAGTTCTGCGCCCTGGTTTTCACAGAAGGCGTAACCTGAATGACGGTATTGTCTTTACTCGCTACCACATACATCCAGTTGTAACAGTTGTCCAGATAGCTTTGCCGGCTGTTTAACGATACATAGGAATATCCCCAGGCAGTAACCGGCAACAACATGGTAGCACCGGAAGAAGTGGATCCATAGATATGTGCATACGCTACGATCGGTACATTGCTTTCAATATGTATCCCCTTCCTTCTGAACACACCTGCCCCACCGGTTCCGGCAGGCGGCGGATCGGTAAATAAGCGGGCATCATAATTGGGATCGCTGAGCGGATCACCGGCTGCAGCCGGCACATTGTTGATCCCCTTGGGTATTATGTCGGTGGTAATTACCGTATAAGCAGGGATCGTATACGTCTTTCGCCACCAATTCACTTGCAAAAGCGCACTGCTGTCGAGCGTTATGGTAACAGTTGCAGGCTGATCTTCGGCACTCAGGTATAATACCATGTTCATCGCATTGGTCCCATTTTCCATGAACTGGTGATGGCCATATCCTACCCAAAAATCCGTACCCCGGTTCGATACATTCTGCCCCTGCGACCATATGCCGGTCAATAGGAAAGCAAAACCCAACAACACCCGCCCACATACCCGATACAGTATGCGTTTATCCGTTTTATGTGCTCCAGTGGTCGCCATATAGTTTCTTTATTTTCTTAAATGCTCCTTGTTTCATTGACCAGTGACCTGTCAGGTCTTGTCGTTTGCCGTTTGCCGTTTGCCGATTCACGTTGCCTATCTGATCAAATTGATAGCTCCTTTTTTATCCAGCGTGGTTCCATCTGTCAGTATCATGCGGCACACATACATATACACCCCACTTGGTTGCAGCTTGCCTTTATGCGTTCCATCCCAACCCCTGCTCTGGTCTGCAGATTCAAACAACTTCTCACCCCACTGGTTAAACACCATCATTTTCAGTTCTTTGATCTTGTAACCATACACTTTCAACATATCATTCAATCCATCACCATTCGGTGTAAAGCTGTTGGGGATGAAGACGCCATCGGGTAATACCTGTTGCGATACCGGTACTGAGATACTTTCGTTACAGGCGCTCTTCGATTTCACAATGATGGTTACCGTTTGCAGCGGTTGTAAACCGGCTACCGTATGTGTAAGTCCTGTTGAGCCGGAAGATGGAACTGTCCAGTTGCCTCCTCCGTCAATTGAGACTTCATAACCCGTAGCGCCAGGCACTGCATTCCATTTGAACCGCACCAGGTTGGCCCCTACTGAATCGACTGCCACAACCGGCTGTAGTATGCCGCTTTGCACGGCTACCGATACTTTGGTCCTTTCTGAGCTACATCCTGTTGTTGAAGATTGCTGTACATAGTAATCAGTTCCTGCAGTTACATGGGATATTGGCAACGTAGTACCCGTTCCTATGGCTGTACCGCCAGTCAGTGTTGTATACCAGGTATACGTGGCGCCAGGTACCGGATTATCTACCCTAAGGGTGGTATCACTACCGGTACATACGATCACCGATTTCACATTCACCACCGGTATCGGGTTCACTACAATTTGTTTGGTAGTATCGCCCACACAACCGTCGGCGGTTATGGATTTCAGATTTTCCAGGTAGGTGCCCGGTGTGTTATAAGTATAATTAACTTTTTTCCCGGTTGCTTTGCTGCCATCATGGAATTGCCATTTCCACTCGTTCACCGCAATGCCGTTCTGTGCAGTAGCTTCCCCAACAAACTCGGCCACATCTTTTACACAACCTGAGAAGTTCACTAAGAAATCGGCTTTCGGCGCAGGCACAACCTGTACATAGATCAGGTCGCGGCCCGTGTGATCACAACTTTCTATATCCGGATGATCGTAAATGATCTCTATCGTGTATACGCCCGGATTCGCAAACGTATAATCCTGGTTAAGCGGGAATACATAGTTCTTAACACCGTTTATCATGATGCTGTCGCCTGGCACCGGTGTGTTCACCGTTACATCTGCATTGGGCGACAAACCAGGTACGCGACTTAATTTCCAGGTCAGTGTATTAGGTATGAACGGCAGGTAACCTGTAAACCGGAATGGCGTTCCTGCGCAGGTATATTCTGCTTTGTTGCCATTGTTCAACGTATTGGATATGGTTCCCAAACCTTGCAGTGTTTTCACCATCGTACCCACGTTGTAACCATAACTTTCAACACTGCCCAATCCATACACCAGCCCCAGGTATGCAGAATCACTTTCCACAGAGCTTTGTCCTGCCCCTGTCACCCATTTTTTAATGGCTACGGTATAACCAGGCTTCGAATGCGCATAACTGTGTTTAACGCCAGCAGGAATTAAATTCCAGTCCACACCATCGATCTTCAGTGAGTTCATACCACTGTCGGGAAGTATGAGTGTTAAATAGTTCGTACTGATAGATGACAGGTTATTCCGGTAGAACCCTGAGAATTTATCGACGGCTTGTTCTGCCGGGCTCAGGATAAAGCTGCTCGGATCTCCATCGCCATTGGTATTGGGACAGGCGCCTGATGATGATGTATACTGTACCACGGTAACCGGTTTGTCGGCGGCAATAATATCAGCCGTATTGCTTTCATACTGATAATACCTGTTATTGATAATGCTGGTTAGCGGGAATGGTATATTGTTACGGCTCACCACGGTGGTTGGGTCTTTCACCAGTACCCTGAAGATATTTGTCATCATGCTGCTGATGTTTCCACTGGTTGAAGTGGGGGCCGTTAAATACGTTTTACCCCAGGCCGAATACGGGAAGGTTTGCTGCAGTAGCAGATCACCCGATGATCCGGTATTTGTACCACAACCTAATGCAGTACGCGAACTTCCGGTAAACACCCCTATTGCATGGCATTCGTTATTGGCATTGGGTATCGATTTTATAATTGAACCGGTCAGGTCGTATCCTTCACTGCCACCTATCATAGCGCCCAACACCTGGTACACATCCCCTGCGTTCAGGGTTACCGTGAATGGAACGTTGGCTGGTTTTCCACCAAGGGTAGGCACAGATGGTGTGATCTCTACCACTGTATTATTTTTATCTGCCACTACCATGATGGTTGTATTGGCGCCGGTAGGGGTATAATTCTGCCGGTTGTTGATCGAATAATATTCATAACCCCATACACCAACCGGGAACAACATGGTAGCGCCGGAATTGGTGCTGGCGAAAATATGTGCATATGCCGTAATAGGTACATCGCTCACGATACTGACACCCCGGTTATACAATCCTTCATCCAACAAACGGGCATCATCCAGTCCGGCCTTCGGCAAATAATCGGAAGCCTGTGTTGTATAAGGCGGAATGGTATAGTTACGGATCCAATTGGTACCGTTGATGCGAACCTGTACATTGGCTGGCTGACTGGTAGTGCTCAGGTACAAGACCATTTCCTGTGAATTGCCGCCGTTACTAAAGTCCCAACTGCGTTGATAACCCACCCAGAAGCGTTTACCACGGTTCGAACTGTCTTTATCAGGCAGTACGGGTGGTGCATATGGGTTCACCAATCCGGTAAAGCGATCGATATAGTTCACCGAATTCTGTGTGATCTTTTTCTTTATCACATCCACGCGGCTGCTGAAGCCTACCACCCACGCATTGGCCACGGTTGTTTTTCCTAACCCGATCGTATATTGATCAGCAATAGAACCCTGCCATGGATCGAGGTAGAACAGCTCCATGTTATAATCATAATTACCACCGCCTGGAATATCCACTTTTGTATAGAAGAACATGGAGTCAGGTCGTGGCTGTAACCCCGATGGTACCACACCGCTGAATCGTCTGGCTTCCAAAGAAGCCGGGGCAGTTGGTCCCCACGTAATTTTCATTACCGTATCGGTACCATACATAAATGTTTGTTGCTGGTTGGCTACAGGCGTGGCCGGTGTTGCCAGTAACACCGTTGGCAATGCGGTTGGGTAGAACTCGTAAGCCCCCAGGTCAGGCACGCCCTGTGTTAGGGTGACAGGTCTTGCGTTGTCATTGATATCACGATCATTGGTCGCAATTTGCACCCCACGGCCATGCATGGCCCATACATCCGGCTTAAGCAGGTCGGGATGCAGATCGTTATCGCTTACAAAAGCAGGCGGATAAACGATCGAATATTTGTCCCAATAGGAAGCCGCATACCAGCCAGGCAGCGTTGCATACGTACCTACCGGGTTCACCCTTTGTACGAGTGTGCTGCCGGTGGTGTACAGCATATTGTAATCACTGGTCAGCGACTGGCTGCTGTTATTTACAAACATAGCCGTACCGCCGCCTTTGTTCGAGAATATGTTATTCCGTAACTGAACCCCGGTAGCCGTTGTGTTCAGCAGGTACATGGAATAGTTATTGGTCGTTGATGTACTTGTACTGTGTACTGTATTATTAAAGTAATTGGCAGCGCTGAAATTGTTATGGTATAAACCATAGGAACCCGCACTGCTTGTATTGATGGCAATGACGTTGTTCTGTACCAATATGCCCGGCGAAGCTGACAGGTAAATGCCATACAGCGAACCGCTGTTATTGGTAACCGCCGTAACTATGTTGTTAACCAGTTTACCGCGGGCGGTTAAAGAAGTATCGCAATTGATCAATGCCAAACCATACACAGTCGTGGTTGCATTGCTCACGGTCACCTGGTTGTTCTTTACCTGGTACGATGAATCGCAATCTGTTCCATAGATGCCATATGCGGTGGCGTTTACGGTACCATTTATGGTAACTGCATTTTTATTAAGCTGCAGGCGTTTCATACTGGCCGTATAAATTCCATACTGCCAGGCGCCGCTTACTATATTGCTATCGATCACATGATCGGGCGAAAGACCGGTCCCGGTGCCGGTACCGGCAAAATAAATTCCGCTCGATCCGTTGTTGATGGTGTTGCCCTTAATGACGTTATTGCTTCCTTTTAACTGGTAGGCGTAAATACCTGCTACTGTAGTGGAAGCCGTAGTAACAACCGGTGCTGTTACAATACAGTTTACAATGCTGTCGTAGGAAGCTCCACTGGCCAGCTCTATTACCCGGCCATAGGTGGTATTGGTACCTGTAAACGTCAGGTTCTTAAAGATGAAACGGCGGGTACTGTCGAGTTTCAATGTATAGTTGGCCGTAGTGGTAGCATCAAAGGTCAGGTTCACAGAACTGGCTACCCCGTTGGCGCTTTGGAACGTTACGGTATTTATGGCTGATGTGTTTGGAATATATGGGATCCTGATCTGTTCATTGTATGAACCGGCTGCTACATCGAACACTACTGGTCCGGTGATACCGCACAACAATGCATCTACTGCACTTTGGAACGATTGGAAGTTGGGCAGCGCGGCCGGTTTCGTTGGATCGATCGTATATGTTCCGGTTAACAGGATATTATTCAGGGTCACATGTACCGGTGCGGTGTACACGGTATTACCGGTACAGGTTACCGCAGCCCGGTAATAAGTACTGAGACTGGCTTTTGTATTGTATTTCGGGAAGTATTGCAGCGGGCCGATGTCAGTCCAGTTGGTCACCCCATCCATGGATGTTTGCCATTGGAAGGTAATAGCGCCCAGCGGTGAATGACCGGTCACGTTTAATTCAATCGGCATTTCCAGGCATAATCCCGATGATGGGGTTACGGAAGCCACACCCGCCACCGGTGGTGTTTGACATGGCAGCGGTGCAAACTCATAAGCGCCTATATCCGGTGTGGTGGCAGAACGAGCTGCGTTCAGGATATCGGTAGCAATACCTATTGGCGTTCCCTTATTATCCAATGCGGCCAGCATCGGCATATAATTGCCGGTGGCCGGATCGGTATAAAGCGGATTATGGTCAAGCGAATTCACATCCTTGCCGGAAGCTGTTTGCCAGTCTGCCAGCGTGGTGCGATTGGCCGTATAAAAACCGGTATGTGCGTTCGTGCCGGTTACATAATAGTTGTTGTAGTTCGCTAATACTTCACTGGTGGTTGCATTCAAGTAGATAGCATGTTTTGCTCCGGTTCCACCTCTGCTGATGGTAATGATATTATCATTGAACTGAATGCCATTGACCACCGTTGTTTGATAAAAGCCTATACTCACTCCGGTAGCCGTACTGAGTGTATTATCAATGGAGATGGTATTGTGATAATACAGGATGTTTCCTGAACCTGAATTATACAAAGCGTATATGGGCCCGTTGCCATCGAGGTCATAGAACAGGTTGTTGCTGACCGTATCTTCATTGGCAGGCGTTACACTGTTATGATAAATACCATAGAACGTTGCGGTATTGGCCGTGATGCCACCGAAGAAGCGGCTGAACCTGTTCTTGGAAATATGCAGGCGGTTGCTCGCTGCGGTGGTAACATATATACCATACACACTGGTGGCGGTATTACCGCGCGCTGCGCGGGTGAAAATATTTCCAGCCACAGCGGTCGTGCTGGTACCGGTCAAATACAAACCATAATTATAGAAATCCTGTATGGTGTTATTGGTAAAGCTGTTGTTATTCAGGAAACCGGCGGCCGTGGTATTACCCACCAGCGTAGCGCCATAATAACCACCGGTAACGGTATTACGATCAAACACGTTGCCATCGCATAAGGTGTTGCCCGTTGAAATGGCGCCCGCATCCGATGAATTGATGACGATACCGGCGTAATTGGTACTGGTTGACGTTACCGATGTATTGATGGTACATTTACGGAAGGTATTCGAATCGGCATTGTTGATCAGTTGAACACCATAGCCATAGGTACCACCACCGGCTCCTATCACCAGGCTATCGAAAATAATATGGTCGGCGGCATTTAATTTAATAACGGCGCGCTGGTTGTTGCTCGTTGCATTAAAGGTGATCGTATTGCCGTTCCCATTAAATGTAATGGTATTAATGGCCGACGTACCGTATATGCTGTCGAGTATCAATTGTTCTGTATAGGGGCCTGTTCCCGGTGCTACATTAAATACTACAGGACCGCCAATACCACAACCCATAGCTGCTTTGGCTTCATTAAAGGAGGTGAAGTTTCCGCCGGGCACGCCAGGTATATATGAACCCGCCATGGTCTTATTGATGGTAAACGTACCTGTTGGCAGGGCCGGGTTCACCACCAGTTTGGCGGTATCGGTATACACTGTATTGGCACCGCAGGTGATCAGTACCCTGAAGAAGCTGGTGGTATCGGCTATAATGGTTGTATCAGGCGTCAGCATCGGTATCCCCAGGTTGGTAAATGGTCCTGCCAGGGATTTTGACGTTTGCCACTGGAAGGTTTGTCCGGAACCGAAGGCGCCAATATTCAAATGCAGATAAACTGGTTTGTACTGACAAAGGGTATCCGGTGAAACATCTACCAGGCCATTCACTAACGGAACAGCACAAGGCAATGGTGTGAATTCATAGGCGCCTATATCAGGCGTGCTGGCATTACGCGTTTGATCGTTGATATCATCGGCGATGTCAAGGTCCACGCCTTTATTATCGATACCGGCATTGCCCGGTGTGTAATTTCCATTGGCAGGGTCAACGAAGGCCGGCGTAATGGCAAAAGAATTGACATCTAACCCGGTGGCCGTTCTCCAGTCGCTTATTTGCGCGCGGGTGGCGGTATAAAATCCAACGCCTCTTGTACCCGCCGCTGCATTCATATACAAGTTGTTGTTATCGGACCCTACCGGCAGGTTACTGGCCAGGTAGATACAATACTTTGTACCTGTGCCACCCCGGGTAATGGAAATAATATTATTATAGAAGAAGATGCCACTGGCTGCACCGGTTTGGTAGATCCCCCTGGTTGCCGCCGTGGCTGTAGAAGAAATATTATCTAATGAAATGGTATTATGAAAATACGAAGCATAACTCGACGCTGTATTGGCAATGGCATACACTAACCCATTACCATTAATGTCAGCGATCAGGTTATTGCTTACTGTATTTTCATTAAAGTTCCCACCGGTTGAACCACTGGAGTTATTAAAGTTAATACCGTAAAACGCTGCGGTGCTGGAAGGCGCTCCGCCAAACGGATTACTGATCCGGTTTTTATTAACCAGGCAACCTGAGTTTTTCTCCGTCGTGAAATAGATACCATAGAAATCGGTTACGCTGGTACGTGCAGGCCGGCTGATCTTATTCTTTTCTATTATCGTGCCATAGCTGCCGCTTACATAAATACCATACGAGTAAAAATCTTTTATGGTATTACCAGTTATTCTGTTATTCCCGTTGGCGCCGTTGTTGAATGCGGCTGCCAGGGTAATACCATAATACCCACCGGTAATGGTATTGCCTGAGAATATATTATCGTCGCTCAACACCGTACCGGTTGCTACAGGGCCTGCATCGGTGGCATTCACTACAATACCGGCAAAGTTTTGCGTGGTAGAAGTCGTTGACAGGTTAATGGTACAATTCCTCACCACATTTGAGTCGGTATTGGGCATCAATTGCACGCCATAACCGTAGGTGCCCAGGTTGGCGTTTATGATCAAACTATCAAAGATGATATGTTTGGTACCTTTTAGTTTTATAACAGCCCGTTCGTTGGTATTGGTAGAAGCAAAACCCAGTACCGCGGTGCCTACTCCTATAAAGGTTACCGTGTTAACGGTAGAAGCACCCGGTACAGAGATCATACTCAACTGTTCGTTGTACGTACCGGTACCGGTCTCTACTTCAAACCTCACCGGGCCGTCAATACCGCACTTGATATAATTGTAGGCATCGTTAAAGTTGATGAAGTTGGGAAGCGTATTGGACTTGGTATTATTGATGGTAAATGTGCCATGTACAGGTACAGGCGATACCACTTTCACCGGTGTTGAACTGGCCGATGTACTGCTTATTGTACAGGTGGTCACCAACCGGTACCAGTGTGTACCTACCTGTGCGGTCGTATGAGAAATATTGGTAGCCCCGGGTATATTCGTCCAGGTCAAACTATCTACACTCTGTTGCCATTGGTAGGTAATACCATTACCGGTGCTTATGCCGGTTGTACTTACAGTAAACGGCTCTATACAAACCGAGCTGCTTGTAGTAACAGTAGTACCACCATTTGGCGTACCCGAACAATCGGGCCATTCTGCTACCAGGATATCATCCAGCCCGATATCGGTAACCCCGAAATCGGATGTTGCCTGAAAGCGAATAACAGTAGTCGCTGACGTTGAATTGAAGAAAAGAACTTTTTGATTCCAGGCAGAACGGTTCCCCACACTATCCAACCGGGTAAAGGTAACGCCGCCATTCTGCGACAGCAATACCACCAGGCTATCATCGCCACTGGTATTTATATAGCTAAATGTTAATCGTTTATTGGCTGCACCTGTGCTTGCATTGAGGTACAGATCGAATTTACCCTGGGCACCGTCACTGGCGTCATAGCTATGGAAGCGGGCAGAATAAGATCCGAGTGCGGCCACCGGCGTATAGGCGCCATTGTTGGAAGCCCATAAAGCCGACGCGCCATCATCCTGTCTGCGCCAGGATTCATCCCCGGTAGCCGGGTTGTTGTTCCAGAAATTATTGGGAATATCACGCGTATCGCAACCATTGACCCAGGTATTTTCAAAACTTTCAGCATATGGCAGCGGTGCATACAAAGGCGTCCGCATGGGTACCAGCAATGGTACTGAACCGGCTGATTGATTACCATTGGCACAGGTGATAAAGATCCGGTACCAGGTGGCCGCCACTTGTGCGGTGTTATGTGTTTCACCGGTGGCACCGGTGATATTTGTCCAGGTAATATTATCAGCCGATGATTGCCACTGATAGGTCAACCCGTTTTGCAATGGAAGTCCGTTCACACTTAACGAGAAGGGCGAACCCGGACAAACCATCATATTGGTCGACACAGTAGTACCCGGCACAGGCGTACCTGAACAATCTTCCAGGTTGAACATCGACAGGTTATCTATCCCGATATCCGTAAAACCAAAATCGGACGTTGACCTGAACCGGATGACCGTGGTTGCTGAGGTTGATGCAAAATTGAGCACTTTTCTACTCCAGGTCCCATCCACCGCATAACCATTCAGGTGTGTAAAGGTCAACCCGCCATCAGTAGAGAACAATACCTCCATGGTATCATTACCCGTTGTATTGATATAGTCGAACCGTAAACGCTTATTAGGAATACCCGTATTACAGTTCACATAAAAATCAAGCGAGCCCGTAGCCCCGGAAGAAGAATTATAGCTATGGAAACGGGCAGAATAGGATCCATGGGTAGCCGCAGGGGTATATGCACCCAGTCCAGGGTTCGCCCAGGCAGCCGAAACACCATCATCATACCTGCGCCATGAGGGATTACCTGTACCCGGCTTGCTACGCCAGAAATTATTCGGGATCTCCCGGATATCGCAACCGTTGATCCAGGGATCTTCAAAACTTTCCGTAAACGGCAGTGTTGCATAGGCTACCGCCGTCGTATTTATCTGCAAAGCAGCTGATACTACGGTTGATCCGCCACAGGTGACGGCTACCCGGTACCAGGTGCTGGTTGTTTGCGATGTCGTATACACGGCGCTTACGGCGCCAGTTATATTTGTGTAGGTGACATTATCGGGTGAAGACTGCCATTGATAGGTTTGCCCACTCCCGGCTGTACCACCGGTAAGGCTCAGTGTGAAGTTCAATCCCGCACACACCGGGTTCGCGGTACTGGTTACCGTACCTGGCACTGGCGGTGTTGTACAGGCCGCCGACGTATATTCAATAGCGCCCACATCGGGCGTTGTACTGCTTCGCGCCAAACCGAAGATATCACTGGCAACACCAACCGGTGTTCCCATATTATCGAGGAATACATTGGATGGCCTGTAATTGCCGGCGCCCGCATTTACAAATTGCGGATCGAGCGATACGCTGCTGATATCGAAGCCGGTGCCTTGCCAGCCGGCCAGCGTTGACCAGTCTGCATTGTAAAAACCAATATTATTGGTACCCGCCGGCGCATTCATGTACAGATCGTTGTTACCGGAAGTTGTTACACCAACAGTAGCAAAGTACATGCAATATTTTGTTCCCGTTCCGCCGCGGGTTATATACACCAGGTTATTCCTCAGGTACACGTTAGAACCATACGTATTAAAGCCATACGTAAAGCCGGCCGTGGCTGCGGCATCGTCCAGTACGATGGTATTATGGGAGAAGTTCAGGTTGTTGTAACCGGGTGAATAAATGCCATAAATAGCGCCGGCGCCATTATTAATGTTATAGATAAGGTTATTCTCAACACGGTTAGGTTGTGCCGCAGAAGCCCCGCCTCCGCCTATGTAAATACAGAAAGCGGTTGAATTGCTACCCGTTGCCGCATCGAAGAGGTTGTGAATGCGGTTCTTTTCTATCAGCATATTCGTACAGGTGCCGGTATATATGCCATAAGTGGTTGTAACCGACGAGCGCGATGGCCTCGAGATATCGTTCCCCGTAATGGTTAAATTGGTTTGGCCATACACGTACATAAAATAATTGTAGGCATCCTGCATTTTATTCTTTTCAATCACATTCCCGGCATTATAAGGATTGGTACTGCCATACATCAGAATACCATAGAGTCCGCCAGTGATGGTATTACCGCTTATCAGGTTACCATTCGCATTGTTACCGGAAATGAACGTAGTGGTAGCAGATCCGTTTATTAAGATCCCTATATAGTTCGCCGAGGTAGACGAAGTGTTCGTAGTGATATTACATCTTCGAATGACGTTGCTGTCGGCCTTGTTCATCAGCACAATACCCCATCCATAACTACCCGCCGACACATCTACCTGCAAACTGTCAATAATGATATGTTTGGCCCCATTGAGAATAATAGCCGTGCGGTTATTGGCATCGGACGTATTATACGCCAGCGTAGTTCCATTCCCATTAAAGGTGATGGTATTTATCGTTGAAGCGCCGCCGATGCTGGGGATAGTGACCTGTTCAGCATATGGACCACTGTTAGGTACCACATTAAATACAACGGCACTGTTTATACCGCATTTGATATAATTCACGGCATCGTTGAACGATTGGAAATTGGTACCGCCGGTTGCCTGCGCACTATTGATGGTGAATGTGCCCCCGACAAGCGACGGCGAGATCACCTGTACAACCGATGACGTATCCATTAAACCGCCACTGGTACAGGTAACAACAGCGCGGTACCAGTGCGAACCACTTTGACTGGCTGTATAAAATGAAGCCGTGGCGCCGGTTATGTCGGTCCACGTTGTATTATTAGTTGATGATTGCCATTTATAAGTAATACCCGATGCAATGGTTTGACCTGTTAAACCCAGGGTAAATGGCTGTGCCAGACACACATTCGTTTGTGTGGTGGTAGCCGTACCCGCCTCCGGTTTACCCGTACAGGCTGTAGCGGGGATCCAGGAAAAAATAATATCGGGCCGGGAAGTTTGATCGCCGGAATTGCCTGTAGTGGTAGTGCCGCACAAGCTACCCGCATTATCGCTGATCGTCGTATGCGACCCATTAAACGACAAACCGGTTGTAAACGCGATGGTCGGGTTCTCCGTATACCAGGTACCCGTTGTATTACCGGGTTCACCATTACATACTTCTATCAGAATATTATCCGTACCATTCCAGAAAAACGGCGCAGGGAATGTAAACGTATTGGAACCCGCCACCGCCTGGTAATCTATCGGCGTTGTTTCAACAGGTGTTGACGTGAATACGTCCCAGCTGTTGTTTGATAAAGTAGCCACGGTTGTGCCGCCAATTTTCAACACCAGCTTTTCACTTAAACCGGCCGCGTTCATAGCCAGCACATTGAATTTAATGGTCTGTATATTACCCGGACCCATACCGGCAGCAGCCAGTTCAGACGCCAGGTACAGGTATTGCGCCCGGCTTCCTTCAAACCAGTCCTGGATAGGACAGGGGTAGCCAGAGCTGATATTTCCGGTTGTACCGGTTCCAATACTAATGTCGGTTTGGGCTTTTAGTTGAAAAGTGGTCAAAAGCAGTAAAAACAAACAGCCTATTTGTTTAACAAACCAGTATGAGTAGCCGTTTCTCATGGAGCAGTATTTTTTTTAATTCTTAGTTTACAGTTCTTAGTTCTTAGTTTCTGTTTTCACAGGGCCGAATCACCGGCAGGTTTTAAATAGGACATACAATGTGTTTACCACCTGGTGTATGATCAGTTTTGCCAGGTGATCCAGGCCCTGGCATCTTTAGCACTCACCATGTCATAACTGTTCTCACCGGTCTGTACAAACCAGTATCCATTTGTGCTGAAGAATTGAACTTTGGTATTAAAAGCGGGTCCGGTAACCGGGTATGGTCCTGCATTGAGGTCACCCTGAAAACTAAAGATTACCCGTCCGTCAGATTGAAAACTGGGTCTTGGCACCGTTCCATAGTTGAAATCGATGTCGTTGATAGCCGGCACATAATAAAAGGGCACCAACGCATCAAAAGATGAACCTGTTGCAGGTTGAATGCCCGGCCAGTACGTAAAATAATAGTATTCCGAGCTGTCTGTTTCCAGCGTCTTCACGCCAAATGCATCGTCTACACCATCCACATGAAATCCGTCCCACGAGAACCAATAACTTTGTGCGGTAGCGCCCCATTGCCACCAGCGCCGCGCTGCCTGTACATCGGGATTGATGGGCCTGATGGCGCCGGCAATAACAGCATCTGTATTATTGACCTTTACCTGTAACGTATTTGTTGAGGTGTTAAACCCGGTAATGGTAAAACCTGCAATGGTTGTACCTCCGTTAACAACAGGTGTACTGAATTGAACGCCCGTTGCGGAAAAAAAATACGGGGTAGTAACTGTATGCGGCGTTCCGGAAGCATCTTTCCAGGTAATAATTGCCGATTTAAATACTGTGTTAATTTGGATCTCATATTCGGTACCGTTATAAGTGAGGCGTTTAAAATAATTCAATATTTTCCCGAGGTTGTTGAGCCCCACGAGGTTGTTGCGCACCTGTTTGCTTTCCCAGGCGGCACGGTCCTGCGCAGTCGCTTTCCGCAAAATGGCTGAACTGCCGTTAAAGCGACCTGTTAACTTAATGCTGTCTGTAGTACAGGTATCAATAGAAAATTCAAAATCCGATAATAAGCCACCGCCATAGTACCCACCATTGACACTGGCATCGGGATCGGCCAGCAAATGAATATAGGAGTAGGTATCAAAAAGCAGGCAGGGCTGTTGCAGCGATTTTAACCGGTAACTGCTTTCTTTTTGCACACCGGCTGTAGTAGTATCAAAATCGCTATACATATACACGCGATTACTATCGTTGAACCGGAAATAAAAACTATAGGTATTGCCTAACCGGGTAACCAGTGTGGCCGTCCAACCATTGGCAGCGCCTGTAATCACCGACTGGTAACTGGCCAGCTGTTCATTGATGCGGTCATCTGCGTCTTTATCAAAGGCCGCCTTTTCTTTGCTACAGGAGACCGACAATAAAATGAGACAGATATATAATGTGATGTTCTTCATTCTATGAATCAGTTTGTGGTTTATGGTTTGTAGTTTGTAGTTATCCTTAGTTCGGGCATTTCCTACTTCTTACTTCTTACATCCTACTTCCTACTTCTGACTTCTACATTCCTCATTTAATCAGCGCATCTACTTCGGCTCTAACCCGCGTTTGCAATCGATAAAAATCCATCCCCCATACATCTTTGTAATAGGCTACTACCATCGATTCCTTCTTGCGTAATTTTTCCTTGGCCTCTGCCTGTGTAATTCCGTTGATGCTGGTACCGGCCGGTATGGAGTTAACGATCTTGTCAAAACCCGCTCTCCCTTCTATCAGCATCATCGAGATCATTTCTACAAAATCTTCATCGGGTGCAGACATGGCATAAGCCGTCACAAATCCATCCCGCCGGGCAGCATTGTCACTCACATTGTTCCAGTTGGCGGTATAAAAGCCAGGTGTGATCCGTTTAAAATCGTCGGGATACAAAACATTCTGATGAAGGATATGACCAAACTCGTGTTCTATGGTGTGAAACATTTGCTTTATGGTTGCTGAGTCAGAAAGCGTGTAACCGGGCATTGTTTTGCTCCTGAAATCATTCAACACATACAATGCGATCTTACGCCCGCCTTCTGCAGTACCTAATGTAATGGTGCCATCCGTATTCCAGCTGGCACTACCGCACAGCACAAAGAACTTCGGACAATAGGTACGGATAAAAACATCTCCGGCTTCGGCTATATACGGATCGATCCAAACTTTTTTCACAGCTTCCATCACCGGGATGATCTTTTCCTCACGCGGTGGCACCAGGTTCTTATTCAGCGACAGTTCAAACTGGTCCCACTTATACTTGACAGATATGTTGAAGGGTTTGGTTAAATTGTCATAGATCCAGTTATCGATCGGGCCTTTCACCCAGGTATCACCACCCAGCCCGGGTATATCATCCACGCTACCCAGATTCTCATCTTTCTTACACCCGATCACCAGCAGGAAAACAAGGACATATAGTGTGACATTTTTCATTCTATCAATCAGTTTATAGTTTATAGTTCATAGTTCATAGTTCATAGTTTATAGTTATCCTCAGTTCGGGCATTTCCTATTTCTTACTTCTTACTTCCTATTTCTTACTTCCTACTTCTTACCTCTTACTTCCTACTTCTTACTTCCTACCTCGGATTTTGTGCAATGCCCGCCAGCTTGGCCACATCCGGGATCTGGAACACCCGCATGGGATCATTGGCGCTCAACGTAAACGTGGGCCCTTCCACCGTTGCATGAACGACCGGTATCTTATAGCGCAACAGATCGAACCAGCGCATGCCTTCCTGCACAAACTCAGCCCGTTTAAAATCCATCACCGTCGCCAACGCGCCCGCCTGGATATCACTCGTACGATAAAACGATTTGATCCTGCTGGCGGTAATGGTATGCGAAGCCGCGTTGTAATTGTAAATACGGGTGCTGCTGTATGCATTCAGATCGGTCAATACATCATTGATGTTATTCAGGTATACATTGGCTTCCGCCTTATTGAACAATACTTCCTCCGCTGTAAAAAGGGGGACCATTACATACGCCAGACCGATCTCGGCATTGATAGATTCCCGCACGAAATATTCATTGATCTTGGGTAAGAAGTAATTATTGGTACCGCCGGTATACAATTGATACCTGAAGACCCGGGTACCGCCGGTCACATTGGGCGCCAGTAAAATATCGGATGATTTTTGTGCATCCAGTCCATAGCGCACACCGATATAATTTCTTCCCCATACCGATTGTGTTTCTACCAGTAAGAGATTGGCGGCTTCAGTGGCTTTGGCGTACCGGGACCAGAGTTCATTATAGGTAAGTATGCGGTATTCCGTATTCCATGGGCGCAGCATAGACAGCACGTTGTTGTTGGGAAAAACCTTCGAGGCATACTCAACTACTTTTTCATATTGTCTTTTGAACAAATAGAACCGGGAAGCAAACGCATTTGCGGCGGCTTTGTTAAAATGATACCGCGGTACATTATATTTCTTGTCATCGATCAGGGATAATCCTTCGGTAAGATCTTTTTCGATCATGTCATACACATATTGCACAGTTTTACGTTCATAATGTTCAAATACGATCTTCTCGGGTTTAAGTACATAGGGAATACCGGGATCAGAACCGGCGGTAGTTGCATCATATACTTTTGAGAAAAAAGTAACCAGCATAAAATGCGCATAGGCACGGCATAACAAGGCCTCCCCTTTTTGTGCGGAATAACTTTTCGGATCACTTGCCATTGAACAAACCTCCAAAGCCTGGTTGGCAGCAGCGATCGCCGCATAACAGGCATTCCAGTAAAACTCAGGCGAGTCTTCCTGGTTATAGGCAACATCTTTAAAATAAAAGGGATCGATATTGGTACGCTCGAGGCCGCCAAATCCCTTATCGGCCACATTATCAGAGATGGATTCGCTAAATGCCATATAATTGGCCTGCGGATACGCCGTACCCAATAACTGCGATACTTTTTCCGGAGAGTTCAACACAGCCCGGTTATCGGGTGACTGTTCCAGAAACTTTTTACAGCTCACTGATGATAACAACAGTGCGTAAAAAGAAATATATGATACTAAATTTTTCATGGTCACTATTCTTAGTTCGTTAGTTGTTCAGTTCGTTAACTATATACCAACCTTCAATGAAAGGGTGATTTGTTTCTGAATAGGTTGCGCAACTCCGCCCGAATTAAAAAACTCAGGGTCCTGGCCTTTCAACTTTTTATCGGCATAGATCAACCAGGGATTGGTAGCGGCAGCAGTGAGCAACAAATTGCTCATGCCTACTTTCTTAAACCAACCCGATTGTACATTATAGCTTAGCGATACTGTTTTTAACCGGATGAAATCTCCTTTTGCTACCCGTTGGGTAGAATAATTATAATTGTTGTATGGATATGCTCCGCCCAACTGCGCCTGCGTATAAGCGTCGAGTATGGATGGCACATCGGTATATTTTTCATCCCCCGGTGTTATCCAGCGGTCGGTAAATTCACCGGGCATGGCAGTGAGATCGGAGTAACTGGTTTGAAAAGCCGGGTACAACCGGATCCTGTTGCCTGCCTGGTAAGTAAGAAATATGTTTAATGAAAAGGATTTGTAATGAAACGTATTTGAAAAGCCACCGGTTATGGTTGGGTCTACCGGTCCTTCGTGAACGAGGTGACTGATATTATCATCCTGCAGGTAAACATCTGAACTGGTTTTACCAGTCTGGTCGGTAAAAGTAGGTTTACCGGTCTTATGATCGAGCCCTTTATAATCGAGCGAGAATAAACTTCTAACAGGGTATCCCTGCCGGTTACCACCTTCTGCGATCACCAGGTCAAAGATGAGCGGATTGTTTCTTGCATTGGTGATCTCGTTGGTATTATAGCCAAAGGTGCCGGTCACCTTCCAGCCCCAGTTCTTTTGTTTGATCACTTCACCGCCTATCAACAGTTCTACCCCTTTTGATTTCATATCCGCGTAATTGGCCGCCTTTGGCGTTTCCCCGCCAATACCGG
Organism: uncultured Niastella sp.; assembly: GCA_966212235.1. Lineage (GTDB taxonomy): Bacteria > Bacteroidota > Bacteroidia > Chitinophagales > Chitinophagaceae > Niastella. The sequence goes on along the minus strand of CBIHPP010000011.1, from coordinate 186,201 downwards.
ATGTTTTTATTAAGCTGATCAGGTCAAAGCTTCGCCGCTGGTAAACATCCAGGCTCAACGTTAACCGGCGTTTGAAAAAACCGGCGTCCACACCCAGGTTGGTAGTATACAATTTCTCCCAGGTGAGATCGGCATTTTCGAGGTTAGCCAGTTTTATGACAGATTCCACTTCTGTTAAAAAGGGACGGCGTGTATTGATATTCTTCAGTACAATGCTTGAGTTGGTAGCAGGACCCATACTGGCTGTTAACCCATAACTGGCGCGAACGGTCAGGTAATCGGTCCAGGATACATCTTTCATAAAAGCTTCCTGCTCTACATTCCACGAACCGGCCACGCTCCAGGTAGGCAACCAGCGGGCTTTCGTCGATTGTCCCAGCCTGTTTGAACCATCATAGCGAATGGTGCTGGTGAAATTGTATTTCAGATCGTACGAATAGTTGCCCGATGCATAGAAGGCTACAAAGCGATCGTAGTCCCTGCTCATGCCATAATAGGGAAAATTATTTTCGATGGTTTGTTTTAAAATGCGGTAATCGACAAATGGGGTGCCGCCATTGTCGTATTGGTAGCCATAGCCGGTGTTGGAGAAACGCTGGCGATCGGCATATTTCACCTGTTGCCCGGCCAGTAAATTGATGGTATGTTTTTCTTTAAGAACTTTTGACCAGGTCAGACTATTCCGGAAATCGTAATTCAGCAACATATCTTCCGTACGATTATAAAAGCCGCCGTAAGGCAGCACGACAACGGGTTGCGCCTCGGGATCATCCTGATCGCGATACAGGAATTTATTATTGCGCCTGATGGTGGAGTTACCGGCTGCCCGGTATGCTTCCGCCATGTTCGCATGTTCTGTGATCACGTGCTCTCGCGATGATTTTACATAGCGAAAAGCGCCCACAAATTCATACTTCAGGTCTTTGAAGATCTTATAGGAGACATCGCCCTGCAACCGCAGATCGATCAGGTTCAGATCGAGGTAATTGTTATCCAGTTCGCTGATGATATTAAAGGGTGCAAAATTCCTTCTGAAATATTCCAGGTTGCCGGCTTTATCATACGGCGTAATGGTACGGCTGGTGTTCAAGGCATAGCTGAATGGATTGATATCAAAATCGCGATCGAACTTTCCTTCTACCGGGTTGCTGTTGCGGGCCAAAGCGCCGGGCGCTCTTTGCTGACGCACCGACCCAACAGTAGCAAACCCAGCCGACATGCGGTCGTTGAATTTGTAATTATTGCGGTAGTTGAGCGTATAGCGGTTTACCTTGTCCGCGATGGTCCAGCCATCATCGCCTAAAAAACTGGTAGAAAAATAAGACGTCGATTTATCGGTCCCTGAAGAAATGCTGAGCGAATGCTCCTGTATAAAATTGTTCCGGAACAACACATCGAACCAATCGGTATTGGCCATGGCATAGCGGGTTAAAAAAGCCTTGCGCGACTCCGTGGTATTTTCAAGCGGAAAATTGCCATTAACGGCATTCATCTGATCGAACATTTTGCCGTATACCCCATTGTCGGCCCCGTCGAGTATATTTGGACTCAAGATCCCTTTGCGTTCCAGTTCGGCCAGCACCGACATCTGTTCCGCAGAATTCATAATATTGAAATTATTATAAACCGGTTTGAGCTGGGTGGTGAAATTACCGGTATAGTTAACCGATAACCGGCCCGCCTTCCCTCTTTTGGTAGTGATCACCACCACCCCGTTCATGGCCCTGGCCCCATATAATGCCGTGGCGGAGGCATCTTTTAAAATATCGAAGCTTTCAATATCATTGGCATTTAAACCGGCAACAGCCGATCCCAACAAAGTGGTTGGGTCACCGCTCGATAACTGGTCGTTGCTTATGTTTACGATATCTTCCAGCACTACGCCATCAACTACCCACAAAGGTTTATTATCGCCGTTAATAGAGGTGGCGCCGCGTACCCTTATTTTAGGCGCGGTGCCAAAAGTGCCCGATACGTTTTGAACGGAAACACCGGCAGCCCGGCCTTCCAGCATGCGGCTTACATCGGCAACGCCCTGCAATTTTATATCATCGGCTTTCAACCGGGTAGCTGCACCCGAAAACTTGTTTCGGTCGATGGTCTGAAAGCCTGTAACAATTACTTCAGACAATACCCTTTCATCTCCATTATTCAGTTCAACGCTTAAAAAAGATTGCCCTTTAAAGATCACTACCCGCGGTGCTTTTCCCACGTACGAAAACCGGATGCTGTCACCCGGTTGCGCATTGATTAAAAACTCGCCCTTTCCGTTGGTGAATACCCCTTTATGATCACCCAGGTTTTCAACGGATACCTGCCCAAGCGGTGCATCCTCCTCTTTGCCGGTTACTTTTCCTTTTAATTTATAATCAGGTATCGTATCTAAACTCGCTCGGGGCCCTGGCGTCACAATGCCTGCTTTGCCTTCTTTCTTATTGATACTCTTGATAATGATGATAAAGTTCTCCGTGATCTTATATCCCAATGGCCGGCCACGCAACAGGTTCCGCATCACATCATCCAATCCGGCTTCAATAAAGTTTACGTTTATCTTTTCCTTGTCGTTAAAAAGATCATTGTTATAAAACACGACAAACCCGGTCTGTTTGCGAATTTCACTGAACACTTCGCTCAATGCAGCGCGTTTAGCCTGTAATGTAATTTTAAACTCCTGCCTTGGATCGGCCAGTACGGAAACGGGTAACGTTGAAAGAATAACCACAATGCTGATGGATATCCAAAACAATTTCATTACCCGGATATTGTTGGGACAACGTCCGGAGGGGAATCTCATAATACAATTAGTTTTTGTCTGACGGTTATACTATTTAGACAAGCATTCTTTCGAAATGGGTGACAACAATTAATTAATTTTTATTTTTCTTATGCAATAAAGTATAAAATGCAGTTGCAGAAAAACGCAGAAAATGATTAGCAGGAGCATTAGCAGCAATTACAATAGAACTATTTACGGTTATCCCTAACCGGTTATTAATGGAGCAACATGGATCATTTAATTACGACTGATAACAACGGTCCCATCCTTTAATTCATAGCGGATGTCGCCCGAGGAGGCCAGCATATTGAAGAAAGCGTTCACCGGTTTATTGCGGTCCATAGCACCGGTGAAGTGCAGACTGGCCAATCCAGGATCTTTTAATTGTACGCGTACATCGAACCATCGCTCAGACACGGTGGCGATCTGTTGCAGTTGCTCGTCTCTAAAAAAGTAAAGGCCCTGCATCCAGGCTAATACCGTGGGTTCATCAAAGGGTTCTTTACGCAGGGTACTGTTGCCGTTCTCAGCAACCAGACCTTCCCCCGGTAATAATATAATGCGCTCGCCTTTGGCGTTTTTGACGGCGACCGATCCTTTGACCAGCGAGATATAAGTGGATTCTTTATTGTAAGACTTTATATTAAATTCTGTACCCAGGGCCTGAACGGTCAATCCGTTCACCTGTACGGTAAAAGGCTGGCTGGCCTGGTGCGCCACTTTAAAATAGGCTTCGCCCTTTAATTCTATATTACGCTCCCGTTGTGTAAACAACAGCGGGAACCGTAATTCGGAGACGGCATTCATCCATACTTTGCTGCCATCGGCTAACTGAAATGCATAACTTTTACCAGCCGGTACCAGCAGGGTGTTCCAGGCGCCGGGATCAACTTTTGCATTCCGCGCATTTTGCATCCAGCCGGCCAGGGAATCCTGTGTGGAAGTATGCACGATGCTTCCATCGGCCAGTTTGATCTGTATAGCGCTTTCTGCGGTTTCCCGTGAACGATATAGATCCGTAAAAAAATAACCTGCTATAATGATAATACCGGCAACGGCAGCTGCAATACCATACCGCATCCACAGATTGTTTGATCTGCGAACCGGGATCGCTACGGTATCAGTAACAGGTTCGGCCACCCGATCAGGAATATTTACCTTTTGTTGCAAAGCCAGCCAGGCATCATCTACATTAAACGACTGATCAAAGCTCACTGCCTTACGCATAGCATAAACCTGTTGCATTTGTTGCCATAATTGTTCAACATCCTGGTGATTGGCGATCAGTTCTTCAAGCCTTAAATCATCCTCCTCACCAATTTGGCCCGTCAGTTTATCTATTATGAGTTGCTCAACATCGGTCATATCAATATAATTGTTCATGGCAAGTTGCTAAATGAAACATCAGGGGGTGCTAAATATATTAAGACAATAAAATATATAAAACGGGTGACAAGCCGGTAAAATAATAATAGTCGCGCAGACTTTCCCGGAGTTTGGAAAACGCCCGGCGCAGCTGCGTTTTGACCGTATTAACGGATACACCGGCAATAACAGCGGCATCCTGGTATTTATTGCCTTCCACGCAAACCAGCTCAAAAATACGCTTGCATTGCTCGGGCAACTGAGCAATGACACCCTGTACCATATGAGCCATTTCCTGGATCTCCATGACCTGGGTATTTTCAATAATATCAATGCGTTCCTGGTAAGTCTTTTCTTTGCGGTTAACCCTGCTCTTATGCTTCAGCATATTTAAAGCAGCATGTTTTACCATGGTAGTGAGGTAAGATCCCAGTGACTGTTGTACGATCTCAAATTTGCGTTCCTGCCAGAACTTTACAAAAACATCCTGTACCAGGTCCTCCGCTTCACCCTGGTCCTGTAATAACAGGTATGCCTGTATGCACAGTGTTTTGTAATACCTCTGAAATAACGCTTTAAACCCCTGGGGGTCCGAGGTTTTGAGCAATTGTAGTAGGATATGGTCTGTTTCAGCACCCATTTCTTTTTGGTTTAGGCCATGAATAGTTGAGTTTTACATACCAGTCTTTCAACCAGGTACATAAACGTAATGCAACTGCAAAAAAGCAGGTGCAAACTTTATGATGACGGGCGCGGAAAATGAGTTGCTATTATTTGTGCATTCCGTTTTTTATTGATACCAACACCTTTACTTACGGGCGCAAGTACTGCGGTCGACAAACAGTCAGGATCTTAATTTAACCCTGGTTAGTACAGACACGGTTGTACATACTACTTAAGTAAGTAACGGTTACGACAAGCAATTTTGAGGCATTTTCAAATACCGGTACGATTGTACTATTATAGCGTACGTCTCCTCTGCCATTGAAGGCAGCTTCATTCAGGTCTTCTCTTTGTACTGGATTATTTAACAGCGGATTGGATGCCTAATGTAGTGAAAAAGTTTTGAAACTTACAAACGTTTATGCTAAAAAGTAAGACTAAATATATTTTTAATGCAGCTATAATCACCGGCAGGCAGGCGCTCCCGAGGGTAAATTCCCATTAGGCTTTATTTCATATTTATTGAAAGTCAAAGATTTCGGAGGGGAGCGATGAGCCATGAACAGTCATCACGACTCGCCGCACACGACACCTACAAAATAAATAAACAGGGGAATGGAATACAGATCGGCGGCGGCCAGCTTAAGCCGCAAAAACCGGAGGGCCTGGATGCGGTGCTGAACAACCGCAACCGGAGTAATACCCAATTGTTCGGCGGCGGCAGGTACAATCAGGCGGTTATAAAAAATTAATTTGAAGACGGTTTTTTCCGGTTCCTGCAATAACGCCACCTGGTCATGCATTTGGGAAAGGGCTTCCAACCGGGCGGTCTCCTCATCAAACCGGGCTATTGATCTCAGCGCCTGAATATACCAGGCTGGCTCACCGGCGGTCTCATTTTCTTCTTTGTCCGACTTCAAACAGGCAAAGCAAATATTCCGTACCGTTATATACAGGAAGGCCTTTATATCTTTGTCTTTACTAAACCGGTCCCGCATCATAAACAACTTAATGAACGTTTCCTGTACAATATGATGCGCTTCGGCCTTGTCTTTTATTAACTGGTTGGCGAAATCAACCAGGGGGGGATAATGTTCATCGCATAATTCTTTTACAGCGGTATAGGTGCCTTGCTGAAAATCAATAATACCATGGCGGTTACGGGGCGGTAGGGTCATGAGCATAATTAAATATTGAATACAATGATTGGCAGGATAAAGCTTTTGACAGATGGGTGAGCTTCGCAGAGATTACCCCGCGTTGCGGGAGCAGATAAGGTATGGATGAAGGAATGGTATAGGAAAGATTGATGCAGATCATGAAGCACGTAAGCAATGCTGGATTGCTATACCGTTAGCAACGGTTATAAAGTAAATATACCGAATTGATGTATCCGCCCGCGGCCATTGACCGTAAAAATCGTAAATTTCTTTATCAACATTTGGAAAACGTGAAACGTGAAACGGCAAACGGCAAACGGTCCGCTTGCGTTTGCATGGCTCAATTGTTGAATCAATGTTTCTAAAATAAATTAATTATGTACACTGGTTTGTTGAAAGCTCCGGAAGAAGGATTATGTCATTTGTTTTACTATTGCTGCATGAAGGACGATGTGTTTAAAGATGCAGAACTGGATGCTATTTCCGATAAAATGGTATCGCTCGGTCTGCATAAAAAACTAAACTTCAAAGACGAGATGCAGAAATTCAAATCGTACAAGAATACCATCACCGATGAAGACATTTATCTGAAATATTTGATCAGTCTTATACAACCAACCCATACCCTGGCGTTGTTTTCCTGGTGTGCAGAATTATGCGTCAGTGACGACAGCGTGAGTGCTGATGAAGAAGGCCTGCTGTACCGGATCGCCAAACTACTTAATATTGGAGAAACGGAAAAAGACCTGGTGCAAAGGCTGATGGTTCAGCGGCGGAGTGTGTTACAGAAGAAGGAGTTTTAGCCCGGGGCACAAAAAAAGCCGGATGCCTTCCAGGCACCCGGCATGCTACCACATCTCTATTCTTCCATGCGTTATTTTTGAATTGGCATCCCAATTATTTATTTCGTTTAAAGTATAACAACAAAATTATGCCAGCCGCCATATGCACAATTTACATATGTAACAGCGTGATATGTAGCTTATTTTCTACGATTTAATTACCACCCTACCCCATAGTCTTCGCCATGATTGCTGCTGCCGCCCCAAAACGTTCCGTGTTTGCGATCGAAATAAATGGCATTCACAGGCCCGGATGTACGATCGTCATACGTTAGTTTATACCCCATCTTTATCAACTCACGGCGAATGTAGTCCGGCGTGTTGCTGTTAATCAGGATCGATCCCGGTTTTGGCTTCCGGTCTTCCCCGCCCAGCGACAGGTATAACTGGTAGGTATTTACATTAGCAGCTTCCACGGCTTCCTGCACCGTCATGCCAAATTCGGTTACATTTAAAAAAAACTGCAACAGGTTTTGGTCCTGCGTATCGCCCCCCTGGACCGCAAATGATAAAAACGGTTTACCGTCTTTTAGGGCAAGGGTGGGTGTAAGCGTTACCCGGGGGCGTTTTCCCGGTTCCACCACATTAAAAGGATTGAAGACCGAATCCAGCACAAAGCTTTGCATGCGCTGGCTCATGCCTACACCGGTTTTGCCGGCAATACAGGCAGGCAGCCAACCGCCGCTGGGGGTTACCGACACTACCCAACCCGCCGAGTCGGCAGCCTCCACCGAGGTCGTTCCCCGCCACACCTGTTCCAGGTATTTATCATCTACCGGTGAATACGCCAGTGGTTTATCCGTGTTCCACAAACGCAAATAATGACTGAACGGATTCGATTTTCCCTCGAAAGGATACGGATCGCCAGGCAATGCCGGCCACAGGTTTTTAGCCGGATCAATTAACTTCGCCCGTTCCTTGGCATATTCCTTCGACAACAAACCCTTCATAGGTTCCACAGGCGCAAAATTCGGATCGCCATAATAGAAATCGCGGTCGGCAAACGCCAGGTGCATGGCCTGGGTGACCGTATGAATATAACGGGCCGAGTTATAGCCCATGCTTTTGAGGTCAAAGGGTTCCAGGATGTTCAATGCCTGCAGCATGGCCGGCCCTTGTGTCCATTGTTGTAATTTATAGACTTCAATCCCTTTATAATTTACGCTGACCGGTTCTTCAATCTGCACTTTCCAGCGGGCCAGGTCTTCTTCGGTGATCAAACCACCCTGCTCTTTACAGCCACGCACAAATTCTTTGGCAATATCGCCGGTATAGAAACGGGCGTATGCCGCATAGATCGCCTCTTTCCGGTTCTTCCCTTTTTTTACAGCCTGCTGTTCGGCATCAACCATTTTGCGCAGCGTTTCCAGCAGATCGTTTTGTTTGAAAATTTCCCCGGCTTCCGGCGCTTCCCGTGCCTCGCCGGCATGCGGCAAGAACACCGCTTTTGAATACGGCCATTGTTTTATCATGGCTTTTCCTCTTTCCATGCTGTTGGCCGTTTGGGCTTCTATGGGGTAACCGGCCGCCATTTGCATGGCCGGGGACAGTACGTCTTTCAAACTCATGGTACCGTATTCGGCCAGCATGGTGCAAATGCCACCAGGCGTTCCAGGCGTCACGGCAGACAGCGGACCATACTCCGGTGGATAGTGCATGCCTTTACCTTTAAAAAAGGAAGGGGTAGCCCCGGTAGGCGCCACGCCCAGGGCGTTGATACCAATCACTTTTCCGGTATGCGGATTATAGATCAGGGCTTGTGTTTCGCCGCCCCAGCTAAGCACATCCCACATGGTGCAGGTAGCCGCGATCATGGCGCAGGCAGCGTCAACGGCATTACCGCCTTTCTGAAAAATGGCAGCGCCCGCCGTAGCGGCCAGCGGTTTACCGGTAATGGCCATCCAGTTCTTTGCGTGCAGGGGCGGTTTTTGGGTTTGCTGTGCCTGCAGGTGCAGTAACTGGCACAGGCCAAGGGAAAGGACCAGTAATCTTCTCATTGTGATGTGTTTTGTGGCATTAAAGTTAATCAATCCCGGTAAGCCGGGAAGCCCCAACCATTTTTTAACCAGGTGTCCAAAACGCCCAGCCTATTTGCTGATACCCATTTACATAAGTTCTTTTATAATATAGAACTTCCTGGTTTTTAATGGCTACATTGTAAGGTTCACAATCTTACCATTTCATCCTTCTATTTTAATTACAGCAACTTCCCGTACAATGAAAAATGAATTCGCCTTCACTTTGATATAAGGTATTCGTATCACGTCCAGGGTAAATGATGGAGGATCGTTGCGAAACAATTTTTGGCAGGAGCAGGAGCCGGCCTTCACTGAATGTATCTACTATTAAGATGGAAAATTTAAATAAATCTGTCCAGGATTTTATGGACAATCAATTGGTATATGACAATCCACATGATGTAGAGATCACAACCAATGAACACGATGCTGTTTGTATAGCTTCAGACTGGCCGGATGAGAAAAAAAACGAAGCATTTACCCTTGAGATCGTTTTTGAAAGTAAAACGCTGGCGGAGTTTCTTCATATTTTCGGGATCCTGACTGTGGAGGACCTTAAACACATTACACCGGTATTTATGCTTGCCCTGTACCACCAGGGAAAGGCAGATATCCACTGCACGGTTGATACCCTCATCAGTCATTTTCCATTACGATTCAGAAGGCATAACAATACCATGCATGCCACTGACCATGGAGGCCTTAAACACGAAGTGCTCATATTGCTGGAAACGCCACAGCAATTTATACATTATACACAACAGCGTTCTTTGTCACCTAAAAGTTGAACGTCCTGCTATTCTCATGAAAAAGTCGACGCATTTAAACAAATTTGCCAGGGATGCCATTAATGGGGTTAAATACACCATCGATGTGAATCCTTTTGGCAAGAAGAACATTACAGCGTTGGCGTTAGACGCAGGCATTGGCAGGAACCTGTTGCAAAAAGGGTTTAAACACCTTTTTGGCATCAGGGTGAATGAATACCAGAAAAGGAAACGTATGGAAGCCGCTACCTTTATTTTAGAGGAAGGCCATTTTACGATACAAGAGGTCGCTACCAGGTGCGGTTACCGATCGCAAAGCAGCTTCACGCGGGCTTTTAAAGACATCTACAATATGACACCTTCCGAATGGCAAAACCGGGATGTTTCCCCTCCCCTGCAATAAGCCTACAGACTCCAAAAGCATAACGCACACAAACAGTGCTATTCTGCATAAATGCAGTGCTATCCTGCATAAAGCAGTGCTACTCTGCATAAAGATGGTGCTCCTCTGCATAACAATAATGCAAACGGGTATAGTTACCCACATTAACTTGCATACAGGTTGTCCATTCAATTTATTCTAAAAACCTTTCCGATGAACAGACAAACACGTTTGAATACATTTACCCTGGATGCTATTCATAGTGTTAAAGCAACCATTGATCATAACCCATTCGACAGAAAAACCGTTACCCGGTTCGCCAACGAGGTAGGTGTTGGCAGAAACCTGCTGCAAAAACATTTCACCCGTTTTTTTGGCGCCCCGATAAACGATTACCAGAGAATGAAACGAATGGAAGCCGCTTCAGGGATGTTAGAAGAAGGCCGTTTGACCATACCGAAGATCGCCTTCAAATGCGGCTACAGCTCACCCAGCAGCTTTGCAAGAGCCTATAAAGAAGTATATGGCATTCCTCCTACCCAATGTAAAAGGCGGGAAATATTAACAGTAAGAGATTTCATCGATGAGCATGAAATATATAACAATCTGCATGATGTAGAAATTGTGACACATTTTGATGATTCTGTTGGTGTAGTTTCAAACTGGCCGGGTGAATTAAGTGAAGGAGATATTTATATTGAATTATACTTTGAAAGTAACACCATTGAAGAATTCATCCAGGCTTTTGGGATCCAGCGTATTGACGATCTTAAAAATATTACCCAGGAATTCCTTCTTAACTTATACGCAGCCGGGAAAGCCATTATATGGTGTTCTATTGATACCCTGACTTATTATTCCCTGCAATTCAGAAAACAAAATAATAAAATATTGGCAACGGATGACCGGCAAATTGAACATGTAACGACTGAATTGTTAGAAACACCACAGCAGTTTATGGATTACACCCAACAGCATTTTTTATTTCATAGATAGCAAGCACGACTGACCATTTTAAACCTCCATTAAATACTTATCCAAATGGCAACAGTTCATTTATCCAACGAAGATTTTGCTAAATGCCAACTTGTAAAATCTATACTCGAAAAAGAATTTTCCCATCATCACACCATTAGTTTCCTTGCCCGGCGTGTGGGCACCAACGAAAACAAGTTAAAAAATGGATTTAAGCAAATGCATCAGCAAACCATTCATGCTTTCGTAACTGGTGTACGGATTGAAAAAGCAAAGGAGTTGCTGGAATGTACGGAACTGCCTGTTGAAACCATCTCGTATAAATTAGGCCTGGATCAAAGTAATTTGATCAAACAATTCAAACGTTATACCGGCGCAACACCCAAAGAATGGCGCAATAAAAATAAATTTATCGGTGCGAGATATGCGATTTAGTAAAAGCGTTTACACATCATTTTAGAAAATCCCGATTCGCCAACTATCTGTTCCAATTCGCCAATTTTTAGGATGTAGATTGCATATAGAATGAATGATGCTCCGGTTGATTGTCACCGGAAGAAAATAAAAGAAAGGTTAAGGCCCATTTGTAGTAGTATCCTTCATAGATCAGGCAAACTTTGCAACATGATTTTCATTTTTTCATAATTTAAGTCGGCTCAGGTTTTCATTTTCAAAAAGCTAAAGCTATTGTATTGTCTATAGACAGTACGGACATACTTATTCTTGTTGAATAAGGTTTCCGCCGGTACGCGCTGGTTATTTAGCCGGGGCAAGAGACGGCTAGACATCCCCTACACTGTTAAAATTATTTTCAAAGAAGAACAAGTATCACTTCAATGAGCTTGGGCGGTATCCTATAGTGGATGAAGTGGGAAAGGTTATCAATGACTACATAAATAGCAATTTTGATCTAACAATCAATTATTTCAAATATATCGGGCACGATATAAACCAGGGAAAGGGTGCGGCTATCCATACAGGCATTGCCCAGGCAACCGGCGAATACCTGTTGGTACAGGATGCTGACCTGGAATACGACCCGGGTGAGTACAACACCTTGTTAAAGCCTATTGTACTCGGCTCGGCAGATGTGGTATACGGCTCACGTTTTATGGGCGGCAATCCGCACCGCATCCTGTTCTTCTGGCATGCTATCCGTAACCATGCAATAAAAATAATTTAAAAGCTATTTGTATGAAACAAGCTGCCATAAAAAATACGTTTATAGAAATTGTCTCCTATTTATTTATACTTCTGTTTTTATATACAGGCGTGATGAAGCTTATAGACCATATTGAATTTTATTATGCGATGGACAAATCCCGCATTCTCTATCGCTTCGCTGCTATACTAGCTTGGGTTATTCCCATTCTTGAACTTTCAATTGTCATTTGTTTATTGATTCCTAAACTAAAGAGATTTGGGCTGTCTTCTTCATTTATTCTTATGGCTTTATTTACAATATACGTAGGATACAATGCATTTTTTACTACTCATGAGGAACGACCTTGTACATGTGGCGGTATAATTGAAAAGATGAGCTGGAACCAACATGTTATTTTCAATACTGTCTTTACACTTTTGGCCCTGCTTGCTATCCGTTTCGACAAACAGAAAACTAAAGCACCAGCAGAATATGCCGACACAAGAAATCTCTTTTTATCCTAAAAACTTTATTATGAAGAAACCCTGGACGATTTTCATCTGGCTGATACCAGCGGCCCTGCTACTTTATTCCTTTTTAATGTTTAGGCGAGCAGCTAAACCACCTTTACCTCCATTCTACCTTTTAAAGTTAGACAATACCAGATTTAATACCAATAACATTCCAACAGGAAAACCCAGCGTATTAATATTTTTCAGCCCTGATTGTGACCACTGCCAAAAGGAAACTAAAAGTATTGTGGAAAACATAGATTCTCTGCGCAATGTAAACTTGTTGTTCATCACCATAGATCCCTTCGACCGGATGAAGTTATTTAATGAGGTTTATAAGTTGTCCCGATTCCCAAACATCGTGGTGGGCAAAGATGATGGTTTTTTCTTTCCTTACTATTATAAAAACGCTCAACCCCCTTATAACGTTATATATGATAGTCATAAAAGGTTGGTTGTGGTAATACCAAGCGAAACGAATGCCCATGAATTACTTTCTTTTTTGAACAAACTATAAAACCCAAACCTTTATAAATAAAATTTCATTTAACTGTACTTACACTTTATTTCGGCATAAGGTGTGAGTTGTTACTAAGGCTAATGGGAAACTCCCATAAGAGGTTTGACAAACCGGCTACATAAAGATATACTGTTGTTAGTGACATTGATTGTGAGGGGAATAGAATTGATTGTTTAAATTATGATGGGAATCATTGTAACTCAATCTTACCGGTCCTGCCAGGAAAAGTGTATGAAGTTAATTTGTTTTTGAAGATTAGAATTATATAAAGAATCTTCTTTTTAAAAAACCTCAAATATCTTTTATGAAAAAAGTGAAGTCTTTTTTGACGGCAACAACAGTGTCCTTAGCATAACCAGCATTGCCGCCACCGAGATTAATTCAAAGATTTATGTAAGATGTTACACTAAATCTCTTATTACCGACAGATGCACAAATAGATAGAGGCTTTGATTGTGGCATTGGCCTTAATAATTGTGTAGATGGTGGAGGTAATCAGCCATATTACTTTGATGCGAACAAGCCTTGTTCTGTCCTATGTAAAAAATGCTAATAAAACTTATAAACGACAGTAACAATCTCTAAATAATCAAAGCTATTATGCATAATCAGGGGAAGCCGAAAACCTGTAATAGAGTAGGTATTATTAATTATCAATTTCAAACATTTTTTATGAAAAAAGTAAGAGTTTTTTTAGCTATGACTACATTTTGCTTGGCTATTGCCGGTGTTGCTAGTACTAAGGCTAATTCCAAATTAGTGTCTATACCAGGGTATACAGAAAACCCAACTACACATAAATGCACTGTTTATAGTGGAGTTGATTGTGAAGGTACTACATTTAATTGCTTAAGTGGTACTACTCAACTTTTTGCACTTAATAATAATGCAGCTTGTACAATTCAGCTAAAACAGGATTAATATTAAATAGAGGGAGTGTGGTAATCTACACTCCCTCTATTTTCTAAGCAATTGCCGCATTTTCATTTTTTATTTCGCATCTCTGATTACTAATACTTTCATCTCTTTCTCACTTTGAATTAAATCCAACCCGCTTGAACGTAAAGATTGCTTTAAGTCGTCAACATCCATCATATGAAGAGTAATATCAATTTTTCCAGTTATTCCGGTTTCATCAATAACTGTTCCTTTTGTGACATTTGCAACACATTGAACCAGCCCATTCAACCCATTCGTTGACACGTTATGAAGGTTATAAATAGCGTTTGGAATAATTGTTTCAATATATTCATTTCCGCCTTTGGCTTTTAACATGGCTGCAGCCTTTTCTGTTGATACTAGCCGCCAGCAAGATATTTTTCTCGCTTCAACTGAAACATCGTATCCAAAATAGGTTTTTAAGTCCCGTTGCATGGCTATTTGGAGATTTTCCTTGCTTCCTTTGTCAGGTGGTACAATTAAACTATAGCAGAACTGATTCTTGGTACTGGAAGATTGAAATAACGACGAATCATGGATTTCCAAGGCAAGATTATTACTATATTTCCCATATAGAGATGTATCACGAACCCTCCAGCTCTCTGCACCGAAGTATGCATATAAATATAATTGCTTAAGACTTGCTGCCAACACTTGAAACATTCCTTTTGGATAGCTTGAGTCAATTGAATTCAAATCAATTCTTACGGGAGAATAATAATGTTGACTAGCCTGATTGTATTTAGTTAATACAGATCGAAACAAATAACCTGTGTCTGACATACCACCGTTGTCATTAATCATATAAGGCTTTTTACCATCGAAGGGAATCTTTTGTTCAAATCTTTTTGCACCTTGTTCGTTTTGGGTCTTATAAGCTACCGGCAAATCAGGAGTTTCGCCCGTCAAGAATTTTTCAATTGCAGAACTATCAATAGTAAACGTTACAGCTTGCACTACACCTTTGTCATCAATAATAATGATATGTGGGGTATTGTATATCCCCCAGTAATTAGAAATAGTCGAATCAAAAGCACAAGGAAGTTTTAAATTCAATCGCCTTTGAAACCTCTCATACATTGTTCTTATCTGTTGTTCCGGATCCTGGATACCTACCAAGATAAATTGTACACGATCGCCAAATTTCTTTTGCATGGCATTGACCTTTGGAAAACTTGCAACGCAGGCGCTGCAGTATTTATTCCAGAAATCAAGTATCAACCATTTGCCTTTAAAATCTTCAAGCTTAATTTCTATTTTTGAATAATAGGCAACATTTTTTAAAATAAATTCGGGGCAGCGTTTACCTGGTTCCGGATAAAGCGTATCGCTTTGTTTGGCATACAAAAGAGTTACGCAAAATAGATTCAAAGAAAATAAAAACAGGATTCTCATTATATCTTCATTTTAATAATTATAAAGGCTATCAGTACCCGTAATTTTGTGAAAGATTGGGGTCTGTATCTCGATCTTTTTGAGGTATAGGATAAAGAACTTGCTGCCCATCAGGATTCCAGGTTCCCCCTTTCAATGGAGTCACTACACTCATTACCGAACTAATATTGTTGGTACGATTGAGATCAAACCAACGATGACCCCATTCTGTAAAAAGCTCAACCTGCCGTTCATGAAGTATGGAGGTGAGTAAGGCAGACTGACTGATTCCAGGATTTATATTTGCAATCAAAGGAAGACCGGCTCGTTTACGAATAATATCGATATCGGAAATAGCACCACTTAAATTTCCTTGTTGTGCCCTTGCTTCAGCTCGTATTAAATATTGTTCACCCAACCGCAGTACCATGGTGTATTCTGAAATAGTAGTTGAGGTAGAAACTTTGTATTTGTACGGGAAAAAATAAGTAGTCCCATTTTTAGTTATGCTGCTAAGCCAATTTGTCTTTCGCAGATCATTTGTTTCAAAACTATTCAACAATTGAGCGCTAATAGCAGAAGATCGAGAACTCGCCGTGGAAGGAGTACTTAGCAAAATATAATTGTAACCATCCCAAGTATTTTGATCACTAGGCACTGGCAATGGAGTTGCAATCTGCCAAATGGCTTCTTTAGAATTCTTTAAAAAAACAGTTTTTAATAAGACTGTATCATATAAGCTTTTATTGCCAATAACTGTCGAAGCATAGAACTCAGCCGAGTCGTATTTTGCAGTATATAAATAGGCTCTTGCTAAAAGCGCTGCCGCCGCCCATTTGGTGGGTCTTACTCTTTCAGTAGATGTTACGGTATCGCTTGCATCCACATAATTACTACTAAGTAAATTCTGAGCATCCTGTAAGTCAGTAATGACTTGTTGGTGCACCTCGTCTTTTGCTGTTCTTGAAATTGTTCCATTTATATTGTAAGCAGTTGTTGTAACCAACGGCACATCTCCATAGGCATTTGCCAAATAAAAGTGCCAAAAAGCCCGAATGAATTTGGCTTCTCCAATCAATTGATTGCTTACTGAGTAACTTATTGCAGCATTATTTTTAAGGGCTTCAATGATGGAATTAGCCTGGTAAATGTAACTGTACGCATTTGACCACTGCCCAGTACTGGATTGAGTAGATACCATTGCATTAGCGTAATATTGAGTTTGTGGAGCCCGTGTTGAATAATTTTTTAACTCATCACTAAGTAAACCATTAGCTTGGGATATCTTATAAGACTCCGTATTATTAAACATCTGTGTATATACACTGGTAAGTGCTGCTGTGGCAGAGGCGCTATTATTAAACACACTGTTTGTCACTAATTGGGTTTGCGGAGGAGGGATCTCTACGAATTTCTTGCAGGAAGTAATAGTTACAAAGAACGACAAATAAAACAACAGCTTTGCTGTTGCAAATTGCCGCTGCGTTTTATTCTTACGATTAATTTTATTTATCATAACGATTGTTTTTGTGTTTTTAGTTATTAAATAACTATTTAATCAAAATGGCCTGAAGTAATAGTAAAATACCAGGCCGAATAAAAACAAAGTGACTGCAAGAAACAAGAGATCAGACCAATTGCCATTGTTCCATAGCATCTTAATTTGTAAAATAATTTTATTCATAATTAAATGTTTTTATTGGGTTGTCATCCCGGGCGACCTTTCTCTCATTCCGGGCTTGACCCGCAATCTTTTTTAATTTGTTTTGTTGTTATGCTAAGCGGAGTCGAAGCACGATTGTCGCCCTTCGACTTCGCTCAGGCGAACAGCTTACAGCACATAACTGTTTATCTCATCACTATATTCCCTTACCTCACTTGTGCCAATAGGCACCACACGAATGTATATTCCTGTTTTCCCATTTTGTTGTATGCTTCCATCAAAAAGGCATACCACTTTGCCATTGAAGCATATGCGTCTGTCAATTTGTTGATTGCTTCTACTGTTTTGTTGATTGCTTTTATCACTTTGTTATACCACATTTTTATTTTGTTTGCTGCTTTTTTAATAAAAACATATGTTTCCGTTATAAAATCAACTGCTTCATCCCATATATTTGTCAAAAGGATTAACAACGGCATCAAAGGTCTGAACGAACTTCCCGAGTCTATAGATTCATATTTAAAATCTTTTTTATTGTCTCGCCGTGGTCTTTACAGTATGTTACATGTTAACAAAAGTTCAGAGACCCTGGCAGGATAAAAATATTGATGGTGTTGATGTTCATTTTTCTCAACTTGCCGACTATTGTTACGAGTGCCGTTGTTGTATCTTCTGACCAACAGCCTTTCTCCTTACAAAGTGATTTGCACTCCTGCTGTCAACATTCTAAGAGTTGGCAATCTCAGAACTCCATTAGAACCGACTCTGCTGGATGTTTCCGGGTCTAAGCCACTATAATCCGTAATAGTAAACAGGTTTTGCCCCTGAATATAAATTCTTGCATTTTTGAGATGAACCTTTTTTTGCAAACTTGTAGGTATGGTATATGATAGTGAAAGACTTTTCAAACGAACGAAGGATGCATCCGATACAACATGGTCAGAAAATATCAATTTATTATTTGGATCGGCTGCATTATTCGTAGAAAATTTACCTACATCGGTCATGTCCCCCAATTCCTGCCAACGGCTTGAATAAGATGTCGCAATGTTTTGATTGAACTGTCCAGGAGAAAAAAATTGGTTTGATATATTCAAAGCAGTCTGTTTTACAAACTGAAAGAAAATATCCAATTGAAAGCCCTTGTATGAAAAATTATTTTGAAAGCCTCCGTAGTATATTTGCGCTATTTGGGGGGTTGCCGTTAAATCGTCCGGAGATTTTGGATTGTATGTAGGTTTGCCCTGACTCTCGTATTGATAAATACCAGTAGAATCTTTTACATTCAACAAATGAAACGATTTATAAATATATAATGATTTTCCTACAACATATTTATTAGAAAACGAAGAGCCTTTAAGATTTGGATAGTCAACAAGTAAATTTTTAGGTATTGTCAAGTTTATATTTGAACTCCAGGTAAAATTCTTAGTCTTAATATTCTGTGTATTTAACGATAATTCTAACCCTGAATTTTGAACAATTGCCGGCAAATTGTACTGAACCGTAGTAAAACCAGTTATACTTGGAAGCGGATAACCAACCAATTGATTATTATCGCGATTCCTGAAATAAGTTCCGGATAAAAGAATTCTGTCATGTATAAAACCTACATCAAGGCCGACTTGGAATTTCTTAACCACCTCCCACCCATAATTAGGGTTAGCATGCCTAGTTGGGTATAAACCGGAAATATTTTGATAGGTCAAAGCATTTGAGCTGTAAGTACTCATGTATTGGTACTCACCAATCTGGTCATTACCAGTTATTCCGTAGCTTGTTCTGATCTTTCCGTAACTAAGAAAGGAAAAAGAATTTTGTACCAATTTTTCATTGGAGAAGATCCAGCCCAAACCTATGGCACCGAAATTCCCAAATTGTTTACCAGGACCAAAACGACTACTGCCATCTCTCCTTGCAGTTAAATTAATCAAATATCTATCTGCCCAATTATATCCAATGCGACCGTATATAGCCTCATAGTGGTAAAGAGTATTTTGCTTTCCATTAATTCCATTAATTGTCGCATTCAGAGGATTGTTTATCAGAGCATCATTAGTGAAATTACTGGCGAATGTTGCAATGGAATTAAAAGCATTCTCCTGGAAACTAACGCCAATTAGTATGTCCAATTGACCTTTTGATATTTTTTTCAGGTAGCTTGCTTGGGGTTCAACAATCCATGTTTCGAAATCAGTTGATGCCATATTAACAGAACTGAACTCCGATAAATTATATGGGGGTGGATTAATTTGAGTAGCCGGCCCCACAATTGTTTGATCCATATGTTGGCTTGTATATCCAAAGCTTCCCTTTAATTGAAGGCCTGGAAATAATTCATAACTTAAATTCAGATTCCCTATCAAATTTTTAGTTCTCGCGTCGGATGGACTAAAAATATCTCGTAATGGATTAAGCCAAGTATAATCTCCATTATCTAGCTGCCAATTTAAACTACCATCAGAATTATATATTGCTGGCGCATCCGGGGCAAGCAATATCATATTGGTGAGATCGGAAGCTGGAATGCTATTCTTAGCATTGACATAACTGCCAGAAAGTTGCAGACGAAAACGCTTGTTCGTAGATGCATTGATTAAACCAAAATGAACAGAAGTTTTATTGTCTGAAAAATCTCCAGGATATACTGTTCCTTGGGTATTATACCCCCCTCCAACATAAAATTGAGTATTAGCATTACCTCCTGAAATATTTATTTGTGCATTGGTAAAATGTGCAGATTTACCGATCAATTCTTTTTGCCAGTCGGTATTGCGGGTACTATCCCAAACTCCATTGATATCATAAGTGTTTGCAGGAATTGTTGCTATACCATCATTTTTTAATGCTTCATGGCGCATTTGGAGGTATTGCTCTGTATTAAGTAGGTCTAATTTCCTAGAAACCTTGCCGGCACCCGAAAACACATTAATATCCATTTTTGTATCGCCCGCTTTGCCTTTTTTAGTTGTGATCAAAATAACTCCGTTTGCGCCTCGTGATCCGTAGATGGCTGTGGCGTCTGCGTCCTTTAAAATTTCGATACTTTCAATATCGGCTGGATTTAATGTGTTAAAGGGGCTCATCCCTTGACCTGGCCCATTAATCGGGTTACCCAACGGCCCGCCTCCCATATCGGTATTAGTTAAGGAAGTAGAGCTTATAGGCACGCCGTCTACAAGGATATAAGGATCGCTGCCACCCGCAATGCTGTTTTGTCCCATAATGCGCACGGTACTGTTTGCACCTGGTATGCCAGAGGTTTGCTGTATGTAAAGGCCGGGTACTCTGCCTTGCAGGGCCAGTATGGGATCGCTAACTGGTTGCTTTTGTATGTCTGTACTGGTAACCTTAGTTACGTCACCAGTATTAAATCTTCTACTTGTGGAGTAGTATCCTTTTATTATTGTTTCATCCAAGGGAGACACTAAAATTTTCACAACTATATTTAAGTTGCTAACCGCGGTCACTTTTAGCTCCCGTAGTTCTATACCTACACCTGTTATCACTAAAATTGCATCATCATCTACACCAGTTAATTTAAACTCACCATTTTCGTTGGTAGTGGTGCCTTTGCTGGTACCTTTTATTGCTATAGTTGCTAAAACCGGTTCTCCGTTCTCGTTTACTACCCGTCCTTTAATATCCACCGGCGGCAATTGGTTTAGAGAATGATCATTGCCCGTCTTTTCTTTCCTGGGAATAACGTTGATCACTTTACCGACAATGGTATAAGTTATAGGCTGATCCCTAAAGCACAAATCAAGCACCTGCATTAGAGGAAGGTTATTGGCAGTAAAGCTTACCGGTTTTGCTTTCTGCAATTGATCGCCACTTACCAGGAAGGTAAAGGCAGTTTGTTTCTCAATGGCTTTGAGCACCGTTAACAACGGAGCGTCTTTTACCGTGAGGGAAACGGTTTGTGAAAGCCCCCGCGCAGTCAGCTGGAGGCATCCAGCCAATAATAAGATTCCGGTCAGCTTCATAATGCGTACCGCTTTGCGGTGATTTAATAATGTGCGTGTTAGCTGGTACAAAAGCCTGCCCGACGCAATGCTTTTGCAAGTAGCAAATTGTTGCATACCTTTAGTTTTGGGTTAATGAATGGGCAACTTCGCCGTTGTTTTTCGGTTAACCTTTTCGCCGGGAGTGCTGTAATCACTTCCGGTTTTTTTATGGCTGCGCCATAAAAGTTAACCGTTTGCTGGGGGCAGGTTCAATGGTTTGTAATACCTGGCATGCATGTTAGGATGATCCCGCGCTTGCAGGAGGAGATAACTGGGAGAATAGAAACGAGTAGCCCGGCGATAGCTTTACTTGAGAAGGACAAAGCCCTTTCACTTTTTCATACCAATACCTTAACAATTTCAGCAGTCAACCCTGGGTTCTTTCCCTAAAGGTCTCAGTTACTCTGGTTTAAACAGGACAGATTATAGCTATAAACGTTTATCAATTTTCTTACTCAGTCAAACCCAGGGTAAATTTTTCCGTGGTGGGCATTAAACACCGCTCGTTGGTGCAAGCCATGTACTCAATGCTTCCAATGATGTTTGTTTTAACGGCAGCTTTCAATTTTATTTTTTGAACAAATTCCACTTTACCAGAAAAATATTTCAAATTAACATCGAGTACTTCTTCATGCTTTGTGATCAGTTTTCCATTTTCAACAGGTTTGCCAACTACTTCCACCAAAGGATTTTTAACGAAGCTGATATGGGTAGGAAGGGAAGGGCCTTCCGCCGGCGTGAATTGGGAGTAGATATGCCAGGGTTCTTCGATGCTGGCAATGATCTTCACCTCGTACATATTTCCCGAAAGCTTTTTCACCTCGTATGTAAAACTCACCGGGTTTTCTGTTTTCTTGTCACGGCTTGTGAAAGCCATGACAAGGCATCCGGTGAGCAGGAAACAAAGAGTCCTAGATATCTTTATCATGGCTATTATTACTTTAAGGGGTAACGATGATTTTTTTTCCTTCCATTTTAAAATGCACTTGATGTCCCTGCAAAAGATTTAGGACCTGTGAAAGCGTCATGCCGCGTGGTATCTTTCCGTAAAGTCCCAGATTACCGCCTGTATTCCCTTCGTAAACGACTTCCACGTTATACCATCTTTCCAATTGCCTCATCACGCTTTTTACATCTGCATCACTAAAATTAAAATAGCCAAATCTCCAGGCGACTTCTGCATCTATATCTACCTCTTTTGTTTTAATAAGAGCCTGTGATTGCTTTATAAATTTTACTTGTTCACCAGGCGCCAGTACGGTTTGAGAATTAGTAGTTACTGAATGAACGCTCACCTTTCCTTCTAGCAACGTCGCTTTTACGGCTTCTTCATCTGCATAGTTATTGACATTGAAGTGAGTTCCTAAAACTTCAATCTCCATATCACCCGTCTTCACGACAAAAGGCCGTCTGCCTTTTTGCCCATTAGCCAATACTGTATTGAAAGGAGCTACTTCGAAATAAGCTTCTCCTGTCACTTCCACTTTACGGACGTTGTCATTAAAAGACACCGGGTAAAGAATGGATGATTGCGAATTGAGCCAAACCTTTGTTCCATCACTTAAGACAGTAGCATAAGTTTGTCCTTTCTGTGTTGAAAGGGTATTGTACAGAATCTCTTTTTGTTTCCCTTCTTGCTCGTAAACCAATTGACCATCTCTGGTATATGCACTGATATTTCCCTGTTGTACCAGTTTACCTGTGGCAGCACTATCGAGCACAATTTTTCTACCATCTGACAGTGTTAACATTGCTTTGTATTGTCCCGGCGCCACATCATTGATGGTGGGCTTTTGTTTCTCCCCGGTTTGGGCAACCGTTGGCGGTTGCTGCCGGTTGTACCAGAAATAAGCACTTGTTGCTATCAACAGAAGAATGGCCGCAGCCGCCGTCCATTGTTTCCACCGGCTGCGCAATGATCTTATTGGTGTTGTGTTGCCAAAAACCAGTTCATTGGCGCTTGCCCTGGCTTCTGCCGTCATCGCTTTGGCCGCATAAAACTGCCGCAGCAATTGTTGCAACTGCTCTTTGTTCGTTACATTGTCAAAGAACGTTTGATGCTGGGCCGATTCACTGAGCCATGTATCCAGTATCGCCTGTTCCTCCTCGCTGATCTCCCGGCTTAAAGATCTTTCGATCAGCCGGGCTTTTTCAAGTAACCCCTCGGGGAGACGCTGTGGTTCCATGTAGTCCTGGTTTAATGTTGTCTGGTATTTTTGTACGGTTTTTAAAAAACAGAGAATTAATGATTTGGTAACCTTGTACTAATAGAAACAGCCGGGTAAAGCAGGATGTCCAAGAAATCTGGAAAAATTTAAAAATAAATATTGCGCTGGGCGCCAGGAAGACAAAAAACAAAGGATCAGGCAGCATTATGCAGGGTCTGCAGGCCACCGTTGAGCAGCAGGCAGGCCAGCAGAAATTGTTCTTCGGACAGTACGGCTTTTAAGTATTTAATGGCGATACTCCGTTGTGTAGTTACGGTGCTGGTGGAAATACGGAGCAGTTTGGCGATCTCGCCCGCTTTCATCCCTTCAAAATAAGTCAGCTTAAAGATCTCTTTGCATTTTTTGGGCAGTTCCTCGATCTTCTGATGGATCATTTGCAGGAGTTCCGCTTCCATCATTTGCATTTCAATACTTTTCTCATTGCCTGCCTGCAACAGTCTTGTTTCATATTCCTTACGGCCGGCTTCCTGCCGCTGGCGGTACTGCAGGAAATTCAGGCAATTATTCCGTGTTGTGATATAGAGGAACGCTTTGATGTTGTTGAGTGTTTCAAAATTTGCTTTTAGTCCCCACATACTCTGGAAAGCACGGATCACGATGTCTTTGGCCTCCTCAGCGTCACCAATGAGCCGGGTGGCAAAAAACTGGATCTGCGGGAAATAGTCCTCGAATACCCGGTCAAATACCAAGCGGTCATTGCCTTTTAAGCCATCAATGATGTCGGTTTCAGTCATGTTATATGCTATAGCTGTTCGTGGTGTGTCCGAAGGAAGCTGGGAATATCTTAGTATTAAAGTATAATCAAATGAATGACAACAATTTCCGCCCCGTTGCCTGCACCGGGATCTGTTTTATATTCCCTTGATCTGTTTGTAATTGTTTGTTGCCGGAAAGGTATGAATAAGATTAGAGCACGGTAAAGATAGAAGTATGGGGGAAGGAAGGCAAATAAATTATGCTAGTATATGTACTATCGAATAATAACTCCTGTCATCCCATTGCCAGGTGTGCAATATAGTACCTTGTAATGTTACAGTTCCAACGACTTCAATTAATGAAAAGTGATTAGTAATGATAACAATGGAAAAACATTCAATTGAAAGCTGGATCAAAGTTTTTGGTTAGGCGTTTTCATGAACCCTTTCGCTTGCAGCTAATCAACTCCTGATCGTTTTTGTCTGATATTTCTGTGGGGCGCAAGCCAGGAGGTGCGACTACAATCTTCAGCGAATCGCCGTCCAACTCATAAGCAACGCTGACAGGCGTCGAATTGGTGGGCGTGTCTGCGGGCTGAACAGTAATCAACTTTGGGTTGCCAGTGGTGTCCAACTTGAACGAATACTTCATTTCCTTCCCAGTCTCGTCTATGAAGGTAAATGTATCTCCTTTAAAGATATACAGGAAAGACACATTCTTCTTGATACCGTTTTGGCTTTCTGACTGCCCCAACCAGGTTCCTTGTAAGTTTGCCTGGTCGTTAGATTTTGCCGCATTTCCACCAACGCCACATGACAAAGCGCAAACAAGAGCCAGTATAATGAGGGAGGCCTTCAGAAATGTCATATCAGCAAAACGCCTAACTAAATAATAGAATGCAGAATTGCAGTCTGTCACTCTTTTGATTTTTGTAAAACTCATTGTAAAGAAATATGCTCCAAATATAGAAATTTTAACAAAAGCCGCAATTATAATCGACCGTAAATCATTCATCAATTTCAGTAAAGACAAGTTTTGGCAAGCTAAAAATATGACAGGAATATTAAAGTTAATATCAACAGAACTGAAGGAGTAACAGCGAAGCACAACCACACAACAAGGGGCAAGGCTATGAAACACCCAACTTATTAACAATATTAGATGTAACAAATGAAGCGACTTTATTATTTAGATAATCTTATGATATTCTTATCTGTTCTGGTTGTACTTCACCATGTTAGTATAGGTTATGGGACAATGGGCGGCTGGTGCTATGTTACATCAGAAAAACTAACGGGCAGAACTCAAATTTTCCTTTCGGCATTAACTGGAATCGAGGCATCATTTTCAATGAGCCTTTTCTTTTTCATTTCAGCTTTTTTAACAATTCCCTCATTAGAGAAAAAAGGGGTACGAAAATTTATAAAAGCAAGATTAATTCGCCTGGTGGTACCGTTGTTATTTGTAATGACCATTCTTGCCCCAAGTATTTTATATTATATTGAAATCCACAATAGGACTACTCAATTGTCATGGCTGAATTATGTATTACAACAAAATGCCAAACCATACACCTCTCATGTGTGGTTTATTCTGGTGTTGATAACTTTTGAGTTAGTATATATTTGCTATTGGAAATTTATAAAACCTCATTTTTCTATTTCAAAATGTCTATCTGATAATATCCCCGCACATATAAATATACTGACGATTATTGTTCTATGCAGTGGTCTTACAATCCTCGTGCGACAATTTTTTCCACTTGGACAAAATTTTATCGGCATAGAGTTTTCCAATATCACTCCTTACATTTTCATGTATGCAATCGGACTATTGGTATACAGAAAACATTGGCTTGATGATTTGTCCAGAAAAGTGGCAATAACATGGTTTCCCATATCACTTATAGCAGCCGCCTACTTTGGCCTGATTATTTATCTTCTTATAACAAATCCGTCTATAATTCATAAATTTTTGGGACTTAGCTGGGAATCTGTTTCTCTTTCATTAGCCCAGGTCTTTTTGTGTATTGGTTTCTCTGGTTTTTTTCTTCACTTATTTAATAAAAGACTCAACGATACAAATTCTATTTTATCAATATTGAGAAAAAATAGATACGGGGTTTATATTTTCCATTCTGCTGTTGTAGTTGGTGTTACTATTATCCTGGAATCTTTGACACTTAACCCAACTATTAAATATATTATAGCCTGTATTTTAAGTATTGTATTTTCCTACATGCTTGTTGGACTAATTCGTAAAATTCCTTTAGTGCAGCGAATAATTTGACAGGATCAAAACCCGGCACTTATGCAGAAGTTGCACGAGATCAATCAATTTATATTAATCCTTTATGTAACTTGGTGGCATAGGATAAGGTTTAATGGTTAATGGTATTTGATTAGTGCAGCCTCTCTTCGGAGAGGCTTTTTTTGTGCTGAGTAGGCAACAACGCTACAGTTTTTTGCATAGTTGGGCTATCACCATTAAATAATCATACACCTTCTTTTTCGTGCATTCATCTACCTTGTAGTAACTAGCCTGGTAAGCCTGGCAACCCTGGTACTAGGGTCCTAATTCAATGATTATTAAGGAGAAGAATTATAAAAATGAGATTAGAAACCGGGTGCATAAGAAGAACCGCATGGAAAAAGTATGACAAAATATGACTCATCTATATTTAATTACTAAAATGTAAGCTAACTATGATCAGATTGGTCAAGCTATGACCAAACGACGCTAAGTATGACTAGTTTTCCTTTTGAAGTATTTAATAACACTTGTAATTTAGTGTACCAATAAGCCTGATATGATTAGCACGAACAGTCAAGTAGCGATTGTACAAAAAACAATACGAACCTTCGATCTCGACAGTTGCAAATTGATTGCAAGCTGGCTCACAGAACACATCAAGGCACTTGAACTTGACATGTCGGTCTTTAATAAAAAAATCCAACAACTAGGCTTATCTACCAGGGCGCTTAATGTTCTAAAAATAAATGGAATTCTTACCATACAACAATTGATTGACATCTCTGCTGATTGGGATAATATCAGAAAATTAAAAGGCGCTGGTGAAATTATTGTATCGGAAATTCAACAAAAAGTTACTTCATTACAGAAAGAATATACTAGCTAAGCAACAACACAACTCAGTTTATTTAGAAAGCTGGCTCACAGTGGTGACATAAATGTTAACTATTAAACCTTAATTCATGATCAGTCCCACATTTTCAAAACCTATCGTGCATGCGGTCAATGAACTGATACAGTTCATTGATAATAACCCACTCAACAGAGAAAGTATCAGTACGCTTTTCCCACACTACTATTCTAACCGGAATACGATATACCCGGCATTCAAGTGTGTAAAAGGGCAACCAATAGACGAATACCGTACTTTCAAATTGATGGAAGCTGCTGCATCAATGATAGCCGATGGGGAGCTCACTATACGGCAGGTTGCCTACAAATGCGGATTCCATGGCCAAAAAGCACCCAGCAATTTTTCAAGAGCGTTTAGAAAAGCCTGTAAAATAACTCCTAAAGAATGGCAGAAGCAAAATGGAACTGTACCACCAGCCCTTGTTTCATCATCTAACGGAATCATGTATGTGTATTCTAATAATTAGTGCGCAAATGAATATCTTTTGTGCTGCAATGAATATTTTATGATTGTAACTTGCCTATAGAATGAAGGAATGATGCTCCGGTTGATTGTCACCGGAAGAAAATAAAAGAAAGGTTAATGGCCCATTTGTAGTAGTATCCTTTCACAAGCAAGCAGTCTTAGCAACATGATTTTCATTTTTTCATAATTAAGTCGGCTAAGGTTTCCATTTCCGGAAACCTATAAGCAAAAAGCTAAGTTTATTGTATTGTCTATAGACAGTACGGACATTCTTATTCTTTGAGAATAAGGTTTCCGCCGGTACGCGCTGGTTATTTAACCGGGGCAGAGACGGCTAATTTACCGGGGCATATTTTAATAAATTATTAAACCTTGGTTCTATGCAAAACGCATTCGAACACTCCAACGCGTCAACTATAGTCACTACAATAGATCAGACATTTAACGGAGAATCAGAAACCAGTAGTCTGGAACCAATATACAGCACCCAGCAACCTTGTACAATAAAAAAGCTTTCTATAATAATTCCTGCTTACAACGAAGAAAACACAATAGCCGTCATTCTGGACCGGATAAATGAAGTAAAACTGATCCGGAATATAGAGAAAGAAGTGATTATTGTTAATGATTGTTCTACAGATAACACAGAGTCAGCAATACAAAGCTATATTTCAACAGCAGCCAATCTCACATTTAATTATTTCAAATATATCAGGCACGATGTAAACCAGGGGAAGGGTGCGGCTATCCATACAGGCATTGCGATGGCAACCGGAGAATACCTGTTGGTGCAGGATGCCGACCTGGAATACGACCCGGGCGAGTACAATACACTCCTGAAACCCATTGTACTGGGCTCGGCAGATGTGGTTTACGGCTCGCGATTTATGGGCGGCAATCCGCACCGCATCCTGTTCTTCTGGCATTCTATCGGCAACAAGTTCCTCACCTTCTTATCAAATATGTTCAGTAATCTGAACCTGACAGATATGGAAACGGGCTACAAATTGTTCCGGACAGATCTAATTCAACGGATTGCTTTGAAAGAAAAGCGCTTTGGGTTTGAACCGGAGGTAACGGCGAAGATGGCGATGGTGCCTGGCATTAGAATATATGAGGTTGGGATCTCTTATTATGGAAGAACGTTTGCCGAGGGAAAGAAAATTAGTTGGCGGGATGGCGTTAGGGCGATCTATTGCATCTTGAAATATGGGTCGTTTAATATAAGTATATCGGCTAATAAAAGGGTGAAAGCTTCTGGATGACAATGTAACAAGTAACTCATGATCACCTTACGAAACACTTTCAATTCAGTTTAGCAATATGAACATATTTCAAAACGCACCAGTCAGCGGAAAACCCTTTACCCAATTCCTCTTTCATAACCGGCGGAACAGGATTATCCTATACTTAGCAGCGGCAGCGATTGTTATACAGTTTGCTATATTTAAATACCTATATCCCTTTGCCAACTACATACATAATGATTCTTTTGTTTACCTGGACGCAGCCTATGAGAATTTGACTATCAATTCCTACATGATAGGCTATTCAAAATTTTTACGACTGGTTAGTGTTTTTGCAAAACCTGATCTTGTATTGGTAAGTATTCAATACGTAATGATCCAGTGCAGTACGCTTTTCTTTTTGTTTACCCTTTTTTATTTCTACAAGGCTGGCAGAATGACGCAAACAATATTATTATGCTTTATGGTTTTTAATCCATTGTTTTTACACCTTGGTAATATGGTAAGCAGTGATGGGATTTTCCTGGCGCTAAGTATGACCTGGTTTGCGTTGCTATTATGGGTCATCTATAAACCTTCCAATAAAATTATATGCTGGCATGCCATCGTGTTATTCGCTGCTTTTACAGTGCGGTACAACGCATTGATCTATCCATTCATTGCTGCATTAGCATTCTGGCTATCAAAATTACCACTTCGAAAAAAAGGAATAGGATTGGGATTGGGACTACTGCTTTGCGGCTGGTTTGTGGGGCTATCAATGTTCCAATATAAAAGACTCACTGGTTATTGGCAGTATGCGCCTTTTAGCGGCTGGCAACTGGCGAACAATGCCATGTGCGTCTATCGGTACGTAGACAGCGCGAACCGGGAACCCGTACTAGCGAAATTCCATGCCTTAGACAATATGATCCGTAAATTTTATGACGACAACCCTAATTTGCCAATAGAAGAGGCAAGTACTGTCTATATGTGGACACCGTCGCTTCCGTTAGTGGTATACAAAGAAAGTCTATTTAAAGCAAAAGGCACTTCTGCAACCAATTTTAAAAAATGGGCTAGTATGGGACCTTTGTATAGTTCGTATGGATTGTACATTATTAAAAAATATCCAGTTCACTTTCTACGCTACTTTGTTTGGCCAAATTCCTTGAAATATTTTTCCCCACCTGTCGAATATCTTGAATACTATAATTGGAGCTATTCATATGTTCTGGAATCGGCCACCAGATGGTTTGGGTATACAAACAACCAGGTAAAAACAAGAATGAAAAGCGGTAAAGTATGGATCCTTCAGTATTACCCATTTTTGGTGAGTATTACCAACCTGATCCTATTTTTGATGCTCTTATCTTACCTACTTTTAAAAGGGTGGCAATACAGCACGTCATTTTATAAAAGCATTCTCTTAGCGGGTTTTACCTGGATAGTGAATGCCGGATTTACCATACTTGCGTCTTCCGCCGCATTAAGATTCCAGGCGTTCCCGGCATTGCTCAGTGTTACTTTCTCCTTGCTGCTGATTGACTGGATGGCCCAGTTAATGCAGCGCATGAAACTCCAAAGTCAACAGCAAAGCTTAGCAATATGAACACTTTACAAAACGCGCCATTCAGTAAACAAAGCTTTACCCAATTCCTTTTTCATAACCGGCGGAACAGGATTATCCTATACCTGGCAGCGGCAGCAATTATTATACAGTTCATTCTATTTAAATACCTATACCCATTTGCCAATTATATACATGGAGACTCTTTTTCCTATTTGAAAGCTGCAGATCAGAATTTGACTATTAATTTTTACCCGATAGGATATTCAAAGTTTTTACGCCTGGTTAGTGTTTTTGCAAAACCTGATTTGGTGTTGGTAAGTCTTCAATACCTAATGATCCAGTGCAGTACGCTTTTCTTACTGTTTACCATTTTTTATTTCTACAAGACTGGCAGAGTGACGCAAACAATATTACTATGTTTTATGGTTTTTAATCCCTTGCTTTTACATCTGGGCAATATGGTAAGCAGCGATGCGCTTTTCCTAATATTAAGTATGACCTGGTTTGCACTGTTAATATGGATCATCTATAAACCTTCCAATAAAATTATATGCTGGCATGCCATTGTATTATGCCTGGCTTTTACGGTGCGGTACAATGCACTGATCTATCCATTTATTGCAGCATTTGCATTTGGGTTATCTAAACTACCGCTTCGAAAAAAGCTAATAGGCCTGGGATTGGGACTACTTCTTTGCGGCTGGTTTGTGGGACTTTCCATGTTTCAATATAAAAGACTCACTGGCTATTGGCAGTATTCTCCTTTTAGTGGCTGGCAATTGGCAAACAATGCAATGTATGCCTATCGGGAAGTAGATAGCGCAGATCGAAAACCCGTACCAGTAAAATTCAGAACAGTAGACAATATGATCCGTAAATTCTATGACAGCAACCATGATTTACCAGGCGGCGAGGCTAGTACTGCATATATGTGGACACAGCGGTTTCCGTTAATGCGATACAACGATAGCCTGTTTAACGCAAACGACACTTTTGTAACCAAATTTAAAAAATGGGCGAGTATGGGACCTTTTTATAGTTCATATGGATTATGCATTATTAAAAAATATCCCCTGCATTTTCTACGCTACTTTGTTTTGCCTAATTCCCGGAAATATTTTGCTCCGCCTGTTGAATTTTTGGGATACTATAATTGGGGCAAACCAACCGTACCTGAATCAGCAAGAAAATGGTTTGGGTATACAAACAACCAGGTAAAAACAAGAATGAAAAGCGGCAAAGTATTGACACTTCAGTATTACCCATTTTTGGTAAGTATTACCAATTTGATCATGTTGTTGATGCTCTTGTCTTACCTGCTTTTGAAAGGATGGCAGTACAATACGACATTTTATAAGATCATTCTCTTAAGTGGTTTTGTCTGGATAGCGAATGCCGGATTTACCATCTTTGCATCTTCCGCCGCTTTAAGATTCCAGGCGTTCCCTGCATTGCTTAGCGCAACCTTTTCTTTGCTGCTGATTGACTGGATGGTCCAGCTAATGCAGCACATGAAACTCCAAAGCCAACAGCAAAAACCAGACAGGGTATATTCACAAAAGGCAATTGTATGACGTTTTGTAAATTATAAACCTTGGTTCTATGGCACATACTATAAATAAAATTGATCTACCTAGATCTGCATTTGATCAGGCAACCAATAATCAACAACCAATCGTCAGTTCCCCCGCTCCAGCCATTATAAAAAGGCTTTCTATTATTATCCCAGCCTATAACGAGGGAAAAACCCTACCCCTTATTTTGGAGCGCATCAACTCCGTAAAACTCATAAGGAATATAGAAAAAGAAGTGGTCATTGTAAATGATTGCAGTACCGACAATACAGAGGCAGTCATTAATGATTACATCGCCAATATTAAAAACACAACGGTCAATTACTTTAAATATATCAGGCATGATGTAAATAAGGGGAAGGGTGCGGCTATCCATACTGGCATTGCGATGGCAACCGGAGAATATTTGTTGGTGCAGGATGCCGACCTCGAATATGACCCGGGCGAGTACAATACCCTCCTGAAACCCATTGTACTGGGCTCGGCAGATGTGGTATACGGTTCTCGGTTTATGGGCGGCAATCCTCACCGTATCCTTTTCTTCTGGCATAGCATCGGTAATAAGTTCCTCACATTTCTCTCCAACATGTTTACCAACCTGAACCTGACTGATATGAATACTTGTTATAAGTTATTCCGGTCCGATATATTAAAGAGGCTTCCCCTCCATGAAAAACGCTTTGGGTTTGACCCGGAAGTAACCGTTAAAGTGTCGAAGCTGCCTAATTTAAAAATTTACGAAGTGGGGATTTCCTATTATGGAAGAACGTTTGCTGAGGGTAAAAAAATTGGCTGGAGGGACGGTTTCCGATCAATCTACTGCACCTTGAAATATAGCTTGTTTACTACCACTGAATTGAAAAACGTTAACATCCAACACTCATAGCCATGTTATTCAAACAACCCATAACCACCCAACCATTTACAAAATGGCTTTTTGGAGATAAAGAAAACAAAAGTCTAATCTGGTTTTCAGCAGCCACAATGATAGTCTCTTTTGGCTGGTTGAAATTTGTGTATCCCTATCCCAACTTTATGCCACCGGATAGCTATAGTTACCTGGAAGCCGCTTATAAAAATGATTTTATTAACCAGTGGCCAATTGGGTTTTCAAAATTTTTACGACTGGTCAGTGTTTTCAGCCGGTCGCACCTGTTATTGGTGGTATTGCAATACCTGCTATTAATGATCAGTGTGCTGTATTTATTATTTACCATTCGTTACCTGTTAGCCCCAGGCAAATGGCTGTTTCGGGGTTTGCTGGCAGTAAGTGCTGTTAATCCGCTGTTACCCCATATTGCCAATTTTGTTTCCAGTGATTGCCTGTTTGCTGCATTCAGCCTGATTTGGTTTACGCAATTGCTGTGGATCATTGCTCAACCAGGTCTGCGCTTGTTGCTTTTTCATGCCCTTATTTTGTTACTGGCCTTTATGGTACGGTTTAGCGCTATCTGGTACCCTTTTATCAGTATAGCTATTATTTTTTTAACTGGCCTTATTCCTAAAAAAATTAAATGGTTGGGCATCGGCGCCATAGTAACACTACTGTTCATCTTTATTGGCAGCACCCAATTTGAATACTACAAAAAAACCGGCACCATCCAATATTCGGCTTTTGGTGGCTGGCAGATGGCAGCCAATGCATTATATGCATACGCCCATGCCGAACCAGTTGATCCGGGAAAAGTGCCCTACGAATTCCGCGATCTCCATGTTGTAGTTAACCATCATATGGATTCTTTACGTAAACTATCCAACTGGCCTTATGAGCATATCGGCGTTTACTATCTGTGGGATCCGAAATCACCATTGGCCACCTATGCGAAGCAACAGGGGCAAAAAAATGGTATCAAAAAAACTTATTTTATAGCATGGGCAACTATGGGATCACTATATGGCGCCTATGGCCGCTGGTTGATCAAAAAACATCCCGGGTTATTTCTCAACCATTTTGTATGGCCTAACCTGGTACGTTATTATAAACCACCAACGCTTTTTATGAGTGTGTATAATCTCGGCGATACAAAAGTAGATTCCATCGCGGTGACCTGGTTCAACTGGAAAAACAATCAATTACCCAGCCGGTTGGCCGACAGAAATATTTACATAATGAATTATATACAAACGCTATTAGCTATTATCAACCCCTTGTTTATAGCAAGCATTCTACTGTTTTTATGTTTTTCAGGTTTAAAACACTGCAGTAAAACCAGTAAACACCTGCTGATCTGTATGCTGCTGGTATGGGTTGGCAATTGTGTTTTCAGTGTGGTATCGGCCCCTACTGAATTACGATACCAGATCTTTCCGGTTGTCATCACCCTGCCGTTCTGCATCTTATTTATGTCATGGATAGTAGGATCATTTCAATCAGAACCAACAACATCACTAGCATAGACAGAAAACTACCCATAGCATTTATCATTAATACATCTTGTCATGAACGAAATACATTTTACGCAGGAAGATGTTCAACTCTTCCATGCCATCAAGGGAAAAGTTGAAAAAGAATTTAAGGAAAAGCTGCCCTATAATAACCTGGTAAGAACTTTCTGTGTGAACGACCACGAGCTTCGGCACGGATTTGTTCATCTTTTCGGACAATCGATCCGGGATTACCAGGAGCAATTAAGAATAGCGTATGCCTGCGAGTTGATGCGCACAAATCCCAGCATGAGTGTACTGGAAGTGGCCTTTGATGTAGGCTATAACGAACGAAGCACTTTTTATCGGGCTTTTTCCAGACTTCAGCGCATGACACCCGGGGAGTGGAAGCGACGCAATAATAAAACATCGTAAAACCTAATAATAATGAAAACAATTGTAGCCGGCAGCCTGCCAAAACAGAACATACTCTTACACATTTTGTTTGTAAGATGGCTGAAAAAAAGCACCCTCGTTGAAATAATCGCCATTTTGTACATGAGCATGTTTTTGTACACCGCATTCAGTAAGTGGTCAGATTATACCATGACCCGGGAGCAAATGGCCCTTATGCCGCTCCTGACACCAGTAGCGCATATAATAGTATGGTTTTTACCAGCCACGGAAATCGTTATTACGCTGTTAATATTCATTCATCAAACAAGAAAAGCAGGGTTATATGCGGCGACCATCTTGATGATCCTGTTTACGATCTATATTATTTACATGATGCTCTTTTATCCCCATCTACCCTGTTCCTGTGGTGGATTTTTAACCGAATTAAGCTGGCCGGACCATTTGGTATTCAATAGCGCGTTCATCGTGCTAGGCATCCTGGCTATCAGGATGCATAACAAAAGCAATGTAACACCTCAATAAAAATATAAATCATATGCGTTTACAAATATGTGCCTTATTATTTATGGCAGTAGCATGGATAGCTTGTCAGGATGAAAAACCACAAGCTTATAAAACAGGTATGGAAGGAAAACCGCTACCAGCCTTTGCCATTCAATTACTGGATAGTACCAGTTTTATCCATTCCGAAGACCTGCCAGCAGGTAAAAACCTGGTCTTATTTTATTTCAAACCCACCTGTCCTTATTGCAGGGCTCAAATGCGGGATATGGTCAATAACATGGAACGATTTAAAGATAAAGAATTGTATATTCTTACCAATGAGGACCTGAAATCAACAAACGGATTTGCCAGGTATTTTAAATTAAACCGATTTAACAATGTAATTGTTGGTAGAGATACGGGAAGCGTTGTTTTAAAGACATACAGGTTAAGAGCGGTGCCCTTTACCGCCTATTTTGATAAAAACAAGCAACTAAAAGCGCTTTATCCAGGCAGAATAAGGCCGAATTCATTGTTCCAATTTTGAATGTATCATTCATCATAAATAACCACCATCCTGAATTGAATGGTGGTTATTTTTATTTACATGCTCCAGCAAACCATTACAATCTGTTTATTCTAAAATTGTATCTGAAAGATAGCACAAAGACTCTTTTTAACACCTCAGTCTCTGTCGTTTCAATATAATTATCTCCGTTAACCTGGGAAAAGTTATTGCTATTGTTCAGGATATCGAATGCTGATAGTTTGATCTCTCCGGCCTGGTTCTTAAACAATCTTTTCGTAACAGCCGCGTTCCACACAGCAGCCAGGGTACCAGGCAGGTGCTGTTGTGCCTCGTTAATAATAAAATTGACACCAGAAGTTACGCTGCATTGCCAGGGCAATTCGCACAACATATAAGCATTATAATAATGCGAAAATAAAGTGGTGATTCTTCCAGCATCTACTGAATAGCCGGACCAACTACCATTAAAACCTGCCAACGCACTGACAATAAATTTTTCTTTTATATCGTATTTCAACCGCATAACCTGCCCCCAATTAAATGTTTTTCGTAAATTCTTTTCTGCATTCACCAGGTTCACCGCATTATCATATCGTGCGCTGGTGTTAGATCCAACGTTTCCTTTATGAGATCCATTGCCAAATGATATTCTATAATCGATATTGGTACCGATGGTATAGTTGCCCTCCAGGTTCACATATTGCTGTTCCTGGGCCCCCTGACCGTTAATACGGATAGCGTTCACTATTTTATGAGCTGTATTGTTAAAATGTAATTGCCAAAACAGGCTTCGGCTTTTCTTTGCACTAAAATATTTGTACCTCAGTCTTAATTCATTGGTAAACTCCTGCTTCAGGGCAGGGTTTCCCAGCCTGATCAATAAGGGATTGGAATAATCAGGCAACGGTTGTAATTCCTGTAGCGAGGGCGGTCTGTTGCGGCCATTGTAATTAACCTGCAGGTTTTTCTGCTTGCTGATGCTGTAGATTAACGAGGCCCGGGGATAAATATTTGTGACCGATTGTTTAAGGTCCATTTGATGGCCGCTTATGTCCTTGTTCAACTGGGTGTTACGGGCAACTGCCATTCCAGCCTGCCACTGCAATTTTTTTCGAAAATAATTATACCCGAAAGCAATTTGCTGATTGCTATTATTACTTTTAAAACTATTGCTGGCTATACTGTCTGGATCATCATATTTACGCGTTACATCATTATAATTATATGTTTCCTGTTTGGATTTGTTACTGGAATTACCCAAGCTATAAGAAAAATCAAGCACCTGACCCATAGCTAAGGGTTCTGTATAAGTGATATTGAACCCATAATTCTGACCATGCCCTGTTTGAAAGGATAGCTGGTCTCTTGCCAGGCTGTCTGTTATTAAACCAAACTCATTATAAAAACGCGTCAGTGATCCCAAGACGCTCTGACCTTTGGATTGGGAATTTACCTTATTCAGGCCGATACCTAGATACCTTCCCGATTTTTTGAAACGGTGATTGTAATTAAGGCTAAAAGCTCCGTTCCTGCGGTCGTCAGTTCTGCTGTTATTAGTAAAGGCATCGTTGACCACATGAAGATTATTTGTTTGTATAATTTCACTTGCAGTCATATCCTTAGTATTATTTCCGTTTTCCTGCATGTTGCAGGAGGCATTGGAACTGATACTGCTGAATGAGTCAATAGCATACAGCAGGATTAAATTAACAGTATGGTTATTCTGTTTGTTTGAACTGGCCATTTCTTTGTCCTGCAATAAAGAAGAATCCTGCAAAAAAGTTTGCCTCTGACTGCCTACAAAATTATTGGTATTATTGCCGATAACGCTGTAGCTCGCCGTTACCTGCCACTTTTCATTAAATGTATTACGATAGTCAAGTGAGAGATCATTGACCTTGTTATTTAATGTACCACCACCACCCTGGAGATTACCCCCATTACTACTGCTGCCCACTCCACTCAGATACATGTCGCCTTTAAAATAATTGGCAGTTGCCTTTATACCATACCTATTTTGGCTGGCCAACCCGCCTTCTCCATTCCCAAACAGCCCTTTTTTCCTATCGGGCTTTAGTCGCAAATTGATCACTTTACCAGGATTTTGATCCGGGATGCCTGTCAGTTTTGCTTTTTCACTTTTTTCATTAAATGCTTCTACTTTATCTACCATCTCAGCCAACAGGTTTTGGGTAGCGAGCTTGGGGTCATTCAAAAAAAATTCATTTCCATCTATAAACACTTTTTGCACCTTTTCACCCTGGATAGTTACATTTCCATCTCTATCTACTTCAATACCCGGCAACTTTTTTAATAATTCCTCCACTGTAGCATTGGGCCTTGTCTTAAAAGCGGCCGCATCATAAACGATGGTATCGCTTTTTGTTATAACCGGCGGAATGATGGCTTTTACTACTACTTCTACTAATGAGCAAACTGCAGTGCGCAGCCAGATAGTGCCGGTGTTTAACACCGTATCACCCGTCTTAATTGTTATGCCTACGGATGTATCCCTGTACCCAATATTTGAAATGTACAGCAGATAATTGCCTGGTTTAAGCCGGTTAAACAAAAACCCGTTTTTACCACTTAACAATCTCCTGATAACCATTGAATCGGGCAGGTGTAACAAAGAAAGGCTGGCATCAGACAAAACAGCATGCGTGATAGCATCACCTGCCTTTCCTTTTATAGTAACTGCCTCTGTCTGTGCATATAAAGTATAAGAGGTAAGTGAGCAACAAATAAACAACCAGCTATGAAACCACTTTTTAGCGTTTAGCATAACAATAGCTTATCCTATCCGGCCACCGGGTGAAGCGACAACAATTCTTTCATTGTGTTTGTATGTAATGTAGTTACACAGTTTATAAATAATGTCGCAATTTTGGATTTTATCTTAAACACTATTCCAGATGCCATTCCCGGATAGGTTTGCCAAACATTTCAGGATGGTTATTGTACTGCTCATTCCACTTTTTACAAACGGTACAGTCCTTTCCACAACTACCTTTCGGATCCAGTTCATACCGGCTTTCAGTACCTTTTACAGTAAGCGGAAGTCCTTGTGTCATCCATAGCGGCGCAGGCGCTTCCTTCAAATAATGATCAAAAAACTGGGTATAACGGATGGTATAATCCTTGAGCTCCTTCAAATCTGATAAAGTATGTTCACCGTTTTCATATTTTAACCACCATACGTTCTTATCCAATCTTCGCAAGGCGGTAAATAATTGCAGGGTTTGGTCCTGGTAATCGGTCGTACTTTCGTTATTACAAAACAACAGCAAGGGACTTTTAGCTTTATCGGCCTGTAGAACGGTTGTTTGATCTAACCAGGTTTCTTTATTTTCCCAAAGATTTCCATATTCTTGCCCTATTTCAACTTCCTCTAACCTGCTCTTGCCATTACTGGGAGACAACGCCATATTAATCGGATTAGCATACAGAAAACCTTCACTTATCGCAGTAGCATTAAAAGACTGAGAATGGGTGAACAAATAAGCGCCCAGTTTTGCCGACCAGCTGTGTGAAGCACACCCCAGCTTATCCCCATCTACGTAAAGGAGTTGTTTCAAATATTGTGCAGCTCCCTCTATTACGTTAAATGCCGATGGCCCGTATTTAAGCGACGTTGTATAGATATCTGGAGTAAACACCAGGTATCCATTGTTCACCAACCAAACGGGTGATTTTCCAGGCGCCATGGCCTGATCAATATAAGAGGGAGCATGAAACTGGTTCAGGTTGTTAGAAAACGCGCCATAAAATACTATTAACACCGGATATTTCTTCGTTGAATCAAAATCATCGGGTTTATATAAAATTCCCTGTCCCTCCCGGCCATCCAAATGTTTGAAGGAATGGAGTTCTTCCGAGAGCCACTTGAAATGCTGCTGCGGTTGAAAATTAGTTAATCTGTTAAAACTTTTGAAGTCGTTTGTTTCATAATAGTTAGGTGCATCTATGCTGGATTGCCGTTGCACTATCCAGGTTTCACGATTCTTAGCTCTGACCGGCGCCACCCCTTCATTTGACAAATTTAAATCCTGACACCCATCGATCAAATTCATGAAATAACTGCCCATATAAAACAACTTCGGATCGCTGACACCAAGGTCAGTTTTCCAGTAATACCCACATTGTTTGTTCTGGGTATTAAAGGCCCTTAAAAGTAACGTTCCGCTTGCTTTTATAACGGGAATTTTATTAACGTAACGGTTGGTTGTAAGCAAATTAAATATAACACTGTTAGACAGTCCAAACCTGTTACTGATATTAATAGCAGGCTCCTTGCCGGTTAGATCAAGTTTCCAAATATCATAGTTATCATACACTAATACGCCCGCATCATTCTCTATCCATGCTGCAAGATTTCCAGATTCAGGTTTATTTCCAGTATACCAATCGACAAAACCAAGTTGATTTACCGGAACATTCGCAGAAATATCTTTCAGCACTCCGGTATTAAGATCGTAGCTGGAATAATGACAACCTTTTTCCGGATCAAAATACACCAGGTATTTGCCACCCGGGGAAAACCACAACTTGCCGCTTCCCGCACTTGTGAAAAGCACCTGACTGCTTCCATCTTTTAAAGAGACTATCCAATTACTATCTATATTAACGCCGTTTTTCACTTCCCAAAAACGATCGCCGTGCTCTTTAATGAGGTTCTTTTTTACAACCGCAAAATCTCCTTGCAGTAAGTACAATTTTTTACCATTGCTTTCCAATGGCATAACGTTGCCATTTTCAATATTGATGAAAGCGGTATATTTTTTAGGCCGCTTTGATAATTCGGCTTGAGCAGATTGTAAGTACAGATCTTTGTGGTCCCAGACCTCCACCTGCGCCATTTCCGGATCAGACGTTTGGGTATCTGGCGAGGGTTGTAAAAAAAATTTAATATAGCGGCCATTATCGGTAAAAGATAGTTCACTCGTTATAACTAATCCTTCAGCAATACCTGGGCTAGCATTGGTTACTTTTACAATCGCCTTATCCATACTAGCATTATAATACCATATACTTGTGCCTGTGCTATCCTGAACATTAAAAACAGCCTGCCGGTCTGCATTATCTACACTATAGCTTCTCATGACAGTTTTTCCATTATTTGTAGACCAGATGATCTTTTCCTTCCAATCCGGAGCACCCAGGTATCTTAAAGCAGTAGTAACGCCGTTATCACTCTTTTCGATTGCTTTTAACAATACAGCCTTTCCATTACTGGCAAATGAATAATCTATAACAAACGGGCAGCGCTTTTCTGTGCCTGTTACCAGGTTATACAGCAATAAATCATTGGCTCGTTTACAAACCAACCATTCACCGCTGTTGTCGAAATTGTAATCAATTACGCCAGAAAACGGTGTTTCTTTTCCTGTAACAAGGTTGTGCAAGATAAAACTCGAATCATTGCTTTTTAATTGATAGGCCAACCATTCGTTTTTTGCATGCTGTGACATCTTATAAGTTATAACGTTTTTTACATACCTGGGCTTGGCTTTTCCCAATTGTAAAAAACACAGTGATTCTCCATTTTGAAAAACATACATTTCACCGTTAGCCGTAAAAAAACCTGGTTTTGAGCCGGCAAATGCTAATCGCCAACCA
The DNA here is from genome assembly GCA_966212235.1 of uncultured Niastella sp. Taxonomy (GTDB): domain Bacteria; phylum Bacteroidota; class Bacteroidia; order Chitinophagales; family Chitinophagaceae; genus Niastella. The sequence goes on along the minus strand of CBIHPP010000011.1, from coordinate 144,754 downwards.
TTACCCGTTGATTGCACTACCAGGCTATCCATTCTATTGAACCAATAACGAGTACCGGTTGGTTTATTGATCGTATAGGCAAAAAATTTACCATCATCACTAACAGCTAAATAATCACCTAATCCCCGCCAGTTATCAATGGCTTTAAAATCTATCGACGATTTTTTACTTTTTCCTGAATTACTTTTCGAATAACCCCAAAGATATTGCTCAAGAAATAAGCGATCACCAAGGATGGAATTACGCTGCACACCGGTCAATCGATTACTGCTTTGAGAAAATCCTAAGGTGGAAATTAGGATAGATACAAGAATGGAATAATATAGTTTCATATAATTATCTTTAAAAAGTCACCGTAATAGCTATTTCATACCAATAGACCAAGTAGTTCTCAGATCTTCAACAGGTGAGAAAAAGGGAGGGTGAGATAAGTAAACTGAGATAAATTTAGCATTTAAAAGACTATCTACGGAAACATTAATCTATTACCAAACGAATGTGGCCCATAAAAAGGGAAGAAAAAGAAATAATTTATTAATCCGGAAACTATTTAATAAGTTAGGTATCAATCGCATAAAGCCATGACTACATATCATACCGGTATTATTCCTATCATACCGGTATTATTCCTACACCATCTGTCAAATAAACATTCCATTAAACACAATTGAAAAAGTTACTGACTTTAAATAATTCCAAAAATGCGACATGATTTATTTGGCGTAAAACTAAATTGCATACAGATAAGCAAGGAGAGTAAATAAAAATATACAAGCCCCATATTGCAGCTAATTATCAAAATTCAACCGGTTCAAAAGTTATTGTCATGACAAAACTCATCAAAGCGTTTAAACCTGCTTACCCTTTGACGAGTTATACATAAGTAGGTATTTTTTAAAAAAAAATCTTTAGTATGAAAAAGTTAAAAATGATTGTAACTTCTGTTATTGTACTTGCAATAGTTGGCAGTGCTTTTGCGTTTAATGCAAAAAAAGCAGGCTCATTCTGTGTATCAGATAGTACTACTTCTAGTTCTTGTAGTAATATAGTACATACTCTGAAGAGAACAACAACTGGTGACCAAAATAATAAATATTATCCTGGTTGGGATGGTTCCATCGGTGCTTGCACAGGCTCGCTTTGTACAGCTGCTGTAACATTAGTACAGGACTAAAGAATTCCCGAATTATGGATCACAACCACTATTTCAAATGTAAATAGTGGTTGTGATCAACTAAAGAATTTCAGATTTAAAGGTTACAACCACCGTTCTAAACGGTAGAGTCATCGTCATCAGTTGTAATAAATATTTACATTTTCAATTAGCAAAATATACTAAAAGAGATCAATTACCTTGCAACTCTACCACTGATAGTTGTTATGCGTAATGTGCAATTTGCTTTTGCTTTAAATCACATGCACTATTTGCGATTAATCCTGGGTGTCTTATTCTTTTTTTTGAAATAAAAATTAAATTATCAAACCTAATTTACAAGACAACGAACACACGAACCCTCAGATTTACCGCTGGAAATTCGCTGAACGAAACCAGATCCAAAATTAAATTTTCTACCAGAGGTCGATACTGTAAGAAATATATCTGTAGAACTCCAATAATTTCCAGTGACACCTGTTTGACCCAATTGCCCAACATCAGATCCTGGGCCCCTGCGAAACCCGCCAACAGTAAGCTTTAATTGGCTATAAGCTGTGTTGCGCTCAGTAATTCCACCAGAAGTAGCCGTACCGCCAAATTGAGTATTAGATACCTCTGCCATCCATTCGACTAATGTCGGAACATGCCATCCCGCAGGACAAGGGCCCTGGGGCGTTGTAACCCATCGATTGCTGTTGTTGTCGTCTCTCCAGTCAAGTTTTGAAGATGCACTAGCATCAATAAAACTATTATGCCCTGGATTATCAGTGTTGGCAAGTACGTTTGTCATTCCATTAACAGCCATTCCAGTAGTAGAAGAAGTCCAATTAATTAACTGATGACCGTCAGCCGGGCGCCCCCATTGAAATTGGTCACCATAAGCCTGATAATCATCAACAGATGTGGCTACACGTGTGGCTCCAAGGTTGCGGTCCAACCACTTTTTACCGGATGCTGGACTAATAATAATGCCATAGATTACTTCCTTTCCGTTATAGGTAAAGCGCACTTTTGAGGTATCGTTAGTCGTGTTTAGCGTAACCACATCTCCGTAGGCTGTACCTACACTATTGGTGGCATAAGCCCGAATGTAATAAGTTCTATTAAAATCAAGACCGGTAAGGTTGGTTGTAAAACTGCCACTGGAAGTAGTGCCTGCAATTACACTATCAGTAAGCGTTGGCGTAGCATTTGTTTTACTCCACACAATTCCACTTTGCGTAATTGCAGCGTAGCCATCGGTTAAAATAGTTCCACCCGTAGTAGCGCTACTGGTGGTAATATTTGTCAATGGCGTGGTTGTTACAGCAGGTGCTGTAAGTGGAGGTGCACTATCATTTTTTTTACAGCTTAAAACGATCATTAGTGGCAAGCCAATGAATGTAAGCCTGATTAAGAGGGTTGAAGAAAACAGCTTCATAATAGTTGGTTTTGTATGAATAATCAGTTATTCACGGCGTTTGGTAGCCATTGTTTTGGTTTAAATTGGGATTCTTCAGGATATCATTGTATAAAACAGGATATAATTGTTGAAAGCTTTGCCATTGACCGCCATTTGCCTTTAAGGGGGTTACTCCACTCATAACGGCATCCACATTCCTCGTTCGCTTTAAATCCAACCAGCGATGCCCCCATTCGGTAAAAAATTCAACCTGCCGCTCTTTAAGAATTATTGGCAGTAGGGATGCTTTATCATTAGCTGTCGTATTGGGCAACCCCGCCCTTGTCCGGATCTTATTCAAATCATCCTGCGCACCGCCAATATTATTTTGCTGGGCTCTTGCTTCCGCTCTTATCAGGTATTGTTCGGCGAGGCGAAATACCATTAAATATTCGGTGGCTGATCCGGATGTAATGTTGGCTTTATATTTAGCGGGATGAAAATAGGTGGTCCCGGAAACGATCACACTATCCACCCAATTCCCCCCTTTTCGTCGCAAATCCCCTGGTTCAAATGCTTGTAAGATTTGCGGACTCAGATAAACAGGATTTGCATTTGCATTCGGGCCAGTTACTGGTAAAATGAAAACAAATGCATCTTCCGTATTTCGCCCTGTTTGAACGGGTTGTAGTTGCCAAATGGCTTCTGAACTGTTTTTTAGAAAAACACTGTTTACAGGAGAAAGTGAGAACAGAGTTGTATTACTAATAATTTTACTGTCCTCCATTTCTGCATTGGCATAATCTGCCATACATAAATAGGTCCTTGCCAATAAAGCGATGGCAGCCCATTTTGTGGGGCGTACCCGTTCCGCCGTTCCTGGGTAGTTTTGCAGATCTTTGTTCAGGTAATTTTCATTGAGTTGTTGTTGTGCTTCTTTTAGATCAGTAACAATTTGTTGGTAAACTAATGACACAGCCAACCGTGATAAAGCCGCATTCACAGCAGGATTTGTTGTTAAAGCCAAGGGAGCATCGCCCACCAGGTTCACCAAGTAGAAATAAAAAAATGCCCGCATGAATTTGGCTTCACCTAGTAACTGCTTTTTTACTAAAGGAGTTAATGACCCGGAGTTACCCAGCCCTTCAATAGCTGCATTACAAATAAATATGTAATAAAATACACCACGCCATAGTTCAGTACCATAATTTTCATTGGGGCCAGTGCGTAACTCATTTTTATGATAGGCAATAAGCCTGTTATCAGTCACCGTATTGGCAAGGGTTAATTCGTCGGCTGATAATCCTGATAATAATGAAATACCTGCACGACCGGTAAAGAGACCATCATTTACCATTTTAGAATAAATACCTGTTAGTACAGCTATGGCTGTTGCGTCTGTTTTATAAACATTTTCTTCATTGACGCTTGTTTTAGGTGCATCAACAGTTACGAACTTTTCACAACCCATCGCAACGAGAAAGATAAATAGCACGCCGATCTTGAATATCTTCAATTTAAAAAATGAAAGCATATAGTTTTTTTGTACTCATTTTTTATAATATAACCAGACATGGTTATCCATAAATCCATCAACCACCCATTTAATAATGTAAGGTGCAACATACTTTAGAACCCTCCAGATGTATAACAACAATAGCTTGAATGCAACCTTTACCTTTGGTGTACGCACAGGATCAGATTCATCTGTATTTTTCTTTGCCGGAACTTTCTTGATTACAATCGAATCAATTTCATAGCCATCATCAAGACTAATGAAGGGTTTCTTATTCAGATCATTTTGTAAAAGTTTGTCTTCCATTTTTATTTAATTTAAAAGTTTAACAATATTTGGTGCATATGGGAACTTTTAAATCAAATTCACTGGAAAGAAAATCAAGCTCTTTTAGTAATTGTTATAAACAGTCCATAATTACCAGATGTAAAAAACCTTTATAATTTGTTTAATATTAATCCTATCTTATACATTTTATAATCCTGCCTGAACGCCAATAGTCAAAACCCGTAAAGGAGGCAGGGATGTCATACTTTTCGTCTCTGGATCTAATCCTTTATACTTAGTGATCGTCCACAAATTCTGCCCATGCATATAGATCCGAAAACTCCTGAAATGGGCTTTATCAGCCCATTTTTGAGACACCCCCCACGACAAAGCCAGGTTTTTCAATCTTACATAAGACGCATCCGCATAACGACGATCACTGTCAAGTATACTTGATATCACACCTGTCCGAAATCTGGCAACAGCAGGTTTGTCCCCGCTTTTTTGCCAACGATCTAAAACAGTCACGGGTTGATTACTATTACCACGGGTAAACATCCCCGGGTACCGGCTGCCATTCCAAATAGCAATGTCATTGTAACCGATCTGTTTTACAAATTGAAACAGGAAATCAAGTTGAAAACCTTTGTAAGCGAGGTTATTTTGAAACCCGCCGTAAAATTTGGGGAATTTGGAAATTAAAATGCTCCTATCGGTGGCCAGATTAGGTTCCAGGATAGGATGGCCATTTTTATCGGCAAATAAATAATCACCAGAACCAGGTGCAACGCCTATATAATGATAATAACTAAACACATCAACCGGTTCACCAATAACTAGTATGTTGGCATATGTTGAGGTAGATAAACCGGGAAAACTCAACAACTTATTTTTTGGAATGGTCAAATTGGCATTGCTTGTCCAGCTAAAATTCCTCTTTTGCACTATTTTTCCCGTTACAGCAAATTCCCAATTTCTGTTTTGAATAGTGGCGGGAAAGTTTACATAATAGCTTGTAAAACCGGTTATATAAGGTAGGCTGTACTCCAGTAATTGATTGGACGAACGATTACACACCCACGTTGCATTTATAACCAACCTGTCTTGCCAAAACCCAAAATCCATCCCTATCTGCAATTTCCGGGTTTCTTCCCATTGCAGGTCAGGATTAGGTAACCCGCCAGGAGAAAGGCTCGTAATTCCCTGGTATGGCGAATTGACATTCAAATTATACAAAGTCATAAACTGGTAATCGCCAATTTGATCATTTCCGGTGATGCCATAACTGCCCCTTAATTTGCCAAAACTGATAAAACGGGCTTTATCCTTAACCAACTTTTCATTGCTAAAGATCCAGGTCCCACCTATAGAACCGAAATTATGGAACCTGTTATTAGCCCCGAAACGTGTACTACCATCTCGCCGAATGTTAACATTTAATATATATTTATCGATCCAGTTATAATTGACCCTTCCAAAAAAAGCATTGTATTTATAATTTGAACTTGAAGATAATCCGCTATAAACATATGCAGCAGCCTGAATGTTTTCCAGTAATTCGTCACTCAACTGGCCAGTTCCATAGATATAACCCGAGTTTATTTTTTTGTCCTGGAACGTACTGCCAAGCAGTAATTCCAACTTTCCCTTGCTGATGGTAGTTGAATAAGTTGCCTGGGGCTCAATGATCCATCCTTTAATATTTCTATCGCCAAAAGCCGTGCTCCTTAATGTTGTTGCCCTTAATTCAGGGGCAACAGCAATGAGCGGAGCCGGCGAAAAATCAATTGTTTGCATATAATTAAATCCAAAGCTACTCTTCAAATCAAGACCGGGTAAAAGGGTATAACCCATAGAGAGACTGCTCACCAGGTTATAGGTTTTGTTCACATACTTTTGATATTGCTGGATCATCACATTGGCATCACTCAATGTAGTATTACCGTTTGCATCAGGCGCCCAGTTGATACTGCCATCTTCGTTTAGTAGTGCGGGTGCGTTGGGCTCCAATAATAAGGCAGTTTGGGTTATATCGCTTTGAGGCAACTGATTATTATCAGCCATAAAATTCCCTGAAAACTGCAGCTTGAATTTATTGTTTGCAGAATTGGCGTCTACATTAAAATGTACCGAACCTTTTCTGTCAGCAAAATCATCAGGCAAGGGAAAAACGGTTGTTTCTTTATGATAGGTACCGCTAATCAAATACCGGCTTGTAGACGTGCCGCCGGAAACAGAGGCATTGAGGTTGGAATATTTCGCGGTACTGCCTAAGAGTTCGTCCTGCCAGTTTATGTAGCGCGTTGTATCCCACACTTTCAGATCATTGGCCGAGATCGATGGACTGGCCCAGTCGATGCCATCGTTGGCAAAAGCTTCATACCGCATATCCAGGTATTGCCGGGTATTGAGCATTTCCAGCTGCCGTGGCATTTTACCAAAGCCCACTTGCATATTCAGGTCAAACTTCATTATGCCGGCTTTCCCTTTCTTGGTGGTGATCAGGATAGCACCATTTGCAGCCCTAGAACCATAGATGGCAGTGGCGTCCGCGTCTTTTAAGATGTCAATGCTTTCAATATCAGAAGGATTAATGTAATTTAAGGGATTACCCCAACCATTGAAATTCGGCCCTGAAACAGAAAGTACATCATCTATTCCTGTCTTTGGCAATTGGGCGTCTATCGGCACGCCATCAATAACATACAAGGGGTTAGAGCCATTTGCGATGCTGTTTTGCCCCTGAATATTAATTTTCACATTGGTCCCTGCCAGACCAGATGTTTGAATAACAAATAAACCGGGTACCCTGCCCTGCAAAGCCAACAGGGGATTTTGTACCGGTTGATTTTCTATATCGCTTGCTTTTACTGAGGCTACATTGCCTGTGTTTAGCCGTTTGGAGGTAGTGCCATAAGCCACAAACTGGATCTCATCTAACGTACCAATGGCCACCTTTAATTGAATGCGCAAGTTAGTTTGGTTGCTAACAGCAATTTCCTGTTTACTATAGCCCACAGAAGAAACTACCAGTACGGTATTTGTTTGAATATTCTTTACATGGAATTCACCGCGATTATTGGTGCTGGTAATTTTATCGGTCCCTTTTACCATTACATTTACGCCCTGGAGGGGGGCGCTGTTGTCATCAAGGACTATACCGCGCACATCAAACCCAGTAGCTGCAGCAAACTCAGTCAGCTGCGTACTTTTAGGTTTTAGTACGATCGTTGTTCCGGTTATGGTATAAGTTAATGGCTGGTCTTTAAAGCACAGATTCAGGGCATCAGCGAGCGGGATGTTATTGACGTTTATATTAACCGGCTTTGCCTTTTCCAGCCAGGTGAGTTCGTAAAAAAAATCATAGCCCGTTTGTTGCCGTATGTCTTTGAAAACCTCTGTAAGCAAGGCATTTTTTTTGTGCAGGGTCACCACCTGAGTGTATCCCCCTGCACTTACGTGAAAGGCAATTAAGATGAGAATAACAGTCCATTTCATTGCCAGCAAGGTTTGGCGTGGTAAAAACATGCGATGCTTTTTACCACCAATGCAATAAATCATATCTTTGCAGTTGTTAGGTTAATGTTGACAGAATAGCATTTTATCGTTAACCTCGCTTCAACCGGCAGTGTCTTCAGCACTGTCGGTTTTTATTTAGTTTAATGGCAATGGAGTTTCATTGGTGAAGCCTCGCCTGTTTTCACCGGATGAATGTTTAAATGAAGGTTTATTGTTTTATATTGAATTACACTTACATGGTATTGCGTATGTTTTTCATGGCTATACAATCATTTCGACACGATGATCTTTTTGCCTTCCACCCTGAAATGCACCCCGCTCAATTCCAGCACGTTTAATACTTCGTTCAAATTTTTATTCCGGCTGATCATGCCGCCAAAACGTTTATCCGAAATATTGCCTTCATACGCCACGTCTACGTTATAATAACGGGCCAGTTGTTTCATAATAGCTTGCAGGCTCTCGCCATTAAAATAAAACGTTTCATTTTTCCAGGCCATTACTTTTTCCAGATCTGGTGAATAGTCAGTGGTGAGTTGGTTTGCTATTGCTATGGCTTGTTGACCAGGTTTTAAAACCACTGTATTATTGCCGATTGCCGATTGCCGATTGCCGATTTTCACACTTCCCTCCAGCAATGTCACTTTAAGGGCGCTTTCATCTATATAGTTGTTGACGTTGAAATGAGTACCAAGTACTTCAACTGTAACCTTATTAGCAGTAACGAAGAATGGTCTTTTCTTCCCGCTCTGAGCAAAGGAAGGCGCTACTTCAAAATAGGCCTCACCTGTTAATACTACGCTGCGCTCATTGCCATTGAATACCACAGGATATCGCAAGATGCTTTCACTATTCAGCCAGATTGTTGTACCGTCGCTCAGGTTGATACTCACTATTTGGCTGCCTCGTGGGTTGGTAAGGATATTATAAGAAACCTCCCCTGAACCTTCTTTACCAGTAGGGCCTTTGTAAGCAATTTGTCCATCGCTGGTTTTTACTACATTCACTTTCCCTTGCATGGCCAGCACGCCATTCGATAAAGTATCCAACGCTACCACCTCACCGTTTGCCAGCGTGATCCTGGCTTTTGTGATGTCAGGGGGCCTTACCTCCTGCACCTTTGTTTTACTTATAACCGGCGGCTTCTGCTTTGTCGTTTTATTATTTACCAACCAATAGGTGGTAAATGCAATCAAAATAAAAGCTGCAGCTGCAGGGATACTTATTCTAATAAGCCGCCTGTAAGACATGCGTTTAACCAGGGCTCCTTCAGGCCTCAACTCCGGGTGCTTTTTTATTATATTTTGCCAGTCCTCCAGCCTGGCTTTCACCAATAAATTGACTGTTCTTTTAACATATTCTTGGTCACGTATTCGTTCAACCATTTCCCGGTTATGATCAGACTGCCCGATCCATTCATCCCACTCTATGGCTTCGGATTCTGATAAAATACCGTTATGGCGTTTATCAAAAAGCTCAACGAATCGTTCATTTGTCATAAAGGAAGAGTATTAAGTTGCCCTATAGGACGAGGGTTTGGCAATTCAATGTCTTGTTACTAAAAACGTACAGAGGAATAAAAAAGGGAACGATTTTTTAACAAAAAGGTAAAATAGTAGCCATCTGGTTATTATAGTTATCCAGGAATAGAAAGATAAAAAGGATGACGAGCTCCGAATAAGGGATATTTCTTTTCAGCAATACGACGGCCCGCGCATACCGCTTTTTTATGGTACTGACATCGGTATTTAATTCTTCAGCTATCTCTCTAAACTTCAGATCGCGCAACCAGCGCATTTTAAACACCTCTTTGAATTTCGGAGGCAACCGGTCAATTTCCTTTAGTAATCTTTCGAGTATAATGGCTTCTTTATCACTGGCCTCGAATATTTCTATCTCATTATCCTGCCAGTAACGATTTATAATTTCCGGCCGTTTTGATTCTCTGAGGGAGATACTTCTTAAATAATCAATACAACTATTCGTGATAATGGAGCGGAGCCATGAAAACAAGGCACCCATGGAATCGAAGTTCAGTTTATCCCGTAATTCCCACAGCTTTATAAAGCATTTTGACCGGAGATCTTTTGCATCCTCTTCCGAACGAACGTAACGGTGAGCTACCAGAAAAATGTTGGTATGAAATCGATTATAAATATGCTCAAAAGCTAAAGGATCGCCTAGCGAGAATGCTACTAATATTTCTTTATCGGTTTGTTCTTTCATTCCTGGTATAATGTTGTAATACCTATAAATAATGTGGAGCATAGCCAAATAACATAGAGATATTGGCAAAGAGACGCTTCTCAGACGTTAAAAGGAATGAAGGAGTAATGAGTGTTTATGGTATATGAGTATTTGTGAAATATGTGTAGGAGAAGGAATATACAAGGTTTTAAATCGATTTACTAAGTTAAAAACAAAGTACGATAACTGCAATCGATTAGAATTGAAATATTTTGATATTCCCGGGGTTACATTATAAAAAATGATTGAGATCAGGAAATTTTAAATAGCTTTCTTAATAGCGTAAACATTACACATATCATAATGCAGCAGAATTGCTCTCTTCCAAGCATTAATATCCGTCATCACTTTCCCCAGGCCATTATCACGATGCTTTTCGATCCGCCATGGTTACGGTGTTCACATAGGTGTTCACATAAATAGCTCCCCTGCCAAATGCCCAACGCCAGCTGACCATTATGGATTGGGATCAACACCGAACTGCCAAGCAGGAAGGCTTTCAGGTGCGCCGGCATATCCTCAGATTCTTCATAATCGTGTTCATAATCAGGATCATTTCCCTTTAATCTTTTATTGAGGAACATTTCAAAATCAACTAGAATCGTGGGAGCGGCATTTTCGTTAATGGTGAGTGAGGCGGAGGTATGCTGAATAAACATCTGGCACATGCCGGCTCTGATACTTTAACCTGTGATTGGATAAGGCAACAGCGTCTGAGGGGTAGGACTCTATGAAAAGATGTTAATAACCTACCGCATTATGCACTAATACGCTACACAACCTCAAATTACTTTACTTGGTCATTCAAAAACCTGACAAATGTCAAGGTTTCAATTTGAAAATATATAACGCTGTCAGAACCGATAGGGTTAAATTCAGGTTAATCTGATTTACTCAGATCAAATTAATTTAAATATAATAAAGTTATATTCAGCATACAACCTTTACTTTTGACTTTCATCTTTCAGGTTATCCACTTAAAACAAAATAGGAAGAGATACAAATAGACTCCGGAATGGTACTCTTTGGATCAGGTAAAGCCACCTCTCACCGTTACACATTTTAAAACGAGTACTCCAAGATGTTGCGGTACCGTTGTAGGCGGTGGACTACAAACAAGGAAATGTAAGAAAAACAACTTTCACCTGTTTGGCATTTAAAATTACTTCGAAGATGGACATAGTTATTTTGAAAATTACATACTTTGAGAAGCATTATGCTTTATAAGGGGGAATTCGAAGTAAATATGGCAGGAAACAGCCATGAAATACTTCGATAAAACTGGGGAAACTTTTTTAATCTGGATGAATATCGAAGATGTTGTGGATCAAAAAAGGAGATTGATTGTCTCTCTTTGCTTATTCCCAAACAATATCTACCCTTGATCTTGTCCTGGACTATGATGTATTTACTAAAAGATTACAACCACTATTTACATATAAAATAGCGGTTGTAATCTATCAATTTTGAAATTCTTTAATCCGTCACTAACGTTACTGCAACTGTACAATTATTGCCACTGCATTGTGCCACGACACCATCCCAACATGGATAATATTTATTATTTGTGTCTCCAGCTGTTGTTCTCTTCAGATCATGTACTATATTACTACAAGTACTAGAAGTAGTACTATCTGATACACAATAACTCCAATTCTTTTTTGAATTAAACGCGAAAGCGCACCCAACAATTGCAAGTACAACTATAAAAGTTACAATCACCCTTAAGCTTTCCATATTAAAGATTTTGTTTTTTAAATACCTACTTATGTATAACTCATCAAAGAGTAAGTAGGATTAACCACTTTGTTGAGTTTTATCAGGACAATAATTTCATACAACAACTGCACTTTTTGTGAATTCACTATTAACTAACATAATTTGTTAGGGTACACTTATTGAAGTGTGTAGTTAGTTTGAAAAGCTATTCTTCTATAAGCATGTCACGAGTCTGGTATCAGAAAAACGTCTCTATTGAAGTTAGGATTGTGCCGCCTGTTTTGTTCTTCTCAAGATTGAATAGTCTTACACAATTTTGATTCCTATAATCTACCAACAATTATCACTTCGTATTTATATACAATTTAGCTGAACGTTTTTTAAATGTTGTCGCACTTCCGGAATTTATTAAAATGAGTAACATCTATGAAACTTTCTAAGCCTAATTTAACCAGCAAGTTTTAACAGCACATATCCCTTAAATATCAGCAACATAGACAGTATAAGTATCTATTTTACATATCTAGCTTCTCGTAAAAGGAAATCACCCCGATTAATATATTATTATTTTCCTTCCCCTTTCACGCCCTACAAACGTTCTTGTAATAAACAATAACAAGTAATATATGAAAGCCATATTGATAATGGTCATTTGCGCCCCCATATTTATTCAGGCACAATTAGCTAAGGTGAATGCGCAACATGTAGATAACCCGATATCCCGAAATGTACAACATGAAGGATCTGGTATTATCTGGGTGAGCAATCTAAACTGGCAGCAGGTCCTGAAAAAAGCAAAAAAAGAAAATAAATACATCTTCGTTGATTGCTTTACTACCTGGTGCGGTCCTTGTAAAAAAATGGATAAAAATGTGTATGAAAATGATTCGGTGGGTACTCTTTTAAATGCAAAATTCATATCTGTGAAAGTACAGATGGATTCCACCAAAACTGATAATGAGTTTATCCGAAGCTGGTATAACACCGCTAAAGAAATGGGAACGGCATATCATGTGGCAGCTTACCCAACGTTCTTGTTTTTTGCACCTAATGGGGAGATAGTTTATAAAGACTTTGGCTACAAAATGCCGGATAAATTCATGGAGGTCGCACAGAATGCACTAAACCCTTCCAAACAATATTATGTATTGTTAAAAGCATATAAAAAAGGGAAAAAAGACTTTGTGAATATGCCCTACCTCATTACGATGTCAAAACAAATGGGTGACACTGTTAATTACCTTCCGCTTTTAACGGATTATTATTCTTACTTACAATCATTGGGTAAAGACAAATTATACTCAAAGGAAAATATAGAGTTGATCGCATCTACTTTGGAAAGCTCGACCCAAACCCCATTTAAAATGTTTTACCCGGATGGAAAAGAAGTAGACAACGTAATGAAAAAAGAGGGATATGCCAAAAAAGTGGTCGATCATGTAGTATTTAAAGAAAAGGTTAACCCTTTTTTGAAAGCTGCTGAAGGAAAACCCGAACCGGATTGGAGCATATTATACAATACTATAGCTAAAGATTACAAGGGCGATTATGCAGATCGGAATGTAATGGAAGCCAAAATGAAGTGGTATTCATTTTATGGAAATGCGCTGAAATACGCTACCATCCTCAATGATAAAATGGAAAAATATGGATCAGACACTACCATCATGGGCGAAGATTTTAAACTGAATAATCAGGCATTTCTATTATGGCAGGGAATCAAAGATGTTCCGGAACTAAAAAGAATAATAGGTTGGATGGCAGGAGTAGTGAGAAGGGGTGAAAAAGCAACAGGCTTCTACACGCAATACTGGCCTTATTATATCGATACCTATGCCAACTTGCTGTATAAAGTGGGCGAAGCATCTGAAGCGCTTAAATGGCAGGAAATGGCAGTAACTAAAGGCAAGGAACTTAGTGTAGATAAAAGTACCTTAAAAGACATTCAGGAAAATTTAGAAAAGATGAAGAAAGGAGAACCAACCTGGCCAACCGATACGAAATAATTATTTTTTCGGCTCTTAATAACGGCGACCATTTTCCTGATTAGGGAAATGGCCGCTGTATTTCATACTATGCTTCCCCCTGCAGCCTAGCCAGGATCAAGGCTTTCCAAATAATAACTAGCTTTGCTTCCCGGCCAGTAAAATACAAGAACTGCTTTCTCAAAACTGGAAAGCCTCTATCACTGAACCATAATTACAGATTTTAAAAAGTACTAGACCCAGGGCTGCCTATAGCCAGGTGACGTCTGATTGGCTATTCCCTGTAATTGTTCGTGCGTTTGCTCGGGCTCAAGCTTTTTAAATATTAGTTATCCTCTGCTTTTGTTTTGGACTATGACCAAGTTCTTAAAAGATCTAACTACTATTTACAATCGAATAGTAGTTACGATCTTTTAATTCAGATATTATTTAATTGAAGCGGAAATATGATTGACTTGTACAATTATTCGAGTTAATGCAGTTTGCAGGGTCACCGTCCCAATTAGGAAAATAATGCACCATTGGGGTACCAATTGTCCTTTTGAAGTTTTGTATTATTAGATCACACTTATTACTACCATTGGTATCTATACAGAAGGCTCCTACTTTTTTTGCTTCAAACGCCAAGGAACTGCCAACAATTGCCAATACAATTACAGAAGTCACGATCATTCTTAACTTTTTCATATTAAAGATTTTAGTTTAAAAAAATAACTACTTATGTATAACCTCATCAAAGGCAAGTAGGCTTAAACGCCTTGATGGGTTTTGTCATGACAATAACTTCAGGCAACAATTGCATCATTGATAAATCCCCTAACAAACAACATTTGCCAGGGTACATTTTTTGAAATGTGTAGTTTGTTTCGAAGCGTATTCTTCTATTGGTATTACCCAGAACCTGCTATCAGGAAGATAGTCTCTGTTGAAGTAAGGATTTTTCCAGCTGTTCTGTTCTTCTTAAGAGTTGAATTATCTTGTTTTATTTTAATTACTTCCAACAATTATCACTTCGTATTTATATGCAATTTAGTTGCACGCTTTTTAAATGCTGTCGCATTTCTGGAATTAATAAATGAGTAATGTCAGTCATAGATATAGAACTTTTAAGCAAGATCTAACCAGCAAGTTAAAATAGCTTATAGGGCCTTAGATATCAGCATTGTAGGCGGGAAAAAGAACCCTTTTATATGAATGTTTTTTTGAAAAGAAAACTATATCAGCTTTAACACTAGTTGTATTTCACCAATTGCTCGATCGATTGACTTGTAAAATAATCCTTCAATAACACTTTCTTGTCCTTGTCCAGTAAATACATAGTAGGAATGGCGCTCAAATCATATATTTTGCTTTTACGCAGCGTTTCACCATCACCAATCCCCTGAAGCCATTGCCTTGGGTAATCGCTTAGATGATCTCTCCAGTTTTTTTTATCTGCATCCATGTAAATAGAGAGCACCTTTAATTCCCCTGTTTTTAATTTTTGATTGATGATTGTTGACTGAGACAATGCCTCCTTCATCTCCTTACAGGCCTCGCATTCCGGGTTGTTAAAATAGAGCAGAAGAAAGTTTGCTTTAATCTCATACATGCTCTTCACATCACCACCTGATGTAGTATATGTAAAATCATTGGCCAAACTGCCAATAGTATTCTGCCGCGATAATGATAGTTTTCCCCTGGCTATTTCCTTTTCATTGGCGTTATACCAATTTGAATGAATGGCTGTCTCCAAAATTTTTGAATACAACTTTTGATTTCGATAACTTGAATTGGGACTGGAAAATGGTTCTGATAAAAACGAAACTGTCTGCCGAAATACTACACTATCTTTTGAGGCATTCACCAGGATCCTGCTCAGGCTGTCTAACGCGCCGTTTTCATTAATGGAAGGAGTGCTTAAAACAAATGCCCTCAATGATGCTTCATCATATACTGGTTTCACCTCCTCTTTGTTCTTATCTATACAAGAAGCCAAATAAATGATTGATATAATTAAGTAGTATCTCATTTGCTGTTTAACAATTGGTGAAAAAGAAAGCGGGTTCAACAAAGTAAACAGTAAATCTAATAAAATGCTGACGATATTTCGCCAGGATCAAAACCCGGTACTTATTCAGAAGTTGAGCGAAATCAATCAATTTATATTAATCCTTTATGTAACTTGGTGGCATAGGATAAGGTTTAATGGTTAATGGTATTTGATTAGTGCAGCCTCTCTTCGGAGAGGCTTTTTTTGTGTGGAGTAGGCAATAACGCTATTGTTTTTGGGTCACTTTGTTCCTCCTGACGACAAATTGCTGAGCGACCATAGTGCCGGTGCTGTAGTTTAATAAAGTCTGAGCAATTTCTCAGTATAATCTATCATAAATAATGGAACATTAAGTAATCCATCATCCTTTTTTAAGTTTTTTAATGAATACCGGATTTATTTTCTGCATGTTTTGAAAAATCCAGGGCATAAGCATTGTTTATATTTTGCAGCACCTGCTGTGTTTTTTCCATGTCCTGTTTTTCCAACAATGCTACTACTGCTTCCGGCATTCCCCCGATCTGAAGCTTGCTTCCATGCGGATAAGCGTCTTAATATATTAGCTCTCTTTATTTCCATTTTCACATATTAAATGCCAATTTTGTGAAAATATACACCCAAATGGCATCTTTTATGTGTAAAGATGGAGAAGATTTGTGGACTGTTCGATTTACTTCCTTAAAATCGCGTATAAAAAGAGTCCCGCTTCCGGCTGAGCCGGGCAATCTGCGGAAGTAATTAAGCACTGGATGCGATGGCTTTTAATAAGAAACAACCGGAGCGTTTTTTGCATAGTTGGGCTATCACCATTAAATAATCATACACCTTCTTTTTCGTGCTTTTGTCTACCTGGTAGTACTTGCTGTGTAGATGATTGTAAGAAAAATCTGATTTGCGTTGCGCCGTAAAATGAGTGGCAAAAAATTTTAAAAATAGATCCTACAATTGCCTTATATGTCTGAAGCATAAGCTAAGACTGCGCTAATTGATGCAAATGTGAGATTGGGATATGCTTCAACGAGCTCTTCTGGAGTAGCACCTTCGGATAATTTTTTCAAGATAAGTGCAACTGTAATCCTGGTTCACTTAATGACGGGTTTACCTAACATAAATAAGAGACCAACACAATAGTGCATCCAATTGAATCACAATCGATTAAAAACTTGCAAATCATAGATTTAAAACAATTTGAAGATTTGTGGACTGTTCGATTTACTTTCTTAAAATCGCATTTAAAAAGAGTCCCGCGCCCGGCTGAGCCGAGACCCATTACGCTAAACTTTATCATCTCAATCTGCGGAAGTAATTAAGCACTTTACGGACTTAAATCAATCAGCTTTTACCATTCAGGAAGCTTTTACTCGGGGAGTTGCAAATCAAAGAAGGGGGATTTTCACTAGTTGACTATTATCAATTTTTCATACTTCGCATATTGCTTCACTTATTTGCTTATTCCTTGACAACTGCATCTTCCAACAACGATACAGGTGGTAGCTAAAGCATTCCAGGATGCGATTGCTTTTAATAAGAAACAACCGGAGAGTTTTTTGCATAGCTGGGCCATCACTAAATAAGCATACACCTTCTTTTTCGTGCATCCGTCTATTAACTATTATATTGAGTCGTATGTCAGCCATCAATCTGTAAGGTCATACTACATACTGATGATGATCCTGATGACGATTTAATAGTATGAAGACATGATGATGCTAACGAAACCATCGACTATGAATAGCATTATTGGTAGTGTAAGGAATATATAAATCCACAGTAAGATTATTACTCATTAAGGTATGCGCTTCGGAACGAAGACAGCCTCCCGGTGGGGAGGCTGCTATACCATTACTCTAATCATTTCAACTTAAAGTATGAGATGAAAATAGTGAAATTATTTTTAGGTTAAATTTTTATTGACCAAAATCAATTCATAATTAACGGAAGTAAAAGATTGTTTGTAAGATAGAATAATGGAGTAACTATCATGAACCACCGAACAAGCCGTTTCCCGTACAATCATCATATTCCATTACAATATCCCTGAGCAGCTTTTTATAAGTGCGGCGGCTATGTGCCAGGCCCGTAATGGTTTCCTTAAAGTCTTTTCGATATCTACGCCCCCTACCCTAACAGCATTCCATTGTACTTGTATAGGGCGTTTCTTTTTTATAAAACAACCATCCCTTTACCGTTCATTAGTTTTAATAATACCATGGCCCCTATTTGCCGGGAAACGGCCGTAATTGAAAAAACACCGTCCTGCACATATTTACCCCAGGTATACTGGTTACTACCGCCCCATAAATAAGGAGAGTTAACATGGTGGGCCCGGTAACCTATGCCATTATATCTTTCCAGCTTGTAACAGATACCGGGAATTGACCAGTCGGTCCAGTGATCGAACCCTTCCATCTTTATGGCATCAATGGCGCTAATTTCCCAGGTAAATGGCGGATTTCCTGCCAGGGGCCTGCCCGCCGGCACATGGATGGTGCGGGCATTCAAGGGATCTCCATTATGTAAATGGTGTTTAAAGCTCAGGCCGGCTTCCATACTATGAATTACACCGATCACATACCAGGGAACCCTGGTTGAATCAGTTACCGGTTGATAACGAGATCTATTAATGGCAATTCTTTGAATGATTCTATCGCTCTCCTGCCTGCGGTCGTTATTTAATTGACAATTGTCAAAGCACGACTGGTAGCTTATGCGTAATTTTTGATCAAGCAACAACATAAAGTATGTTTGATAGTATATTAATTTTGTTTGAAAAGGGGCCGCCAATAACGGCCCCCTTTGTAAACAATACACATTCCTATTTCCTTTCATTGATTACTGCCGATTGGCTTACGGCGCCCATTACGGCACCGGCCACAGCCAGGTAACCTGCCACGTTGGTAACGATCGTTGGCAACGCTATATGCGATTCAAACACTGCGGCGCTTACTGCAACCATCGCCACACCTATGTTACGAAGTGTTTTGAAAAACTTCGGTGTGGGCCGCTGCATGCGGTTCATGATATTGTTCATAGTGAAAAATTGAATGGTTAAAAAATAAATAATCCTTTCTACTAACCAAACGCCATAACCGCATTTGCGCAACTTACCGGCCAGAGCCTCTGCGCACAAGGCCCTGGCTGATAAGGCTTGCCTAACGGCAGGTATGGAAGCTTCTATATATGCATACCTGCGTTGAGCAAACAAGCGCATAGGCGATGAAGGTATTGGATTAGATGGCCCGGCAACAGACAAATGTGGGCCTGAGTTGTATGGCGTCCCGACTTGTCGGGATGAGCCGCTTCCGTACAGGGGAATTTGCCGATTGTCGATTGCCGACTAAGCAGCCTTGTCTATCAAAACAATGCTGGTAGCATTGTGCTCACGTTGGGTTTACTGAATAACCCTGGAAATAACCGGAGATATTACTCTTTGTCCGTTGCGGCTTATAGCTACAACCCGAAACCAGTATTTGGCCATGGAAGTAAGCCCGCTATATGAGTAGAACGGGTCCTTGCTCATTTCACTGTGCCATACTGTTTCATCGGCAGGCGGTTGGGCAGTGTATTCGTGGAAATAAATGCGCGCGCCCCGTAACCGTTTTACATTCATAGAGACCTCGCCAGGAGCACCTAACATAACGTCCAGTTGTGTAATAACCGGATCTGGCGCATTGCTGCTTCCACCCGAAATGAAGAAACCACTACTTAAGATCTTCAGCCGGATCCCTTTACTGGTGAGGTTTACATAGTCGGCCAATTCGGTTAACAATGCTACCAGTTCCGCTTTCTTACTGTTTTTCAGGGCAACAGCTTCCATGTCGCGGCCTTTGGCATTGCCAAGCGCCGATTGCAATTCGGGCAACAATTTTTTCATTGCGGCCAGTGCAGCAGGCGGATCCGGAAAGTTGAGGTTACCTTCCATTTTCTCCAGCACGCGATAACCAAATGTTGCCGTTTCACTGTCGGCCAGGTTTTTGTACGTGCTTACAATTACGTCTTGCATATACAATTTTTTTAGGTTAAAAAATTAAGATACCAGTTACAACAGAACCTTAAACAAACCCTGCCTGCCGGCAGGCAGGTTTATTGGCCAATAAATTTGAATAAGCAATTCGCAGAATAACAATCACCTGTTGGATACTTGTTGCTTGCTGTATGTTTCGTTATCAGATGTATGTTCTCAGGTTCCGTCCCGATAGCTATCGGGAGTTGGCAGCTTTGTAACGAATGTTCATGACAGTGTTGCCTATGATTTTGGAAACATCACTAACAACGAACTTCATCAGCGATTTTCAGTACCAGCAGGGCGGTTATACTTGCGCGCTGTTGACAATGCAAATAAACGCCGACAAACCTTACAACAAAGGTTATAACCGGTACCAGTACCCTCTCTAACACAATGATATTCAATTAAATATTTTCAAAAAAAAGTTTCAGATCGCTGGTAAAAAGTAATAACAAAATGTAAATGAGGAAGTTAGTGTTGAAAATAGACGGAATGAGAATTGTAAAAAGCTGATTATGAATGGTAACCTGGCATCATAGCGCTAAGCCGTGGTTTGATACTTACAGTTTGCTTTGCATTATTGTAGACTTCTTCTGCCCTGATGAACGTTTTACCTTAAATTTATGTATTGATTGTGAGAGAAAATGCGGTCACATATCGCAGAAATATCAAAGCTCTTAAAAACATTGTTCGTATTAGTTACCATCCAGGACAACAAATTCACAACTTTGCCATGTAAGTTCGCAACTTTGACCCCACTGTTCGCAACTTTGGCCCCAATGTTTTGAAGTTTCACCTCAACCTTAAAAACTTTCCACAAAAAATTGCGAACAAGTGCCCCATCGTTTACAACAAGTGCCTCATCGTTTACAACAAGTGCCTCATCGTTTACAACGAGTGCCCCATCGTTTACAACGAGTGCCCCACCGTTTACAACAAGTGTCCCATCGTTTGCAACATGTACCCCATCGTTTAAAACAAGTGTCTCATCGTTTGCAACAAGCGCCCCATCGTTTGCAACATATGCGGCATAATTAGCAAGTTTGGGGCGGCACTATGTAAAAAATAGCGCCTGTTTACTTACAGTTGTGTAATTTGTTAGACTTATTTAGTGAAAATTAAAGGAGTTATAAATCGGCAATTAAAATGGAATCTCAATCACAAAAGACAAGTTACCCATTTTACAATTTGCGATTACGCCATAAAGAGTGGAA
This sequence comes from uncultured Niastella sp., assembly GCA_966212235.1. Taxonomy (GTDB): domain Bacteria; phylum Bacteroidota; class Bacteroidia; order Chitinophagales; family Chitinophagaceae; genus Niastella. The sequence continues at coordinate 123,712 of CBIHPP010000011.1, read as the reverse complement.
AGTTGACTCCTTCGATTATATATTTTACAAGCTAAAGGTTACAATTTTTTGCATAACTGTGCCATCACCATTAAATAATCATACGCCTTCTTTTTTGTTCTCTCTTCCACTTGATAGTATCTGGTGCGCAGGTGTTCGTAGGAAAATTCTCCTTTTTGTTGGGTAACAAAATGGCTTGTAAAAAAATTGAAAATCTCCGTCTGGTTGGCATTGGTAATTATGCCTGAATCTTTAAACAAACGGGCGATCACGGCCAGTATGGCGACGGGAAGCGATGTATGCATTTTGACTCCTTCTTGCGCTTCTTTCTTTTCTGGAAGAGCCACTATGGCTTGCAGGTAAGCTTGTTCCTGCCCGATCCAATTCAGGATGATTTGTTTTGCAATAGGCTGGTCGGTGTCAAAAGCAATTTTTTTTTGTTCCAAAAGTTGCCGGAGCTGTTTCTCGGCGTTTTTTAAAAATTCGAGTCTGAATTCGTCTGATTCTTTTTTTTCCAATTCGGTTCGAAGATCGGAACAAACTTCGCGGATAAAAGCAAGATCATTGAAATTCCAACTAATGAGCAGCTCTGTAAGAGAAGCGTATACCGGCGGACAGGTAGAGGAGAAGAGATAACCGGAAATCTCCTTGAGTAAATTTTTAAAATAGAAAACCTGGCGATAGCTTATTGCAGGTCTTTCGTGCAGATCGAGTATTCCTTTGATGGATTTGTCCAGGACATTCAGAAGGTGAGCATTTGCTTCCAGATCCCTCATTGCTTTGAAAAGCAGTTTCCATTGCCTTTTTAATACTTGGGCTTCCCGAAGCCGAAGCGAAAGTGGTAAATTGAGGTCTGAATTGAAATAACGGCCATAATCGTTTTGCAGCAAAACAATGACCATTTCCAGTTGTCCGGCTACTGCCCCGTAAAATTCTTTTAATTTATCGGTAATGGAATCATCGTGTTGAAAATGAAAAAGCCGGTCCATCAGACTGGTCAGTTTAATTTGATACCGCTCCACGAGTAGTTGTACTTCTTTTTCTGTTTTATTATAAAGGGTGTCTCGCAGCAATTGCGTTTTCAATGCCTCTTTCAATTCTTTTGTCGTGGCCAGGTATCCATTCAGTGCTTCCTGGGCCGACTGTATTAATACCGCCGGGTGGAGCTCCGAGTGAACCCATTGATCCCAACTTTCTATTGGATGTTTTTCCATACCTGTTGCAATACTTTCTTGGACCTATTTATATAATAAAAACCGGGCAAGGAAAAGCTTTTGCACGCTACAAACATGCCGGAATCGTCGCAACATTAATTTCTAACACCTGGGAAAACAAGCTACACATCACTATGTATCCGTTACTCACTTTTACGTATACAACTAGCCGTTCCAGAAGAAGAGTAGGTGTTTGTCATGTCAAAATAAATGAAGAATGAAACAAGAGGTGCCCTTTTTCCAGATTCGCTGGCGGATTTTCCATATTCGTACGGATTCTGAGAAAATTCGTACGGATTTCGCTGCCTGTTTTATTGGCATTGACTTAAATCAATAAGTATGAGCAGTTGACTTTTCATGCAAGCGTAAACGCATAAATAATATTAAATTTATCCATCCCTAAACATATACTAACCATGAACCTGACCGCTCCCTTAAGGGTGATCATAGTTGAGGATCATATTTCCGTTCGCCAGAACCTGGAGGGCTTTATCCAGCAGCAACCTGGCTTTATCGTGGTAGGCGCCTGTGGAACCGTACATGATGCCATAGTTCTCATGCATACCACGAAACCAGATCTATTATTTCTCGATATCGGGCTTCCGGATGGTACCGGTTTTGACATACTCGAACAAATTCCTAATCATTCGAAGGTTATATTCCTGACTGCTTATCACGAGTATGCTATCCAGGCATTTCGTTATGGAGCCATTGATTATTTACTAAAGCCCTTTAACCCCGATGAATTACGGGATGCGTTACAAAGAGTCATCAGCGCTCAACCCTTGCTGCAAGAGCAAATTGCCATTACCCTGCACAGTTTCAGAAAAAAGAAGCCGCTGGATTACATCGCGTTGCGATCCCAGCAACATGGTGTACAGATCGTCGAGTTAAAGAACATCTGTTACCTGCAAGGTGATAACGGCTATACTACTGTTTTCTTAAATGACGGAAAGAAGATGGTCACCACTAAGACCCTTAAGGATTACGAGGAACTATTATCCGGCACCTCCTTCCACCGTACACATCAGTCCTACCTGGTCAATGAATTGTATATCGGTCGTTATCATCCGAAAGATAGTTTGATATACTTAAAGGATGGAACACAAATCCCGGTATCGAGCCGGAAAAAGGAAATGGTTGATCTGCTTATTAAAATGCTGTAGACGCTATGTATCGGATAATTCTCCTAATCATCATCTGTGCTGCCTGTAATTCAACAGGCAAAAAAAGTCAGCCACTCCCGTCTGATTCTCTATTGCCGTTTTTAAAACAGCGTGTTAACCCCTTATTACAAAATCTGGAAAACCAAGAGGCGAAAAGAATACTTGATAGCCTCCTACCGCTCATTGAAAAAAAGGACAACTACGTAGAAACATGTTCCTGGCTTCGTTGTATGGCTGTAGTCTATCAAATCGAAAATAAGTTGGATAGCGCCCGCCTGTACGCTCACCGGGCCCTTCAACTGGCGATAGAAAAAGACACCACGCAGCGGCAAATTCTAGCGGGAAAAATTCAAACCGCTGACATTATGCGTGAGCAACATTCCCTTGACAGCGCGCTGCGTTATGCGCATGAAGCGTATTTTCTAGCCCAGCAAATAGATACGCCCGGCCTGCCGTTCATTTGTTTGAAACTGTATAATATCTATGAAAAAATTGGTGATTTGCCCATGCAGAAAAAATATTTGTCCGAGGGGTTTAACCGAAGCACGAATGCCAAGCATAAAACAGTTTTTGCGACGAACATTTCAGAATACTATGATAAAGTGAACGAGACAGATTCTGCCCTGCTTTTTTTTCAGGCGTTGTTGAAAGACAACAGTTTTAGTAACCCGTATTACGATGCGGTGCGCTATGAAACCCTGGGAACATTGCTGTCGAAAAAAGGACAGGCAAAAGAAGGACTAGCCTACCAGTTAAAAGGGCTGGCAATCAGGCGCGGGCTGAATGAACCGGATGCACAGTCTTATTATAATATAGCGATGACCTACCACCAGTTGGGCGGCTTCACAAAGTCAGCAGGTTTGCTGGATACGGCACTGGCATTAGCTACCGCTGAAAAAGCCGCGGCGCTTCAAAAAAAGATCTGGCAGGCAATAGCCCGGAATTTTAAGGGTCAAAAAAAGTTCGAAAATGCCTCTTCCGCGATGGATTCCGCTTTTGCGTATTACCAAAAAGAGATAGAGACCTCGATCATCGTTCAGGCAAAAGAGTTGGAAACACAATACGGCCTGCTGGAAAAAGACAACCAGATAAAGTCACTGGCTTTAGCCAACCAGGCGAGCGAAGAAATGCGGGAAAGGCAACGAACGGCCATGGTGCTCATTATTTGCGGCGCCGTACTACTTGGCTTGCTGGCATTCTGGCTATGGAGGCGGAAGCAATTAATAAGGCAAATAAGGGAAGAAAGTTTACGGCAGCAATTACTGAGAGGACAGATAGAATCCCATTTTTTATATAGAACCGTGAGCGAGCTGCAAGAGATCATCCGAAAAGGAGATACTGATGGCGCAATCCGGTTTGTTCAGGAATTAACCCGGCTCTTTCGGTTAAGTCTTGAAAATGCCCGGCAACCCTTTGTACCACTAAAAAATGAACTGGAAGCATTGGAAGGTTATTTACAACTGCAGCAAACCATTTCCCAGGGCCAGTTTGATTACAAAATCGAAGTAGAAGGTGTGGCCTACCAGGAAGATGTCCTGATACCGCCCATGCTGTTACAGCCATTTGCGGAAAATGCCATTTTGCACGGCTTTATGGACCTAAAAGAGAAAGGACGGATTAACATTTGTATCAAAAAGACGCACGGCGCCCTTCATTGCATGATAGAAGATAATGGAAAGGGATTCCAGGGAACGGAAATGAGTGGTCATCCTAAGCGGTCCTTATCCACTGTCATTAACAAGGAACGGCTGGCCATATTAAGCAGGCAAACAAAGACAGTCGCCCAATTGACTATTGTCGATAAAAAAGCAACGGCGGGTGAACCTGGTGTGCGGGTTGAATTGATCCTTCCTTATTCGAACATTTCGCATTTAAAAGAAAAAAAGAAACAAGTGAGGTTTAAACGCTATTTGCGATTAGCTTTGGCTACCATCTCCAAGTACTTTATCTTATAGAATTCCGTCGAGCTCTTATCCATCCATCTTACAAAAATATAATGGTGCGATAACACCTCATCCAGGTCTGCAATAACTTGAGTGACTGGATCCCGTCCTACACAGATTAAATTGCCAAAAAGGGGGTATTCGGATATGGTATCCACAAAATAACATAGCGTATCTTTGGAAAGCATTAATTCATCGTAAATAACGGTCAACCATTCTTTCCTATTAACTATTCTCCAATCCTCCGTGCCAAGTAATCTACGAACTTCTTGCTGGAATGCTGCCACTTCGGTCGGCAAATCTATTTCTTCAATTTTTTGATCGAATCCATTAATTAAAATAGCGCGCATAATTGAATAATTACTTTTCGTTAGCTCAAAGTGTTATGGGAAAAACTCATGCGCCATCGCTACAATGGTAGAAAAATATGGTTGGTTTTGTTCTAATTCGGGTGCTTAAAATCAACGGCGCTTAACCTCTTTGGTTGATGTTAGCTACAGTTTCAGTTACTTGTTAATTTTGATGTTTTCTGGGCCGGAAGGATATAAACTTATAAAATATTTTACAAATATTCAAACCGTTTGATAAAGAACAAGATACTGGCGGATAAAAGGAGTAGCACTTAGTGCGCACAATACACAATACTTGTAGAGACGTAAATGTCCCATATATTCGTACAAATGCAATAAGGCTGATTATCAGTAATAAGGTTTTTATAAGTTATTCAAGGACGGATCATGTATTTGAGGAATGGTTGGCGCTTCGTTTGAATCAGATATCAAGTAAGGACTTTGAAAGCCTGGTTGCTGATTTACTAATTTTCCATGGCTTTGAAATAAATAGGTTAATGACAGCAGTGTCGTTATGCGCCTGGATACAAGATAAATTGGATATAAAATATGACCAATCGAAAGAAAATTGAAATTGATATAATCAAAATGTTACTGGCAAGATCAGGAAATCGTTGCGCCCTGCCGAATTGTAACATCCCTATCTACAATAATCGTAATATACTTATCGGCGAATTCGCTCATATTAATGCTGTTGGGAAAGGGCCTCGATATGACGCTTCTTTAAATTCGGCATATATAGATTCTTATGAAAATATTTTATTATTGTGTCCAAGTCATCATACAGAAATTGATAAAGATGAAATAAAATACACAGTACCGGTTTTACAAAAAATAAAAAGTGATCATGAAAATCGGTTTAAGGAAAGTGTTGTTCCATCCGAATTAATAGAATCTGCTGTGAAGAAATATCTTGATGAAATAAGAACTCAACTGCAACAAAAGGACCAACCTTACTATGATATCGATAAGAAGTTAATCACAATTCTAAATATTATATCTAAACCTGCAGAAGACCTCTACAATTTCCCTGAACATTCCGAGCAGATTAAAAAATTAAAGGAACAGGGATCACATAAAGCTGTGCTTTCGCTATTAGAAGATTTTAAAGCAAGACATTGGAAAGACTTTACAGAGGAGGAAAAATATAAATGGCAGGTTAATTTGGCGCTAACTTACTTTGACTTAAATGAAAATACGAGAGCGTCAGAAAACCTAATAGGTTTATCAGCGTATTCCTATAAAACAGAAGGAACAAACGCACTGATTTCATTGGGGTATCTTATGTCGAATAGTTTGGTTGAGGCTGAGAGGTATGCAATGATTTCAATTTCCGAAACTCCACAAGAACCTAACGCATACATTTCACTCATAAGAATAAATAGCGAAAATAAAGAGAGAAAAATTGAATTCACTATTCCTGAATCGCTGAAAAGTAATATTGGAATCCAAATTGCTTTAGCAAAAGCTCATGAGGAAAAGAATGAATTTGAAGAAGCTTGTTCAGTTTATTCAAGAATAAATATAGATGGAATTTCAGAAATCATTTTAAAAAATGATTTAAAATCATATTACGCAATTGCTTTAACGCAATCCATACCTCATCTTGAATTAATTTACAAAGGTTCTAGGAATAAAGCAGATATAGATAAAGTTAGAACTGCTCTTAAGCTTTTTGACGAATCTATTGAATATTACAGAACTACGGATCTATTTCCATCCCGATACTACGCTTTAATAAATCGAGGTGTGCTTTATAAAATTTCGGGCGAATTCAGGAATGCTGACAAGGATTTCACTAACGCTATTGACTTGAATCGAACCTATATTGCCTACCGTTATCTATTGCTCAATAAACCAGTTGAAGAATGGCCCCAAATTATTGAGGCTTGTGAGCAACTCGATCTATCTGAAAATGAGAAAATTGAATTAAGTCAGATTGAAGCAGAAAGATTATTAACTCTAAATGAAGCTCATAAAGCTTGGATAAAGTTAAACTCCGTTTTCGATATTGTCGGAAAGAACCCTGAATCAAACGAGCCTTATTATTTACTGTTAAGTGATATTAATTCTACCTTACAAAAAACTGGAGACATTCAAAACACCATTGATTTTTTGCGAAATAAAACAGAATTAAAATTTGCATATTATTTCCTTTCCTTAAAATATCAGATTAAGAATGAAAGTCTAGAAGGTTATGAAGAACAAGCCAATATCTTGTTAGTAGAAACACAAAGAAAAAACGTCATTTGGGTCAGATCTATTGTTTTTGGCCTGTTTTGTTCTCGAGGAGACTTTAAGAAAGCGGAAAAAGTACTCCGACCTATTTGTGAGCAACATTCATTCAACGAATACTCTCGTAAATTTATTCAAGCTTTATATAATTGTGGTTATTATAAGGAGGTTTCTGAATGGATTAATGCTTATATTTCTAATGGGCTTGAAGATGAGTATTTGATTGATATACTATCTAGCATTTATGATTACTGTGATAGAGTAATTGAAGCTATTGAATTAATTGAGACGTTCCTAAAAAAACGCGATAGTAATATACTAAAAATCAAATTAGCCTTCATTTATTGTGACAATAACGAATTAGAATTATCTAAGAGCATCTTAGAAAAAATAGATAAAGTTGAAAAGCTAACTTTTGAAAATGTATATAAGGTATCTGTAGCTTACGCCCGTTCCGGTCTTGTTAACAAAGGATTAGAACTGGCATATAAATGTAGAATGGACAATTTCGATAACCCAAGAGCCCATAGCCTGTATATTGAAGCGATAACTTCAAATTGCCTGAATCTCCCAGAATATAAAACGCCTGAGAAAGTTCTTTTAAATAGCTATGTACGCTTAAACTCTCAAAACTCCATTAAGGAAATCATTCTTGTTCAACAACCAGCATACAAAGATGAAGTCTCTATCCAAGAAAGCTTAGCAATGCAACTTTTGGGAAATGTAGTGGGCTGCAAGATAAATATCGACGGCAACGAATTTACAATTGATAAAATTTTAACTAAATATTCTTTTGCTTTAAATAAAAGCCTAGAATTATTTACTTCACAATTTCGTGATCCTACTTTGTCTGTAAATAAAATTACTCCAGCTTTGACTAACGAAGAACAACGGCAGGAATTTTTGACGTCTATCGAAAACTCCTTTAACCAAGAATTGGCTTTTATTGTTTCAGCCTACCAAAGTGGATTACCTTATGAGGTTATTAGCAAAAATTTAAACGAAAATTGTGTACATTATTGGGAAAAACAAATCTCAAATCCAGCCTTACCACTTATTGCAATAAATGGCCGCATTGAAGTTGAGCAATTTGAATCAAGTATTACGGAAAAAACTGGTTTTATTTTTGATATTTTTTCAATTCTAATTATTTCCTTTACTGATAGTTGGCATCTAATTGAGAAACTCCCAAACAAAAAATATATTACTTCCTCCGTGTTAAGAATTTTGGAATATGAAATAACCTCAATTGATCAGCATATTTCAATAGGTGATTTCTTCATCGTAAAACCTGGCACTACAAATATTTTAAAAAGAACGATAACAACTAATGATTTAAAAGCGAGAAGAAAACATTTCGAAGAACTGAAATCTAAAATTACTAAACTATTTATTGGCATTTCAGCGGAAATTCCAACTGATATGAACTTAAAGTATCAAGATGATCAGATTTATGGGCATAGTGGCAATGATATTTTAATAGCTGCAAAAGAAAATGAATTTGTTGTTATCTCAGAGGACGCACTTTTTAGGGAGAAACTTAGAAGCCAATTTAATGTTGCAACTGGGTCTACAGCTTCTGTTGCCTATTATTTACTTAAAAAAGATTTTATATCAAAAGGATTTCATGAAAATTATTCTTTAACACTCGTAAATTATAACTATATAAATATTTTAGTGAACGATGCGATAATTAGACTTGCATTTGATAGGGACTTTTTTTCCATTGGGCCGACAGTAAAGAAGGTGCTTTTTATTTTTCGGCACATATCCGTTAATGAACGAATAAAATATTTCTTAAATTTTTTGAAAAATCTTTTCTCAGATGCTAAGCTTAAAGAAGAAAGCATTTTTACTGCTTTATCAGATCTTACCAAACTTTATTTAAATTATGAAAAAAGTTATGATTCAAAAACCCTTTTAGCAAATAAAATTAATGGAGAATTACAAGTAAGCCCTGAAACATTAGAAAAGATAAATAAAATTATAGATTTGGAATATTATGGATAAGATAAGAGTACTGTAGATACCGGACCATGAACCCCCTATTCCGTTTTATGGTAACCTCATTCGGTGATGGTGGTTCTTCGTCAGGTTTGGTGGTTAACTAACTAATCTCTTTCTTAAGAGCTCTAAGCTGGCTTTGCCATAAATTTGGCGCTTAATGTTTTTAACTTATTAACCTGGCCTTCAACTGGTTCAATTAAATTCTTTGGGAGAGTTCAGTCCACCCGAATTAGTTTTAGCCTTTTCAAGTTGTAAAGTTTCCTTTTGATTATCCCGCCTATGGCCAGTTTTGGGTCAGCAATGAATTAGTGACCTATGCATTTGGATTCACATTTGTTGCCATTTTCTCAACTCTTCTTTTTCGAAGAAACTTTTTTTTGAGTTACTGCTTTTCTTTTAGCCTCAATTTCTCTTCTGAATTCCGCGATCTCTGAATCTTTAATAGTTTCAAATACCTGAGCAAAGCCGCTTAATGACATGCCTAAGGATTCAGCCAATGTTATGATAGTTGAAAACTGCGGATCCCTTTTGCCGGAAGAAATAGTTTGGATTATTGTAAAGCTTAAGCCTGAAGCTGCTTCCAACTGGCGCATAGAATCAACAAGAGACACATCCTCTATTCCCTCACCTTTGTTTTTCTGTTCTGTTTGCTTATTCTGATGTAATATCTTTCTGATACTCGCGGCCAATTTCAGTTTAATATATTCCTTTTCATTTTGCTCCATGATCGTAAATTCCGGGAATCTATAAGATTTTTTGATACACGATTGTGTATCATATCAAATAATTCATTAACTTTATACCTATACATTATTCGACACGGCTAAAATCCAAAAGTATTCGAATATACTTTGAATTTGACCCATTTTTAATCCGTCTTTCGCTTCACCTTCCCTTGAAGGCCCATTTACCCTCTGTAACCTAAAACTTTTACCTATGGTACAGCCATTAAACAAATCCACTTGCAAAGTCAACTTCATTGCTAACACTGTCAACAATCATCCCGAATTGCATAATACGCCACTCTGGTTAACCAATCAAGAAAGCAATAACCCGGTTCCAGTTCTGCAAGAGTTTTTCCGGTGCTATCATTTTAACGACGTTGGAGAAATTATGTGGGGGTGCACGGTAACCATTCTATCAAGCCCTGATATCGGCAAACCCGCTCGACCGTAACAATCATATCTCCTTTTATGAGAAAGTAGAGCAATTGATGAAGCCTGCTGGATGCTTCATAATAAAGATCAATGAACCATAAAATTTCCTGTCATGAACCTTGAGATTGAACAGGTAGTTTGCAATAAACCGCCCCTTAATATCGAACTGGTAGAAAGTGAGCCCTTAAAAGTCATTGCCAACGTTTTTGAAAGCATCGATTTCGATTGCCTTCGAACAAACCTTTGCCGGTGGTTTCATGCGGCCATTGTTAATGGGAATCATGTTTATGAGGAGGATAAACAGAGAAAAGGTCTTCAGTCCTTTTTCGTGGAACTGGAACTGCTGCTGGAAGCGATTTATGTAATGCATAGAAACGCCTTAAAAACAAGACAGCTATACCTGGATAAAGTTTATTTACTTTCACGCGATCAGGCGGACAATCCACATGCCGTGATCAAAACGTTTTTCAGTAGGTTTTCGATAGTTTATATCAGGCGGGAATTGAGAGATTGGCTGCAGGCTGGAATCGACCTCGAAGATTGTGATCAAATCAAATTAAACCCCATAAAAGTGCTGCTGGTTCATAACGATGTGGAATGTCTTTTAGCCGCTGCGTACCATTACAGCAAAAGCGGGATGGAATAGCCTGTCTTTCAAGTTGAAGTATTAGTAAATGATAAAGCTTGCGTGTTTTGTAACAGGCCGCTCTTGGCGGATCTCTTTTAATAAATTAACAAATAATCCCATTTTCTCCATTGGTGTTTACCAGCATCGCCTAAAGTGGTGCTCGGCCTCATAGGGGCCGGTACTTCAAAGTCAACCTTTAATAATGCAAACAGGCTGTAATGATCAAATTACAGCCTGTTCTACGACTTAGCAGCCTTATGGGCGGTATTTGTATTGCTCTGTAGTTTTGAATGTGCTGACGGGATTCGACGCTTCCGTAAAAATTGTGGATGGTCTTTATACTTCTTTGTATTTAGGGAAGGTTTTTCATAGCATTAAACCTCGATAGTAACCTTTTCCTGCACGACCTATATTTGGGGCGGAGAGAGCGATCCCTCGGGTAGCGGTGGGCAGGTATGGCTGGATTTGGCTTGGTTAAAAAGTAAACAGCTCCGACCTAATTAATCATTACTCCTCTTGATGTATAATAACCGACCGTATAACTGATAAAATCGTCTGGTCGCTGTAACTGCTTTTTCACCTCGTGAATATCCTCATCAGTATTTCTCGCCCATAACTTGTTTTTGTATTTTTTAAAACTGATTCCATATTGCAGATAGCCATCTAGCGTGCATACAATATGTAGTTTTTCCTGTTCGTATAAACCAATCAAATCCTGAGCTGTAACAGCGTCCAAATCTTCTATTGTCGTCAGATGCAACAACGTCATGAGCGCTCGCGCGTTTTTTACTTCCTGGAATAATTCGAGGAATATTTTGTCTTTTTGTTCAATACCTGGATAATGGCAGGACACAAACAAGGAGCAATCTTCATTGCGGTAAAAGCCAACGCCTGTGGGATTATAATAAATGGAAATTCCATTGCGGAGAAATCCGGACAAACTTTGTATTTCTTGCATATATGATGTTTTTTTAAGGTCAAATGCCGGTTCAGGTTGATGCGGGTCTATAACATTTGCTTTTTCCAGGCGTGCGAGGGTAACGTATACATGTATGGTAGTATTGGTGAAGAATTTGAATCCTTTTATGAGTTTGTTTTCGTTGGTGCCCACACTCCTGGCAAGGAGGCTAATTGTATGAAGACAGGAAAACTCTTTTTCCAGAATAGAGTTTACTTTCTGCCATTTTTCAAAGTCTTCCGGTGACAAATGAATTTTTGCCATTGGACAAGGTATTTAATGGAGGTCTAAAGTGGCGGCAGTGTGCTGGGGCAATAACTGCATCACCATGTATAACAGCAATACATAAATATCAGGGGGGACGGAAATTGGTATTGGATCTGTGCTATAAAAGTAGAAAACAAACTAACAGCGGTTGAATATTTATATCGGCGCTGTGTATGCTACTGTAAATGAAGAATATGCATTTTAAAATTTTGCCAAAACGACGAAATGGCTTTTACGTACGCCAAGTACCGGTAGTCAGGGCGCAAATAATTCCGGGGGGTTCGAATCCCTCTCTCCGCAAAATGCATTAAAGCCTTCTAGTCCCTAGATTTGAAGGCTTCTTTTTTAGTTCGAGGTATTTAGAAATTGTGCGAAATCAATTGATATACATTAAACTAATATGTAACTTGGTGGCTTAGGATAAGGTTTAATGGTTAATGGTATTTGATTAGTGCAGCCTCTCTTAGGAGAGGCTTTTTTGTACTGAGTGCTTAAATGGCGCGGGTTTATAAGCGGATATGCTTGCGAGGAATAATCATACACCTTCTTCTTCGTGCTTTCGTCTACCTAGTAGTACTTGCTCTGTAGATGACCGTAGGAAAAATCTGATTTGCGTAAGGTCGTAAAATGAGCGAGAGTTGGAAACACAATACGGCCTGCTTGAAAAAGACAATCAGATCAAATCACTGGCATTAGCCAACCAGGCGGGCGAAAAAATGCGGGAGAGGCAACGAACAGCAATTGTTCGCATTAGTTTCGGCGCCGCGATCCTTGGCTTGGGGGTGTTCTGGTTATGGAGGCGCAAGCAATTAAAAAGACACATCAGGGAAGAAAGTTTACGGCAGCAATTACTGAGAGGGCAAATAGAATCCCATTTTTTATTTAGCTCAGTCGACAGTCTTCAACGTTTGATCCGCAAAGGAAATACCGATGAAGCCACTGAGTTTGTTGAGCGATTGGCGCACTTATTCCGGCTTAGCCTTGAAAACGCAAGGCACTCCTTTGTTCCGTTAAAAAATGAACTGGAAGCTCTGGTGAATTATTTACAGCTGCAGCAAACCTTATTCCATCACCAGTTTGATTATGCAATTGAAGTGGAAGGGGTGAGCGACCAGGCAACGATTTTGATACCGCCCATGTTGTTACAGCCTTTTGCGGAAAATGCCATTTTGCATGGCTTTACTAACCAACAAGAAAAAGGACGGATTAACATTTGCATCAAAAAGACGAACGGCACCCTTCATTGCATGATAGAAGATAATGGAAGAGGATTCCAGGGAGCGGAAAAAACTGGTCATCCTAAACGGTCTTTATCCACTGTCATTAACAAGGAACGCCTGGCCATATTAAGCAGGCAAACAAAGACGGTCGCCCAATTGACTATCGTCGATAAAAAAACAACGGAGGGTGAGTCTGGTGTAAGGGTGGAGTTGGTTGTTCCTTATCAGTTGGAGGGGTGAGGGCCGGGGGGCGAATCCCTTTCTCTCCGCAGATAAATTGAAACGCCTTCAAGTTGTTGAATTTGAAGGCGTTTTTATGTTCGAATTGTTTTATAAGTTAAGTATGCAGTTTTAAATTGTTCTTGTTCGAACATACCCATTGCCTCGGCGGTGTTTCTATTATCAAATCCTCTGATAATTCAATAAATACTTATGCTCAAGGATAACACCGGCGAGATAGTCCGCTTTAATGCAAGTGATACAACAATACTATTCTGGTTTGGCTTGGTAGGGTATAAAAACGTGAAAAACACCCTTGTCGCCGGTAGCAAAAGTGCCTATATTGGCGACCATACAAATTTTGTTTATGTCTGCTCCCAAAAATTTCATTCGTTTTTACCGCGCAGTCCGTTTGCTGCTACTCCTGTTGCTACCGTATTTCGCCCCCGGACAAAATATTAAAGACCGGCTGATATTATACCTCCCCTTCGATGGCGATGGCAATGCGGCTATCAAAACTATCAATACCAGTGAGAACTATACGTTCAGGCCTATCAGCGATAATACCATAGAACGGAAGACAAGGATTTATGCAGCCAATGATGTGTTGAAAATCGGGAAAATGAAAGATTCAATTCTGCTAAAAGGCATAATCCAATTTCCACTGACAGTTACGTTTTGGGCGAGAATCGACGTCAATCTCTCCACTGACACGAAGATCACCATCGGGCATATTGAGTTCGGGAAGTATAAATTTCACCTCTGGGAGAAAAGGGACCCAACAGGCGCCAATGCTATTATCTTCCTCAAACTTCAAGAGCCGGTGGAGCTCGAAAACGAAACGCAGGTTGAATTAACTACATCGTTGAAAGATTGGCAGCTATTTGCCATACAAATCGATGAACAGGGCCAGATGAAATTTTCTGTATCCAACACGATCATTGATGTGCAGGCCGATGATCTATTCAGGGTGGCAAACCCGACTGTAACGTATTCGGCACCCAACCTGAATGTAAACGATGTATTCACAAACGGAAATAAAAAGGAAGCAAAAGATTTTGCATTTGCATTCTTCCCGCAGGTAAGAAAGCGAAACATTTTAATCGACGATATAAGAGTATATAGTAAAGTCCTTTCTCGGGAAGACCTCGATGCAATAGCCAACTATGATCCTTTTCTCGGCACATATATTGGCAAATACCAGCTTGGGTATACTTATAAACAACTAGCCGACCAATATTATCTTCAGGCCAGCGATATACAGGCAACCTCTTCGCAGCCTGCCCTCATCGATTCTGCTAGGTTCTATTTTTTAGAGGCAAGAAAGGCCATGCTCGATCCCTGGATCAACCAGTCTACACCCGCAGGCCGGGAACTGTACAAAAAGCTAAGTGAATTTCAATTTTCGTCATTCGATCAATTGGATTCGATATCAAAAGAACTGCATCGCGCTGAAAATAAAATCAGGAATTCGCTAGAGATAAAAGGTAACTACGACCTGTTGCTATTCGATATCAATTACAGGGTAAAACTTCTCGAAGCAGGATATAGTTTCTGGGGAAAGGATTTTACCGAAAAGCCTTTATTTCCAGTGCAGGAATATGAATTTTTCAACGATACCTATTCAAAATTCAATACTACTTACCAGCGTATCGAAACGTTGCTGAAATTCCAGGGAGACCTCGATGAAAAACAGGAGATAAATGAACTCCAGAGTCAGCTGGCGGCCCACAGGTCGGAGATAGAAAAAGTGAAGATTGATGAAACACAGTTTAAAGTTGGTTTTTATGATCAGCAGCTCGGCAATATCGACAACCGGCTTAAAGGCATCGAAGAGCGGCAAAAACACCTCACCCGTGAAGTGGACAGAAAGGAAAAGGAACTGAAGGACCTGGATGCTGCCATCATGAGCCAGTTGTCATCCGCCATCAGCAATGCAACGCTGGGAGTTCCTATAGACGTTACAAAGGATTTCAGCAAGCAACTGACGCAGGCAGGTCTTTCTTACCTCGCCGGTAATCAAGAGCTTGCCACCAGTCTGTTGGGAAGTTACAAAGATGTGTATGATGTAGCCATCACGGCTCGCGAGTATTATAAGAAAGGGAAGGACGTTTTTGAAACCATCAAATCGGTTGCTTCGGGAAAAATAACGGTCGACAACGTGCTGAAAATCGGGGACGCCGTTGCCAATTCAGGGTTTGTGGATGAATCCTGGAAAAAAGAATGGGATGAAATGAAAGCTACTTACTATGAAGTAGAAGAACAGTATAAAAAAGGAAAGGAGCTGCTGCAAAAAATCCAGATGACCGCCGCAAACCCTAATATGAAGAATATAGTAGACTTTGTAGACTGGATGGGGCAATCGGAATACATTCCCGAAAATTTTCGCAAGGAGTACGAACAATTCAGGAACTATCGAGAAGCTGCATATGCTGCCATAAAAGACAAGCGTTACAATGACATCATCGATATAGGCCTTGAAATGATCGGCAAGCCGGAATTCGCCGCAGAAGTAACAAAGATCAGGGTGAAGATCGATAAGCTAAAACCTGCATTCATCATTGTTGAAATGGTCAAGAAAGAGGATTATGCAAGCATCAAAAAGATACTGGTCGATAACATCCTGGATGGCAGGGCAGATAAACTCCTGTCTGAATCGGTAAAAAATGAATTTCTCTTCAAGGTATTCAAGTCATATCTGCATCAGCATACTATCAATGACCAGTCGCATTTTGAATCACTGTTGCTAGCAGTGATCAACAGTTCGCCGGAGTCTTTTTTGCAATGTTTTCCTTATGCAGCCCGGGAAGATCTGTCGCAACTATTAACGGCGCATTCTTACCAGGATCTCATACGCAAACTGAAAGAATTTAAATTTTCAGAGCATGCAGGCAAGATCAAAGTATTGCACGATACCTTGTTCATATACGGCGAACCATATCTGATGGACATCAGCAAATACCTGAACATTGATAAAGACGCAACGAAGGCCATTGTAAAACTTTATAAGGATAACCGTGGTTTGTATGACTCTCTGAAGAATGCTACTACGCCGCTCGAATTGTATAAAATTTTTGAAAAAGTCGTGATAGATCAGTCTGGAAACAGATCAAAGGTGGGCGAATTGTTTACGTTGATTAATGCACAGCTGAATACGGCGCAAAAAAAGCAGGTGTTCGATGAGGCCACGGCTTTCTACATCGGCAATGGCGTATTCAGCGCGGCAGTCGATACTTCTATAGAAAATAATATGGTAGAAGATATACCCGACCTCGTGGATGAAAATAATAACAGTGAAGTACAAGGGGAAAATATGGGCCAGATGCCGCAATCAGATAATAGTGCTTTGATGCGTCAAATGGCCGCGAGGGCGCTTGATATGGCTTTTCCCGGGGTTGGGACTGCTGTCAATACGGTGCTGGGTATAGCAGATGCCATTTTCAGCGGTTACCAGGTCGTAGACGAATTACGCGGTATTTACACGGAAAAAGTAAAGCTGAACGAAGAGTATGTAAAACTGATGGACAACTACCGGGATAATCAGTTCAATAAGCAGGTCGCATTGTACGAAACGCGCATTGCGAACCTGTCGTACGACATCATGATGGAAGAACATGAAGGTTATTCGAAGATCGTAAACAATATTACCGACAGAAAAAAAGATATTCGAAGGAAGATAGGCGGTCATTTGCCTATGATGTTCTTTTATGCGGAAAGACTTCGTTTTTATTATCAACGTCTCAATAAGGCTGCAACATTTTGGTATGGGAAAAGCAACAGCCTGAATAATATCATATTCAGCGATCAAAATAACTTACGCCTAGCCATCGACCCGGATATAAGGCTGTTCGACTGGATATCTCAACCCGATGTTACCAGCTCGCGGGAAGACCTGTTCAGATTGTTTTCTTACTGGTCAAAAATACATGGACTCGTGTCGGATGGCGTTACCAGCAATAAACTCAAGTACGGAGAAAATCTGGCAGAGATCAGTTACCAGTTGCTGGACCTTGAGAAAGTGACGCCCGAACAATGGCGCGATTTTCAGCGCTGGCAAAGGCATCCAAATACTATTTTTAAATTCGACCTCGATCTGTCTGATCCGCTTTCGGCCGACAACACTTATGGATTCGATTCTGCTTACACGTCCATAAAAACCCTGCAGGTTATTCCATTGGCGATCGATGCGGCTTCGCAACGTCAGCAAAATATTATTACAGTCACTAATGTAGGCTTATCGGTGAATGAGGCAGGCATTATCGAACCACTCGCCAGGAAAACGCGAAGCTCGGCCGATGAGTTCATTGAAATTGACAAGAACGGAACCATCATCATACCGACCTATTACACAAAAAATCTGAAATACCGGTGGGACAGTCCCAACAACGACTATCAACCGTACAATTTTGAAGGTTATAACCTGAGGTCTGACTGGAAGATAAGCGTCGAGCCGAAGGGTAGTGCGAAGTCTATTCAAAAATTGTATTTCATAGTTTTCTATCAGTATACAAAGAATTATTCAATGCTCGAAGGTGGCATTTTTACCGAATATGCTTACAGGGTTGAATTGCCTTACAATGCACAGAGAGGCACCAAGGAATTTTTGAATGTTACACTTGCCGCAAACCCGGCGATAGAATCACCTGCCGCTCAATTCCAGGCGTTGCTGAAAAAATACCCTTCGCTTCAGAACAGGGTACAGCCATCGGCGCTGAAACCATACCTGGACGAAAATAAACAACCATTGATGATGAACAGAGGAAATTTCAAAGGGTTTTCTCCAACGCCCATAGAGCAACCTAAAAAGAAGAAGTGTTTTTTATCAGCAATCTTTTAAAACAAAAATTATGCGATTTACCATATTCTTGATCATTTTCTTCATCTTTTTTGATACGCGGGTATTGGCACAATTGCAGCTGCAGGGGATAATAAATGTGTGGAATAACGATGCTACCATCATTACGCTGACAGACGATTTCTATTATGCCTTGGCTCCCGGCGACGAGATAAAAATCATCATCAGCGGTACTGCCAATATTGCCCCTTACGACGAACAAAGAAAAGGAGGTGGTTTTTTGGGGCTGTTTAAAAAAAGGTATACAGTTCGCATCGACAACTGGCTTACCGCCGACCAGGTTAAGCTGCGGGTGCGTGCCGCGAATACGCTTAACAGTATAGATTATGCTGATTTTGCGCTTACGGCCGATGCCACTGCAAAAACTCAGACGGCAATTTTCACAGTGCCTTTCAATGAAGGGCGGTTAAAAGATGAGCTGCTGCAAACATTAAAGATAAAAGCATTTGTCAATCAATCTCTCTCTCCGTTGCGCGCTGGCAAGTATGATGTAGTCATTACCGTAAACTCTGTCAACCGGCTTGATAGGTTGCAACAATATTTCACCGCAACGACCGAGGATCCACAAAGACTTCCCATCCTCAGTTTTGAAAACGACATCAAAAAATTTGTGGAGAATGGCAAACTTATTTACAGGCATCCTAATGAAACGGTACAGGTAATTGCTGATGCATTATTGGGTAAACCCAGTCTTGATGCTATCAAAAAAGACATGTATAAATACTTATTGCAGTTTGCGCCCGATAATACAAGCGTAAGGGCTCAACTATCAGATGTGTATCTGAAGGAGTTGAATTTTACAGATGCAAGGTTGGAAGCACAGCAAACGATAATCCTGCTCAGTAAAAAAAGTGACGATGAACTTACCAGTAAAGAACAAAATGATTTTGGGCAGGCATATGAAGTGCTGGCCGGAGTGAATGAGCTAAAAGAGTTGGGACTGCAGCAGGACGCGTACAGCCTCGCTGCCCTTTTCTTCGGGCAGGCCGCGGATCGCTACCGTAGGGCTAAGTCAACTGAAAAATTTACCAAGACGATCATGAACCAGGTAAGATGCCTGCAGAAAATAGGTGGAATTGTAGCGCTTAAACAAGCAGCAAAAATCTTAAATGAATATCACGCACAGGTGAGTTTGTAAATTAAAATCAATATGAAATTGTATTTATTCCTTGTTGCCATTGCATACATTTCATGCAATCAAACAGAAATTTCAAAGGCAGCACTGGCTGCCGCTACCGGTAAAGAAACCGCTCTACCCAATTTCGACAGCGTTCAAATAGCGATGGTCCAGCAACAGGCCTGGGAGAACCTAGCGAAAGTCCCGGGCACCGAACGCGATTATTCAACCACTATTCGCTTGCGCATCGCCAATGGAAACATAATTGACGCAGATTGCCAGCTAATCTTTAAGAAAGACAGCTGGGCAATTGCGTCAATTATTGTGGATGAATATAAGGGCGTATTAAAAAATACCAGTACAAAAATTTTCGCCGTGTTCTATAAACTTATCACTGACCCCGGTATACGCGCCAGTGAAATAAACATTACCGGCCTCTGGCGCCCGTGGTTAGGATCGCATGTGCATATCGAGGGCAGAGGAATTGATATCGGTTCCATCAGAAGTTCGATGGGCAGTGGCGTCATTTTCAATTTCGGCACCAGCGGTGCGGAAAATGCTTTTGCAAAAACTGTGAGGCAAACTATGACCACTAATTTCCCTGTCGTAACACAATACCTGTCACCTTGGTTTATCTGCAATCCTTCATCAGCTTGTAGTGTAAACAACGGGCAAACTCAAGTGGAAAGCAAGCATAGGGATCATTTGCACCTCACGCTGAGGCCGTAATCGTTTTTGTTTACCCTATCTTCATCCACACTCTCACGCTTCACCGATATCTGATACATGCGCCACCCGCATTTGCCTGGTAAGTTAGTTATGTACCTGCCTATATAGGTTGGCTTTTATAATATAGCTTTTTGCTGCTTTCGCATCGTTTCCTAAACGTTTTCCTAAGGGAGGCGACTGAAAGCAGGAAGGCTTCGTTATAATGAATGGGCAGCGCAAAATCCTTTTCAGAAAAACGTGTATCGTCTTCTATGATACGCAGCAAATCCCGAAAATTCGGATGGTTGTGGAAGTAAATGGCTGGCGTCTGTTTAAAATATAGAAGCGAGTAGTTTTTTAGCGCTAATTCATTCAACAGGGCCTAACTCAAATATTTTTCTATATGCCAGTTGCATCAAGGTTATTTCTTCATCGGTTAGTTTGGCAAAATAATCACGTCTTCTCTTGGGAAATACACCCTTATTCTGATGCAGAAAAACAATCATCATATTAATGTCCTTATCCGGCATGTCCACAATGCGTTGCAATTCTTTTTTTACTTCGTCATATCGTTGTATGAATACAAGTTCTTCCGGCATATCTTGTTTAAGGGTTGCATGAATAACCTGGGCCAGGTAAATGCATTGATCGGTCAGATCCGGATACCTGAAATAACTAACGACTTCTTTAAGGTTGGTTACCTCAATTTCACCATCTCCCTTTTTATCATACCTGATCTGCTGCATCAAAGGCTTCGAATATTTTTCCAGTGCAGCATCATAATCCCTGATATTATTGAGCATATGGGCCGATACCGGGATGATCAATCCCTGCGGTACAACGCCGTCGTGCACAAGAATATCGTGTATCAGGAACCTGTGCAGCCTGCCGTTTCCGTCTTCAAACGGATGAATGAATACAAAGCCGAAAGCAACGATAGCCGCCCTTATTTCCGGGTAAATGCCTATGGTTTTAAATGCTGTATCTTTTAAGCCTTCCATCAATGACAATAGAATAGCTGGCGGCGGGCACACATAATGGATCAGGTCCTGGTAATTGGATAATGACTGCCCGATATAGTTCTGAAAATTACGAAAGCGGGTCGCAGCAAACCTGGAATCGACTATTGCATTTTGCAACTGTGTCAGCCGGGCTTCAGCCAATAGTAATTCTGTCTGCTCTGTCCCAGCCCTGACCAGCAAAGCAATAAATTTTTCCATCCTGTCGGCAGAAGGCTGTTCCTTTTCGATCTCATAGGAAGAGCGGGTTTCCTTCGTATAGAGATAGCTGGTTGCCCGTCTGAAGATATCGGGGGGGAATTCATTTTTTAACTGTTGTATTTGTTTCGATATATCCTGGCTTAATAAGGCAGTAAGGATATTCGTTTTTCTCACCATCGGGCAATAAGCTGCGGTGCCTAATAAATTGTTGTTGATGCGCCAGCGCGCATCCTTTACTGTTTTGCCAGTAATATATTTATCTGTGTCCAGGAGATCCACATAGTTGCCGGATATCGGTTTATTAATAATAAGCTTCTGTTGCGTCAGAAATTCATACAAAAAACCAATCATCCGGGCGTATTTACCTGAGGGTGCAGCTTCAATAAAAGCAATAATCTCTGCAACAGGTATTTTCCCCAACACGGTTTTAAGAAAATCGAGGTTCAGGTCATCATATTTTAAAGAGAATTCCAGGTGTGACAATGGCGTATCTGCATCGGGGGCGTATTTTGCCCCATATACTTGTTCAATATTACCTTTGGAGGTTAATTCAATGGAATCATTATTCCCTATATATGAACTGTGGGTCAATAAATAACCCGATAAGCCATACTGCTCCTTAAGCCATTGATATCCTGCTGGTTTTATAGGCATACCGTAATTTACGGTAAAATTGTTAATCTGTACGGTAAAATGATTATATTATGAGCATAGTGCAGTAAAATAATTACGCGTACCTTGAAAAGGCTGTAAACTCATATAATGTGCTGTAAAATGGTTACCTAAGGTGAATTTTACTGTAAATCGTTGTCTCCTTATCAATTGTGCATTTGTTCGAACTCGATCCCCATCACCGGCTTATATGTCTTTTTCACGTTGCCTTTTGAAAATTCAGTAAATACCCATTGCAGAAATTTATTATTTTACTAATATCCTCCACAAACAGGTTCGAAAGTTGTAACCTACAGCCCGCAAAAGAGGTTCATCAGCAATGATGGACTTTTTTGCATTTTACCCCCATTTACTTTCAGGCGGTTGGTTTGGATGGATCAAGTCAAATTGGGATCATGTTGAAAAGTTGGGGGATTTAGAATCAACGTGGTTATCAACCGGTATAAAAAAGTGAAATTGCTACATCTGACCGTTATAAGCATGACCGCGATGATAAAATTCGAACAGGTATTTGGACGACATAAAGTTGGTCGTCAGTATAATGGTTTGAGATTTAGGCGACAAGGAAAGGAAGCAATGCTTTTGGAAGTGCATTAGATTGACAATTTCCCAAAACAAATGACTTAAGTTGAAAAGTTTAGAAATCCTTACGGTTTTTGGCATTATTGATTTATCAAGCGAAAAATTAACCCGGCAGTTACATTGGTCATTGATGCGACTATAAACTCACTGGTTCACCCAAAGCAGAAACTCCCATTAAAGACTTCAGACGGGTTATTCATCAAATCAATTTTATTTATCGTCTTAAGCGCTAATGAACAAAGGTATGCAGCCACTTCTGAAAGCCCCGTGGGTGTTTGCGTATCATCTAACAATACTGTTATGTCTTCCGTGGCATATAATTACGATCCCGTTAATATCTGCCAAAATACCGAACTGCTGCCAAAAAGGTACCGCAAATTGCTTCTGGCCGCTTCGATATGGCGTCTGCATTGATCATCAAAATCCGCTTGTCAATCTAGGTTTTATAAAATATTTTTTTTAATTGACAAACTTGCTATATTTGTTTTGTAAACATGCATTATGGAGGCTTTTGCGACACGCTTAAAGGAGGTTAGGGAAGTATACCACATGACACTGCAACAATTAGCAGATCAGTTAGGTGTATCCAGACAGGCGGTGCATAGGCTTGAGACGGGTGAAATGAAACCGAGCAGCGAAATGCTCATGCGCATCTGTGAAATATTTGGCAAGGATTACGATTATTTCCGCGAAAACGTTGAAGATCGTTATACCCTAGGGCAAATTTCTTTTAGGCATAAATGTGAGAAGACAGTAAAGGAACTTACGCTCATAGAGATCAAGCAGGAAATATTGAACGAAGTAAGTTATTTCGTTAACCTTGAAGATTTGCTAGGTCTTGAGCGGGCATTTGACAACCCAGTAGGAGATTTGGGAATAGTTAATCGTAAAGATGTCGAAAAGGCCGCCAAGCAACTGCGTAAAAAATGGAAGTTAGGAACTGTGCCTATTGCGGACGTGGTGGATATGCTAGAGAACAACGGAGTATACGTTGTTGAGGTAAATTATAACGAAGATTTTAGCGGGCTCAGCACTATGTTGAACAATAAAATCCCGGTCGTCGTACTAAATCGCAACGTATTAACAAAGACAAGAAAAAGATTAACCGCTATTCACGAACTGGCGCACCTGATACTACAGTTTGCCACCCATCTTGATGAACAAACGATTGAGCGTTACTGCAATCATTTTGCTGGCGCTGTATTGATACCAGAAGAAGTGCTTTTTGATGAGTTGGGCAAAAGGCGGATAGGTATTTCTTTTAGTGAACTCAAGCGAATCAAAGAAACATATGGAATCTCCATCCAGGCAATCATTTTTCGTGCAAATGAAACAGGATTTATTTCTGCCAGTGATTTTGGGACATGGCTGCAAACTTACGAGGAATGGAAAAAAAATGAAATGAAAATTATCGGTTCTGGGGACTTTCCCAGCAGGGAAAAACCAGTGCGCAAAGAGGCCCTGTTAGTACGCGCATTGGCAGAGAAAAGAATGATGTGGTCAAAAGCAGCCGAGATCATGCATACAAATATTGATCACTTAAAATCCATATACGGATCTCAAGTGTTGCAGATTCGGAATTGATGTATATCGCCAACGATATAAACCATTTAATCGTTCTCGCAAAGCTCTTCAAGGTGCATGAACTGTTGCCTGCTGGGAGCCTTGCCATTTCAAGAATGAAAACGCATATGCACGGCCTTACTACGAAGCAACAGGTTGCAGCATATAAGCAAATTGTTCAGTTGAACATTGATGACCTGGACAAGTTTGAAAAATGGCGTTTTGGAAAGAGCAGACACGTGACCAGTGGCGATCTCAGTACCATCTATATCGCTTTAACGCAGCCACAGTATACACTATTGGTTTCAGATGAAGATATTTTTCTGCCGGAAGTTTGCAGGAGTTGCAACGTAGCTTTCAAACATTGGGAACAGGTAATAGAGGAATTAGTAGATGAAAGAATGATGGAAATTTATAAATATATCAAAGCTTCATGATAAAGATATAAAACAAAAACCGATAAGCAAGCTTACCGGTCAGAAGAAGCAGAGCTTCTTTAATACGAGGCCCCAAAGATATACCATTTGGGTTTTAAAAACGCTCTTCTCTTCTGATCCTTTAAGCATTTTGTAGTCGGCTGGCCACTTAAAATGGTCGGCCTGGTTATGAATTTGTCGGTCGACATATTCAATACATAAAAATTGCAATTATGGGATCAAAAAACAGACCGGATCGCAGTTGTAAAGATACGGTTACGATAAGGGAGCCCATCGTGCCCAACGGTAGCGGTGGCAGATCGAGGCAAGACCAGATCGCAGAGACCTGCGAATTTTCCTTCCACGTAAAACTGAAAGAGTCACCTCTCGTAAAAAAGGATGTGCCCGTGACTTTACAAAAATCAGGCGCATATCACTATATCCTTGTGCTGGCATCTATCATTGGAAAATTAAGCTTAAAACAATCCATGATGATTGAAACCTGCGCCCGTTTGGGGGTCAGCTACGCGGGTAAAATCGTCAGGGAACCAAACGGTATGTATGCACGTTTCACGAGAATTGTTCGGTGATACACTGAAACCCAGCTATCAATGCCGCGTTAGCACCGGTGTTTTCATGCCAGATATAAATCCGGCTGAGGCCAACCAGGTCATTGTGCCTTGCTATAATCCATCAGCGACTAATATTGTGAGCTGCCAGGACTCGCGAATTCATTCCTTCTTAAACGAAGTGAATGGATTGTCATTTGATGTAGGACTAAACAGTTCCCTGCAGATTAATGACCCGTATATACCCGTCTTCGACTATCGCACTATCAATCTCGCTTACAGATGTAAATCTCAGGTGGTAGGATTGACGCTCGCTGGTATACTCATTAAGCCGTTGAGGTTGGTTGCCGGTAAATATGTCATAAGCAAAATCTCGTTCCGTGAGGCTGCAGTTATCAGGCATTTGTGCGCACGAAAGAAAGTAGTGTTGTTTTTGAGTGGGCTCGATGTGCTAATCGAAACTATCTGGCACCAACGTTCTGTTTGTGAGTTGTTTCAACAGCTTGGCATGATGGATTTTTGGGCGGTTAGCGGGTTTAATTTTTCTGTGTTTGGTGGAGAGTGCCCGTTCGCACAACAACTTAACCAAAAGAAAAGCTTGGTATCTTCGATGTTACTGGAAAAAAGCGGAATAAATACTATTCCGCATATTTATGCAGTTAACGACTTTCATATTGCTAAGTACCAGCACTGGTTAAATAAGAATCCCAACATTCATCTGATAACCATGAACTGCCAGATGCAGCGTACGCAAACAGATATCAATCAAATTGTTCGCGCTGTGCAGGCGCTTTTGATGATCAATGACAAGCTCCACATCATTCTTCAAGGTTATTGGTTTTCAAAGCTGCATCATTTCAAGGGCTTTTGCGATCGCATACATATTGCCGAATCCAAACCGGTCAAGTACGGGCAGTCTTTTCAAAGTGTAGATAAATGCATCATCACCAGGGAGGGACAGTATACGAAGGGCGCCTACAAAAGCATAGTGCTGGAGAACGTTGAGTGTCGTATATCGGAATTGCAACAAGTTATAGAGCGGATGTAATTTGAGTCGGGAAAAAAGAGATAATCAAATGCATGTACATAATTCATTTATTTTTTCAAACGGCGTTACATTATGAGGAATATGGTCCCCGCCATGAGAACACTCAGCGTTTATGTACTGCATGCTAGGCTCTTTTGCGTTGGTTTGTTTATTTATTTATAGTTGGCTCTTGTTCTACGTATAAATGTGTTTCGGGTAATCACCTCTTATGTGATCGAGTGTGACGTTTGATTGATCCAGGCATGAAAGTCGTCACGTTCGCAGCAAAAATTAAGCAAGGTATTTGTTTTCAATGAAAGTATGTCTTCTAAATAAATCTCCATTTTTTTGTTGAGACTTGCAAAATCACAAAAATATTATCATCGAGCCTAATTATCTTATAAATTTAGCATTAATTCATTCCTGACGAAAGAGCATGTTTGTTGTTGGAAAAAAGCGTTTCTATGAATCGCGACATTCGGTCGAAGTCTGATTGCTTCATGCCATCATATAATTCGTTAAAATTAATACTTTGAGTTTTCCCCATTCGAACGATCTCATTGTTTATTTTCAGAATTGCAACTTCTTCCATATGCTTTATTGAATTCAGGTCATAGAATGTCCTGTCTTGGCCTTGGTTTGATTTAATTGCCGGGCCTGTTATTTCAATTAAAGGCTTGGATGAAAATTGTAATAATATTTTAAGAAGTAACTTTTCAGAATTTATGGTTTCTATTAAATAATTTTTAAGTTTAAAATAATGATAGAACCAGATTAGGTATCTATTTACTCTTCTTACTTGGATCAATTTTAGTTCTTCTTGGATGGGATTGAAAGAAAATGTTGTTTCGATTGCGATTTCAATGATACCACATAAAATTTTAATAAGTTGCGCGGGGGAAATTTTTTTCAGACCGCCCATTTGATATAACTGAAAAGCGCATTCCGATAAAATCGCTATAGAATCGGCCTGATAATCCGCTTCCTCAATGATACGCGGAAAATTCCCTATGCCCTCTACCGTATTGCAATCAAGGTTGTGAGTTTTATGAATCGCTTCGTGTATAATATACAGGCATGTGGCAATAGAAAGCTTTTCAGCATATTCAGTGCTTTGCTTTTCAAATCGCAACGATACTTCATCAAAAAAAGATAAATCAATCTGCCATAGTTTTTTTTCTTGGTTAAACCTAATTATAGCCGGTACCTGCAGTATATTTTCATCTATAATAGGTGCATCTGTGTTTTCTAAATTCAAATAGTATTGGTATATATTGTTTCGGAAGGACCAATAGGGAAATCCAAATATTCCGTTGATGTGCGCTTCTTCAAGATCGAATAAGTCAGTATACCAAAAACCAGCATTAGTTATCTTGGTCAAAAAAAATTGCCTCAATATTTTTAGACGCTGATTGATGTTTTTTATATCTCCCTTAATAGATACTTCCAGCCGAAGCCTGGGTTCTTGTTTGGGCTCCGCAAGTAAAACAGGTTTTAAGCGGTTCTTGAGATCAGAACCTTTATAACATGTCATGCTTTTTTTGGCGTCTAACATTGTTCCTACGTTTACATACTTTGGATCTGACGAAGTTTTTCCAGTCGACCTGGTTATTTCTTTGAAGGAAATGTTGCATTTTATAAGTTCAGGTACACTTTCAATGAGTATCTTACTGGTAAAACCGTCTTGAACTCGTTTTGCACTAAATGACGGATGTACCCAAATGTAACACAGGACATCATCGTTTATCGAATTGATTAGCCGCTTGAATTGATTAAAGTCCCCCACTTGGACATAATTAATATATTTCGGAACTTCTTCTTGCAGAAGGCCTATGCCATTTTCGCTTGGATAATCAATATTAAATACAATATCTAACTCCATAATTAACTTTTTTCAAATGAAATTCTTAGTGTATAAGGATTGTCCGATATTCTTTTATATAATATGCCGTAGTTATTCAAAATCGTTTTAATGATGTGTTGGCCCGTTCCATCTCCTTTATCATAAAGGAATTTGGAATTCTGTTTGAAAAATATCTCATAATAATCATCATGTTCCTCCGTGTAAATATTCCATTTCACGTTCTTTGCGTATGTATATTTATTCGAAAGTAGATTTCTAAATGCTAGATTTAAAGCGTAAGGGTTTACGTTTAAAATAAAATCGCTCGCTTTTGTGGAATCAATGGGAACATAATCATCCTTTTTTAGATATTCAGACTCAGCCTTATTCCATTCTGCCATTAAATGGCTTTGTGACTTGACTATAAATTGTGCAAACGAACCGGTTACCGCTAAAATTCGATTTTGATAATCGTCTATATTTTCCTTAAGTTTTAAAATATTGGGATAGGTATTGTAATTTGATACATTATTGAAGACATTTTCGAATTTTAGCAGCACTTCCTCAATGCCTAAAAGATCAAGATCCACGTCAGTGTTTGCATATTTGGAAAAGTCGGATAGAATGTCTTTTATATACTTAAACTCAGGGTACTTTTGATAATCATTTTTTAATTTTTCAAGTTTCTCTTGTAAGTCAGATACGTTTGTATTAAAATCTTCCTGTATTCCGTGTTCGACTGCCCATAGCAACACAGAAATGGCCTTATTAGTATCCTTAAAAACATTTGTTAATAAACGGTCATCGTGCTTGCTTTCATGAATCAAGACTTGCAAATAGTATTGGCTGAGTTTGTAATATTTGTTGATCGGGAAACTATAGTCAAGCACTTTCCGTTTCTGGATTTCTGTGTAAACCTGAAAAACAAACCGAAACTCTTTAAATATATCTGCATTTTCGCTTTTAAGCTTTAAAATGAATTCTTCGATATGAGTTTCGAAAGATTTGTAAGAAAAAGAATTGTCAATAGATTTGATGTTTAATTTAACCAGTATTAATAAATATTCAAGATAAGTAAATGAAGTTTTACCTAATTGGTTATGTTTATCCAATATTTTGGTTAAACAAAGAAGGTTGTCCGCATAAAAGAAGGTATTTTGATTTAGATAAAAGAGTGACTTGATATAGAACTCTTGCATCCATGATTCTGTCAATAATTCTTTTGTTTCTAGAAAAATGTGTTTGATATTTGCCAAAACATCTGCTATTTTTTCTTTAGAATAGATTCGTTTAAGGGTTTGATAAAGCTGAGGTTCTATATTTAGGGCAGTTAACAATGTCAGAATTGATGACGTGTCTTTTATCAAAAAATTATGATCTTCGAGAGGGAAGTCGTCTGCATACAACTTGTAGCTTCCAAAGCGTCCCAAATAATCCCTGAATATAAATAATTTCTTTTTGGATACCTGAGGGAAGAGATTTAAGCCCAATTGGGTTGAAGTCGGGTAGTAAGACTGAGCTAACAATTGCTTGCGCGTTTCAAGAAAATTAAAGAAATGGTCTGAGAGTTCAATATTCATATTAGTTAGACGTTCCTGGAGTTGCGTTATTTCTTTGATCTCGACATGGAAAGGGCTCTCAGAAATATTATGTACCGGAATATTGAAATGAGTACCAAAATAGATATTGATAGGAGCGACCGCGTCCTTGACCTGAATACTTTTTATTCGAGACAACAATTCCTTTTGAAAGTCTTCCAAGCGCCCGAAAATGGAGAATACGTCGATAGATTTAACTGATAAAAAACTAATCGAATCTATCATCTGCATAATTGTTTCTCCAGTCAAGGAACCATCGTCAATTATTAAGACAGATAATTTATTTTTCTTAAATAATACATTTAAAAATTTAGGGGGAAACGAAAACCGCCAACCCCTCGTGGTCAGTATTCTGGGTATTGGGTAAATTTGAGGAGTGTTTTTTGATAACGAACTTTCCAAAAATGGTGTTGAGTCGTTTTCAACCACACTCATGTCCGATAAAAATGGATAGAAGACTACATCCACCTGATATTCGTCGAATAATTCAGGACTAAGCTTTTTATTAATTATGTCAAATTCATGTCGAAGTTTGTCTATTTTTTTGGCTAATCCACTGTCTGAGATATTTTTTGTCACAATTTCAAGTCCTTTGCTTAGGGATCGAAGCTCACCGCTTATTGAATTTTGTTTTCTGAATTTTAAGCTTTTCAACAATTGATTTAGAACTGGAAAACCAGCCGTTGAGTCATCAAAAAGCAAATTTTTTGTTTTTAAGAAGTAATTAAAATAAACGGATTTGTTTCTTAGGTTACCGACTACAAGGTACTTTTCATCTACAATTGTTAAAAACTCGTCTCTTGTCATTAAGACATTTTCTCTTGATTTGCTTTTGGGCATGGAAGTGGGGACATTCAAGACTGGGTTTATTACCTCCACTTTATATCCACGCGGCGGATCATCCATGTCTTCAATAGTTAAACGTCCTAATGCAATAATTGGTACATCGCTTGAAGGCGGTTTTGAACTCCGGGAATCGACAATTGCGAGGCATCCCAAAGGGGATGCGCCAATAATTTCAATCGACTTAATAATTCGGTTTGTAAGGCTACCTGTCGAAATTACATCATTGACTATAATGACTTTGCTTTTGGATTTTATATCACCAAACCTCTCTTCGTTTTCAAAGTTATAATAGTTTGAAAGAGCCACAAGCTCCACATTAATATCGTACAAAGCGTTAAGAATTTCTCTAACTTCATTACCTATGAGCTGACTACTTAGCGTTACTGATAATATTTTATTAATCTTTTTCATCTTCATGCTCGAGTTTATACAACCGTGCAGCTTGAAAACGAAATACGCAGCAAGCATCCTGCGATATTGGTATATATACAGCTTTTCATTAAATGAGATGTATTTTAACAAGTACCGACCGTTTGACGCCAGGAAACAAGTGCCTGGCTTGGATATTACAACATCGTTATAATTTTTTTGTTCGTCCTGAAGAAGATAGAATTTAATGCCATTGCCATCCAGCTCTTCCTGAATTAAATTTGTAATTTCTGTTTCAATTTGGGCCAATACTTCAAAAAAAGTTGGGAGATTAACATTTATCTGAAAAGTTCTATTCGATGATTGTATATTTATTAACGTGCTGCTGTTGTAATATAAAATATCTTGATTGATTAATTCATTTTTTGTATTTCCACTCCATAATTCGGTAAATATAGCCCCATGTTCTTTCTGAGTGACCCCCAACCATTCAACCGATTGATCAATATAAATGCAAGGGATTAGATAGGGTGAGAACCCTTTCGATTTTAGTTTATTTGAATCATTGAAAATCACTGTGGAGTTTAGCCCCTTAGTTATTAAGTTGTATAAGATGAGACCATTAACTCCGTAGAGCGGGAAATGGGTGATGAAATAAATAAACTTGTTAAAATAATCTGCACTTTTAGGTTCAATTCCCGCAAAGTCGATTAATACAACAGTATGTATTTCCAGGTGCCTAAACTGCGAAAGGATATTTCCGAATAAAACGGCCGTTAGCTTTATTTTATATTCGTTGGCATCATCAGTGTTTTCTAAGCCTTTCAATTGATTTTCGCAACTGGCGAGTTCTTTCAGAAACGAAATATTTCTAAATGTATACTTGGAAGGGAGAGTTATCTTTTCAAATGCAGCACCTGATTTCGCGATTTGCGGGGTCATTGCCGGTAAAATGACCTTTATCCTTGTCCCTGGGAATTTAATTTCCCCTTCTGAGTTTTTGCCATAATTAATTTGCTTTTCACCGTTTGTAAAGTTGAACGAAATGGCTGCATCATGACAGACAAACTCCAAATATCCATTGTATTTTTTTGCTATTTCTTTTAAGATAAATAGTCCTCTGGGAATAAAATCATGTACTTCCAACTTCCGGTCTAATTCGTAACGTGATGTAAACAGTAATACCGCATATTCAAGTATCCTGTTTTTAAGAATCTGTTTAGCGTGAACCTTGTAATGTGCGCCAAAAAATGAGGCAAGGTCTTTTTTTGACTCTGCCAAGTATTTTTCAGTTAAGGATTCTGTTATGCCTATTCCAAAATCATGAAAGTTAATTTCGACGAAATCTATATTTCTATATTTACCATCTTGTTGAAAAAACAGCGATTCGAGCTCTGAAAGCTCTTCCAATCTTTGGTTCGAGATATACGCAGATGTACCACTGAACCTTTTATTTACGCCTACTGAATAAAAACATTCAACAGATTTTTGTGACTCGGCGTGGAGGCAAACATTTGAGTATAGTTCTTTAATGATAGAGTAATCTAGAAACGCACTGTCATAGTAAGTAATTTCTGTTTTCTGTAAGGCTTGCTTTAATTGCTTTGAAAATGAGCTAAAATAATGACTGTATAAAGCCTCAAAATCCTGGTCAAAGGTCGAAGTATCAAACGGGCGGATCGGTAAAGGCAAAAATTGCGAAAAATTGCTTGGCATAATCCTTGTATCCCTAAAGTCGCTGCCTATGAGAGTAGTGGTAGTGGAAATATTTTCTTGGAGGCGCCATTGGCTAACGATCCGCTCATAACAATACTTTCTTCTATGATATTCCGGGGTTGTCGTTAATATGTCTTCAAACGAAGGAGTATAGACTAATATGCGTATTTCATTATCTTCCAGTGCCCTGATCCAACTGAACAAGAATGATATTTCGGAATTTCCTATCCATTCTAATTTATTAAGTTTAAAACTTACAGCCTTACTAGCAAATGAGTTTTCCCAAAATATGTTGATGATGTAAGCCATATTTGCGCTTACAAATTTTACACCCAGGTCTACTTCTAACATTTGCTTTTTTAGAACTTAAGGAGTGGCGGCAAAATCGCTAACGTTAAATATAAGGGTTTTGTTTAACATTTATTGGTTTCTCGCCATATTTTGGATTTCCTAGATTTTAGGATTCATCGATCCCCGCTGTTGCCTATACTAAAGACATTCGTATGGCCACGAATGCCAGCAATTGCTAAGTTTCATGACCACAAACATTTTACGCTTTTTTGAGCGTCTCGCAAAACATAATCGGACGCTATACCGACGAAAACCAGAAGCCGAAAAGAGGAAAAATAGTTCAAAGGAAAATAATTGACCTTGATCAATTAATCAAGGGATGGTTTATCTAATGTCCTCTATATTTGTAGACCAGCTATACAAATAGTTACTGCTATTATATAAAGATTTATACCTGTATGTAAACTAAAGCCGGCTCAAGTTTTTATTTGTTTGACGTTATAATTGTATAGCCCTATACGGTATATGTGGTTGCACAAGTTTCGGGAGCAATGGTCATATGAAAAACATGAAATCAAAGTGCGCAATCCAATTTGTTTTCGCCGGAAGAGATGCATATATGGAACTAAGATTAGTTTTATTTCCTAATAATCAAGGGTTCCTTCAACGGATCATTTAGAAATTCTTCCATCACTGCGTCCGCAATGTCTTGTACATCTTGTTTTATGCGCTGATAGTTCGTTTGAACTACCTTGTCATCAATCTTTCTTAAAATTGGTAATAGTTTATATCAAACCTTCTCCTGCATTATACTATGCAAATCGTTTATTATCCTGCAATGAAATGTCTTTAACTCAATAATTGATCAGGATTAACGTCGGTAATGCCAAGCACAATTTTCCATCAAAGTGGCCCGAACACTATCCTTGCGGACCATTCTATTCTGGACCTCCCGGGAGACCATTGGAGCGATCTTACCCATTGGCAAGAAGATCTAAAAGCCAGGAACGGGCTCGCCATGTAAAGTTAGACCAATGACCTTACGCGGACAGATCCCTCAGACCTTGCATCTCTTTTAAGATAGTCTGGAACGAACTATCCACCTCATAAACCAAAAAGGCGTTTTCCTTGCAGGAGCCTAGCATCGTCAGGCCGATATGGAGCTGGTTACGTAGCCGCTCCTCTGTTTGCCCAGACTCCCGAAGCGATCGCCGAAGTTGTCCGGCGTAAGGGCCGCCGTGGCCAAAGGATGATACCTGGGAATATTCCGGGAGCGTCATAGCAATGATCCTGCCGCCGTCACGAAGGTTAGGGAGGTTCTTGTAACTGTCCGTCAGATGCCGAACCATCGTATTTAGCTTAAATTGAACCGTAGCGGCCGATAGCTCTTTCTGGTTGTCTTTATCAAATCCCGCCAGTTCCGGGAACTTTTTAGCTAAGTATGTCGGAATATCCATTTTGGGTTGCCCATCGACTAACTGCTCCATTTCCATCGCGCCGCCCTGTTCACCCAAGAAATCAGCAATGAAATAATGCTTCTGATATTGTTCAGCGGTCGCGTCATTGCCCTCGGTCGTGGTCTTATCAATAAGATATTGGATTTTGATCCAATGGTCGATTAAAGACCGGTAAAGCACCATCGTTCCGGATAAAAGCCCTTTTGGGGCAGTCAGGAGCATAGAGACATAAAGCTCGTCCATCCGTTCGATTAGCTCGAATATAACTTCGTGAGCGATCGGAAACCGAACCCCGATTTTTGCCTTGGTAATTTCAGCCTTGTAATGTCTAACGCAGGCATCATGAATGGCATACTTTTGCTCAAATTGACCTATTTCCATTTAATAAAATTAATGTATCCGATTCATATCGAAGCGGACGAGGCTCCCAACCACCATCATTATCATCTTGGTCGATCTATCAACAAGCTATTGTTTTCTAATTATTTAACACAAAAGCGCGGTTAACATTGGCTAGCACAAATACAACTCAGGTTAGCTTTACATCATCCAGCGGACCTGTAATCTTTAGTAAATTTTTTTCTGGAATTGCCTTTTTGTTCGAACGCAATCCCCATCACTGACACATATATCTTTTTCACGTTTAAGTTTGAATCTTTGTCAAATACCCATTGTAGAAATCTACAATCTTACTAAGATCTGCTGCAAACAGGTTCGAAAGTTGTAACCTACAGCCCGCCAGCTTAATTGAGATAAACTATGGATGCGTTTCTGCTCGTCATCCGTGGCGTTTTACGGAACTTTAAAAAGACGCGAGAAACTTTACATACTTTTTATTAACACTTTGTAAGAACGGGTCCACGTAGAAATCGCACAAAACCCGCTCTCCATTTTCAATTAAGAAAAACCGCTCCAACGAGCACCGGTAAGTATACCAGGCTGTTGAAGCGGTTTTTAAAAGCTCTATAATAATGGTATTACACCACTTTATATTTCACTACCAGCAGGATGTCGTCGATCTTCGACGCATCGAGCGAATTACTGGTCGATTCAATATTCCAGGTACGTGCGAACGTGCCGGTTTGAGTAGACAATCCCTGTTTCAAGTCGCCCAATACCACTGGTGGTGCAAAACTAACGGGCACGCTGTTGATCTGCATATTCAGGGTATTGAGGTTGACGGTTTGACCTGTTTTCAATTTCAGTAGCACGGTCACCGGTACGGTATCGTCGATATCCAGGTCCTTGCCACTTAACCAGTAAGGCACATGGTTGCTCGTGATCTTTAAATTAACCTGTTGCGTAGCGCCATGTAACAACTGGTGAAACTCGGTAGAGAAGTCTGCCTTCATACTTATCAGCTTAAATAAGCCGGTACCGTTCTCATAAGTTTTAATGATGCTATCAAAATTACTGCTCAATTCCGTTTTGGCTTTTGTACCCAGTACGGCTCCACCCTGCCTGGCGGTATACCGCACGTGCATGATCACATCGCCGATGCTGTTGAAATCGAAATTTTTGAACGCTGTGTTCAGTTCCAGTTTCCATTCGCTCACAGCGCCATGTCCTTCAAAAGGCAGGTAACGCTCATCGCGCAGGTTCACATCAAATAAGCCACTGTCGTTCTGGCCCGAGCTGGTCACCATTTGCTGGATCGAAGAATAATTGAACGTAAAACGGCTGTCATCTTCCACCGGGTCGGTTGGCAAATAGTTGCCGGATGCATCTGCATTTACCCTGGTGCGGCTTTTCAGCAACGTGAGCGTACAGTTCACATTGTTATACGGACCAACAATACAGGGAATGCTTACGGCTACCGATTTAATACGGCGGAAATAATGACCCGGGTAATCGATATCGAAGATCTCTTCGGGCAGCGTAATAAAACAAACACCATTTTGTTTCAGCTTAAGCAATGCCACCGGGTCGATCTGGTTCAATGAAACATGCTTCGACAGTTCGAACTCGCGTTTGTTCTTATCATAGTAAGAAGCATCCAGGCGTTTCAGATCGAGCGCGAGCTTTTCACCGGCCAGCAAGCCTTTCTTCAGACTATCCCAATAGGTAGATTGTATAAAGCCGGAATCGGGAATACCCAGTTCGTAGCGATAACATCTTTCTGCGCGCTTCGACATATCAAATGCCATCTGATAGCTTTGGAAATAAATACCCGATACCTGCGTGATCATCCATTCATACAATTGCTGATTGGTGAACTTGCTGCGCATGAATTGGCTCATCTCCTTCGACTGATCGATCTGCAGTTGCTGGTTGTCCAGTTCTTTCTGCGCAATATCGCGACGTATTTGCGCCACGGTGATCTGCTGATCTATTTGCGCAATCTCTTTATTGGCCGAACGAACCTGGAAATCCCAGTCTTCCTGGCGTCTTTGATAAGAACCCTGTGTAGAGGCCAGGCCTGCGCCTTTGTCCAGGGCGCCGGCAATAGCCGACATAGTCTTTGTTGCGATCTCAGCCGCATCGCCAAATTGAACACCACCGATATCGATGGTCACGTGCGGCGAACCACCAAAGCCCGAGGCGCCGGCTACAAACTGTGGAATGGCTTTTAACCCACCGGCCAATATGTAACCTGCTGCAATGGCGGCATCCAGTACCGTGCTGGCGGTCGACAGCGAGAAGGCCACGATCTCTGCGGGGTTCATATAATCCAGTGACGAATAGTAATCTAATTTTTCCTGCGTAATGGCTTTGGTCTTGTTCAACTGCTCGATATTGGCAACCGCTTCAGTTATCTGTGTTTGACGAACAATTTTTACAGCTTCCTGCATGCGTATTTCCTGTGCAGAACGCAACAATGCCATTTCTTCACCATCGCGTTTTTCCAGGGCACTTAACAAAGCGCCGCCCAATGACTTCACTTCGTTGCAGAACTCGTTCGCTTTTTGCAAACAAACATTGAAGCGGTAATGTGGTAATGGTGCACTCAATCCTGATACGGCTGCACCCAGGTTCACGCCTGAAGCTACAGCTTTCACCAGTAAACCCGGATCGATCGGGGGATCAAACAAGGCCAGCGATCTTTCGATACCATCGATGTTCATCGAATGCCTGATCTTGAACAGGCGATCGGCGATGGTACCGCGGTAAGCCAACAGTTTTTCGTTGGAAGGCAAACAGAAATAGAACACATCTATGTCAGGCAAAGGCATCCCGCCATCGTTAAACTCCTGTACATCGTCGGTGAAATAAGGAATGAAATTCTCCACTTCCACCAGTGCATTCGAGAAAGCATCGAGCTGCGATTCCAACTGGTTATAATTCATGATGGGCACTTCAAAGAAATTGGGGATGGTCTTTGGTTTGGGTCCCAATATAACGGCAGCCAGTATGTACAATTGCGAGGCAGCGGTGATGTTTTCACGCGTATCTGTTCTGAATAAATTATCACCCCAGGCGATCAGGTTATCGAGGTATTTCATGACCGTCGACTTCTGGTAAGCCACCGTTCTGAATTGCGCGATGCGGTGTGGCTGGAAGGGATTCCTGCGCCAGTCGTCCACATCCTTGATCAGGTCGGCATCGCCACCATTGATCAGGTTCAATATCTGGTCGATGCGCTGGTTGATATAATCCGGGTTAGAACGTACAAAGAAGGGTTTGGTATTCCAGAACCGTTGCGGCGATGGCAGCGCCGAAGCGTCGGTAGGATTGAAAATATAATGATACCAATGCATGGCTTCTTCGAACTGCTGGTTGTTACTGAGCTTTTGCGCAATCATCATGGGCGCATGGTAAAACAATTCCCAGTTGTATTGGCCATAACTTCCCCAGGCATTGAAATCCATTGTTTCTTTTGGATAACCGGGGTTGGTAAGTGTATCAGGATCGAGCGTGTTGGGCACAACCCTGGTATCATTCGCATTTACCAATGAGGTGGGCGAATAAGTAGTCGCAAAATCAAATGATTTCAATTCAGGGAATTTCGTATGATCGAGCAATTGCACCTCGCGCTTCAACATACCATCGATACCCTTCATGTACAGTTGCTTTATCATGAAGCATACATAGGGATGATAGAAGTTGTTGAACTTTAACTTGTACTCAATGCCGGGCCATTGGCCATCTTCAAAGAAGGGTTTTAATATATCGGGCAACTTGCCGGTGCGCAAAATTTCCTGGAAGATCTTCAATATGTCTGAATAAAACAGTTCTGCTTTCAACACCTCGTTGTTATTCGGCTTACGCTTGGTAAGTATGATCTCCTGCGGTACAAAGAAGGTACGGCCTTTGTCTTCATAAAAGAATGGCAGGAAGGTGCCTACCGGGTGTGGCCATCTGAAATCGGAGGAGGAATGACCAGCCGCACCGTTAACCGCATTGATGTACAGCGAGAATATTTTAAGGATGATCTTATCAAAGAACGACAATTGTGAAGGCTGCGGTGTTCTGAACCATCCCGGTGTTTTGTCTAAAATGGGCAGGTGGTTGATGAACAGGTTGCCTTGCTGGTAAGCCAGCACATCATTTGTTTTAACATTCGCTTCCTGGCTTTCCATGAATTTCAGTTCACTCCTTTCAAACTGCGGAAGAATGGGATTGCTGATGAGGTTCCTTACAGCCGGGTCATCCAGCACTTCGGGTGTACCATGGCAGCTTCCCAGGTCGAAATAGTCGACAGGCGACATATAATATGAACTCGCGTTATCCGGGGTTGTATTCAAATGACAGCCTATCAGGTAGCGACCTGCCATATCGATGAGGTCGACAGGTATGAAAGAAAAATTCTCTTTAGGATAATCCCTGTACAGGTATTGCGATCCCCATGTTTTATCCGGACTGGCAATAGCCGTTTTCGAAATTTTCTTGGGCGTCCATTTGTTGTTCCTTAGTTCTGACACCGACAGGTGGATCTGCCAGTACTTGCGCGGTAGGTCGAGCGGTACCGTAGAGGCAGAATTGCCCGGCAGGGCCGGCATAGACGTAGTGGCCACCTCTATCGTTTGCTCTCTGAACTCGGGCCAGTACAAATACAGGCGACGATTGATCACCACAGGTATTACATGGGTAGCATTGATCTCCAGGTCAACTTTTTCCCAGGGTGTCCAGTAACGGTCTTCCACATATTTCCTGTAATAATAAATATGCGGATCGTCGTAAGTGCGGGCAAATACGTGCAGGGTGTAGGAATCTTCTTCATAATAAAATCCGCTTACATCCAGCCTTGCCACGTTATCCAGTTTTTCGAGGTACGACAGATACGCATTCTCCACATTCTGTTTGTTCACCTCGTTCTGCATCAGGTCACTCTCCAGTTCCTCGAAGAACGGGGACTTGTCCAGTCGCAGTTCAGGCTCTATCCAGTTCTCGGGCGTAATAAATACTTTGCGGTTTGCAGCCCATACCTGGTAATATTTCATCCAATCCCACTGTTCCCAGCCATCGTCTTCGTCTGCATCCGCTACTATTTCGGCTTCGAGG
Source organism: uncultured Niastella sp. (assembly GCA_966212235.1). GTDB lineage: Bacteria > Bacteroidota > Bacteroidia > Chitinophagales > Chitinophagaceae > Niastella. Next base: position 84,078 of record CBIHPP010000011.1, on the reverse strand, counting down.
TTCATCAGGCATCGTTGTACAAAGATCTGGATCGACAAATTCGCCTGCAGTATGCGCGTAGTCACCTCTTTCGATCCCATTTCTGTATCGAGCAAATAATAGCTGAACAAGGCATCTGAATCAGCGAACGTATTGCCGTTGATGGTCTGGTGCGTAAAATGTGCTACCAGCGCATCGCGTTTTCTTTCGCGGATCACGGCCTGTATATTGGCAGAGGTGTTCAGCCATTGTTCATTTTCATATTTCGATTTCACCAACTGCTTCACGTTGATGGCATCGGCAGCAACAGGTGCAGGATTGATGACCGTAGGTATTTGCGCAGCCTGTATGCCCGGCGTGATCAATAAATTCATACAGCTATCGAGCCGTACATAGGTGCCGATTTTCTGGTAGCCGGCAGGAAATACGAGGCCGATGCGTGTTTTCAGTTCAGTCAGTTCATTAACGTCCCATAACGTAAGGTCGGCCAGGGACTGCAGGAAATTCACTTCCGTATCAAGTACGGGCAGCAGCTTTCGTAATGTAGCCGACAGGGCGCCCGATTCCGAATCGGGGTAACTAGCCGTAAACTGGTACAACTGCACATAGCTTTTCCAGTTCTCAAAATGACTGTTGAGTGCACCTGACGCCAGTGGCAACTGATCAAAACGCAGTATACCAAAATCACCGGCATTGGTAATAAGCAAGCGCATCACATCTACATTGACAGGCAGCTTAGCCTGCAGTAAAGCAATTTTCTTCAGCAAGTGGTAACTCTGGAACAGTTCGGGGAAATTGGTAGTGTCGATGGCATTGATATAATTACCCGTATTGTCTTTTGCCAGCAGGTCGGCATCGAACCAATATGACATCAATGGATCTGTTACACTCTGCAGGTGTGCTGTATCGAGTAGTAACTGGTTGCTATCGGCAGCCAGTTTGAACTGGTCTTCATGCAACTGGTACACCGCCTGTTTACACAGGTCGGTTGCCAGGAAGGCAAGCAACAGCGCAACAAACTCGTCGTAAGCCTCCATTGTTCGCTGGTCTTTATCTACCGCAGGTGCTGCATCGCGGGTATTTAATTTTGTTTTGAGGGTAGTCGTATCGATCATCGATAAATACGTTGCATCTAAAAATGCATCCCTTTCTACCACCGTTCCGGTGTATGTGCCGTTAAATATTTGTATTGTGTCATTGCTGGCTGCTTCATCGATAGCAGCGATCTTACCGATCAATGCTTTTGCTTTTTCATCGGGCAGGCCGGTAAGGCTGTGCAGTTCATCTTTCAGTTTCTGTAAAGCATCCCTACCCTTTGTGATAAAGGCAGTGATCGCTTCATCTGAAGGAATGAAAGGTCTGGGACCCTCGTCAACATGCAACAACAGGAAAGCCAGTTCATAGATGCTAAACTTGGAGGAGCGGACCATAGAAACCAGCTCGATGAATTGATGGGTGGTAGCAGGATCGGCAAATACATCAAACGCAGCACCTGTGTTTAGGATCTTAAGCAGCAGGTAATACTCACTGGTGGTCAACCGCAATTTGCGTGTAAGGGAAGCGATGCGGTAGAACATGCTGATGTTCGTTAAAGACAACGCATCTCCGGTGATAGAGGTGGTTTTTATTTGTGCCGCTTCTTCTGCCTTCAGCTTTAATACAGCGGCCAGTGATTTTAATTGTGCCGTGATCGTTCGGATACTGCCATCGGGCGCAGCAGGCGCAGGATTGGGGAATGGACTTTCCGTTACCAGTGCTATTTTAAAGGCATCGGGCAATGGATTCAGGATGACCTTATTCTGGAACAAGGCATTGTACAGAGGTTTCGTGCCGGTAATATTCAGATCGCCATACCAGGCTACCAGGTCCTGTACCGGTTTGTTCATGGCCGTTTTCAACTTCATGACGTGCTGCAGGCTGATGAGGAAGGCTTCATTCAAGATCGTGTTACCGATTTTGGTATTCATCAATACCATGTCCAGTTCCCACATCTGCCAACCGGTCCTTCTCCATAAACGAAGGAAGCGATGCATGCGGTCGAGCTTGTTGTTATCCAGGTTCGAGATGTTCTTATTACTCAGGTTAGCGGTAGCATCGTTGTGCACCACCTTCGAGTTGTGCGTGGGGTTAATGAAACGTTGCTCCAGTAAAGTCAGGAGTTGTTTGTATTCAAGACCCGATCTTTCGAGGAATACAGCCACCACATCAATACCAGGCAGTGTGCCCCAATAGGTTGCCTGCGCACCCGGATCGGCTGTTGTGATCAACGCCCTTTCTGTTGGCGAGATGCCCAAAAATTCGCCGGCTAGCTGAATGTTTGTGGGAGCAGGCACTGCTTTGTTCTGAAAGGCTTCCATCCACTGCGCACGGCTAACACCGATCTTGTCGAGGTAACCTCGTGTTTCTTCCCAGCTCAGATCGAATGGCAGCGTATGCGGGTATTTTTGTGTTTTGAGGATGGTATCGTAAACGGTGTAATTGATGTACTCAGGCAGGGCGTTGCGTTCGGCCACGGTGCCATGCGTTTGCTTTATTAGTGTAACCTGCAGTTGCCCCAACTTCTTTTCAATTTTATAGGTGTGCAGGCTATCGCGAATAAACCAGGTAGTGGCAGTGCCCAGGGTAACGGCGGCTTTTGCATCTACATCCAGGTTTTTTGCTTTGAATTCGGTTACTACGGGAGCCTTTATAAGACCTTCGGTCAGTTGTGCTTCTATTCCGCCGGAAACGATCACCGGTGTAAGAGACAGTGTATCTTCCAGCACTTCGCACACCAGGTCGATATAAGGGATAGCGGTATTGCTGTTTTCGCAATTCAGGTCTATTTCACCGATATCGGGTCTGCGCTTGAACAACACTTTTTTGGCGGACTGTAAGGGAGTAGTAGAGCCACGTTTATCGAGGTATTTGATCAGGTCGGTAAGATAGGCAGCCGGACTGTACACATTTTTACAATCCTTGCATTCAAAATTATCGGTACCGAAGAACAGGGTTTTCAGGTCGGGCATTTCTTTCATCTCCAGCGCCTCGTAGGCTTCGTACACATTGGGTAACACCGCCAGTCCCGAACCGGTTTGCAGCGATTTCAATTCGCCCACGATTGCCAGCGAAGCGGCATAAGAGCGTTCGGCTTTTTTATAGATCTCCTTCGCTTTGTCTTTGGTAATTTTACCAGCTACCTTTTGAATGAATTGCTTTTTGCCCAATTTGTATACCGACTGAGAGGAAGTGATGTTCTCATCCAACAATGCTTTAGTGGATTCGTAATCGGGGGCTAACTTAAATACGCGTTGTATTTTTTTCAGGTCTGTTTTCAGAGCCGCCTGGTTGCTGAACTTGCTGCTGATGGCCTCCCTGTTCTTTTTAAAGAATGTTTCGATGTTGGTCTTATGCAATTCAATATCCGGATACGCATCGAAGAAATTCAATACCGGCTCTTTTTCAACGACCGGTTTTGCATCATCTGCTTTTAATTTACCGGCAAAGGCAGCCGTGGGGTATTGTTTCTCCAGCTTAGCCTGAAGTTCTTTGATACTTGCAGTGGTCAGTTTCGAGGAGGGATCGCCATTGAATGATTTCCAGTCTTTTTCGGTAAGCATGGCCAGCCGTGGCAGGTCTTCCGGTCGCGTAATATTCAGTTTTTCTTTTACGGCAGCGGTCGTATGCGCGTCGTTCACAAACTGGTTGATGGCAATCACCACTTTCAACTCTTTGGTTGATTTTTCGTCGATCGGTTCTTTATCGAGGGAAGTGGACAAGCGGCGTATATCATCGCCGTGTACTTCAAAAAGTGCTTCCGCTGCTTTCTTGCGCTCATCATTCATGCTGGTGCTGTTGAGCAGTCGCCTGAAATCGTCTTTGTTTGACTTCCGGCTTTTGTCAACGATCTCCTTCCATCGCTTCAGCAACGTTTCGCGTTCGCCAGCCATTTGTGCCGGAACGAGCTGGTTTTTGATGGCATAGTCAAAGGCATTCGGCACGGCCCCTTCGGGCAATAAGGTAAGCGCATGCAACATGGCCTGGGGTTCCTGCGCCAGTTTAATAAATGGCTCGCCAATGTTCTCATTTTTTTGCAGCGCCTGCAGCAGCGCGATCAGGTATTCGGGATCTTTACCAACCAGCGTAGCTACTCCGGTAACATATTCAGGCACCAGTTGTGCACGCATCAACGCGTAGCAGAAGGCCGAAGGCATTTGCGTGATCTCTGCCACCTGTTGCGCATTGATCAGCCATTTCATTTGCTGTTCGCGGCTTCCGGTTTTTTCGGCCAGTAATCTGTAAGGATTGTTTGTATCATCCTGCCTGATCTCAGCCACCGGTACCTCGCGTAATAAACCAGTGAGCTTTTTCTGGTGAATTTCAAACTCCGATTCTTTGGGAAAGCGGCCACCTCCGATCACTTCATTGAATTCAGTGTGTGAAGCGGCATTGTAAACGACCGCAGATGTATGTTCAAGGCCTTTGCCATTGAAAACACGCAAGAACAGGTCAGGCGAATCTTTACCATTTTTTTTAAAGATCTCATTGGAGAACTGCGCTCCAAAACGACCGCTGCCATCTGTACGAACGCGAGCGATCACATTATCTTTTAGTACACCCTTATCAGTTATTTCCACTTCGTATTCTGTAGCCGGGCGAAAATCTTTTTGCAGTACCTGGCCACTGACAGCATAGGATACGTCTTTTGGCGCAGCAGGCGCATTGTAATCGACAGCGATCACAATATCCGCATTGTTACCACGCAGGTTCACTACCTGGCTTTTGTCGGTATTGGCCAGCAGCGTACTGCCGGCGTATACCTTGAAGTAGATATCAGGATAGCGGTCGTTGTACAATTCTGCGGTGTATTGTTCATCGAGCAGTAACACGAATGCGCCGTCGGAATTGGTGGTTGTGCTGACGAGGGGTTCTTTTCGTTCGGGATTCTTGTCCCAACCTTCAACAAATAGCTTGGCAATCGGCAGTTGGTTACTCCGGCGAATGATCTTTCCGGTGATGGACAGGGTGTTCATAATAGGTTTATTTAATGATTTGAATAATTAGTTATGTAAGGTTTATTTATTATGTTCCCGGAATACGTATCTCCAGTAAGTTGATCGTGTTTGGTGTTTCCGGCCGGTAAGGCGGGAATACCCGGATGGTTGCATCGCTGCCACGTGGGGTAAGCCCTGGTATGCCTATAAATGGTGACGGTGGTGGGTTGAACATTGTTCTGTAAACCGACCATTCTGTAAGTCGTAATTGCCTTTGCGAACTGGCGTAGTCGGAGTTCGCCATTCCATTCAGGTATTGCGGTACAGGTAGTACTCTAGGTCCTGTGTCAGTTGTTATCTCTCTTCTTGTTCTATCCACATGCAACCCCGTCGCAGCTCTGCCACTCATGTTTCTGCCGGCAGAAACATTAATGGCAAAGCGGGCAGATGCTTCCCGGTGGTCTGCATTAAATGTAATCCCGGCATTAGCCATATTCCGCGAGCCCATGAAGTCGGTTTCAAATCTTTCATGCGCCGGTGCGCTGGAACCGGTAAACGTGTATCGTTCATCGAATCCAAGTGCATGGCCCAACTCATGGGTCAGTGTTCTGAACAATTGTTCTTCGGTTGCATTATTACCGCGATCAAGCGCTACGATGGAATTGTGTCGCGCCAGTGGGCCTGTTTGTCCCAACATCGGAGTCTGCCGCAATTCGATGGTTTGCCCATTAGGCCGAAATCCGGAACCGGGAATGATCTCGGGAAAATCTGTAAAGGCGACGACATTATCGCCAGCGGCATACCCCCCAATCTGTGATTGCGCTGTTTCCCAATTGGCGATATTGGCGTCATCGTGCAAAACCTGGATCCCAGCCATACGCTCATGACCGGCCACCATCAGGCCTAACGCCGCATGAGCATCGCTGATATTACTGGTTATTCCGCCCGGAGTGGGGGCTGCAGCCGTTGTTACATGATATTGAAAGTCGACCGCGTAATTGACTGTCCAGGTGGTTCCATCAATATCAACGGTACCGGATGCGTTTGTGAAAAATTCAGTCGCTCTCGTAGCAGCAGGTCGCATCTGATCGACCTCTGCCTGGGTGCCATATACATGCTGCGTTGATGAATAGGTAATGGTATGGGTATCGTGGTTGATACTTACCCGCGCATCTGTTCCACCCGGATCGTTTAATATGATTGGATTATTATTGACGTAGGCGTAAAAATTAAGCCCACCTTTGATGCCAATGGGATCGCTCTTCGTCCACCGGCACAACCACATGGCATAATACCTGGCGCCGTGATAATTGAGCCCGGACTCTTCGTCCCTTTCTTTGCCGGTATAGCGATATCTTTTTGCAGCTACTTCTCTCGTTGCATCAACAGTCGTATACGAAGTAGCGCCAAAAGGAAAGTATTCCTCGTAAGAGATCAGTTGCGCCATATCATCCAGTTCAATAGAAGCAGAACCGAGGTGATTGTCGTATTGATAACGGATCAATTGTATTTCAGTACTGCCTGCCGGCTTTACAACCGGGGTATCGATCATCGCAATCCTTTTCTGATCATCCATTGCATGCACGGTCTCGCGTTCCAACACAATGGTCGCTGCGCTGTTATACTCGCGATAGATCTCCACGGGCCCCAGGTACAATCGTTCCTTTCTTGTACCATCCAGTCGTTCGATCACTTTTCTTACCCGCTGGCCGCCGGCATTGTATACATAATAAGCGGCACCTCCCCCACCAAGATCAGCTTCTTTGAACTGATCGAGAAAGTTCCACGATTCAGTGATCAGCGTTTCCAGGCCATGCATATTGCCATGGGCATCGTACGTATAATTAAATGTATCTGCGCCAAGGGTAGTTGCAGTGAGGTGATTATTCAGGTTATTGCCATTGTCGTATTCGAAAGTCCGGGTCCAGCTACTGTTCTTTGCGGTGTGTTGCTGTAACAGCATATTGTTCGCCTGGTCGTACTGGAACTGTTCTGTATAATTCCTGAAAGCCTGTGCATCGTTGGAATCGATGATAGCTGACCGGATGAATGGATGATCGCGATAATTGGGTGGCGTACCCACACCGGCATGGCTGGTATCGGTTTGTCCGGCGTGCTTTCTGCCGCTGGCTCTTGTTAAACGATAAGCGGCATCGTATTCATATTTATTCCGGGCCTTCACCAGCTCACCATCGAACGATACATCTGGTTGTGCAGCATCATGCAATTCGGTAATATTGCCAACGGCATCGAATGTATAATTCAGGTCCTGCAAAATGGTGGCGCCGTTGTTGCGGCTGGTAAGCAGGCGCGTTAACCGGAGTGTTTCCTGATCGTAGGTGTAAGTGGTCTTTGTTCCGTTGCCGTAAAATATGTCTTCCCGCTGGCCTTTTGCATTGTAGTTCACATTCGTTACAAAGGGTGTAGCCGTGGCAGCGCCGCGGATCATAATATCCACTTTCTCCAATAGTCCGGCTTCATTGTAGGTGGGCACCAACACAGTTTGCGGTGCAGTTACCACATGCGGGTTCACCGACCTGGTAATCCTGCTCAAAGCATCGAACTCATTGCTGCTTTCATATACTTCCGTTTCGAGCGCAACGGCGGCAATCACCGACCAATCGATCGTATTTACATAATCCTGCGCCATCTGCTGGCTGCTGCGCAACAGGTTGCCTTTAAAATCATATTGCAGGTTGTTGGTGATGCCCGATTGGTCGTACTGTATATGGGCAGTACGAAGCAGGTTATTCAACCTGGCAGTAGCCACAGGCAGGCTTTCGCCAAACTCAGTTCTGTGAAACATCGTGGTAGTGCCGCTCTCTTCCACGTACATGGCAATTGGCCGCTGTAGCGCGTCGTAGTCGGTAGTGAATGTACAACCCCTGTCGTTAAAACTGAGCAACTGTTTGCCAGCAGCATCATTGATGCTCCAGCGCGTGCCGGCATCGAAAGTAGTTTGTTGCAGGCTGTTGCCCAGCATACCATAACGGTGTTCGATCACCGCCCGGTTCAATCCGTCGGTAACCCGGATGATATTACCTTCTATATCCAGTACGTTTTTACTTTCAATACTTACCGTGCCATCTGTATTCACGGTTAAGAACGCCCTGCCTAAACTATCGAGATGTTGAATGCCTGGTGTATTATGGTGTTTGGCGGCCAGCCAGGCGGCGCGTACCGCCGGATTGGAAGGCTCGGGGTTGAGTGGATTGGGACTTCCCAGGCTGATGTACCATCCGCTGTCGCGTACAGTGTCGTTGGGGTCATAACTTATTTGCTGCCAGCCGGTGATTGTTACTTTCGTAAATGTTCTGTTTGGCAGATCGGTTTGCACCACCCGGTTTACAGGATCATAATGCATCACGGGTGTTACACCCAATTGTACCATTTCTTTTTCATCGTCGTATGCAGGTGCCGTACTGAAATAGGGTTCGTATTGTTTTACGGCATTGCCTTTATTATTTACGATCGTTCTGCCATTGCCGATCCAGCGCAGGTTGGGAAAGGTATCAGGTATTATCGTAACCGTTCCATCAGGATTAACCTGCAGGGCACGCCCTGGTTCTGCCTGTGCCTTACTTAACACAACATTTCCTGCGCCACCCGAATATTCGTATGTTTCCTGCCATTTGGTTTGATGAAGCAGGTCGGCATGGTAATGCGTTTCCCTCGACAAGGTCCTGGAATAATTGGGTTGCGGTTTATAATTGTTGAGATCAAAACCCGGTAGCTGGGTTTGGTTATACCAGGAGGTTAAATTGTATTGCATGAGTGCACCGGGAAAATCGCTGGCGCCGAGCAGTTCGGTTTTACTGTTGTCGTACTCATCACCGGCATCGGTGCCTTTACCTATGGCAAACACACTTACCACCATGCCTAACTCATCGAAGCGTACAGCCGATAGATTGTCGTTGGCATCTTTCAATACAGCCGGGCTCAAAACCCGGTAATTGTATTGTTCTACGCTTGTTACATTATTAAGCGCGTCGGTCAGTTGCTGCGGGAAAAGAAATCGGGCATCATATTGCAAACGGGTACTATTGCCAAACAGATCGGTAAATTGGGTGGGTAAATAAAAATGTGCTACGTCGTAGTTGCAAGTGCCGGAGGGGATCCAAAAATAATTATCAACCGATATATAACCGCCCTTTACGGGATCGGTTAACAAAGCCGTAAGCGCAGGCAATGCTATCTTTGAACTGAAAACATTGTTCAATAGCGCATTGTTGAACGCCGCTTTAAAAACCTGGTGCATAAGTCCTTTTGACTCCAATAGGCCAAAGGTTAATGCGGTGACCCCATCGTCACCACGATATTGTGTTCTTGCCAATTCTATCAGCCGTTTTTGTAAACTGCCATTGGGCGTTACCTGGTAATCTATTATGGCGGCATTGTTGCAATCGATGCGCAGATCATCCAACTCAAAGTAATCTACCGGTGCAGGCAAACCTGTGACCTCGTAGCTTCTGGAAACATGTGATGCCGGCAGGCGCTGCGCTAAAGTTTGCTGCACGCTATTGGTAAAGCTGTTTTGGGTAAAAGTGATATGAAGTTGTACCTGTTCTGCAGCCGGTAAAGGATTGGTCCTTCTCGGGTACACTACGGCGGCACTCTGCAACACATTGCCAAAGTCATCTATCTCGAACACCAGGTTGTGCGCGGTACGCGGGTCGGCAGGGTTGCGTTCGTAGTGGTACGTAACGCCTTCACTGGCATGTGTTAGAAAAACAGCATATTTATTGCTGCCGGCTGGCTGCAATAAACGTATGCCGCAATTGTGTTGTTCAGCTACATAGGGATTGCCTTCATTAACCGATGCATCGAGTGCATACACTTCTTTGCGCAACATTTTCCCTTTGCAGGCGCGCACAGCCTCAGCACATTCCGCTACCGTAAGGGACGCGGGCAATTCAGGTTCGGGCAAACTATTTTCCGGCACTACCGGGTTCTGAAAATATTCATGGGCAAACTGGTTGAGAATTTTCTGCCCGTCTATAAAGGCGCCTGTATGAAACCAGGTTTTCGTAAGTACAGGCGGCTGGTGAAGATCTTGTTCGATGGTGGCATTGGTGCCACCCTGAATAACGAAATGCGCAATATCTTCCGAGTCCATCTGGTCTACCCGGCCAAATCCACGGAATTCCTTTTCATAATGATCGTAGTAACCATGATGATAAGTATACTCACTGGCAAAGCGGGTCTTCATGATACGGTCGTAAACAATCACCTTCGAGATGCAATAAACCGGGAAATGTAATTTCGTTACCCATGGAGTACCTGCCAGTTTATCTGCTAAATAATATTTGGTAGAAGGCAGGTACTGCAGTTCGATCTCCTTTCCCATATTGTTTTTGTACCCAATAAGTATATGGGGCTTCTTACTGCTCATGAGGTCGATGTATTTCAATGGCAGCCCACTACTGGCGGGAAGCGGACTACTCCATACTATGCAACTTAGACCGGTGCCCAGCAGATCAAGTACGTTTACTTTATTGACGGAATTATTATCGGGAAATGCTTCTATTACGACAGGTGTTTGCAAATAGGCATTGCCCTGCATGTTCAGCCAGATCGTACACCGGTTGGTGCCTAAATAAATAATATCGGTAGTGCCAGACCCATCGATGTCGGCCAACTTAATACGCGAAGTCGCGAACTGGTCATCAACGTCAAACACGGGCGCATGGTCCATGCTCACCTTTGCGCCAAAGCGGCCATAACCAAGGTTTGGCCAATAACAAACACTGCCGTTGCGGATGCGAACAATATCCTGCATGCCATCACCACTCATATCGGCCAGGAAAACAGTTTGGTCGATGTCGGCAAACACCACAGCCGGTCCCTTTTCTTCATCGTATGACTTCGTTACGCGCTTTGATGTTTCATATCCTCTTTTTCCTTTCGACGGATACCAGGTCAGCACTTCGTCTTCTGTGATCAGCACATCGGCCATGCCGTCCCCATTCAGGTCGATCATGCGGGTATTGGCATCGCTGAGATCTATATTTGGTATCGACTCGAAAGAAGTGAAGGGCTGCCATTCTTCATTATCCTGCAACTCAAAAAAACCTTTGGGACCACCCTGCCAGTTCACTACCTGTTTGGTGCCATTCGCTTCCAGCTCCAGCACCTGTAACTGTCCCGGCAAGCCGCTAAATGAAGGTTTTGATAGAACAGGCACGGCGGTTGTAAACCTGCCTTCGCCCAGGTTGTTCTTATATAGCCAGGTATTGGCCTGTTCGGTGAGGATGCCGGTCATCCCTTCGTTGTACAGGTCGATAAAAAGATATTTCGATTCATCAAAACCCGCAGGCAAGCCACCGGCTTCATCTGGCGTAATGGTATTAACATTGGTATTCCAGCTATGGGCCTGGTATTCGTAAGCCTGTGGTGGCGTTGACCGTTGCGTGTACACACCATTGTCGTGTTTGGTATAACCGGTCATAACAGACTGCTTCAAAAAGCTAAAGCCGTCCTGGCCATTATTATCGTGATGCAGTATCAGCGCCTTAATGAGGGCAGAACCGCCTGGTAATTCATTTAAATGATGATACAATAGTGCCCGTTGGCAAAGGCGGCAGGTGCGTACTTCGAACCCTGCACGATATTGCGAAAAAGCATCCGGTCTAAACGACCAGACGCCTGTTTCATTAAACGGAATGTTTACAGGATCGTGTTCACCGTAATCAAAAACGGTTTCAAAAAAGAATTCACCGGTGGCCGGAAAAACCTCGCCCTGGTTTGTGTAAGCAGTCGCGTTACCATACCATACGCGCTTCAGATAAGTATTGACGAAAGCCGCATTTCCATTAGTGCGGTTGGCATTATGCAGCATAACCGGATCGAGGCCCGTTGCATCTTCCTGCTTATACTCATATAACATGCACTTACCTTTATCGTCGTACGTAAATTCGGGCAGCCATTCAAAAATCCTTACATCGTTCAGCGGATCGGCCACACGTGCGGCAGGCGTTTTACCATATAATGTGGTCACGTTACCTGATGAAATTACCCGCCAGTGCGTATACCCGGTGTTGGTGTCCGTCCATCTTTCTATTCTTGAAAATCCGCCTTCCATACGAGGTCGGTATCTTTTAACCCGGTATGTTATTCCTGCCAGGTTATGGTTGTATTCATTCGGTACATAATCGCCATTACCATCTATAATAAAATGGCCGGCATTGTCTTTTTGATATTCAGGCACCAGGTCGTCCGAATCCGACAACAGGAAAGTGTCTGATTCAATCTCATCGATATATTGCGGCAACTCTCTTTCCGTTTTTCGTTTCACAGAGCCTACACCTAGCTGCCAGCCCAAACCAAAAGGTCCATTGCCGCCTCCCGAATTGTAACTGATCTGTAGCGATGGCGCCAGGCCCCTGGCATCTGAAACGGGAACCGGTATTGAAATGCCAGCGGTTCCATTCACGGCATTCACCTGAAATTTTTCGTCAATGCCTTTGATAGCGCCACCGCCTTTGGGCAATGTTATTTGTGGGGCGTTTGCAAATGATTCGTTCTTGTCTGTAGCAGTATTATCGTTTGATTGTTGTGCGGATGGCGCTGACCAGGCATGCTGCGCCCCACCCTGATTATTTTTATATAAAGAGGTATCACTCATAAAGAATGCATTTATGATTTAAAAACGGATCATACCAAAACCCGTAAGTCTTGTCATTAATGTTGCTAGCTGTAAATTCGGGAACAGAGTATTAACAGAATGTTAGTCGTAACAGGAAGACATGTTAAATGTAGACCGTTTTTAAATACCGGACAATGCCTCAAAGAGGGTATATAAAAGGAATTAAATCAATATAGCAGATACCATTGACCTTTATTATTGTATCATGAGCTTAACATGCTCACGCATCTCCTCTCCCTCTATGAGTACCAGGTATACTCCTCTGGCCAGCGTGGGCAGATCCAGTTTATACGACAGACCGATATTATTCATTACATAAGCATGTAAAACCTGTCCCTGGTAACTAATTAGCTTCACCGTCGCCTTTCCTTTGAGGGAACGGGAGAACTGGATCGTTACCTGATCAGACGCAGGATTAGGGAATAGCTGCAGATGAATACGAGCGTCATCTCCGAAATAAAGCCAGTGCGTACGGCTCAACTTCGATCCGCCATCTTTATCTACCATTCGCAAACGATAGTAGTTGTTGCCCTGCAAAGGATGGAGATCTCTGTAGCTGTAACCAAGTACAGAAGAACTGCTACCTGCTGCGGCTACCCTGCCTATAGCATTCCAGGTCCTTCCATTATCACTTCTTTCTATGATAAAATAATCGCTGTTTTCCTCGTACACAGTTTCCCATTTACCCAGCGCAGTTGCACCGGATCTCACAACGTTAAACACAGTAAGTGTTACGGGCAACGGTGTTAAACAAACTGACGTGGGCTTTAAAGTCACCCGTACCGAATCAACTGCCTGGCAGCTTGTCGTATTGTCAGTTACAGTTACACGATAGGTTCTCGCAATACCGGTAGTGATACCCGGGTTCGCCACATAAGCATTCGACAGATTTTCTGCAGGTTGCCATACGTATTGGTAAGTACCCGCAGGTGACACAGTCAATGGCAGCAATACAGTCTCTCCTGCACAAATGGCTATATCAGGTGCAGTAGCTGTTATATTATTGGGTTGCACAACAATGACAACTTCCCTGTAATTGCTGCAACCAGTTACCATATTTGTTTGCGTAAGCCTGTAAGCCGTTGTGGTCGTTGCTGCAATAGTCGTATTAGCACTTGCAGCATCAGTGACACCGGCTGTGGGACTCCATTGCCAGGTCGTATTTGCCCGTGGAGCTCCTGTATAACCGACTGTTGCAATTCCTCCTTCGCAGATAGCTGCATTACCATTAATAGCAAAGGATGATGGCGTATTAACCGTTACCACTACATCATCCGTAGTGGTGCAACTGCCTGAGGTTACCGATAGTGTATATGTTGTTGTGCTCGTGGGATCCACTGTTGGTTGCGCTACATCAGCAGGCCCGTCAAATGGGCCGCCTGTCCACAAATAAGTAGCACCCATAATTGCAGTGCTGCCAATAACAGTACTTTGGCCTGAGCACACAGTGACATCAGGACCTGCATCGATGATGGCATCTGGTGTCACCCTCACAGAATCGGTACGTGTACAACCATTGTTATAAGTTACCCTCAGTGCATAACGTGTAATGGTTGTTACATGAGTAACCGGGTTCGCAATCGTAGTATTATTCAGCCCTGTAGCAGGTGACCATGTATAAAATGCTACATCAGCTGGTGTACCCGGATTACCTGCAGCGCCAAAACCTATAGCAACTGTTCCTGAAGGACAGAAATTTTTATCTGTCAGATCAAAAACCGGTGCCGGATTTACCGTTACCGTTACCAGGTCTTCTATAGGGAGCGTACATCCCGGATAGCTTACTTTTACTTTGTAAATAGTCGTTACATCAGGAGCAGTGAGTACCGGGTTGGCGCATAAAGTACAACTCAGACCTGTGGCAGGACTATTATCAGCCAATGTCCATTCATAGCTGGCCAGCGCTTCAGCTGCTCTTCCCAAATGCACATTAGTACCGGGGCAAACAGTTTGCGGAGTTCCGGCATATTCACCAGCCTGCAAAACAGTACGCAGCGTTATATCGTCCGTTGAAGAACAACCACTCAGTGGATCAGTCACTGTTAATGTGAAAGTTTGTGCACCTGAGGCAAACAACACCTGTGGCTGTACATCCGAAGGGCCTGTACCATTTGTATAAGCTGCTCCTGAAGGCTGCCATGAATAATTGAAACTGGTACCTGATACAGGTGCTGTACCCAGTGTTACCGTAGCACCATTACAAACTGTGCGGTCATTGCCGGCATTGGCGATCACTGGTACTATATTTACCTGCAACTGACCCGAGGTTTTGCAGCCGCTGAGTGCCTCTATTACACTATAAGAATAATTCCTGCTTTCGTTCAATGTAGCTATTGGATTGCCGATGGTCGTGCTGCTCAGCCCCGCTGCAGGCAACCATTGATAAGTATAGCCTACTACATCAGGCTGACCGATCTCCACGCCTGTACCCGGGCATGTATGTTCATTGGCCGGATTGAATACCGGCAACGACCACGCAGGATCATTCACCACAATGGATTCCGTACAGGTAAGAGATGGAATCAATTTATTGGTGGCTGTAACAGTAATTGTATTAAAAGTGGCAGATGTAACCGTAACTGTAGCGGCATTCGAATTATCAACCATATTGGCCGGGCTCCAGCTTATATTGTAAGCAGCGGTATCAATACCTGTAATGGTAAGACGGAACGATGTAGCTGAACCAAAAACTTTAGGACAACCCTGCACCGCCAGCACGTTAATATCTGCTTCGCATCCTGCACCACAGGTGTTGGTGACTGTAATAGTCGCACTGCACGAAACCCCATTCACTGTTACAGTGCGGAGAAAAACAGTTGACCCATTGGGGCTATACAGGTAAGCACTCGCGCCATTACTGGCCGTTTGCAAAATAGTGCCCGTACCGCTTTGCACTGTCCAGGCGTACACGGCCTCCGGACAATTAAATGTATTCGTTCGCTGATGACTCCATACGGGTCCGCATACAATTTCGTCCTGGTTAGTGATCGAAGCATCCACAACCGTCACTTTTACTTCATCAGCAAACGTACATCCATTGCCTGTGGCAGTTACAGCATATGTCATAGAACAATCTATAGTGCTGGTACCTGCATTGAATAAAGGATTATATACACTGACATTTGTGAGGTATTGACCGGGCGCCCATGTATAACTAAAATTGACATCATTGCTGGCGCCTCCGAGACGCACATTTGCTCCTTTACAAACTGTTTTATCAGTACCTCCAAATGCTAATAAATTATTCGGCGCATTTACCGGGCTTACAGTGACGTCATCGTCTGTGATACATGTGGACCCATCTTTTTCTATAACGGCAACTGTTAATCGGTAAGTAGTA
Source organism: uncultured Niastella sp. (assembly GCA_966212235.1). Lineage (GTDB taxonomy): Bacteria > Bacteroidota > Bacteroidia > Chitinophagales > Chitinophagaceae > Niastella. Next base: position 68,141 of record CBIHPP010000011.1, on the reverse strand, counting down.
GCAGTTGCCGGGTTGGCGATAGGCTGCGCACAACTGGTACAACTCAATGTACCCGACGCATCTCCTGATGGGGAGAGCGTCCAGCTATAGGTAATTGAAGGATTCGGTATCGGCGTTGTACCTATTTGCACGCCTCCCCTGCCCTGGCATAAGGATGCATTCGGTCCGGCATTCGCCATCACAGGTACCACCGTTGTCTGATCGATATCCACACAACCCTGCGCATCTGTTACCCGCAGCGTATAAGTAGTGGCAGTGGTAATAAGAGGCGAATAGGAAGAAGTAGTTACAGCAGGTGTGGTAGCGCTTCCTGCAAACCATTCATACGTATATCCCGGGGTACCACCCATCGCACTGCCATTGAGTGTAACGGTATTGGCAAAACATAAATACCATTGCGGCCCGTCGGCATTAGCGACCGGTGCAATAGAAGCATTGATAGAAACAGTAGCAAACCCTGATGTATCAACCGCAACCTGGGTGCACCCGCCATTGTTTACAAGTACAAGGCGACGATAATATTTTTCAGTCTGTGATGCCCGTGGTCGCAGGTCTTTAAAAATTTCTCCTTCGAGATGGGTCCATGCACCTGCAGGAGCATCAGCCACCTGCCATTGATAAAATATCTGGCTCGTATAATAAGTAGCATCAGTAGTAAAGGACACTGCATTGCCGGTGATCACCTGCGGAATACCCAGCACACAGGTGGTTTGTGTTATAGGTGCAAGCGTTGTGGGTGTAACGTTCAATGCAGGAGCACGGCCATCGCTGAACACGGTCAAAAAGCCATCACTGGTTCCGCCATTATGTGTTATTTGATCTGCACCTGGTGTAACAGGAAAAGCAGTGCTATATGTAAAACCGACCAGGGCAAACCTTCCATTGCCGATATAGCTAACCTGACCGGGCAAATCCCCACTGGGCGTACCATAATAGGACAGCCACTGCTTTGCTCCTGCAGACGTGATCTTTGTGATGATGGCTTCATTTGAACCTGCAGCCGCTGGTTGATAAACGCAATTGGTAGACAAACCTGAATTGCCGGCAGGAACGAGCATATCGCAGGCCAGCAATATGTTACCGTCTTCATCGAGATCCAGTCCTGTCGGATATTCTCCACTAGAGGTTATGCCAAGATAAGAGGACCAGAGCCGTTGACCGTCAGCGGTAAACCTGCCTATAAGGACGTCTTCAACACCACCACTGAATTGAGGTTGAAAAGTTCCGGGTGTAGCCAGGCCGGGTGATGAAGAAGTACCTGCAATGACAAGATTTCCTGAAGGATCTACTTTTAAATGATAACCACCTTCAACACCGGGCCCTCCCCAGTAAGTTCCCCAGATCTTACCTGTTCCGTTCTCATTAATTGCCATCAGGAATGCATCTGAAACACCTCCTTTTGTTTCCTGGAAAGCGCCGGGCGTGGCGATCCCTGAATTGCTTTCAGTTTGTCCTGTAATAAATATTGTTCCGGAATTATTTATATCCAGTCCGTAGATCCATTCACCGAAGTTGCCTCCTACATAAGTACCCCAGAGCCGGTTTCCATTTGCATCAAACTTCACAACGATAGCATCAGTTGACCCGGAATTGGACGTTTTCATCGCGCCACTGGAAGCGATCCGGGTCCCTGTATTGTCAGAGTCTGTGGATCCTCCTAATACAATACTTCCATCGGGTGCGAGTGCCATAGTATAGAAGTCATCAGTAGCGACTCCGCCATAATAGCTTCCCCAGATCCCTGCTCCGGTGGCAGCATTAAATTTGGCGACAAACCCATCCTGGACTCCTCCAAATGAACTATACGCGCCTGTTCCGAAAGCGATGTTGCTGGAACTGGAAGTGGTGCCGCATATATAAACAGCGGTTCCATCTGTAACAATTCCACCGGCCCCATCCTGACCTGGTCCGCCGAAATAGGTGGCCCATAAGCGTTGTCCTGAAGGAGAAAACTTAATGATAAAGGCATCATTGTTTGTCCCGTCGAGGGTATTGTCGTGAACGCCTGCTCCAAGGGCTATGTTAGTACTTCTTGTTGATCCGGTAATATACACATTGCCTGCTGCATCTACGGTACTGGCAAAAGGGACATCAAAACCATTACCTCCGGCATAGGTAGCCCAAATGGGATCGGGTGATTGTGCATGTACAAGGCAGGGGGAAAACAGCAATGCAAAAAAAGTAACGCAGCACGTAATGGTGGCTCTCATGGCTTATTGGTTGGCGGTATGATTAGCTCACAATAACAGAAATTAAATTGAAATATTGTGAGAACCACTCTGCTTTTACTTTATCAAGATAAGCTTTGTATAAGCATAGGGATTACCGTAATAGATGAATGAAGCTTATATATACTTATGTTATCATTTGAATCGTTTTGAGATACTCATTATAAAAATCTACTATTTTTTAAGATCATATCATGATTATTATTTTATTAAAAACAAGGAGGAAAATAAAATTTATTGATGTAATATTAGAACAATGAAAAAAAGATTCCCACTATTTGTATTTGCATGCCTGATTATTTGTTCCTGTGCAGAACAAAGTAACAATAGTACAGATGGCCTTGAAGAGGCAAAAAAAGCTATTGCAGAAAGTAACGCAGTTTACTTCACTTCCTTTGCAAAAAATGATTCTTCCATTTTTATTAATCGTTATACCGAAGATGCTTGTTTAATGCCTGCTGGCACACCAAAAACATGCGGCAAAGATGCACTGGCGAAATTTTTCAGAGAAAAATATAACAAAGGATATAGAGGCGGTGAGTTTGTTACTGTTGCAGTGTATGGTGATGGAAGGGAGTATGTTACAGAAGAAGTCATCGGACGAATATTTGATTCAACAGGTAAACAAATGAGCGAAGGAAAAATTCTCGTATTGTGGAAGAAAACATCTGCAGGCTGGAAAATGTTTAGGGATTCATTCAGTGGTGATAAATAAAATAAATAGTTAGAACACAAAGGAGCGTTCGTTAAAAAGGCATTTAACCAGCACCCGGAATTAATAAATGAATTTCCATTCATCAAACAAAAAATCGGCTCCATTAAATACAAAATAGATATTCCCTACTCCTTTATCTATTTTCCGTTCTATTTTCTTGGAGAGCGTAGTCCATTCTTTCCCATCACATATAAGGGAAACCAGCGCTGTACCTGTAAGATTATTTACATAAACATCAATTTTACCTTTTCCCTTCACCCTGGCTTCGAATTTGGCAGGAATCTGTTTGCTAAAATCGGCTCCCCGCACCATGAGACATTGTTTATCTGCTTTTCCTTTGGCAACCATATTGCCCGCATTACCAACCCCTTCGAACTGGACTTGCCCCGACGTGCCTGCAGTGGTTTCTGCTTGCTGAAGAACGAATGGATTTAATGGGTTAAGTTGTGACGGACCTTTAAAAGTTGCTTTGCCCATGCGGATATTCACATGCTCTTCATCCACCTGCATTTCTTCGATACCCACATTACGAAAACCACCCTTAGTGCCAAAATAATCCTGTAAATACATGGCATGGTAAGTAATATAATATTTTCCTTTAAATGGGAACAGGTGCGTGTGATTGTTTGTCAAAGGACCCACGCTATATTCACCAGTATTCTTAAAGTAATTATCGCGATACTTCCAACTATCCGGATGTAAGGGGGTTTTACTCGTCATATAACACATACTGCATTGGGTTGGTTTATCAATATTGCTATAAGGCCATTCAGTACGTTTTTCCCAACTCGTATTATAGGTATAAACCCAGGTTCCATTGATAAAGTTAAGATCGCTTGCCTCAAAAAAATAAGGAGCGGGTATCTTAGCAACATCGCTGGCCAAACTGATCATATCTGCTCCTAATTTGACGATTCTGGCATTATCTGGCATATATTTCGTTTTAGGCGTTCCGCCTCCAAAAGTCAGCCAGCCTGTACCCTGGTCGTCAATGACAACTCCGGGATCGAATGGAGCATCGACATCCACTCCGGGGACAGAACGGTCGACTATATTCTTTCCTACTGGGTCACTCCACGGGCCAACGGGTGAGGTGGAGGTAAGCACGGCTGAGCCAACACCGCTATTGGAGTAATACAAATAGAAATGTGTTTTACCATCTGCTTCCAGCCTGGATGTAATGGAAGGCGCCCAGGAATTCTGACTCCATGGCGACAGCTCGGCAGTATTTATGAGGCCATGATAAGTCCAGTTCACCATATCATCGGAAGACATCATGACCAGTGTACGGATATGCTCATATGTATTTTTCCCATCCTTTCCTACATGCTCATACTGTTGATGATCATTGGTAGCATACACATAGATTCTTCCATTATATTCTACAGCTGTTGGGTCGGCCGTAAACATAAAATCTAACAGTGGATTTCCATTATTGGAGGTAAGTTTCGGCGAAACATTTGCGAATTTTTTGTCCGGTTTTTCATTAACCACTTTCGGTTTATGCGAATTAGTCTGAGCGTCACCATCGAACTTCCACCAGTTGAAATTGAAAAGATCGCCCTGATTGCCTTTAAAAACAAAGTACAGATCGTGAACACCCTTTAACATCTTTACTTTAGTTGAAACGGTTGTCCAATTTTGCAAACCTCCTGTGTTTTTCACCTCACAGGACCCCAATAGTTCTCCGTTGCAACTATCTACATGTATCTCGATAAAACCACCTGATGCCGATGAAACATTAGCCTGAAATATTCCTGCTCCTTTCTTGAAATCAACACTTCGTACTTTGATAAAATCACCATGGCTGATTTTGGTTACATAAACTCCGGCGTTGGTGCTGCGTTCGGTTTCAATTCCCTGCTCCCAGGCTATAGTTTCCGCTTCCTGGCGGATGAATGGATTTACATGTTCAACAGGTTTTACACCTTCGGCTGTTGGCGTTATCCGCGGAATGCTCCCATCTTTATTATACCGGAACTCGTTCACACAAACGGAACGGGTAAACCCTCCGCCACCTGGCAATGCACCGTTATGATAGAACAAATACGATTTGCCTTTATAATCGATCACACCCGGATGATTGGTAAAAGCGCCTACATTGTCAATTATCCGCATAGTGGTATCGCCGTAAACCCATGGTCCGGTAGCACCTGTGCTGGTTGAGTAAGCCAAATGTTCCGGAACACCTCCTGCAGGATAAACCATATAGTACAGGTTTTTCCGTTTGTAAAACCAGGGCCCTTCTTCGTATGCTGAAGGTCTTGTATCAACATCTTTATATCGTACATTAAACCCTTCTTTATTCAACGGCACTGTAACTACCTCGCCAGAATAAGAGATCATATCCTCGTTCAACTTTACGTACATGAGATAAGGGTTCCCCCAATAGAGATACGCCTGACCATCGTCATCAACAAATACCGTGGGATCAATATCTCCCTTACCGCTATGCACCAGTGGTTTTCCAAGTGCATCTTTAAACGGACCGGTAGGACTATCAGAAACAGCCACCCCGATTGACATTCCCATCGTTTCATGGGTCATAGGTACATACCAGTAAAACTTCCCGTTCCTGGGAATGCATTGTCCGGCCCAGGCATCTTGCTTCGCCCAGCTGAACGCTTTAATAGATAGTGGTGACCCACGGTGTGTCCAGTTCACCATATCGGTAGAGGTGAAACAGTGCCAGTCTTTCATCACAAACACAGTCGATTTATCCTCATCATGCCCCGTGTACAGGTAAACGGTATCCTTGTATACCATCGGCGCCGGATCGGCTGTATAAATGGTTTGTATAATCGGGTTTTGAGCCTGCGCACCCGCTGCAGCAATAAGAGCTGTTACCTGTAATACTATCTTTCTGATATTCATTGTTGTTCTAAATGTGCGTGTGTGGATCTTATCACTGAATCGTATCCGTAATATGAAAGAAATCAAAAGCTGCGGCACCACCGGTTATTTTGGTGGCGTAGTTAAACAACGCAAAGCGATAGCCCATAAAATGTGGAAACGTGTAAGCCATCTTAAGCTGTGTGCCTAATGCTTTCCAGGTTTTTCCATCAAGGCTGTAAAAGAAATCAGCTACATCTTTTTTGTTGGTAAAATCGCAGTCGGCTTTAAAGAAAATCGTGTTTTGTGTAAGCGGTATCGATTGAACTTCCTCTGGCTTGCCGGTGCTGGCATTTATCATCACGATTGACTTACTATCGCCGTCAACGCTTACACCAATAAGTCCGAAGTTATTTTGCAAAAGCCCGAGGCCTGCAAAATCGCCGTCTTTCATTTTCGATACATCCAACGAAACAGAACCACTGCAAACCGGGCCAATAGTGCGCTGGGTCAGCGTATTTCTTGCAAGCAGGAAACTGGTATCAATCCTTCCTGTTTTAAGCGTTAAATACCCTTTGCGTGCTGCTACTGACCATAAACTGTTATCGGGGTTATGATTCCACTGCCAAACCGGTGGCAGGGCGGGCTTTCCTTTTTTGCGTTCAAATTCATCTGAATTCACAATGCCGGGAATAAGCCCTTTGCTGGCTGGCAGTTCGAGCGTTTGCGGAACCTTTCCATCTATTCCCAATACCGGCCAGCCATCTTTCCATGTAACAGGAACGAGGTAAGGGATACGACCCACCGAGCCATAATCGCGGAACAAATAAGCGAACCACCTCCCATCGGGCATATCAATTAAACCACCTTGTGCAATACCCGAATCCTGCAATGCCAAACGGCCTTCCCATGGACCGGTGATTTTATCGGCACGATGAATGACTACCGTACGCATGCCTCCGGGAGGCCAGGTGATATTAAACAGGTAATACCTGCCCTTTACTTTAAACAACTGGGAACCTTCTGCAGCAAGGCCACCTGTCTTCCCTTCCGGCATACTCGGTGCACTGGCATTTTCAATAGCTACCTGGTTGATGCCACCTTCCTTTACACCGGTTACATTTTCATTTAATTCCATGAGGTTTAGCTTGCCGCCTCCGTAAATCAGGTACACTTTTCCATCGTCATCAAAAAACAGGGAATGATCGCCAACACATGGTGTAAATGAAACGGACGTCCATGGGCCTTTCTCAATATTTTTTGTAGAGTAGATATGCGTTTTACCAGTGGTTGCTGCAAACGTGGTTACATAAAATGTGTTGTTATGATAACGGATGCTGCTGGCCCATGAACCAAGTCCATAAGTATTTTTGCCATTGGTCAGATTCAGTTCGTCCATGTTGGCAAGGGTATCATAAGCATAGCTAACCAATTGCCAGTTTACGAGATCCTTAGATTTCATAATAGGCACACCGGGGCTCATATGCATGGTGGTACTGCTCATGTAGTAAGTATCGCCCACACGCATCATCGACATATCGGGAACATCAGCAAAAATGATTGGATTGGTTGCTTGTTGTGCATGAACATTTTTTGAAAAAAACAGGCAACTCAAAAGCACAACGCAGGATAAAAAAGTTTTGATCATTATTTAAAAATGGATGTTTGTGATAACTGTTGGCACCCTTAAAACCCCTCCTGTTTTTAGGAGGGGTTAAGGGTGCATTAATCCAACATTACTTTTTACTTATATCCTGCAATAATGGCATCTAACATAGGCTGGTCCTTTACCACATTATTAGCTCTGTCTAACATAAAACCTATCTCCCACCAGAATGGCAGAAGACCATTCGCTTTAGCCTGTTTGGTCACATAAGTTGCCCAGTACTCCACAGACTTGTTGTGCATAGCCAGATCCTTAGGAAGAAAATTCTTGTTGTTGATGGCATTCCTCCTCCAGGTTGCATATTCACCCAGCACCACAGGGATACCTTTATCAACAAACTTCTGTTTCATCTTTTGGAATTCAGAATCGATCACATCCTCTTCTCCATAGGTGGCGTTGCGCTCTGGCTCAATAGTAGAATGATTCCCAGCCCCCCAGTAGTAAACCATGTTGCCCCAACTTACATCTCCATCCGTTAGTATCGTAAATGTAGAAGGCGTGTAGTCATGCACCTCGACCATCAACTTGTTAGGAATCTTGTCTGTTGGTAGCGTATTCATCAAAGTATAAGTTTTACTAGGGTCAGTAGTAGGCCCCTGCACAACCAGCACGCGGTAACTGTTCCTGCCTCCGGTAGCGCGAACTGCATTAATAAATGTCTGGTGGTAACTATCGAGTACGGCCATCTGCTCGGCATTATCAACCGCAGGTTCATTCGCGCCGGCAAATATCAGGTGCTCATCAAAATCACGCATGGTTGTGGCAATCTGCTCCCAAATCGCCTTTTGCATCGCATTAACGGAATCCTGCATTTTCTTATTGACATTATTTTCCAGCCAGCCCCAATCCCCGTGAGCATTCAGTATCACATACATATCATTAGCCACACACCATCCAATCACTTCTTTCACCCGGTTAAGCCACGCAGGGTCAATTTTCGCTTTTGCCGGATCACTTAAATGACTCTTAACCCAGCCAGTGGGAAGCCGTACAGCATTGAAACCTGTTTGTTTTACAAATTTCACATACGATTCGGTAATTTTACTAGTCACCCACTCAGCTTCGTTTGGTGATTCCATGGTATTGCCAAAATTTATTCCCATCTTCATTTTTGCCGCCAGTTGCACGGCCGTGCTGCTCATACCGGTTGCATCGGGTGCTTTGGGGCTTGTGTTATAAGACGGGTAGAAAGTAGGCGGTTGAGTAACCTTTACCCGCCTGTTCTGGCCGTTTGATGCGGTTATATCCAAATAGCCTGAGCGGCTCGCTCCTGTACCGTTTGGGCCTACAGTTTTTACCTGAATGGTGGCGCTGCCGCTGCTGCCCGTTTTTTTATCTATTTGCAACCACGAAGAAAGGGGATTATTGACGGTCCACGCCGCGTTAGATGATATTGTTATATCGGATACCCCCCCTTCGGCTGGAAGAGTAATTGCACCTGGAGAAACTGATAGTTCAGCGGCAACCTCAGTCTTTTTTTTACAGGATACCAGGGATAGTATCGCCATAAAGAAACCTACGATCATAGGTAAAGATTTAATATTATTCATTTTGAAAATGCTGTTTTTCATTGCTTAATAATAGTTTTTACTAAAGAACAAGCGGCTTCTTACTTTGGGATATAATTATGAACTGCATATTCCGATTTGACTGGATCCTTAAAACCAAGTTGCATGCCATCCTTGGTAAGGCTAATGATATAAGCCTTTGTGAAAACGTATTGCCAGCCAAAATTAAGAGGCACAACATCGATGAACGTTATCGTCTTTGCATTGACATCCATAAAGAAGCCACCAGTAAAAGTTCCATTTTTTGCAGCGTCCACGTTCTTTTGAGTTACCGTTAAGACAGGTTCGACAACAACGTTGCCTTTAAGTTGAAAAGTCATGGTACCGTAGTCTTTTACCGCAGGAAACCAGCTTTGATATGAAACTTCGTAAGTCCAACAACTACCACCTGAACCGCATTGCTTTTCCCAACCCAAATCTAAACCGGCCCACCATATCGGTCCTATGAATTTCTTTGAATTCCCTGTGGCGGGATCTAAATCAAGCACCCACGTTTTTTTATTATCAATACCTCCGGTAAGGAACGTAAATAGTGGATCTGCGTATAATTTAAGAATAGCCGGATCAACAATTGGGATGTAGAATACCTGCTTTCCAATTTTGGTAGTGTAGGTAATCTTATTTGCCAGCGAAGCATTGCCACCTGTAAAATCATTAGGGACTTTCACGATAACACCTGAATCAGTATAAACAACGCTATTTAAATCGGCTTTTATGCCTTGAAAACTTATACTATCAGCGCCCGCGAGATTAAATCCGATTAAATTAATGTGCTGACCAGGTGCTACAAAATTGAGAATTGTATCATTTGGAGAGGCTTCGTAATTTCTAATACGAACAATTAAAGGAGCGTCAACGATTTTGATTTCAAAAGAAGCCACACCACTGCCAGTAACTGCGGTTATTACATTCCATTGATCTTTTGGCACAGATGGCCACGCAATAGAAGGAATTTGTATCACTATACTATTGTCAGTACCCAATGCGGAATTGATAGTTGCAGGTGCACCGTTAAAAGTAACTTGCAAAGCTCCACCCAGATTGCTTCCTTGTAATACTACCCATTGCCCGGCGGCGACCGTGTGTACAACGGTATCGTTAGGCGAAGCGGCATAATTAACAACTCCGGTAATTACAGGATTTTGCTCTGTGTTCTTTTTGCAGGCAGGCATTACCAGTATCAACGCCATCGTTATACTGAAAAAAAGAAAGCCAGCATATATTTTATGTATTTTTTTCATACCCACTTATTTTAAATTCTTATTTTATTAAGAACAATTAATTATAATACTTTACCGGTGCTTCCGTCAATTTTGGGTTTGCTGTTAACTCCGTTGCTGGTATTTGCAATGTAAATGAGCTCGCTGTTGCCGGAAGCACACTAACGACAGGACCATTGGCATCTGGGGTAGCAACTCCGGCATCATAATCGAAAAAAGCACGGTTTTGCGCATTTATAATAGACAACGCTTTAGCTGGTTGCCAATAAGAAAGCCTTACCAGATCCGACCAATAGTTTCCTTCAAAGGCAAATTCAATTCTTCTTTCGCTAATAAGCGCATCAAGGGTAATGGTTGAAACAGGGTCAACACCTGCCCGGGTACGCACTTTGTTGTAATACAATAAAGCATCGGGATCTGAAGTGGTCGTATTGCTTCCCATAATAGCTTCCGCATATATCAAATACACATCGGCTAACCTTAACACAGCATCATGTTCAGGCGATGACCATAAATCCATAAGAGGCGAACTGTTATCTACATCGTTGCCAATAACGTGTTTTTTCATACTTGATCCGGTAGCCTTGTAGCCACCATTCGCTGCATCCAATTCAGGAAAGTAATCGCCTTTAACCATAAAGGTGGCTTTTCGTCTTATCGTATCTTTATCGGAATACAATAAATACAGGTCGTAAGTAGGTTTCATAGCAGCCCAGGCCCCACCTTTTTTGGGCATGATCGTGTTGGTTGGAGCATAATTATTGAACGTATTACCAGCACCGAACCCGGTGCCTGCCTGCCATTGAAAAGCAAATAAGACTTCCGGAACATCGTTATTTTGTACTTTAAAAAGGTCGTAATAATTTGGGAACAACGCCTTGCCGCTATTTTTGCACACATTTCCCGCATATTTTTTGGCACTGTCCAGGTAAGCCTGGTTGCGTGTACCATTACCCTCTAAACCCGCCATAGTTAAATATACTTTGCTCAACATACCCTGCGCCGACCAGGTAGTTACCCTGCCGGCAACATCAGTAGCAGGGAGATTTTCTGCTGCATAAGTAAGATCGTTGGTTACAAATTTGTACACATCCGGTACTATGGTGCGGCTCAGCAGGGGCTGCTCGATCAGCTTGCTGTTGTCTTCCAAAATAGGTACGGCGCCCCAATGCAAAACCAAATTAAAATAAGCATATCCGCGTATAAACCTTGCTTCGGCTATGGCCGCGTTTTTATCTGTTGCAGGAACCGTAGCGGGGGCATATTGTTGTATACCGAGAATAGTACTGTTGCATTGGCCAATAAGGATGTATAATCCTGCCCATGCATCTCTCACATAACCGTTAGAAGCCGAAAGGTTTACTGCAAAAAGTTCAATATTATCAATACCCTGATATTGACCGGTAGTTCCATTTCCACTTAAAACATCGCCAAATTGTAAAAAACCATTACTATGCCACTGCCAAACGGAAGGCCCTCCGTAAAGGCTGGCAGTCGCCAATCTTATTTCTTTAGTAGATTGATAAAAATTATTGGAAGCAATTTGAGATTGCGAAGGGCGGTCGAGAAAACCTTTTTTACATCCGGCTATTGCCACCAGCAATAGCAAAGGGATGAATAGTTTATTGATTGATTGCATAAAAATTAATCGTTTTTTTTTACTTTGTCAATTTCACATTTACACCAACGGTGAATACTCTTGACTGAGGATAATAACCTCCATCATAACCAGCCTCCAATGGATTCCAGGAGCCAACTTCAGGATCCATACCTGTGTATTTTGTTATGGTGAATGCGTTGGATACATTGGCATATAACCTAAGAGAATAGATATGCGCTTTCGCCAGTATATGTTGAGGCAAACTGTATCCTATGGTAATGTTTTTACAACGGATAAATGAAGCGTCTTCTAAAAACAAATTTGAAAAGCGCCCATTTTCATTGGTATTATCGTTCCTCAGGCTTACAATAGTTGTGTTGGGGTTGGTAACGTATACATTATTGAAATCATTTTTGTCACCAGCAGGGTCAATTAAAGCAGTTTTAGCGTAGTTCAATACCCCGGTAAAATAGTTGGTATTATTTAAAGGGTTCATTTGGTTAACCGGCAATTGATTATACACTTTGCTGCCAATATTTCCACTAAAGAAAATATTCAAATCAACGCCTTTATAATTAAATGAGTTATTGAACCCAAACTGAAATTTTGGTTGTGGTGAACCTAAGAAAGTTTGGTCCCTTGTATCAATAATACCATCGCCATTTAAGTCTTTAAACATTCGGTCGCCATACCATATACCACCTTGTGCATTTGCAATTGGACGGGGGGTTCCTGATTGGTCGGCCGGCAAAGCATGGGTTTTAAAATCATCGGCAGTAGCAAATATGCCATCATAAATATAGCCGTAAAATGAGCCAATAGACCTGCCTACTACAGTTTTTGAATTTCTCGAAACAAGGCTGGCATCCTCGCCAGCACCTAAGTTCAATACTTTATTAATATTATGCGATACGGTGATATCCGTTTTCCATGAGAAATTTTTGTTTATGATATTGGTGGTTCCTACTCTGATGTCAATTCCTTTATTGCTCATAGAGCCAACATTTACATAAGGGGCCTGCATAGCACCTGGCGACCACCCGGCAGTAGTACCGGAATACGCAGGAAATGGTACTTTTAATAACAACCCATCGGTATGACGATCGTAAACATCTATTGAAAAATTTAATCTCCAGTTAAAGAAGGCGCCATCTAATCCAATATTGCCATTTTTCGTTTGTTCCCATTTTACATTGGGATTGGGCAAATTGGATTGAAACTGTGCTGTACCAGACAAGCCATTAGCAACTGTAGTAAGCTGTGTAACGTAGGTGTTAGGAGGAATACCCTGATTATTGGTCAACCCATAGCCAAGGCGCAACTTTAATTCGTTAATAGCTGTTACAGTTTGCAAAAATTGCTCTTTGTTTATTTTCCAGGCAAATGCACCGGAAGTGGAAGCTGCCCATTTTTTATCCGTTGGAAATTTATCGGAACCATCGTTACGCAGGTTTAACGTAAACAGGTATTTATCTACCCAATTAAAGTTAATACGTCCAAAATATGATTCTGAGGCGCCATTACCATAACTACCATTATTTCTTGCGGTAGAAGGATCGCCGCTGGAAATAGATTGCACATTAGCCGAAGGGAAATCTGACCGGCTGGCAAAAACATTTGCCGATTTACTCATATTACTCTCGTGTCCTAATAATACGTTTAGATTGTTCTTACCAAAAGATTTATTATAGGTAAGATAATTTCGTATGACGGTATAAATATTTTGTCCGGAGCTATACGAAGACGAAGTTGGATTAGGGGTAGTGTATTTTCCAAAAGTAGTTTGAGGCTGAAAGGCTTCATTTGAAGAAAAATCAAAATTGCCGGAAACCTCGTTTCTCAACGATAAATCTTTAGTAAAGTTTATTTCGGCATACGCATTACCAAATACCTGGTACCTGTAATTCATATTTTTATTAACAAGCGCCATAGCAACCGGGTTTACCACGGGCTGCACCCATCCGGAAGAATTCGTAACGCCCCCCCAGGTACCATCAACATTTTTTACAGGAATATCAGGGGTTAACCATAAAGCATTGCCAATAACCCCTGCACTGGAGCTATTTACATTTTCAACAACATTCGCTAATTGAAGACTGGTTCCTATTTTCAACCAATTGGTTGTTTTATTATCTAAATTCAACCGAACAGAATATCGCTTGAATTCAGAGCCAAGCGCAATACCGTCCTGGTCAAAATATCCTAAGGAAAATAAGTATTGCGTTCTGGCATCACCGCCGTTTATTGTAAGCGAATGATTTTGCTGGGGCGCCTTACGGAACAATTCATCCTGCCAATTGGTACCTGTTCCTAAATGTTTTGAGTTGGCAAATTCAGGCCTGTCATCAAAACCCCACACAACTGCTCTGTCGTTAAGGAATGACGCAAGCTGTTGCAAATTAACAGTTGGAAGCCTTTTAGGTAGCTTCTGATACCCATAATATCCGTCATACGATATCTGAGGCGGCGCTACGCTGCCTCTTTTAGTAGTAATTACTATAACGCCATTGGTTGCCTGAGAACCATAAATGGCAGTGGCAGAAGCATCTTTTAATACGTCGATAGATTCAATTTCGGAAGGGTTAATGGCGTTGAGTGGGTTTGCGCCATTTCCAGGGTCGTTTGTTGGCGGAATAATAACACCATCAATAACAAACAATGGCGAATTAGAGCCACTAATGGAAGATACACCATGTATTTGAATAGATACCCCGCCGCCGGGTTGCCCGGAAATCTGTTGAATCGTCACTCCCGCCACTTTTCCCTGTAAAGCCTGGTCGAATGTTGTGGGTGATGTTTTACGGAGCTCTGCACCGGAAACAGAGGATATACTGCCGGTAAGGTCCTTTCTTTTCGCTCTTCCATAACCAATGACTACCACGTCATCTAATTGTAAAGCAACTTCACTGAGTTTTATCTCAATGGATTTTCTTTTTCCGATAACAATTTCCTGTTTAGTATATCCTATGATCGTAACAACCAGCACATCGCCGGTTGATGCATCGATACTAAACCTTCCGGCATCATCAGCTACCGTGAAACGATCGGTACCTTTTAAGGTAATCGTGGCTCCCGGAACCGGTGCGGAGTTTCGTTGATTGGTAATTGTACCGCTAATTTTTTCTGTTTGTGAAAAAGCTGGTACGCTTAACAAGAGGAGGGGAAATAGCCCCCAAAGCAGCATTAGTCGCAAGCGAATCGTTTTGGTTGAATACATGTTTGAATATTTAAATTGACTATAATTTCACTTCTATCGGCTTACCGTCATACAATATCTCCCTGTCATAGGTGTCCATATCCAATTGCTTTGTTTTACCAGGTGTAATGAGATTAATACGAAACGTTCTTTTTTGCAGCATTCCATTAAATCCACCTTCTCTTTTTCCAACGGTAACTTTTTTTGTTGCCTCGTTATATAATATGGGAATGATGGAAAAAGCGCCTTTTTCATAATTGTAGTTGATCCCTTCATCTTCATACAGGTTGAAAGAAGCATTTGTACCGGCATATATGTTAAGGGTAATCGTATCGGCCGGTTTTTCTGCCGTGTATTGCAATGCTGGCCCGAAAGGAATGATAGAGCCTGCTTTTACAAATACAGGCATTCTTTCATAAGGCGCACCGGCCATCATTTTTTGCCCACCTGCATACCATTTTCCCGAATAGAGATCATACCAGCCGGCACATTTGGGTAAATACAATGAACGGCTGCGTGCTTTATATTCATATACCGGATTTACCAGCAATGATGAACCGAACATATATTGATCGCCGATGTTCAATACGGCGGTATCTGCAGCAAAATCCATCACCAGGCCACGCATAATAGTGTAGTCATCATGGTAAGCCGCCCCGGCCAGTGAATAGATGTAAGGCATTAACCGGTAACGCAGTTTATCGTAATAGAGAAAACTTTGATAAGCAGGATGTGTTTCTTCCGCCATGTTGAATATTTCCCTGTAAGGGAACTGTCCATGTGAACGGAACAAAGGAACAAATGCACCAAACTGATACCAGCGGGTATTCAATTCCCTCCATTCCGCCAGGTTTTCACTATCGGGTTTTTCAAATTTTTCAGGCACAACAAACCCGCCAATATCCATCGTCCAGTAAGGCAGTCCGGACAGGGAGAAATTAATACCGGCAGTAATTTGTGTTTTCATATCGCGCCATGTGGAGCCGATATCCCCGCTCCAGATCGCTGCGGCATAACGTTGCGACCCGGCAAAACCGGAACGTGTGAGCAAAAACACTCTTTTATTTGGATCGGTTGATCGTTGCCCTTCATAAATTCCTTTTGCATTTTGTAAAGGATACGCATTGAGATATTCTGCTGCACTTCCCAGTGCGGTCGGGGTCATCTGCAACTTTCTTTTTTGAGGATCTACATTGGACAAAATATCAGGCTCGCTGGCGTCCATCCACCAGGCGTCTATTCCCTTGTTGTATATTTTTTTATTGATAAGATCCCAGAATCCTTTTCGTGCTTTTTGGTTGAAGGCATCATAGAAAGTAGACACATATCCTTTGCCTATCCAGTCTCGCTGCCGGTCGGCTATATTTCTTTTGTACAGCCATCCGTTTTTCTCAAACTCATTATAGGCTGGTATGCCTTCATAAAACTTCGGCCATACAGAGATCATGATCTGTGTGTTGTATTTTTTATGTAACACATCGATCATACTGTCGGGTGATGGAAACCGTGTTTCGTCAAAATCCTGGCTGCCCCATTCAGCCTGCCGCCAGTAACTCCAGTCTAAAACAATATTGTCAAGGGGGATTTTTCTTTTGCGAAATTCATCGACCGTAGCCAGTATTTCATCCTGTGTTTTGTATCGCTCCCGGCTTTGCCAGAACCCTAATGCCCATTTTGGAACAATAGGCGCCTTGCCGGTAAGGTGCCGGTAACCGGCAATCACCTCATCTGTATTATTACCATAGATGAAATAATAATCGATCTGCTGACCTGCTTCTGAAGAAAAGCTGAAGCAGTTCTGCTCCGCTGCGCTTAATGGCTGCTGCCATTTTAATGAAAGGTAGGACTCACCTCCTTCCGGGGTCCATTCAATTTTGACAGGGATCTTTTCTCCTTTATTGAAACTAAAAGGGATCAATGCAGGCGCCGGGTTCCAGGACTTCCGCCAGTGGTCCAGCACCAGCTTTCCACCTAACCATACTTTCAATGACCCGCCAAAGGTGAATCGGAACTGATGAAGTCCTGAAAAATAACTGGCAAGGTCTCCTTCCCAGGTAACCACCCCTGTGGCTGGTGTAAACACGGTGGGAAGCTGGACCTTTGATTCTCCTTCAAACTCCATATTGATCGTTCCTTCTGCTCTTTCAGTAATTGTTTCCTGTGGTTTTTCTTTACTATTGGCATAAGAAGCAGTCAACCATCCCTGCTCGCCCTTTTTTGAAAAAAGCTGCAGTGCAGAAAGTGGAAGAAGGGGCCGTACATCACCTGCTTTTGTAAGCGAATAATTGTCCCAGAGTATTCCGTAATTATTACCTGATACAAGGAATGGGATGGCCACCTCGGTATTGTTCTGGAAGAAAGTAGTTTGCTGGCCCCTGTAGTTCAGGATACCGTCCTGGTGTTGTCCCAGGCCATACCAGGCATCACCGGATGTTGATTGAAAGGTTTGGGTAAGGGCGTAATAGGGTTTGCCTTCAAAAACTACAGGCTGAAAACGGCTGCCCAATGGCTGCTTTTCAGCCAGTATTTTTTGACCCTTATTATCGCGAAAAGTAACGGCCCCTGTTTTCAGGTCCACAACGGCGGTCAGCTTTTTTGTTTTGAGGGTGAGATTATCTTTAGTGGGAATGACATTCCAGAAAAGATCAGGTCTTTTGGTGTAAACCGTAATAAGGCTTTGGGCAGCCGACATTTCTTTTCCAGGAACAGCAATTACTCTAATAATATTATCTGATATTACTTCCAGTTTTACCGTATTGGAAGTACCTGTAAATGCGGGGTCGGTAAAAACAATAACGCCGTCCTTTGTTTGAATGTAAGATGGAGGCGCTGCCAATAAGTCATTAAAAGCAACAGCACTGAGCATGCCAAGCAATAGCAGAAATCTTTTCATATACAGCAATCTTTGGTCTTAAATGATTGCTGTAAAACTACATCTGATATGCCTGGGTCAGGAGGACTGAGGGCGCAGATTAGGGGTGTGCACGTTGCAAATAAATGATTTTCAGTGTAGGTTGGAGGAGGGGGAGACCTTAAACGTCGTTTTCCTTTTTATTCGCAACATATTTCGAAGGCAGCACCCCGAATTCTTCTTTAAAAGCCCTCGAGAAGTATTTAGGGTCCTTGAAACCTACTTCGTATGCAATTTCGGCAATCGACATACCGCTTTTCGCCAGCAACTGTGCCGCCCTTTTCAACCGGATTAAACGAATAAAATCTACTGGCGCCTTGCCGGTTAGGGACATTATTTTTCTATATAAAGTCGCACGGTTCATAAACATGTCACGACTGAAATCCTCCACTGAAAACCCGTCGTTATCCAAGTTTTTTTCGACAATCTCCAGGGCCTGTTCCAGGAATTTTTCGTCCACCGAGGTGATAGTTACTTCCGCTGGATTGATTTCAATTTGCTTTTGAAACCTTTTTTGCAATAATTCCTGCTGGGACAGCAGATTCCGGATGCGTGATGCCAGGATTTCAAATGTGAAGGGCTTGGTGATATAATCGTTTACCCCTGCTTTCAAACCCTCCAGTTGTTTTTCCTCGCTTCCCATAGCAGTAAGCAGGATGACGGGGATATGGGCCGTTTGCGTTTCGGTTTTAATTTTCCGGGTCAGTTGAACTCCATCCATCAAAGGCATCATAATGTCGCTTACCACAAGGTCGGGATACAGTTGTTTTACTTTTTCCCAGCCTTCATTTCCGTTGGTTGCTTCTTCTACTTTATACAGCCCTTTCAGGTTATCTTTTAAATAAAAGCGGATATCTTCATTGTCTTCCACCACCAATATTGTTTTTTTTCTGCCGCTTTTTTGAGTTTCCTCAGGTATCATTTGCCCCACCGCTGACTCTTCTGTTGGCACCAGGCTGATTGCAGCGCGGGCTGAAGGGTCATAAATCTTTTTTGCCGGAAGTAAAACTGTAAAACAAGTTCCCTGCTGCGGTTCACTTTTTACAGTAATGATACCATTATGCAACCTGACAAACTCTTTTGTAATGGCAAGGCCAATACCGGTTCCCTGGTTCACCATACTTTGAGGGACATCTGTCTGAAAGAATCGTTCAAAAATTTTGTCCTGCATACCGGCAGGAATTCCAATACCTGTATCTTTTATTTCGATGGCCAGGGTGCCTTCGTCCTCATTATTTGCAGGGGGATTATAGGTCAGGTTGACGCTCACCGCCCCATTGTCATGTGTGTATTTAAAAGCATTGGAAAGCAGGTTGAATAAGATCTTTTCAATCTTATCCTTATCAAAATAAATTTCAAGGCTGTCAATATCAGACGAGAATGAAAACCGTATATTCTTCTTTTCGGCGATATCTATAAATGAGTGACTGATGTCTTTACTAAACCCTATAATGTCACCAATTGCAGGATGTAATTTTATTTCCTGCACTTCCATCTTCCTGAAATCGAGCAATTGGTTTACCAGGCTTAATAATCGTTTGGCATTACGTTGCACAAGATTCAATTGCCTTTTCTGATCTTCATCTGTGGTTTGCTTAATGAGCCTGTCTAATGGAGAAATGACCAGGCTTAAAGGCGTACGAAACTCATGACTTACATTGGTAAAAAATTTCGTCTTTAACTGTTCCAGTGAATGCGCTCTTTCTGCTTCCTTACGCTGAAGTTGCACTTCGTAGCGCATGTGAATTCTGTCCAGTGTATTGCGCCTGACAAGCAAAAACAACCCTGTTAAGATCAACGCATAAATAATATATGCAATATTCGTTCGCCAAAATGGTGGATCAATACTGATCTGCAAAGTCTTTTCATCACTCCAAACGCCATCCCTGTTTAAAACCTTTACTTTAAAAGTGTAATGGCCGGGACCTATGTTTGTGTAGGTAGCTCTTCTCAGGTTGCCATCGGCATACAACCAGTCTGAATTAAATCCTTCCAGCATATATGCATATTTATCCTGGATGCTATGGCCAAAATCAAGTGAAGCAAACTCAATGGAAAAAACATTTTCCTTATATTTTAATCCAATACTTTGAAGCCTTGATAATGACTGTTGCAGCAGCACACGGTTATTGATCAACTCCCCGGGTACTACGCTTTTACTTAATATCTGCAAACCAGTGAAAACAATTTTAGGGCGATAAACAGGCTGTATAATTTTATCAGGATTAATAATATTAAAACCGGAAGGGCCGCCGAAGATCAGTTCGCCAGCCCGGGTTTTGAGTGCGGCGTTATCAGTGAATTCCCGGTTCTGCAGATTGTTGGCCTCATCATAACTAATGATAGAAAAAACAAGGCCGGCTTTGCCTTGTTTTGGAATGGCATTACAAAGTCCGTTAGGGGTGGAAATCCAAAGCGTCTGATGGTTATCTTCAAGAATATTCAATATCATATTATCGGGCAGGCCATCAGATGTAGTGAAAATTTGAAATTGTTTTGTCTTTTCATCAAACAAATTCAAGCCCTCACGGGTACCCGCCCAAATTCTACCTTTACTGTCTTCCAGGAAACAGAGAATATTATTATTGCTTAAATGGCTTTTATCTTTTGACTGCTTATAAAAAACCTGGGTTGTTTTGCCCTTTTCAAAGACTACGATACCACCGGTAGACCCGACCCATAGGTTTCCTTTTTTATCCTGCAAAATAGCTGAAATATAGTTGAAAGGCCCAAGGTCTGATGGTGCGCCCCTATACCGGACATGCTCAAAGCGATTCGTCTCCCTGTTTAAAATATCTAATCCGCCACCTAATGTACCTATCCATAGATGCTGTTCCCTGTCTTCAAATATTTCCCACACATTGTCGGTAGCCAAACTCTCCCCATCATTATCACTATGCCTGTAGTGTTTGAACTTTTTCCCATCGAAGCTGTTGAGACCGCCAAAGTATGTCCCTATCCAGAGAACATTCTCATGGTCGATACACATGCTTTTAATTACGTTATTGCTCAGGCTGTTTTTATTGTTTGGATCGTGCAGGTATTGTTTAAATGTATTTTGCTTCCTGTCAAAAAAAATCAATCCGCCGCCATTGGTCCCAATCCAGAGATTACCGGATTTATCTTCAACAAACTTGTTGACATCGTCGTATGGAAGGCTCATTATATTTGATTCCATGTGACGATAAAGCGGGAAAAGTACAATGTTACTATTTAGATAACTAATGCCCTGTTTAGCAGAACCCAGCCAGATAATGCCATCATTATCCTTATACATTGTCCTTATACTGTTCTGGCCGGGGCTCCGCGGATCCTGGGGGTCATTGAGAAGATAACTGATATTGAAGTTGTTTTTTTTATCAATCAGGTTTACACCGCCATGATCCGTTGCCACCCAGATCAAGCCCCTGTTATCCTGAACAACCTGCCTCACCAGGTTTGAATTCAGCCTTGATGGAAATGAATTTTCATTAAACTGTCTGATCGAATGATCCGCCGAATCATTCGGCGGATGAAAAAGAAAAACCCCACTATTGAAGGCCCATAGCCAGATATCGCCATCAGTATCTATAAAAAGGTTAAATGGATTATTTTCTTTGTTCAGATTTTGGATCACAGTACTGGAGAAAATGATCTTGTTTGAATTCATATCATACTCCTGTAAAAATCCATTCCGGGACACGAGCCATAATTTCCCATCTTTCGTTTCTTTAATAGAACTAAGTCTATCCAAACTGTTGACAGGGAGGTTCTGCCTTAAAGATTTTGCTTTTTTATCTGTAGCTGACCAGGAGTATAGCTCAAGATTGTCGTACAAAAACCAATATCGACCATTTTCTCCTTTTATGATATTGCTGACCGCACCGGAAGGCAGACCGAGAGATTGCAAATAGCCATTATTATCTGCATCGAATTTTTCTGTAGACGAATTATAAATACAGGCTCCCCCCATTGTCGATACCCACATCTTTCCACCGGGAAGCTCATAGAGAGACTGAATACTGTTATCAGGCAGCGAAGAGCTGTCATTGTAATTTTTACGAAATACCCTGTAAGAATAACCATCATAGCGGTTGAGGCCAGACATGGTGCCAAACCATAAGAAACCGTCCTGGTCTTTTAGAATAGCATTCACCTGATTATTTGAGAGACCGGTATAAGTATCTAATTTGGAAAAATTATAATAATGCTCATTTTGAGCAAAAACAGAAAGCGATTGTAACAGTAAAACTACCCAAATAAGAAAACGCATCACATCAAGTTTAATTCGGGAAAACTTCGCACCTGGCAGCATAGATCCCGCTTCATAAGCCAATAAAATATTAAGTGAAGTTAACAAAAATGAATGTAGCAATTTACGCCATTGTTAACTTTGGACTAAAGTTGACATTGATAAACTGCTGCGACTTCCTTATCCAGCAAGTTTACCTGACCAAAAATATATTGCAGACCTATTAGACAAAGACGGTAATGTCGTTGATGCACTTGAACAATTTCGTAAAGGATGGTAAACAGCAGCCACATTGGGTATAAAAACTTATGGCAACAAAACAGGACTGGTCACTTTAGGGTTAATCATGAATTCCATTTTGCTTCGTCCAAATAATGAGATACATCCAGGTTAAAAGAGGTATACCCATTATTGTTTTCTGCCAAATAATTGCCGTCTTGCTTATCATGGCGAACAAATTTTGTCAGGAAGTCAACCTCACCTTTCCGTTCAACACGCCATATTGCACCCTCCACCGGATCTATGGCACCATGGCCACTCGACTGAACGATTGCGGCCAATGCCAATTCAATACTGAAAGGATTTCCCATATGGATTAGGCGAGGTGTAACAAAGTCATACTTTTTAACACGTGATTCAAACAGACTATATGGTACTCTTTTGGAACCTGTCATTAAATCAAAGACCACGAATGGTTCGTGAATAAGATTATATTTTGTACCATGAGCTACAGCGAGAAACTCCCCGCACACCCGTTCACCTTCATTCAAAAGATTGGCAAATCTTTCCTTATTCTCCTGAACCCACCGATAGAAAATTAAATGAACGAGGAAAGGTGAATCAGTGGCACGGTAACCAGCCCGGCCCAGGGGGATTATTTCGCCATTTACCTTAGCTACCGAACAATTTGATCCATCCAATTTTTCCTGAACAATTACAACGTCATACCGATCCCTGGCTTTCTCCGTTGCAATTTTCGCTTGCCCTTCCTCACAATGATGATCACCGGAGCCCAATCGGCTACCAGGCAAATGCGGTATGGAACCGTATGCTTTATACCCTAACGGTTTTATTGGTTTCATTTGATCCATAATCAAATTTACAATTTTTAAATTGTCTGCGCTTACCCATGGTTAGATACCCGGCCGGGACATGCAGGTGATTGTTTTTATCTTCCGATGTCCCTATTGAACCTGCTTTTTAACTACCAGCCAACTTTTTAAAGATTGAATGCAAATGGCACATCGTGGTGCATTCTGATCTAACGTTGCGTTATTCATGGTTAACCAGATCAATTCTTCTTTTGTTATTGGCTTTTGTCCAGCCTGACCATTAGCCGGTTGTTCCCTGTTCTATTCCTGTATCATATCCAATCAATTACTGTATCAAAATCGAACGTTTGCTTAGATCATTTACCATGAAGCAATAGGAAATCAATCATTTACCGAATTGGCATGCTTTTCTACAAAAAAGGCACCGATCCCCACCAATCGGTTCGGCCACCTTCAAAATATAGCTATAAAATATTCTGTTTTCATTTTCGTTTTCCTAAGCATTGTTCTCAATGTAAATGCCCAAAGCTTTAGTGTTAGTTACAGTAGCGCCGTTTATAATGGACCATTTACAGGAAACGTTTTATTATATCTTTCTAAAACAAGAGAGCTGCCAAAAGATCATATTTCGTGGCCCTGTTTCAGAATGGAAGTTCAAAATGTACAACCGGGACAGGAAATAGTTTTCTCTGATTCATCGTTATCGTTCCCAACTATTTTATCGAGGATCGAACGTGGAGAGTATTATGTACAGGCTGTATGGGATTTGAATATAGAAGGCCGTACAATTGGAAAAAGCATTGGCAATCTTTACAGCGTTTCAAAAAGAATTACAATCGGCGACTCTACTGAACATTTTACAATTGTTTGCGATCAGAAAATACCTCCTTTTGTATTTAAAGAAACCCGTTTTGTAAAAGAGTTCAAAGCTCCTTCTGCGCTGTTAAGCAAGTTTCACAATAAACCGATAACTCTCAATGGTGCAGTTATCCTGCCGGCCCAATATTACGATGAACCGCAAAGACGTTTCCCTGTATTATTTATAATAGCAGGGTGGGGAGGGCCTTACATTCATTATTCCAGCACAGAAAGCACCGATACGTTACCTGCTACTCCCTTAGATACAATTCCATGCATTCGAGTATACCTCGATGGTGATTGTTCGCTGGGGCATAGTGTATATGCCAATAGCAGCAACAATGGTCCGGTGGGCGATGCTTTTGTAAAAGAGTTTTTACCGGCGCTGGATAAAAGATTCCGTACAAATGGCGCCCGCCTGATGAAAGGACATAGCAGTGGTGGGTATGCAGTAGTTTATTTGCTTACACACTATCCAAAAATGTTTGTGGCCGGTAACGCCAGTTGTCCCGACCCCGTAGATTTCAGGCGGTTTACATTAACAAATTTGTATCTCGAAGATATAAGGGTGGAATATGTGGATGCATTGACCCTGGGAAAAAAACCAGCTATAAAGGTCGAATATGACCGCCCGAATATTGTTCGAAGTGTAGAAGATATTCTTTACCGTGGCGAACAAAATGGTTCTTTTGCCGCAGTATTTGGTCCGAAAGGAAAAAATGGTTTGCCCAAACCGTTGTTTGATCCTGTAACGTTTAGGAAAGACGAGGAAGTATTTGAGCTCTGGAAGCAATATGATCTCACACAATACATTATCAAAAAATGGCCGTTGTTAAAAAAAGACATGTCTGGAAAACTCCGCGTTTCTTCGGCAAATGATGACGGTACCTATTTGAACTTTGCCGCTATGATTATGGAGAAAGAAATGAAAAAGATAAAAGCGGATATCGGGTTTGTATATTATCCCGGAACCCATTTTACTGTGGTAACGGCTCAATACAAAAAAGATGAATACCAGTTTCTTGAAAAAAAATATCTTGAGTGGCGCGCGGAACGAAAGGTCCGTTGAATAAAATCATCTTAAATGACAAGACGAATTTTTTCCTCTTGTCCTTTAAAATTTACAATCTTACTAAGATCTCCTGCAAACCGGTTCCGAAAGTTGTAACCTACAGCCCGCCGTTAATTGAGATAAACTTAAAGTAAAAGTCCCGTCGCATGGCGGGACTTTATCATTTCCTGTCTTACTTCGGTTTATATCACTTTACAACAGCCTTTTGAATGATGTACCTTAAAAATATTTTTGAAACAGGTTCTTCAAGTCTTCGTTTGATTTATGGCCAAGTTCAGGACTGATTACCATTCCATTTTTGTCAACCAACACATAATGTGGTATGCCTGAAATATTGAACTTTGCTGCCAGGTACCTGTATTCATCATTTGTTAAACGGTAATGCTCGCCTTTGATAGTAGGTATCATATTTTTGTACGTCTGTTCAGGAGAACTCTCATTTGTAATATAAACAAAGGCTATATTTTTATTTTGAAGCTCTTCTTTGAGTGGTTTTATTTCCCTTATACCCGAACGACATGGGCTGCACCAGGTGGCCCAAAAATCCACATACACCAGTTTCCCTTTATACTTAGACATTATTGCATCAAATAGCTTGTCTCCCCCGGCATTAGGTGTTTGGTTTACAAAATAACCACCGGCATTTTTATTGGCCTCTATTTGTTTGAGGGTTTTGTCGTTCTGTACCGTAATGTAATTTCTGATAAATGGGTCCTTTATTTCAGAAAGTTTGTCTGCCAATTCCGCCTGGGTGCATGGTGTGAATTCCTGTGATATAGGCCACAAGATATCCTGGCCGTTCATAATATCGGCTACCCAGTCGTTTTTCGAAATACCGAATGCAGAATCAAGCTTAGTGAAATATAAATCACTCATTTCCTTTTGCATTACTTTGCTGATAAAAGCACGGTGTTCCTTATTGAACCTGTGATGAACTTCCACGAGAGCCGAATCAGCCCGTATACTCCCATCAGGCAAAATAAGGTCTGCAAATTTCTTATCGTTTTCAGAAAGCGTATCAGCCGACTTTTTCAATTCTTCGTAGATCTTTTTAAAATTCCATACATAGCCGTTAGCCCGTACAGCATCCAGATATTTAATTCTGTTTATAAAAGTATTATATCTGTCAGAAATGAGCGCTACCTTATTATTAGCTATATCATGCGAAATAAAATTGAAATAGTTTGCAGGGTATGGGGGTATGTTTACGGTATCTTTTCTTTTCAATTTTTTTGCATCGCGGTATGCCCACTCATATTGCGAACGATACTCCATCATTTGATTGAAATAGAAATAGTCAATATCTAACTTTTTTACCTGGCAGGCTCTGGCAGAAACCTTATCAAGGTTGCGCAAAGAATCGAGGCGTGTATAATCTTTCTTTTGCAGTGCCAGTAAATAAGCTTTGTAATCATCGGGGCTCATATTTACAACCCGCTTTTCCAGTTCATCCCAGTTTAAACCATGATAACTATTTAAAAAATGCAAATCATAATTTAATGCGGCAAGTTCGCCGGCGAACTGCACCCTGTCTCCTCCCAGAATTGTAAACAGTTCCTTTCCAGGCTCAAGATAAGGAGCATTATTGTATACGTCTGAACGAACATATACATATTGCGGATGATACAAAGGTATTCGAACACTGAAATATCCGTTATCGTTGATGGTAGCTATATAAGTATCCTGGTTTTGTGAAAGAATATTATCTACATGGACGGCAATTGTTTTAAAGCCATATCTTGGTGAAAAACCTTTTACATATCCGCTGTAAGTGGCCGAATCCATTTTAACTACCGGAGTTGTATAAACAGAATGATCGGCGACCTGCTTGCATAAATCGCGATTGTTGAAACAGGTGGTACTAACATCTTTTGCAGTGACCTTAATTTTGCTATCAGAAATGCGTGCCACCAAAACAGGAATTTTTTGTTTGCCCCTTTGAAGCTCGAATTGATACTTATTTTCAGCATTCTTAAAGTTGCTACACTCCCATACTTTATCGTGCCATATGGCCACACCATTGAAAAATGCAAATTCCATTTTTCCGGTATTGCTATTGAACCATTCATTATTTATAAAAACAGGTGAGGATATCTTCTTATCGGCGGTCAATGCGATATCATAAATTTTCCAACCATCAGATATATTTTCTCCATAATCCAGGAACTGATAATTTTTTTGAATAGCAGGAAAAATTACAGCATAGTGAACAATACCGGAATCAGGCATAAAGTATTTTTTGTTAAACGGAATTCCTTCGGTGCCTTTCACAAAATATTTTGTTGTATCGCCTACCGGCTGGATATAAGTTTCCTTAGGTATCCTTATCCAGGTGTTAGGAGATTGTTTTGTTTTAAAATACAAAACCGTCAAAGTATCAGAAAGTACAACCCGTGTTACTTTTAAATGGGGGTTTTTACCTTTAAATCCTTCGGAAGGATTATTTATTACCTGGGCTTTAACGTTAAAGATCGTGGCAAGGGTTAATGCAAAAAGCAGTGATAAGGGTTGCATGATTTTCATTTGGTTTTGAAAATAATATTTAACCCGGTAGAAATGTTTTGTTTAATAAAATTTAACATTTCACCTTGGAGTCATCTGACCGGCAACGTGATATACTGAATAATTAAATATGAGGAGATCTAATACCCATCCAATGGCTTTTATAATAGGTGAAGCTGAAGTTGTTATTCTATCTGCCGATGTGAAACAAATGAATGTTAAATGAATGTTAGCGGTAGTTTATATCAATTGCTGTTTTCAAAACTTTCATTTAAATATGGAATAGGATTTAAGTAAAACATTTTTTTCCAGCCTTGAATACTTTTGTCAATGCGCCAAGGGTAAGGTACTACAGTATTTATTGCATAGTGCAAATGCGGAGGCTTGCCTACTGCGTTCCCTGTCGCACCAACTGTCCCGATTTGTGAGCTTTTAGTTACAAATGAAAACATTCCTGTCGTGATACTGTCAAGATGTGCGTAATAATGGAGCCGCCATTTTGGGCCAAGAACTAAAACCACATTGCCGCCCATTTTGATTTGTCCTTTGAAAATAACAAAGCCATAGGTTGAAGAATGGATCGGTGTTCCTTTTTTAGCAAATATGTCTACACCTTTATGTGTTACAGATTTTCCCCAAGGATAAGCCCAATAAGATTCCTGAGAGTAGCTTCTGATTGTTGCGCCTTCAACAGGCATTCTATAATATTGTGGAATTAAAAAACCAATCAACAGAATTGTCAGGGTTATATACAGGGCCTTTTTAAATCTTTTCTTCATTTAGAGGGATGGTCAAAAAATTAACGCTAATCTTATATTTCTGCTATTATACGCTACTTTCAACAGAAAACAGTTTTTGCAGGCTATATTTTTAAACTACTTAACAAAAAATGATCATCGGATTACAGTGGTTAAATATTCTTTTTTGTCTATAGGTCCACTATATCTGGAGTCCATGGAAAAATAGCGGTTATCACCTAATACGAAGTACTTATCAGCAGGAACAACGTAGGGGCCAAAAAAGGAGCGGGTCCAGGGTTCGCCATATCGTTTTTCAATTTCAGGATCACCTACTACTGCCCATTCAAGATGGGGTCTTGCTTTTTCTATCAGGTCTTTTTGCCTGATCGTTTCCAGGGGCACAATAATGCTGTCGGTGTTAGCAATAGGCCTTGCATCGCCTTCTTCAAAATCAAGTTCAGCGACCAGTTTTCCCGGTATGGCATATTCCTTCTTCAGGTTAAGCGATTCATCCTGGTTAACACCATTTACATAAAGATCGCCACTTCTGATCTCTATGGTATCCCCCGGTAGACCACATAACCGGTGCACCCATATTTGTCCGGCAAACTCAGGGATAACCATATTATAACAAATGAAATCAAGTCTTTTCGGTGTTTTTAAGTTGGTGCCAAAATAGTGGCCCCCTTTTTTAAAAGTAGGTTCGTTTGCCCGGCTGGATGATTTGAAGTATTGAATGCCATTGGTGATACGGCCAACGAACCAGATAATTCCGATGATCACACAGAAAGCAATGAGAATGATTTGAAATTTTTTCATAAGAAGGATATTAAGATACAGTTTTATTCGGGCTTAGCAAATATGCTGTCTTCATTTGCCAATCACTTTTTTATGGATAAAGGCATGAGAAATATTTACTATTTATTCTTAAGTTTGATATATGAAGCAGAAAGAAAACAAATCAACAGAATTAGTAAAAGTCTCGAAGGCGAGTATTATTGCTTTAGTTGCTTCACAAATAAAAGGAAAGATTATGTTTCCTAAGAAAGTGGAAGAAGCAAAAAGGATTCTTGACCATGCCCGGTTTATAAAGAAATAAAAAACAACTTATATCAGAAATATTGAAGGCGCTCTTTTTATTACAAACCAACTAGGGCAGCTATTTTCTTTCTAATTCCTTTATAAGCAAAGTTATTTGTTCTATTATTTGATCTCTTGCTGCCTGGTAGTTCTGGCTAACAGGAGGTAAGCCACTCCATCGATAAAGGAATTTTTTTGTCTTCTCCCCAACTTCTAAATTACAGTCAAATGTTATTATCGCTGATGCATTATTTATATCATTTAGGGAAACCCGTTGCGGTTGCCAACCTTGGGTATTAAAACCATCGTTAAGCAATCCCTGTGTTGCACCAGGTGAAAGAACGGTATCAGGGTTGGTACCACGGAAAATTGCTTTGTACATTATGTTTTTCTCTTTAGCCATCTTATTAAAATAAGCTGCGGCTATTGTACTCTTTGCAGCGCCGTGCTCACAAACAAAAAGAATGATCGATTCAGTTGAAGAATCATTTTTTGACGTTTGACCAATACCTATTTGATGTACCATGATCAACAATACGAAAGGCATTATTTTAATACTTATCATTGAACCCTAAAAATATAACACCCCATTCATTGAAAATAGAATAGAACTTACCCTTTTGTACGTGAATTACTATATGTGAAAAATATTCTGTTATCGTATTGGTGGATACAGTTAGATCAAAGCAGCCCTTATACATGGTAAATTACCTTTCTGTGATACGAGGCTTAAAAGAACTTTTTTAACTTTAATTGTCAGTCCCAAGAGGAAGCAGGCTCTGCCGGAGGGCAACTTGCCAGCAATAAGGCAGGATCGTTTTTTCGATCTGGATCATTGTTTTTAGTATGTTGGCCCGGGTTAGATATTGATGATAGTCAACTAATGGAAATCCTCTTTCTTTGATTTACAACACAGCCTACTTTTGCATACTTCATTTCTTGCAATATGAGTAGTCTTAATCATCGATATGATATTACTGAAGTATCCGATCAGGTATCAACGAATTTCTTATTCTATAGCGAAGCGAATAACGGGAGGGTAGTCGTGCCGAAAATTATTCAATTTACTTATGTCAGGGATTATTATTATAATGATAATCCAATATTTAATCTTGGATTTGGTGACTTTGATATTGATACCGGTTCGATCAATGATGAGTCGATGTCTGATAATGGGGATGTTTATAAAGTTTTTAATACAGTATTGAGTACAATTCCTATTTTCTTTGAGAAATACCCCAATGCTGCTTTATTGGTTAGAGGTAGTGATGGCCGGGCTGAATTTGAACATAATTGCAAGCAAAATTGCTCCAGGAACTGTACTGGCTTATGTCTTAAATTTAACCGGAGAATGAAGCTTTACTGCAATTATACCTCAAGGAAGTATGCTCTTTTCAGCGCTGATTATCAATTCGTTGGAGGTGTTGGTAATGGTAAAGGCTGGTTTGACTTTACAGAGTTTGATCCTGGCAGACTATATGATGGCTTAATAGTATCAAGAAAAATGTTTAAATTTGTGTTATGAAGCAAAAAGAAACAAAACCAACAGAATATGTAAAAGTCTCGAAGGCGTGGCTTACATCATTCATTGCTTCACAAATAAAAGGAAAGATCCTGTTTCCCAAAAAAATGGAAGAAGCAAAAAAGATGCTTGACCATGCCCGGTTTATAAAGAAATAAAAAACAACTTATATCAGAAATATTGAAGGCGCTCTTTTGGGCGCTTTTTTATTGTAGGTTCCCCAAGCCATTTGTTGCAATATGATAATCCGCCGGGAGCCCTGATGTAGAACAATTTCCACACTACCCACCCGCCAAATATTACTTTCTTATTTATAACAGCCTGATACAGAAGCCCTCTCGTGGGGTACAAAATTTCATTAGTTGAATGCATGAAACACATCCTCTATGCAATGCTGGTATCCCTACTGTTTGCCGGCTGTTTGAACGGTGCCGAAAACACCAGTGAAGGGGAAGGTGGCGACCCCGCCAAACCCAAAAACGTTTCAAAACGCGATGGCAGCATTACAAAAGCCAACTCGTATTCCGACCTGTTTTTAGACAGCACCGCACTGGCTGACTATATTGCCAATAATAAACTGTCTGACTCCATCGCCAATCGCATGCTCAGCTTTTACAATGCCCGCAATTACCAGTATGCCTGGTTTACCAGCGATGGTTTTACCGAAGAAGGGCAACTCTTCTGGAACCTGTTCGACCATTACCTCACCTACTCCGGCGATACCTCATTGACCAATAAACCACTCGAAAAACACATGAACCGCCTCCTGGGCGATAGTTTTACCGTAAGCAGTAAGGATAAAAACTACCGGCAAACAGAGTTCCGGCTTACAGAAAGCCTGATGGGTTACGCGCTGAAAAACTTTGAACAGGGCTATGTAAAGCGCAAAGAACTGGAACGGTTCGTTCCTTTCAAAAAAGCAGATCCCATTCAACTGGCCGATTCGCTGTTAACCAAAAAACATAAAGACAATAAGTATTTCGAGAATATCAATGCTTCGTATAAAGCGCTGAAAGACCAACTGCAAAAGTATTACGACATTAATAAAAATGGCGGCTGGCCGGTCATTGCGGCGCCATCGAAACCATTAAAAAAAGGCGCTTCCTCGCCGGCCATTGTCACCCTTAAAAAATACCTGGCTATTACAGGCGATATGCCGGGCAACGATACATCTGCGCTATTTAATGACACATTGGCGCAGGGAATAACACATATACAACAACGATTTGGGATGGCGCCCACCGGCACATTGAGCAAAGACCTGGTCAGGGAAATGAATGTGCCCGTACGCGATCGCATTGAGCAATTATTGATCAACCTGGGCCGTATGCGCTGGATGCCCTCCCAACCAAACGGTACGCTCATCATCGTGAATATTCCTGAATTCACTTTACACGTACTTGAAAATGGCCAGAAGGCTTTTGATATGAATGTGGTGGTAGGTAAAGAAGGACATACCACCATGCAATTTACCGGTACCATGAACCAGGTTGTATTTGCCCCCTACTGGAATATACCACCGCGCATTGTTACCAATGAAATTTTACCCGAAATAGAAAAAGATAAAAATTACCTGGAGAAAAATGAGATGGAAAACCAGGGCGACAAAGATGGTGATGGCATTCCGGACATCAGGCAGTTACCGGGCGATAAAAATTCCCTGGGCAAGGTAAAATTCCTTTTTCCCAATAGCTTTGATATTTATTTGCACGATACCCCGGCCAAAAGTTTATTCAGTAAAGATAAAAGAGCAT
Source organism: uncultured Niastella sp. (assembly GCA_966212235.1). Classification (GTDB taxonomy): domain Bacteria; phylum Bacteroidota; class Bacteroidia; order Chitinophagales; family Chitinophagaceae; genus Niastella. The sequence goes on along the minus strand of CBIHPP010000011.1, from coordinate 35,394 downwards.
ATAGCCATGGTTGTATTCGACTGGCCAATGCCCAGCAAATGGCAGAGTACCTGTTACGCAATGACCCGGACTGGAATCCCGAAAAAATAGTGGAGGCTATGAATGCCAAACAACAAAAAGTAGTAAAGCTGAAAAATAAAGCCGAAGTATTTATCACTTACTATACCGCCTGGGTAGATGATGAAGGGCGTTTAAACTTCAGACAGGATGTGTATGAACATGACAAAAAGATCAAAGAGAAATTGTTTTAAGCGTTCCTCGATTTGCGTTCTACCTAAACCGTTTTATTCCTGGTTGGGTAAAAAAATTTACATATGGGAAGTGGTCTTTTATATTTGCTTGTAGCGTGTGTCCGCCAGTTGGCGGATGTTTTCTACTTGTCGAAGATCAAAAAGTTGAGCAACTAATTTAAAATGCAGGCGGGAACCGGTGTTTAGCGTGGTAAAAATTTATTAATTAGTATTTTTTTATAATCGTAGCATGAGAATTGCTTTTACCTTTGTGTTTCACTTGTTACATTTTTTGGACTATGCGAATTGAAGTAAAGAAAAATGTTCACTTCACCAAGTTGGTGAAAGTGAATGGACGTTTGAAGGAGTTTAACTTCAGGAAATTGGGTGGCCATAATGAAGGGCTTTTTACGGTGGATGTTAGCGACGACAGGGGTAATCGCATCCTGTTCCGTATGCAAAAAGAACAGGATATCTGGAAAATTTTGCCAATGCCGCCGCAGGTACTGCCAAGTTGGGTGATTGAAAAAGAGACTACTTTTCATGACCTGATCGAAGAAGAGCTGCGCAGTTTATAAAAGCACTTGCTATCGTTTTACCCTTTTCCACCCTCAAAGCCTGGTATCGTCTCGGCTCAGCCGAGACGGGCACCTTTGGCTGTATATTGCTGGTTAACAGCCGGTCAGGTAGTAAATGAGCCCACCGCTCAATGCATTATCACCAATTCACTGTTTTACCACCATGTATATCTGTGCGCCTATAACACAGGGATATAATTCATCATACAAAGCTGTAATGCCTGTCTTTTTAAATCTTCTATTTACAGGCATCTAAAACTTCTATTTCCCAGGCATTGCCCCTGTCGGCCATCGGGCTACCGATTTCCCAACATTCTTACTGCAACCAGGTAATCACTTTTAATGTTGCCGCATTTAGCCAGCATACGAACAACCATTAGCATCTCCGCCACTACCGCCAGGTTCAGCGGGCAACCATTAGCACCCAACTCTTCCCCGACAAATCGGGGGCCGGCAGATTCCCCAAACAAGCTTTAGCATCCCCACTGTGCCCAACAAATCAGCACATTATCACAATTTGTCCCGAAATCGTCGGGATTGACCGTATTTTTCCCCGGCTTTAACAATTCTTTTCCACACTTTATTTTCATAATCATCTGAAGATCAATACTGCACACCGCTGGCATCTTTTTTCATTATATAATGGAAACTAAACAATATGAAACCGGCTAATCGATACAGTGGAGAAAAAAACTTGTACAAGAATTCGGAGGAAATAGCATTGATCACTTTCGTGGTTTTCTTAATTACGACTTTTGTTGCTTCATGTATTTACATAGGCATTGATGGCTTCTTAAGCAAATAAATGAATAAATTTTACGCATCGATATTCGCAACGCACAGATCAGTTCTTCGGCTACGCTCAGAACTCAAAACAAGAACGCAGAGAGTATTAGCTCCCTGCGTTTGCATGTTAGTAGCTAAAGGGTAATACCAATAAAACATACATACACTATGTTTATTGTAATTAACAGTTAACATAATGGGCGTAGCAAGCTGGTATGCCGACAGATCTCCGGCTGCTACGCCCGAGGTAAGGAGTATGGATTAAACAAAAGAGTTGATTGATACTTTTTAATATTGTTATTGCAATACAAATAATACCTGCTGTACATTCTAAAGGGGGATATTCAACAAAGGGACTACAGAAGAAACTATTTCAGCAATAGTTCTTCATCAAAGAAGATTGTTCTTCGTTTGCAATAGACTTGCTACAGAAAAAACAGAAAACACGGAAGGAAAATGGAACACAGAGAAAAACTTCCGCTACTATCAGTTAGATGCCTCACCAATCTTCTTCATAGGTACAATTAGTCGATCGATCACTATATAACAAAAATGCTGCCACTTGTAATGTTATGTTAACGGAATGCCTGCAATTTTTTTTTTGCTCTTGCACTTTAATTTACAAACTACTATACAGGATGATCAATGATTTTATTGAAGTCGTAGTTTTACGATTAGTTGTAATGTTGACGCGTTAACTGATCAACTTACTTACTTCCAAACCCGAAACCAGCGCTGCTTCTACAGTTCCGCCCGCATTGCCATCATACATCGCTTCACCAGCGAAGAACAGCGTGTTTTGAATGGGTTCATTTAATAATTGTCGGGCTGACACTGTAAATAATTGATTGTAACTATACGCCCCCAAAACATAGGGATCGTTTTGCCACCGCACCACATGCGATGCGGTTAATAATGTTTGTAACTCAACAGCAGGAATGGAAAAAATATTCGCCAATGATTGTAATGCCTGTTGAACAATGGTCTCCTCCCCCACTTCGGTAAACCGGGCAGTTGGCGGTCCGCCCAGCCAGCCCGTTAAGATGGGATCGGTATCTGGCAGGTAAGTCCACCATGTAGGAATTGTTTCTTCGCTTAATAAAAAGCCGGCCTCTTTTCCATGTCGTAACCAGAAGGCTTCACTGAATTGTAATATCACTTTCACCACAGCGCCAAACCCTATCTGTTGCAATGCCTGCTTATGCGTGTCAATAGCCGGTTCAAAGGAGATAGATGTTGTATGATGCAACCCTGCCTGCAATACGCCCAATGGAACGGTAATGATCACTTTTTCAGCAGTAAATGTTTGTCCATCTGCTGTTACGGCCTCCACCTGGTTTGTTTGCCAACGGATCGTTTTTACCGTACAGGAAGTTTGTATGATACAGCCATTGGCGATACTTGCTTTTTGAAGATATTGTATGAGTTGTTGGTATCCGCCCTGGATACGGTATTGTTCATCCTGCTCATGCGTCCATTCTTCCCTTATGCCCAACACACTGGCCTGGTGTATATCGGCCACATCAAACCCTTCGGCAAAACGTTGAACCGATCGTCGTAATGTGGTATATTTTTCTTCGCTGAAATATTGCTGCAGAAAATCGGCCAGGGTCATATCTGCTTGCAAGGCGCTCATGCGATCGATCAATTCATCCCACCCTTCTACAAACTCCTCCTGTTCCGACCATTGTCCGTTCTTTACCCTAATCATCTTACCGGCTATCGGTTGGTAATTGATGCCTGCTTCTTTCAGTAACTGCATAGTGACCGGCAGTTTACCATGCATAAATTCAGCGCCGGCTTCAATGGGCCGCACAAAACCGGGCGGTTGTATGGTATGAATTCTTCCACCCAGGCGATCACTGGCTTCCAGCACCGTTACCGCGTGACCGGCCGCGGTTAGGCGACGAGCTGCATAGAGGCCAGATGCACCAGCTCCTATTATGAGTATAGATTGTTGCATAGTTTTAATTTCTCCTACCTCCTACTTCCGAACCCTACTTCAGCACCGGCTTCAACACCTTCAACTCCCCATCGATCTTCTCTGTAACATTCAGCCCCAACATATGAGCAATCAACGGATACACGTGCACGTTCTCGAAGGCGTCAATTTGTACATGTTTTTTAAAAGCAGGTCCCCAGGCATAAAAGGTTGCCTGCATTTCGGGCAGGGCATTATCGAACCCATGTTTGCCGAGCAGGGGCCTGCGCTTGCGGAAGCTGAATGATTTGGGTGCATGCGGCACCAGGATAATATCGCCAATGCGCTGGTACAGGTCGTCCGTTGCTCCATAATGCCAGCGGGCCGGCACTTCACTGGCCAGGTATACGTCATAATCAACCGCTTCCTTTTTCAACGCTGCATAAGTTGGTTGAATATCTTTTTCATTATAAGCATACAGGTGCACCAGCACATCGCCATCGGGCACTTTGAATTTGGTGGTATCAAGGGCTGCAGGCTTGGGCAGCAGGTTCAGCGTATCAGCTGCGATCATGCCATGGTCGGATAAGAATATATAATTCACCGGTAGTTTTAATGAATCGGTCATGCGCACCATTTTCGCAATGCTTTCATCAATAAAGCGTACCGCTTCTTCTGTTTGTTTCGATTCAGGGCCAAACATATGTTCTTCATGATCTACTTCAGGCATGTAAAATGTAATGAAGTGCGGCCGTTTGTCTTCGGGCAGGGTCAACCACTCCTTAACCTGTTGAATGCGGGCGTCTATTTTAATAGAATCGTTGTACCGGTAATAATAAGTTGGACGAACACCTTTAACTGCCGTTTCGGAACCTACCCAGTAAAAGCTGGCAGTAACCATTTGTTGTTGTTCTGCCAGCACCCACAGGGGTGTACCGCCATACCAACTGCTGTCCTCAACGGCTTTGCGATTGCCCAGACGGTAACTTTCATTTCTTTTTTTATCGTAAAAGGAATTATCAACCAGTCCGTGGTGCGAAGGGTATAAACCCGTTACCAATGTATAGTGATTGGGAAAAGTAAGAGAAGGATAAGAAGGGGTCATCGCTTTTGCCGCCACCCCATTGCTTCGCAGCTGTTGCAGATTTTTGGCCTCATATTTATCAGCCAGGTCGTACCGGAAGCCATCGGCCGAGATCAGGATCACATAAGGCTTTTGCTGTTGTTGGGTACTGTTGCTACGGCCGGGAACTATATGTTGGGAAATATCAACCTGGGCAACCAGCCAGCCAGGAAAAAACAGGATAGAAAGAACAGCGTATAATCTCATGTGTTTTTTGTTTGCAAAAGTAATAAATGCTGAACGCTAAACGCACAACGCTTAACGCAAATACAATCATCTCCATTCCGCGTTCTGCGTTCCGCGTTTTGCGTTCTGCGTATCCTCAGGACTGCTCAGGATGGTTTTGCCGGTGACTACAACTAACTTTCTTCACTATCCGTACTTCCCCGATCTGAACAACGATTGCCAGCAACCCAACCAGTTGGAAAAAGATCATCCCGATGATTTTCTAACTAAAAAACAGCCATATGAAGTTCGCATTTATTGATCCTGCGACAAAGGGACTGCTATGCCTTTTTCGCAACAACCTTTCCACAACGATCTACCGTTGTGCATTTACCCTTCTTTTATTGCTATCCATCGCACCTGGGCGTTTAACAGCCCAAAAACAAATGGAACGTTTAAACCGGGGTGTAGTGGCGGTGCGTACCAGCAGCAGCCAGGTATACATAGGCTGGCGGTTATTCGGAAATGATGCCGCCGGTACAGGATTCAATGTATACCGGAATACCACCTTACTGAACGCAACACCCATCACCGGTTCTACCAACTATGTCGACAACATTACCACCAACAGCGCCTACACGGTTCGCCCGGTGGTCAATGGCGTTGAGCAAACCGCATCGGAAGCGGCCAGTGTATGGTCGCAAAATTATTTGCAAGTGCCATTACAGATCCCCGCAGGTGGTACCACGCCAGACGGCGTAGCGTATACGTACAATGCGAATGACTGTAGCGTTGGCGACCTCGACGGTGACGGCGATTATGAGATCATCGTGAAATGGGACCCCTCCAACTCGAAGGACAATTCGCAATCGGGCTATACAGGCAATGTATACCTCGATGCGTACACGTTGAGCGGTACGCGTATGTGGCGGATCGATCTCGGCCGTAATATTCGCGCCGGCGCCCATTACACCCAGTTCCTGGTATATGATTTTGACGGCGATGGCAAGGCAGAACTGGCCTGTAAAACCGCCGATGCTACCATCGATGGCGTGGGAACGGTTATAGGCAGTTCAAGCGCCGATTACCGGAACTCCAGCGGCTATGTTTTGAGCGGACCGGAATACCTGACCGTTTTTAACGGACAAACCGGTGCAGCCATGGCCACTACCAATTACCTGCCGGCACGGGGCACGGTCTCCAGTTGGGGCGATAGCTATGGCAACCGGGTCGATCGCTTTATAGCTGCCGTTGCTTACGTTGACGGACAACGGCCCAGTATGGTATTTGGCCGGGGTTATTATACCCGGCTGGTACGGGTGGCCTGGGACTGGCGCAATGGATCGCTCACCCAACGCTGGAACTTCGACAGCAATACATCGGGTAACAGCGCCTATGCCGGTCAGGGCAATCACCAGATGACCGTAGGCGATGTAGATGGCGACGGCAAAGATGAAATATTCAATGGCAGCAGCGGCATCAATGACAACGGGACCGGTTTATGGGCCAATGGCATGGGCCATGGCGATGCCCTGCACATGAGCGATATGAACCCCGATCGCGCAGGACTTGAAATTTGGCAGCCATACGAATCACCGGCCAACAACGGACAGGTTGGCGCCGCCCTCGTTGATGCAAGGACCGGCGCGCGCATCTTCACCGTGGCAGAAGCTTCCGCCGATGTGGGCCGCGGACTGGCAGCAGATATTGACCCCCGTTATAAAGGTTATGAAATGTGGGCCGCCCGCGGAAACCTGTATTCCTGTACCGGCACCAGCATTACCACTTCAAAACCCTCTATGAATTTTGCGGTTTGGTGGGATGCCGATCTGCAACGCGAACTGCTCGATAACATCACCATCAGCAAATGGAATTACAGCAGCAGCAGCGCCAGCACCTTATTTACGGCTACCGGCTGCGCATCCAACAACAGTACCAAGGCAACGCCAAATTTATCGGCCGATCTGCTGGGCGACTGGCGCGAGGAAGTGATCCTCAGAACATCGGACAATACCGCATTACGCATATTCACCACCACAACAACAGCAACCAATCGCATCTATACACTCATGCACGATCCGCAATACCGGGTTGCCATTGCCTGGCAAAATTCCGCGTATAACCAGCCGCCGCATCCAGGTTTTTATCTGGGTGGCGATATGGCAGCGCCACCGGTCCCGAATATTTATTTTCCCGGCGGCACAAGCGGTTCAACCGTCACCATCCAGGAAAGCACTGCCGGTTTTTGCAGTGTTGACGGCACCATCGATAACAACAATGCCGGCTACACCGGCGCCGGTTTTGCCAACACAAACAATGCAACTGGCAGTGGTGTAAACTGGCGCATTACCGTACCTACTTCCGGAAGTTATACCCTCAGCTGGCGCTATTCAAATGGCGGCGGTACCGACCGGCCAGGCAGCGTGCTCATTAACGGCAGCACCGTTGTTTCATCGATTAGCTTTCCCGCTACTACTGATTGGACAACCTGGACCACCGCCTCCACAGTGGTTTCATTAAATGCCGGCACCACCGATATCCGATTGCAGGCTACCGGCAGCGGCGGAACGGCCAATATTGATAATATCAGTATCCAGGGCAGCAGTGCGGTAACGGGGGTGAGCTGTGCCACCGTAACAGCCGCTTCTACCTTAGTGGCTATCCGCCAGTCGGCGGACCGGGTAAGTATTGTTCCCAATCCCAGCACCCATGTATTTATCATAAACGCCCCGGGCGATTTCAGGTATACGATCTATGATCATTTAGGCAGACTGGTTGAAAAAGGGAGCGGACAAAACAAAACCCAGTTTGGTCAGCGATTATTACAAGGGACCTATACCGTACAAATTGAGCAGGAGGGAAAACTGCGGGCGATAAAGATTATTAAACGGTAACTTATTATTTCTTTTGCATGACAGGTGGTGCTAATGATGTTTAGCATCACCTGTTTGCGTTAATAGTCATTGCGTGCCCACGTGGTGGGATGAAAATTCGTAAAGTTTGAATAAATCGGCGATCCCGGGTAAAAGAACTACAAACCAAAAACTATAAACCATAAACACATTACTACGAAGGGAATGCAAAAACTATATATATTAGCGCCATAACCCAATATGGTCACATTTACCACCAAACTTCATCAATTTGAACAGCAGGGCGAAAAAACCGGCTGGACGTATATTGAGATCCCGGCAGATCTTGCCCAAAAACTAAAGCCCGGCAATAAGAAGTCGTTCCGGGTTAAAGGTAAATTGGACAATTTTACAATAAAAGCAGTCGCTATCATGCCCATGGGCGGCGGCAATTTTATTCTTGCCGTAAACGCCACCATGCGAAAAGGCATCGGAAAACGAAAAGGCGCCATGGTAAAAGTGCAGTTGCAGGAAGATAAAGCTGAAATTCCGTTGAATGCAGAACTGCTGGAATGTTTGGAAGATGATCCGGATGCAAAGGCGCATTGGAATACATTAACCCCGGGCCACCGGCTGTATTTCAGCAAATGGATCGACAGCGCCAAAACGGAGGCTACCAAAACCAACCGGCTTACAAAAGCGGTGGTGGCCCTGGCAAAAGGATGGGGTTACCCGGAAATGATCCGGGCTGCCAAAAAAGAACCCCCTTTTTAGGCGTCTACACAGTGTAAATTGTTGTAACATATTTCAAAGCTTATATACTGCCGGTTTAAATTCTGCGTTATATCTTTATACCGGAATAAGTAGTATTCCGGTAGGCTTTGTATGTAATCTATTAATAATAAAAGCCTTTTTATAATAAAAAAACCAATTACCCTTTTTTAAATTAGTTAATTTACTAATTTGCCGCAGCAACTAATACCCTATGATGAATATAATTTTACTTTCTTTTTCATGTATAATAACCTTACCTTCTTTAGCCGGTCTGCTGCTAAATGGTAAAGTTGGAACATGGAAACCGGAAAAACGCGCAGGCGGTCTGTACTATTTTCCGGGTGGCACTAATCCCCATGTAGTATTTAATTACGGCCACAACTCATCAAATAATTCATCATTTACGGTCAATATAGGTCATGTGCATGGCAAGGCAGTGAAGGGATAATTATGTTATAAAAACAGACTGTTACCAGAAGCTCTTTTACAATATATTTTACATAAGAAATCAATAGTCATAAACAAAAAATGTAACAACTTTTCAAAGTGAAAAATGGTCCATGAAAGTGCAACCTGGGAAATCGTTCCGCTCGCGTACACGCGGGACCCTAAATCAAAGAGATCTGAACTTTTAAAACAATATGGTAGTTTCAATTATTTTTATCAATTATTTAAAAACCGTTCTATGATAAGTAAGTGTTCCCTAACCACACTTCTGCTCATCATCTCCGCAGTCAGCTTTGGTCAAAACAAGGTTGAAGGAGTATGGAAAACCCAGGATCAAAAAGACAGTTTGCTGGTAAGTGCAAGCGGTCAGAGTAACCCCGCATTATTCGTTTATTTTCCAAGCAAAGCCAAATTTTTACCATTCAGCGTTAGTGCAGCCGGCGACGAGCTGGTACACTTTGAGCCGGATGCGTCCAAGATGGCATTGAGCTTATCGGCCGATGGAAAAACCATTACCGATGCCAATAGTGGAGCGAAGAAAGTGTACAATAAGGTCTCTGCCACATCGCCTGTTAACTACAAGACTGTTGCAGCAGGTCCCGATGACTTCTTTGATTTCAGCACAAGTAACTATTATGCAGGTGTCAATTTCTATCTGTCGTCACATCCCGGCCTGCCTTTTATGCCCAATCCTGCTTTTATCGCCAAGAAAAGAGCAAAAGAGGTAAAAATTGAAAAATACTTTGCCCGTATAAGTGGCAGCGGCTCAGTTTCTGCCCAGAAAGAATTTGACCTGGTATATAACTTTAATCCCAGCGGACAGATCACTTCTGTACAGGTAATACCTACCAGCGCTGGTCAGGAAACCGATACCTGGACATACGCATATAACGGCGATAAACTGCAAAAGATCAGTACGCCCGGAAGAGTATTACAGTTCGATAATGACAACTGGGAAGTAGATGCCCGTCAACAGAAGAAAGTGCCGTTTATTTTCCCTATGTGGGATTATTACAGCACCTCAAAGCCACGTACCGCTACGTTGCCTTATATGACCGGCGCTCCGCTTAATGAATATTTTTATAACGATGCCAACCAGCTGGTAAGGATCTGTTCGAAAGACATCAGCGAACCGAATATCGTGGAGCATTGTACAGAATATACCTACAAAGATGGACTTCCGGTAAAAATAGTAGAAACAAAGAGAAGCAAATAAGTGATAAATCACTTACTATCATATAAAAAATGTCCCGCCTTTGGCGGGACATTTTTTATTTAAGCACCGGCTGCCACCGTGCCCTTTCAGTGCACAACACATTAAACAAAGCATTACTTTTTCTGCAGCGCAGGCATGTGAAATACACCGGGAATTATTTAACGAAAAGAGAACAACATTTTCGATTTTCCACATGTTGTGTATAAGTAACTTTACGCAAATGCTGTTCTAAATAATTATATTTGGAATAGATGATATAAGAGGAATGTCCAGGAGATCTATCCTGTATTTGTGAAACTTAAATTGATGTGCATTGACAGAAACTATAATTAGCCTTGCAACAGTAAACCCTATTGAGTTTTTCGGCGTAAACAATGGAAAACTTGACATTCTCAAAAAGAAATTCCCGCTTTTAAAGATCCTTTCACGAGGTACCCAAATCAAATTGAGCGGCTCGCCCGAGCAGGTTGAAAGTGCCAAGGAAAAAATTGAACTGATCGTTCAATACCTTGAGCGCAATGGCCATATGAGCGAGAACTATTTCGAACAGATCCTTGGCGGCGATGATGCAGAGACCGTTGACAATTTTATCGACCGCAATCCCAACGACATTCTTGTATTTGGCCCCAATGGAAAAACCGTACGGGCCCGCACTATCAATCAGAAAAGACTGGTTCAGGTAGGCGAAAAGAACGACATCGTATTTGCCATAGGGCCTGCCGGTACCGGTAAAACCTATACTGCAGTTGCGTTGGCCGTTCGGGCATTGAAAAACAAAATGGTCAAAAAGATCATTCTTACCCGTCCTGCCGTAGAGGCAGGCGAAAGCCTTGGTTTTTTACCTGGCGATCTAAAGGAAAAGATCGACCCATACCTGCGCCCTTTATATGATGCGCTCGACGACATGATACCCGCCGATAAACTGGGTTATTACATGAGCACCCGGGTTATTGAAATTGCGCCACTGGCCTACATGCGGGGCCGTACACTCGACAACGCGTTCATTATATTGGATGAAGCGCAGAATGCTACCGATCTTCAAATAAAAATGTTCCTCACCCGTATCGGTTCCAATGCCAAAGCCATTATCACCGGCGACTTAACGCAGATCGATCTGCCGAAAAATCAACGCAGCGGTCTTGACAAAGCGGTAAGGATCCTGAGAAACATAGACGGTATTGCGCATATTGAGCTGGATGAAGAAGATGTTGTACGTCACCGGTTGGTAAAAGCCATTATCAAGGCTTACGACCGCGATCACAAGGAAAATGAGGACCAGGCGCATCCCTCCTACAGGGAGCCCCGGGCGAAGCCGGAGATAAAAGTGGAGAAGCCAGAGATAAAAACCGAAGAGAAGAAATAATACCTGAAGGAAAACGAAGGAATTCAGAAGCCTGCCTGCCGGCAGGCAGGTAGGAAGTATGAAGTCAGAAGATCCTGACATTCGTACTTCCTGTTTTTTTTCCTACCTCCTACTTCGTACCTCTTACCTCGTTCTTCCTACCTCCTACGTCTTACTTCCTACTTCTTACCTCGTCCTTCCTGCCTCCTACCTCAGCCCCTATAACCCGGAACCGGTAACTCGTCCTCCCTTCCCCACCCAGTGATTTACAGTCCAAAAAAGCGTACTATATATGCTCGTTTGTTTTATTTTTGTTGATTATGAAGAAATTAATTGCCAGTTTTTGCATTGCAGCCGCTTTATCCTGTAATTCAAACGACGAAGGCGGGTACAAAAAAGCAGAGGATGCGCAGGATGCCGGCCGTCAGTTTATCAGGGCCTCACTGGATGGTGATTATGAAAAAGCGGTCTTTTATTTACTGAAGGATTCTACCAATATGATGCTGTTTAAAAAACAACAGGCCAATTACGAGGAAATGAGCAGTAAAGACAAAAGCAGGTATAAAGCAGCCGTCATACGGCCGGTGGCTATAACCGGTGAAAACGATTCAACGGTCCAATACAAATACTATTCTACTTCCAATGCGGCAGATACCACCACATTACGCATCGTGCGCCGCCGGGATACCTGGCTGGTTGATCTGAAATCGGTTATAAAAATGTAGGCATGCTCTGGAAACACATCTTACTGATCGGTTTAGGCGGCGGCGTGGGCAGCATCGCGCGATTTTTATGTCAGAAATACATTTATGAGTGGCATCCCCACCCTTTTCCCATCGGGACCATGACAGTAAATGTTGCCGGTTGTTTTTTAATTGGTTTATTTTGCGCCCTGGCCGACAAAGGCAACCTGCTTACCCCCGAATGGCGCATATTGCTTACCACCGGGTTTTGTGGCGGGTTTACCACGTTCTCAACGTTTGCTTACGAAAACATTAATTTGCTCAAAAGCGGCGAACTCATGTATTTTCTATTGTACACAGCCGCCAGCGTCATCCTCGGCCTGCTGGCAACCTGGCTGGGTATAGTTTTAGTAAAGCTGGTATTTTGAGTTGCCGGTATCCAATATCCCACGATTCACCACCTGCCTGCCGGCAGGCAGGTTCACGATTGCAAAACTGCCATTGACCAGAAACTTATTATAGTTTTGCATTATAAATTAAACACACAATATGATAACTGTTTCCCATCCCTGGCATGGCGTGCCTCCTGGAGATCAGGCTCCACGGATTGTAAATGCAGTCATTGAGATTCCGCAGGGGTCCAGGGCCAAGTACGAGATCGATAAGGACAGCGGCTTGTTAAAGCTGGACCGTATCATCTATTCTTCGTTCTATTATCCGTGTAACTATGGTTTCATTCCGCAAACCTACGGCGATGATAAAGATCCACTCGATATACTGGTCATTACTTCTTTACCCGTACAGGCCATGTGTTTGATGCAGGCCAAAGTAATTGGGGTTATGCAAATGATCGACAGTGGCGATGCCGATGATAAGATCATTGCCGTAGCGCAGAACGATCCCAGTGTGAACCACTATAACAACATTGAAGAAATACCGCCGCACTTCTTCGAAGAGCTGCGTCACTTCTTTGAAGAGTATAAAAAACTGGAGAACAAATCGGTGCAGGTAAATGAATTCGGTGATAAAGCCAAAGCGCTTGCTATTATCGAAGACTCGTTCAAACAGTATAAAGATAACTTTAGGAAGTAAGTTGAAAAGTTGATAGAGTTGATAGGGTTGATAAAGTTAGCCAACTTATGAACCCTCTATCAACTTTATCAACCCTATCAACTTTATCAACCCTATCAACATGTCAACCTTCCTGCTTCTAATCCTGAAAAACAACTACAACTATGAATATACAAACCGTCTTATTACTGGTTCTGGTAGGGTTGGCTGCCGGCGCGTTAAGCGGTATGGTAGGTATTGGCGGTGGCATTATTATAGTGCCTGCGCTGGTGTATATTTTAGGTTTTTCACAATTACAGGCACAAGGCACTTCACTCGGCCTGCTGTTATTGCCGGTTGGCATACTCGCTGTGATGAATTATTACAAACAGGGTTATATTGATATAAAAGTAGTAGCCATTATGTGCGCCTCATTTATTATCGGCGGCTGGCTTGGCAGTAAATTCACGCTCTCCATACCCCAGGAAGTGGTAAAAAAAATATTTGCGATCGTATTACTGCTGGTAGCGGGCAAAATGTTGTTCCTGGATAAATAACCCATGAGCACCGCCCGTATAGTTTACAAAAAGGCTATATATAACCTGCACACGAAAAGAAGGATCCAAAAAGTTATTGTAAAACAACACAGGCCCTCTGTATTGAATATTTAATTGGGTATTTTAGCACAACCCAACCTTTATTCAAATGAACATTCGCTTGCTGCTCTTGACCTTCCTGTTGCCTGCATTTGCTTCAGCACAATTTCTGGCCCCTGATACCCCATTACAACAAGCGTTTATAGAAGCCACGCAAAAAGATAAACTCATCTTTTTGATGGTGGAATCTGCCGAATGCCAGCAATGCAATGATGTAGCCGATAAAGCCCTTCAAAACGACACCCTGAAGAAGGATATCAAAAAGAACTTTATTGCGCTCCGCATCTCGCCCTTGCATCCCGACCTGAACTATATACAGGAAAAATACAATTACCAGGCTGGCAATGTCGTCCTGTTTTTAGATAAATGGGGCACGCTGGTACACCGCATGAACATGAGCACCACCAATTACAATAGATACGTGTTGGAATGCATGAACGCTACCATGCGAAAAACGGAAGCAGACCATGTGCGAACGCTGGAAAAGGAAGCGCTAACCGGCAGCCTCGATATTAACCGGTTGTACGCGCTGATGGATCTACGCAAAACGCTTTCCCTGCCCACCGACGACCTGCTGAACCAGTACGTGAGCCAGTTACCGGCAGATTCCCTCACATCAGTACCCACCCTGAAACGGATTGCCAGCATGAGCCCGCTATTAAACTCCAATGCAGACATCGCCCTGCGTAAAAACCAGGAGCTGTTTAACCAGGCCTGGTATTCCTTACCCCAGGCCGAACGGGTTGTCATTAACAAGCAGATCATTTTCAAAAGCCGTCAGCAAGCCATAGCCGATAAAAACATATCAATGGCCGACGAGGTAGCTACTTTTGCCAAAAGGATCCATACAAAAAAAGAATCCGGTGAACATTCGTACCACTATAATATGATGGAATATTACCGCGGCATACACGATACCACTGCGTATTTGATCGCAGCTGTAGACTATTATGAACAATACAGAATAATAACCGATGCCGCAGCCGTAAAAAAGCAGGATTCGCTGCGAATGAATACTTTCAAAACACAATACCCTGTAGAGAATATTAAAAATTCAGATGATAATCCAACAATTGCTACGATTAGAAAGGTTAGAACAATTACCAGGTTTACAGCAACAGCTCCGCGTTATGGCCAGGTATTGAATTATGGCGCCCGCTCTTTTTATAAGATGACTAATGATGCATACTTTCTGAAAAAAGCCCTGCAATGGGCTGCCTATGCCAACGAATTTTACGAAAGCCCTTATGCCCTGGATACCTGGGCCCGGTTACTGTATAAGGCTGATAAAAATGTGGAGCAGGCTGTACACCTGGAAGAAAAAGCCATTGAACTCTTAAAAACACAGGGCTTCTCAACAGACGCGCACAATGCCGTACTCACTAAAATGAAGAAAGGAATGACGGTAGAATAATTCGATAATGTGATAATTAGCTAATGTGCTAATGGAAAAACAAATACAAAAGCTAATTAGCAATCGTCTGTATTTCATTAGCACATTATCACATCAGCAAATTAGCTAATTGGCATCGCCTGTCTTTTTATTAGCATATTATCACATTAGCTAATTGGCAAATTATTATTGGTGGGTTACATCTGGAAGTCTCATAAACTTTTCGCCCGCAGGACCTCCACACCAAAATCCTCCAAAATAATAAGAAAGCCTGTGAAAACTCAACTCCTGAACATTCAGCTGAAACGTTTCCGAATTAGCACTGTTCGATAACGTTATGACATCTCCCTGCACACTGTACCTGTTATACACGTTACTCCGGCTGTCGGTATAGGAACCATCTTCATTGAATTGTATAATTACCGAAGGACCTGTATAATCACGCCAGGTACCGCTGCCATCACCGGGGTCAGCGCGTTGCATAGTTAAACTCCATTTCCCAACGGGAGATGTAATATCCGGGTCATCACCCTTTGATTTAGAGCAGTGTGTAGCCGTTGCTACAATAATAAAAAGCAATAAAATGTTCTTCATGCGCGATTTTATTGATTGACCTTTTGCGTTCATCAACCGTTGCATGGAAGAAAGTCAAAAAAACGGTAAGCTATCATGAAGGGCGTTAACAATTATCACATTAACCTTAAAAGTATCGCTTTATAATACGTAGTTGATGGGTTCGCACCCTGGTTTCTTTATTCAGAATACCGGCACTATCAATGGGGTCGATACGTACGTGACCCGATGAATGAATGATCTCATGATCGTTTAACAAAATACCAACGTGGGTAATACGTCCTTCGGCATTATCAAAAAAAGCAAGATCGCCGCATCGGGCTTCCTGTAAAAAACCAATGACCTCGCCCTGGGTAGCCTGCAAATAAGCATCGCGTAACAAAGGAGTATTAAAAAAACGGAATACCATTTGGGTAAAACCGCTGCAATCGATACCAAAGACCGATCGCCCGCCCCACAGGTATGGTGTATTTAAAAACAACTCAGCCCTGGCCTGAATAGCCGCAGCCTCCGGCTTACCAACAGTAGCATTCCATGTTTCTGCTTTACTGTAATCGATCTGCAAAACACCGGATAACCGTTGCGCATTCTCCCTATCAATAACCGGTATACCCATGGGTACATGCGCCAATACATTATTGATAGTAACCGTATTGATCCATTCGGCAGTATATAATTGCGATGCGGGTTTGTTTGTCCATGTATCGGTAATCACCAGCTGGCTGCGCTGGCACCAGCCTTCATACCCGTCATACATGCCCTGCAGTTTTATAAAATCTTTTGATTCTTCCAGGATCAAAGCCCCTTCGGCCAATAACAACTGACTGATCATTTCACTTTTATGCGCCGGCTCGGCCCGTAAGGGAGCAACCGGCACCCTGCAAACAGCATATGCCATAAAATCGAGGTTATTTTGGAAGCAAAAGTAATAAGAACAAATTCCAAAAGACAAAAAACAAATCCCAAGATCCAAGAACCAAGACCCAAATAAAAAATTCCAAATCTCAAATCTCCAAATCAGCCTTTGTATTCTTTTTTTGGTTCTTGTAATTTGGTTCTTGGTTCTTTCCCTGGTTCTTGTGATTTGGACTTTGAGATTTCTTTAAGCCACCCAATAAAGAAGCTTTTTCGTCGTTTAGGGAGTAATTTTTATGGAAATATTGAACGTTATGCATCTTAGTAATAAGAAAACAGCATTTTCGCATAGTGAAACAAGACCCTAATTCACATATCAGCGATACGCAATTACTCAACTCCTTTTATACCAGTCGCGATAACCACTGGCTGGGGATATTACTGCAACGTTATACCCTTCTATTACTGGGTGTATGCATGAAATACCTGAAAAATGAGGAAGAGGCGAAGGATTGTGTGCAGCAGGTGTTTTTAAAAGCCATTACCGAACTGCATAAATACAAGGTAGAATACTTCAAATCCTGGCTGTATATGGTGGCCAAAAACCATTGCCTGATGAAGCTGCGCGACCGGCATGCCCGTACGCCGCTCGAGATCAAGGAACAAATGGCCGTAACCCCAGAGGAAGATCCCGGCCTGGCCTTACACCTTGAAAAAGACCAGCAGCTTGAAATGATGAATGATTGCCTGCAGGAACTGAGTAAAGAACAAAAACAGTGCGTAACTTTGTTTTATCTTGAAAAACGGTCGTACAATGAAATTGCCGACCACACGGGCTTTTCGTTAATGCAGGTTAAAAGTTTTATCCATAACGGCAACCGAATTTTGAATATCTTTTTGGAACTAAAACTAAAACAATAAAAAAACGCCGGGTCTAATGATCGTACACTGATTATAGGTACAATGAACAACGATTTACTAAACATATTATCTAATAGCAATAAAGACATTGACAACCAGAAGTTGATGGATTATGTGGCCGGCAAGCTAAGCGAGCAGGAAAAACATGAAGTGGAAATGTGGATGGTTGACAATGAATTTGAGAACGAAGCGCTGGAAGGGCTGCAACAAATGGCCGGCAATAAAAAGCTGGATGGCTATGTTGATCAGCTGAATAAAGAATTACACCAATACATCAAAGGGAAAAAAGACCGGCGCGAGAAAAGACGGATCGACACCTCTTTCTGGATCTATACGGCCATTGTTTTGGTGCTGCTCATCGCTATTTTCGCCTATATGGTCATTAGCAAAATGAAACATTAGTTACCCTCGCCCCGCCAGCTGGCGGGGAGCTTTCCTTTTTCATTTCTCATTCTTCATTTTTAATTTCTTTAGTACGCGATCTTATCCGGTTTATCATTCCACTCCTCAAATACTTTTATTACGTTCTCCCGGCCAACATTTACCATTTCAATAATGCGGTCATGCAGGGGAGCTATTAATTCCTTATAAATAAGCGAATCGTCAAAACCGGCAGCTGCGGCATCGTGCCGGGTAGCGCCAAAGTAAACTTTCTTCGGACGGGCCCAGTAAATGGCACCCATGCACATAGGGCAGGGCTCACAAGAAGTATATATTTCGCAATCTGTTAATTGAAAGGTTTGTAAATTTTTACAGGCATCGCGAATGGCTACTACTTCAGCGTGCGCCGTAGGATCGTTCTCACTGGCCACACTGTTACATCCCTGTCCAACGATCGTATCATTTTTTACAATAATACAACCAAAAGGCCCTCCTATCCCATGGTTCATCCCATGCCTTGCCAGGTCAATAGCCGCCTGCATAAACTGAAGCTCGCGATCCGTCATATATTTCCTTTTTACCAAATTTAACTGAAAAAGACGAGCAATCGTATATAGGTTGAGCCCTCCGTTAACCGGCGAAAAACACACCTTTTTTATAAATATCCTTAATATTGTGACCTCGTAACACAAACATGATTATGACAAAAAGATTTTCCCTGCTCCTGGCCGTACTATGGATTTCGCATACCTATGCGCAAAAGATCAATTACGTAGTTTCATTTCCCAATATTGTTCATCACGAAGCCAATATCAGTCTGGCCGCATCGGGCATTCCTGCAGGCAAAGCAACCTTCCGCATGAGCCGTTCTTCACCGGGCCGGTATGCCACCCATGAGTTTGGAAAAAACGTATATGAGGTAAAAGCGTTCGACCAAAGCGGTAATCCCGTACCGATCATCCGGGTTGATGGTGATGTATATGAAGTACCCAAACAAAATGGTTTTGTACGGGTTGATTATACGTTATATGCAGACTATGCTGACGGCACCTATTCCGGTGTTGATCAAAGCAGCATTCAGTTGAATATGCCCGCCACGTTTATGTGGATCAAAGGATTTGACAAAGCGCCTATTACAATTACGTTCAACATTCCTGCCGACAAAAAATGGACCATCGCCACGCAACTAAAACCTGCCGGTAATGCCCTGGAGTTTACCGCGCCGGGTTTGCAATATTTCATGGACTGCCCTACCAAAATAGGTAAGCTCATCTGGAAAGAATGGAACATCAAAAATGCGAATGGCAACAATTATGCATTCCGGCTGGCGCTGGAAGCGGAGGCCAGCGATACCCTGGTAACTGCCTTTGCCGCCAAAGTAAAACGCATAACCGAAGAAGCGCAGATCGTATTCGGCGAGGTGCCCGCTTATGATTATGGCACGTATACCTTTATTGCCAGCATTAATCAATATGTGGAAGGCGATGGCATGGAGCACCGCAACTCCACCATGATCAGTATTCCCTATGAATTTAATGGCAGCAATCATCTACTCGGTGTTTTTTCACATGAGTTCTTTCATTGCTGGAATGTAGAACGCATCCGTCCAAAAACTTTGGAGCCATTCAATTTCGAGAAAAGCAATATGAGCAATGAACTGTGGTGTGCAGAAGGATTTACACAATATTATGGCGAGCTGATATTATGCCGCGCCGGTTTAAAACCTTTAGAAGGCGTACTGGTCTCCATGGCCGGCCTCATAAATACCAAAGAAAATTCCGCGGGCGCCAAACGGTATTCACCGGCAGAAATGAGCCGTCATGCTGTTTTTGTAGATGCCGGCACATCGGTCGACCGTACCAATTACCCCAATATGTTCAGCTCTTATTATCCCTATGGCGGCGCTATTGCCCTGGCGTTGGACCTGCAACTGCGTACCAAATTCCAGCTTACACTGGATGATTATATGTCCGCCTTATGGAAACGCTTTGGTAAAACAGAGATCGCCTATACCATTCCGGGATTGGAAGAAGTGCTGGCAGCCCTCACCAATGACAAGGCATTTGCCGCTGATTTTTTTACCCGGTATATCAACGGTCATGAATCGTTTAACTATGCACCGCTGCTGGAGAAAGCGGGATTGACATTGAAAAAGCAATACCCAGGAAAAGCCTGGATAGGCCCGGTGCAATATGCAGAAGGCACAACCAGGATCAACGCCAATACGATCATAGGCACGCCCTTTTACAATGCCGGTCTCGATGTGGAAGATGTGATCACCCAACTGGATGGAAAGCTGGTAGCCCGGGCGGCAGACATCAACGAAATAATCGGCAGCCACAAACCCGGCGATGTGCTCACTATACAATTCAAACATCGTAATGAAGCAAGATCAGCATCCATTACACTGTCAGAAAATCCAGCTTTTACGCTGACTACTTTCGAGCAAAATGGTTTGAAAGTAACCAATGAGATGACGGAGTTTCGTAACCGTTGGCTGGGAACGAAGATTAAGTAAATTGTAACTTATCAATCAATGTCGTTTAGTTAAACCGCGTTTCGACTTCGCTCAACGCATAGTGATACGACCCTTCGACTTCACTCAGGGCCCTGAGTGCCGAGTCCTGAGCGGAGTCGAAGGACTTTTCAACATAGTTGTTCATTTTTTATAATGTATTTATCTTTCGCAGGCAAACCACTGCATATGAAAAAAATTGCCTTGCTGACTGGCGCCTGTTATTTCCTTTTTTCCTGTAAACCACCCAGTTATAGTTATGTTCCGGCCACCATGAACACAACGGCCTATAGCCATGCCGGTGAAGGGCAGCTTGGTCTTGTGTTCGGCTCACCTGGTATCGCTGGTAAAGGAGGTATCGCTGTAACGCGCAACATTAGCCTGAACGCCTGGGCAGCCAGCATGCCTGCGGATAGTGGCTATGGCAGCAAAGAATCTGAATTCTCTATAGGGGGGCAAACCAATGTCAAACACAATGCAACGACCAGCTTTTGGCTTGGCCTGGGTAATGGCAGTAATAAAAAGATCCGCAAAGACTTAAACGGGCATTTCAACCGGGTATTTTTACAAATACAACAATCGTGGATCAATAATCCATTGGGACGCGCCCGTTTTGATGGGTTCTCTGGGTTACGTATCAATTATCTTGACTACACGGGTACCAGAGAAGACAAACCATTAAATGATATTCTGTATTATTATGAACCTTATTTGGGTTTTAATGTGGGTGGTAAGCATGTGCGCTTCGATTTCCTGACAGGACTGGCCATAAAAAATACAGGAGAATGGAACCACGGGGTACGGGTATTTCCCTGGTTCGGTCATGTAGGGTTGTTAGTGAAGTTGGGGAATATAAAGTAGGCAATGAGCAACCCGGAAGACCTGCCAGGTACACCTTAGTGTCTGGCACATCATGGTCCGACCTGTCAGGTCCGCAGCGGCAGGCTGATAACACAAGCTGTTAAAGCGAACCTGAAAGGTCTTTCGCTTTTTTAAGCACCTCCATTATCTTTTTCAATTCTTCTTCATTGGCGAGATACCAATTACCGGCATCGGCTATTGCCGGATTGCGGAAGGTAACCGGGTCAGGCGCTGCTATTCTGGCCGAAGTATGAAATTCAGTTGCACCGGTACCGTTGATCAATGTTTCAATATTGCCAGACCGTACACCAGCCCCTGGCATAATAGTAATACGGCCATTGGCCTGTTGCACCAACTTCGCCAGTATATCAATACCTTCAGGAGCAGCCGTTCTTTGTCCACTCGTTAAAATACGTTCACACCCGCTGGCTATAATGTCTTCCAGGGCTTGCAGGGGATCGGGCGTGGCATCAAATACACGGTGACAGGTAACACCCATGGGATACGCCCATTCTACCATACGCTTTAACCGTTCGGTATCTATTTCACCATTGGGTTTATGTACGCCGGTTGAAATGCCATCGCAACCCAATTGTTTGCAAAGCAGGATATCCTGTTTTATGATGGCGAACTCTTCTTCATCATACAGGAAGTTACCGCCACGCGGCCTTATGATCGGGTATAACGCAATACCAATTTTTTCACGGGTTTGTTTGATGGCGCCATAAGAAGGCGTGGTACCGCCATCTGCCGGATTTTCACATAACTCTACCCGTGCAGCACCCACTTGTTGTGCAATGATTGCTGATTGTATATTAAATGCACATACTTCTAATAACATATTAAACTGTTTGTGGTTTGTAGTTTATGGTTTGTGGTTGCTACCGCACTTTTATCTGGCCTATTGTATTTTAATCCTTTAATATTTTTGAATCTGCAGTCTATAATGACTGCACGAACTAAAGAACTACAAACTACAAACCATAAACCACAAACTTTAACCTATAACCTAATAAACACTCTTCGCCGCCACCAACTTTTCTTCCTTCCCTGTCTTCACCGCATACGTAAACCCTTTCTGCAACGCATATCCGCCGTACTGACCTTTTTTATTCAGGGCAATAAAGCCCACCTGCAGGGTTTTGGCTTTGGCCGGATTTCGGCTAATGATGCGCTCTACTGCTTTTTTACAGGCCGCTTCAGGGGCTAAACCCTGGCGCATCAATTCCACCACCAGGTGCGAACCTACAATACGGATCACTTCTTCGCCCACACCGGTTGAAGTAGCAGCGCCAATTTCATTATCAACATATAACCCCGCACCAATGACAGGCGAATCCCCTACCCGGCCGTGCATTTTAAAAGCCATACCGCTGGTGGTGCAGGCGCCGCTGCAATTGCCATTGCCATCCATGGCGATCATACCAATGGTATCGTGATTATTGGCGCCACCAGGCATATCTCCACCACTTGCAGGTTTATGCAATTTGTTTTCAATATTCATAATGGGCTCGTACTTCGATGTCTTTATCCATTCCTTCCAGGCTTTTTCACTTTCGGGCGTTAGCAGGTTCTCTTTCTGAAAACCATTGGCCAATGCGAATTGCAAAGCCCCATCCCCCACCAGGATCACATGCGGTGTTTTTTCCATAACCAGGCGCGCAACCGAAATAGGATGCATGATATTTTCCAGGCACATTACAGAACCGCAATTGTAATGTTCATCCATGATACAGGCATCGAGGGTAACGCGACCATCGCGATCGGGCAAACCACCATACCCTACCGACTGGTTGTTGGGATCGGCTTCCGGTATTTTCACCCCTGCTTCTACCGCATCCAGCGCCCGTCCGCCCTTTCCTAAAACAGTCCAGGCTTCGGCATTGGCTGCCTTTCCAAAATCCCAGGTAGAGATTACGATGGGCTCATTTTTTATAGTTGGATAAACTGTGTCTGATTGGGCCATGATCTTTTTTCCGGTGAACAGACCTAAAGATCCCAGAAACGATGATTGTAAAAACTTCCTGCGCGTTGACATGATTACAAATTTAATGTGACTCCAGGAGCCGCCATGGCGAACAGTTTCAAACCGGTTGCTGCACATGATCCTCCTTTCATCCGGCTTTACTGTCTTTCGATGCGGCTAATTCATTATTTTTAAAAATCTAAATTAAGGGCTTATCATGAGAAAATTATTTGTTTTCCTTATTGCTATACACTTTATAGTTTTTGCAAACGCACAAAACGAGCAGGATTCTGCCTGGTTCCGCGACAACTATATTAAGAAAGAAGTTTACATAACTATGCGTGATGGCGTGAAATTGTTCACGGCTGCCTACATACCCAAAGATGCCAGTGAAAAGCATCCTGTTTTACTGTTAAGAACGCCCTACTCATGTTTCCCCTATGGAGAAACTAATTATAATTCATCTTTTTGGCAGCGCTATTTCCGTTACTATGCACGGGAAAATTACATTGTGGTTTTCCAGGATGTGCGGGGTCGCTGCATGAGCGAAGGCACCTTTGTTGATGTGCGTCCTTTTAATCCAAATAAAAAAACCGACCAGGATATTGATGAGGCCAGCGACACCTATGACACCATTGACTGGCTTATAAAAAATATGCAGAACAATAATGGAAATGTAGGTGTGATGGGTATTTCCTATCCCGGTTTCTATTCTACTATGGCAGCGCTCAGTGGTCACCCGGCATTGAAAGCGGTGAGTCCGCAGGCTCCGGTTACCGATTGGTTTATTGGCGACGACTTTCATCACAACGGCGCTTTCTTTTTGATGGATGGGTTTGCTTTTTATGCCACTGGTTTCGGTACTCCGCGTCCTGTACCAAGCAGAGACAGGTACAGACCCATGGTTAAGATGACAGCCCAGGATAATTATGACTACTATTTGCGCACAGGTTCATTAAAAAACTTTATGGCCCTTACACATGATAGCCTGCAATTCTGGAAAGACATGTATAATCACCCGAACTACGATGATTGGTGGAAGGCCCGCAACATAAGAAATTTTGTAAACAATGTACCAGCAGGCACAGCCACTATGGTAGTAGGCGGGCTGTTTGATGCCGAGGATTGTTTTGGCGCCTGGAGAACGTATGGATCTATTGAACAAAAAGCAAAAAATACCAACCGCCTGGTGATGGGTCCCTGGTACCATGGCCAATGGGCATCGGCAGATGGTACCCATATGGGCAATGTGCGTTTTGGCAGTAATACCAGCATCTGGTACCAGAACAATATTGAAATTCCTTATTTTAATTATTACCTCAAAGGCAAAGGCGATATATCTAAACTGGCAGAAGCTACTATATTTTTCAGCGGCGCCAATGAATGGAAACAATTTGAAACCTGGCCCCCTGCTGATAAAAAAGATGAACCCATTTACCTGCAGCCCGACGGAAAACTGGGCTGGGAAAAGCCAGCGGCAAAAAGCAGTTTCAGCGAATACATCAGCGATCCGGCGCATCCCGTACCGTATACGGAGGATGTTCACTTTACCCGTACCCGCGACTACATGACCGACGACCAGCGATTTGCCAGCCGGCGCACAGATGTTTTAACCTTCCAGACAGGGGTGTTGAACAATGACCTTACACTGGCAGGCACTGTGGTAGCCAATCTGCTGACCAGCATTTCAACCACTGATGCAGATTTTGTTGTAAAGGTGATCGATGTGTTCCCCGATGATTTTAAATACGATGGTTCCACCAGCAACCAAAGCCGCGATGCCGGCGGAGCGCCACCCATGGGCGGTTACCAGATGCTGGTACGGGGCGAGATCATGCGCGGCCGTTATCGCAAGAGTTTTTCATTGCCTGAATCATTTAAACCGAATAAAATTGAGCCCGTTACATTCGAATTACCTGACGTAGCTCATACGTTTAAAAAAGGCCACCGGTTGATGATACAAATACAAAGCAGCTGGTTTCCGCTGGCAGACCGCAACCCACAAAAGTTTGTAAATATTTACGAATGCAGTGATAGCGATTTTCAGAAAGCGGCCATTCGCATCTATCATGATGGCGTTAATAGTAGTAAGATTACACTGCCCGTATTGAAATAAGTTAAAAGACCGATCTGTCAGGTACGCCATACCTTGTTGCCAAATCAATAGGCCGAAGCGCACCTGACAGATTCTTTTCATTTCTCCAATTTGCTCAATCTCCATTTCCCGCTTATCTTGCACCCTCTCTGTTGTTGGCTGATGCACAGCACATACGTTCTCAACACTTAAAACCAGGCTGCATACGCAGTACCGCGCGTGCGCGGTGTACTTCATTTATTTTCATTACAAAACACCCGCCATTGACACTATTTAGTGCCTAAGGGTATTAACATTTTACACATTATGAAAAAAGTTTGGTTTATCGTCTCTTTGTTCCTGACCATCAGCACGTATGCCCAGGTGAATATCATTCCGCAACCGGCTGAACTAAAAATGCCGGAAACTGCGGGTCAGTTTGTGATCACCCCCAAAACGCCTATTATCCTGGAAGGATCGGGGCTTGAAAACTCAGCCCGCTTTCTGAATGAATACCTGAAACAATTGTACGGCTTTACCTTACCCGTTACAAAAAAAGCGGGCGCTGTTGCAGGTATCCGGCTGAACTTCGACCGGCTCGATTTTCCATTACCCGGCGCTTACAATATGGAAATAAATGCCAAAGGCGTTTACATTGGCGGCGATAATGCAACCGGTACTTTTTACGGCGTACAAACGCTGCTGCAATTATTACCGGTAGAAAAAGCCAGTTCATTAGCTGTATCTTATCTCACCATAAAAGATTATCCGCGTTTTGAATACCGTGGCCTGCACCTCGATGTATCCCGCCACTTTTTTCCGGTATCATTTGTAAAACGTTATATTGATTATATCGCGCTGCATAAGATGAATTATTTCCACTGGCATTTAACGGAAGACCAGGGCTGGCGCATCGAGATCAAAAAATATCCGAACCTTACCAAAGCCGGTGCCTGGCGCAATGGCACCATCATAGGCCGTTATCCCGGTACAGGCAATGACAGCATTCGTTATGGTGGTTTCTATACACAAAAAGAGGTGAAAGAAATCGTTGACTATGCAGCCAAACGCTATGTTACCATCATTCCTGAAATTGAAATGCCCGGTCACGCTTCCGCAGCGCTTACTGCCTATCCCTGGCTTGGCTGCACAGGCGGTCCTTACCAGGTACAGCAAACATGGGGTGTATTCAACGATGTATTCTGTGCAGGCAATGATTCTGTTTTTACTTTCTTACAAAATGTACTGGATGAAGTGATCCCTTTGTTCCCTGCGAAATATGTACACATTGGCGGTGATGAATGTCCCAAGGAAAGCTGGAAAGTATGTCCTAAATGCCAAAAGAGAATGGCAGATAATAAACTGAAAGATGAGCACGAACTGCAAAGCTATTTTGTACAACGTATGGAGAAATACATCAACGGCAAAGGCAAGGTATTGATAGGCTGGGATGAAATTCTGGAAGGCGGGCTGGCGCCTAATGCGGTTGTTATGAGCTGGCGCGGTGAAAAAGGCGGCATTGAAGCAGCCAAACAAAATCACGATGTAATTATGACACCAGGTGAATATGTTTATCTCGATCATTCACAAACAAAGAAAGAAGATTCTGTTACGATAGGTGGTTACACCCCTGTTAAAGAAATATATGGTTATGAACCGGTGCCTAAAGAATTAAGTGAAACAGAACGCAAACACATACTGGGCGCTCAGGGCAATGTATGGACTGAATACATGGGCAATACAAAAAAGGTAGAATATATGATATTTCCTCGTGTAAGTGCATTGAGTGAAGTGCTTTGGAGCCCTTCAGAAAAACGCAACTGGAGCGATTTTGAAACCCGTTTACAAGCACAATGCAAACGTTATGATCTTTGGGGCGCTAATTATAACAAAGCATTTGAATAATGCCCTGTTGACTACACAATCGTTTGATATTATTTTTCGATCTGAAACTGGAAATAGCACTAATTTCGCGCAACTATAAAATTGAATTTTTATGAGCATGGTTGATTCGTTTGAGAAGATACCTGTACGTATTTATCCCGATCTAAAAGAAGGTTCAAAATTCGCAGCCCGGGAAGTAGCCGACTTGATCCGCAGCAAACAAGCGGCCGGCCTTCCTTGTGTATTAGGCCTGGCCACCGGTTCAACACCGCGGTCGATGTATGCCGAGCTGGTACGCATGCACAAAGAAGATGGCTTGAGTTTTAAGAACGTGATCACTTTTAACCTGGATGAATATTATCCAATTGACAACGATGCATTACAAAGCTATAATCGCTTTATGCATACGCATCTGTTCGGTCATGTTGATATTGACCCGAAAAACATTCATATTCCCAACGGTGAAATACCCAAGGAAAATATCAAAGCCCATTGCCTGGACTATGAGCGCATGATAGAAGATGCAGGTGGTATCGATCTGCAGGTTCTGGGTATTGGCAACAATGGTCATATCGGTTTTAATGAGCCTGGTTCCAGCATTCTCTCGCGCACGCGGCTCGTTACCTTAGACAATTCAACCCGCCTCGCCAATTCGCATGAGTTTGCGAATATTGCCGAAGTTCCCCGGCTGGCTATTACCATGGGCATCAATACCATCTTAAAAGCCAAACGGATATTGCTGATGGCCTGGGGCCCGGCTAAAACAGCTGTTGTACAAAAATCGGTTGAGGATAACGTTACGGAGCAAATACCAGCCTCTTTATTACAACAGCATAACGAAAGTTTATTTATACTGGATGAAGCGGCCGCTGCCGACCTCACCCGCTTTAAATCGCCCTGGCTCACCGGTGATACTGAGTGGACGCCGAAAATGATCCGCAAGGCGGTGGTGAATATGTCATTGAAAGTAAACAAGCCGTTATTAAGCCTGACAAATATCGATTACCGTGATGGCGGGTTAGGCGATCTGCTGGTTGAAAGAGGCGATGCGTACGAGATCAATCTGCAGGTGTATTATATGCTGCGCGACAGCATTACCGGCTGGCCCGGCGGCAAACCCGATCTGCATTTACCCAACCATCCCGAACGCACCAAACCATATCCTAAACGCTCTGTTATCTTTTCGCCGCACCCTGATGATGATATCATTTCAATGGGCGGCACCTTTCAACGCTTACACGACCAGGGACATGACGTACATGTAGCCTATCAAACTTCTGGCAACATTGCCGTAACCGATGAGTTTGTAACCCGCTTCATGGATTTTGCCGTAGGCTTTGAGGATATGTTTGGGGTAGACAGCAAAAAATCAAAAGCAATACTGGAACAGGCCCGTCAATACCTGAAGGTTAAAAAGAGCAACCAGATCGACACACCAGAGATCAGGTCGATAAAAGGGCTTATACGCCGTTGTGAGGCCAAAGCCACCTGCCGCTATGTAGGCATTAAAGATGATAACATTCATTTTCAAAACCTGCCTTTTTATGAAACAGGCACTATTGAAAAGAACCCGATGGGCGAAGCGGATATCAAAATGACCATAGAACTGTTACGTGAAATAAAACCGCACCAGATCTATGCAGCAGGCGACCTCGCCGATCCGCATGGTACCCATAAAGTTTGTCTGGATATTATTTTCGAATCATTACGCCGTATAAAAGAAGCCGGTGATGAATGGATAAAAGATTGCTGGGTTTGGTTGTATAAAGGCGCCTGGCAGGAATGGGACCTGAGTGAAATTGAAATGGCGATCCCTATGAGCCCCGACCAGGTACAGAAAAAACGCCATGGCATTTTTATTCACCAGTCGCAAAAAGACATGGTACCGTTCCAGGGAAGCGATAACCGCGAGTTCTGGCAACGCGCTGAAGACAGAAACGCCAATACCGCCAACCTGTATGCACAATTAGGACTTACAAAATATGCCGCTATGGAAGCATTTGTGCGGTGGCATTTTTAATACCCCCCGCCCCCTGAAGGGGGAGGAATACAAATACAGGTTTGGTTAGAAGTTCAGACTTGAACACCGGCTCAGCCCTGTAACTTGTAACCGCTCCTTACGACAAAAAGGTTATTCTTACTTCATAAAAAGGCAGCACCGTTTAACCAGTGCTGCCTTTTATTATAATGCCTTCTTCAACTCTCCAAAAGGCATTAATTCATCAACTCTATTAATGTTTGTTTCTCGGGTAAATCGGTAAATACATACACCGGAATTTCATCCATTCCATTATTTATGCGCATGCTTTTCAAATGATCGATATAACCTTTTACCGGATCATTAACATATACAATGATTATGTCCGGAACCCTGTTTTCGAGAAATTCCTCTAATTGTTGAAAATTCTCTACAACATCTGTTTCAACAGGGACTGGTAAATGTTGTAGTAACTGCTTCATTGAGAGTACGTTTTCGCTGTGGTCGTAAAACAATATAATATACCTGGGTTTTACCTGCATACTAACTGTTTTGATTATAGAATATCTTAAAAATTGTATTCCATCATTGCGATTTTGATTGTATTTTCGGTAATCTTATTTTGTTCGTAATTTATAGTTTTTATTCTTTTAAAAAAATGAAGAGGAGGTCTCCCGTTGAAAGCGGGAGAAGCAGGGTAAAAAAAGTATATATATGAATGTTTCTAATCAGTATGCTACAAATGTATTAATGGCGGAGGATGACGACGAGGATTTCCTGATCTTTTCACTGGCCATAGAAGAACTTTCATTTAAAGTAATTTTATCAAGGGCAGAAAACGGTGATATTCTTTTTAAACTGTTGGATGAAAAAAATCCGGACATTGTTTTTCTGGACATGTTAATGCCGTGTAAGGACGGGCGTCAGTGCCTGAGAGAGATCAGGGCTAACAGGAAATATGATGCTATTCCCATTATTGTATATTCTTCCCTAAAAGATTTGGAGACTATTGAGTTCTGTTACCGCGAGGGATCTAACCTGTATGCTGTAAAACCGCATTCATTAACCGAGTTAAAAATTGTTCTGGAGAAGATCTTCAGCATCGACTGGAAAAAATTATTGTATTTCCCTCCCCGCTCCATGTTCGTATTAAATCCTCAATAAAACAGTTCACAGTTCATAGTTCATAGTTTATAGTTCATAGTTTATAGTTCATAGTTTAAAGTTGCTTCGCCATTCGGGAATCCTGCAATTTATCAGCAGGCAACCGCTAAAGAACCATAAACCCCAAACTACAAACTAGAAACTGCTTTTTACTGCATCCGCACTGGGCAAACTGGTATTGTCGGCATTGGCCTGGTGAACGGGCAATGAAATAATAAAAGTAGTTCCTTTGTTTACCTTGCTTTGCACCGAAATAAAACCATTGTGCTTTTCAACGATCTTTTTACAAAGGGTAAGCCCAATACCTGTTCCTTCAAATTCACTATGTACATGCAACCGCCGGAACATGTCAAAGATCTGTTCGGCATATTGCTGATCGAACCCAATGCCATTATCCTGCACATAGATGCGGCAATATTGTACAGGCTCTTTATTAGACGTGGTTGCCGCAATGATCTCGGAGCGGATATTGATCACCGGCGGCTCATCTTTTTTACTATACTTAAGCGCGTTACTCACCAGGTTTTCGAAAAGCGGACGCATCAGTCCGGGATTTACATCGATGGCAGGTAATTTTTCTATTTCAAAACGAGCGCCTTTGTCCTGGATGGTAGCATCCAGTTCATCCATGGCTTCCTGTAAGATCAGGTTGAGATTGTAATTAACAAAAGTGTCTTTCTCGTTATTGATCCGTGAAAATGCCAGAATATCGCTGATGAGCGTTTGCATGCGAACCGCGGCATTCTGAATACGATTAATATAATTGATGGCAGAACCATCGAGCACTTCCTGGTATTTTACAGACAGCAGGTCGCTGAATGTGCGAATCTTACGCAATGGTTCCTGTAAGTCATGGGAGGCCATGAAGGCAAAACGGTCCAGGTCGCGGTTCGCCGATTCGAGCAGCGCAATATTTTCCAGCAACTGCCGGTTCAGTTCTTTGATCCGTTCTTCCGATGCCTTGCGCTCCGTTACTTCCATTTCCAGGTTCCTGTTAATTATGGTCAGCCGCTTTTCCTGCTCAATAAGGCGATGATTTTTCCGGTACAGATCAACCAGCACTCCTACTTTCGCCCGCAACAATTCGGAATTAATAGGCTTATAAATATAATCTACCGCACCCATGCGGTAGCCTTTGAAAATGTTTTCTTCTCCATAATTATTGGCTGTAATAAAAATGATGGGGATGTGTTTCAGCTTTTCACGTTCATAAATAAGGGCTGCCGTTTCAAATCCGTTCAGATTTGGCATTTTAACATCCATCAAAATAAGCGCAAAGTCAATTTCATTCAATAAGATCTTCAATGCCTGGCTCCCGGAGCTTGCCTTAATAAAAATGTACCCATCGGGAGCCAGTATGGCTTCCATTGACATTAAATTGTCTTCCCGGTCATCAACTAACAGAATTTTTGGACGCATAACGGTCAATGTGCTAATTTGCTAATATGCTAATTTGATATTGGAATACAAATAGAATGCTTGCTATTTGTAGAACCATACACGCATTAATGATAAAAGTTGATCAATCTTCAATGGTTTGGTGATATAATCCGACGCCCCTGCTTCAATACATTTCTGCCTGTCGCCTTTCATCGCTTTTGCCGTAACGGCAATTATAGGCAATAAACTATTCTTATGTTCCCTTCGTATTTTTTGCGTGGTTTCGTACCCATCCATTTCAGGCATCATGATATCCATCAGCACCATATCAATTTTCGGATTGTCTTCGCCTATAATGTTAATAGCCTCCTTGCCACTTTCAGCGGTGATCACGTTCATATTATAACGCTCAAAAACCGTGGTTAGTGCAAACAAATTTCGCACATCGTCATCAACCACCAGAATGTTCTTGCCGGTGAGAATGTCTTCTTTCTTCCGTATGTTCTCTATCACCTTCCGCTTTTCAGTATGCAGGTCCTTATGATTGATATGCAGGTGCAGGATCGTTTCTTCCAGCAGGTGTTCCAGTGAGTTCACCCCTTTTAACAGGATCTTGCTCGATACATTGCTTAACTGCTGCAATTCTTTCTTATTAAATTCCTTGGCCGAATAAACGATGACCGGCGTAAGCCGCGGTTTGCTTTCCGCCACCTGATTTACCAATTCATTCCCCGGCAGGTCGGGCAGCGAATAATCAAGGATAATGCAATCGAAATCCTTGTTGTTGATATCATGCATCGCCTTTTCACCGGTTTCAGCCAGTGTTACCTGCATATTTTCCGAGCCCAGCATTTTAACGATCTGCGAAGCATCTACTTCATTATCTTCAATGACCAGGATCTGTTTTATATCTTTTTTATTAAAGGAAACAATATCATCGAACAGATCGTTGAGCGATTCATTATCCAACGGTTTTAACTTGAAGCTGCGGGCGCCGCGCTTCAACGCCAGGTTACGGTTCTCTTCACCCGAGATCAAATGGATGGGAATATGCCGGTAACTGAGGTCGTTGCGCAACAGTTCCATCACCTTCCAGCCGCTGGTATCGGGCAACTTCACATCGAGGGTAATGGCCATGGGCATAAAGCGGTTGATAAAGTCAAATACCTCAATGTAGTTGGTGGCCACAATAGCCTTTAAGCCATACTGATGTGCTTTTTCAATAATGATCTTTCCAAACCGGATATCGTCTTCAACGATCAGGATCACTTTTTCGTTCGGTTGTACATTATTGCGATCGTCGCCGGTATCATTGATCATTTCACTCACAATATGCAAACCGCCCACTTCATTTCCTTCACCGGTAACCCGGATAGAATTTAACAGGGTATCAATTTCACCACTATCGGTCCCCAGCTGATACTGGTATTCACTCAGGTTCACTGGTGCTTCGCGGCTCACCATACCTGTAACATTTTCAATGGGCAGGAATAAGGTGAACGTACTGCCCTGCCCGGGTTGGCTTTCCAATTCAATGGTACCGCCCAACAATTCGGTCAAACCACGGCTGATGGATAATCCCAGCCCTGTACCACCGTATTTACGGCTGGTGCTTCCTTCGGCCTGCTGGAACGCTTCAAAGATGATGCTTTGCTTTTCCGCCGGAATACCAATTCCGGTATCGTTGATCGCAAAGGCTACTACGCGTTGCGCAGTATCCAATGTTGTATTACCCGGTTTCCAGTTTTTGTTGGCCTCATATATCTTCAGTTTCACTTCTCCTTTCTCTGTAAACTTGAATGAGTTCGACAACAGGTTCTTTAAGATCTGGTTCAACCGTTGTATATCGGTTTCCATTGTTTCCGGTAAACGGGTATCGGTTTCAATGGTAAAGCGCAAGTGCCGGGCTTCTGCGATCGGCTTGAATGTGGTTTCAACAAATGACGTGATCTCGTAGAACCTGATCGGCGAAATATTGGCGGTAATGAATCCGGATTCGATCTTCGACAGATCCAGGATGTCATTGATCAGTTGTATGAGGTCATCGCCACAGGAGTGAATGGTTTTGGCGTAGCGTATTTGCTTTTCCGACAAATTGCCTTCGGCGTTCTCATACAATTGTTGCGCAAGAATGAGCAAGCTGTTCAATGGCGTACGCAACTCATGCGACATGTTGGCGAGGAACTCCGATTTATACTTGGATGTAAGTGTTAACTGCTCTGCTTTTTCTTCCAGCGAACGGCGCGCTTCTTCCACTTCCTTGTTCTTGGCTTCCACTTCGTTCTTTTGTTTTACCAGCAAAAGCGCTTTATCCTGCAGCTCATCGTTGGTCCTGCGCAACTCTTCCTGTTGTACTTTCAACTCACTGGCCAGCGATTGTGACTGGGCCAGCAGTTCTTCCGTACGCGTATTCGCTTCAATGGTATTTAATACGATACCGATACTTTCGGTAAGCTGGCTTAAGAAGTCGAGGTGGGTTTGACTGAATGTATCCAGCGACGCCAGTTCAATAACCGCTTTTACATTGTTTTCGAACAATACCGGCAGAATGATCACATTGGCCGGTTTTGCTTTCCCCAATGCGGAGCTGATGCGGATATAATTGGCCGGAACGTTGGATAAGATGATACGTTCTTTTTCAAACGCCACCTGGCCTACCAGCCCTTCACCAATGGCAAATTCTGTTATAATGTTCTTATCAGATTTATATCCGTACGCGGCAAAAAGGCTCAGCGTTACATTTTGTGTATCCTCATCCTGCTTCAGAATGTAGAAGGCGCCAAAATGCGCACTTACTACCCGCGCCAGTTCCGACAGGATCTTTTGCGTTACGGTCTTCAGGTCACGCTGGCCTTGCAGCATTTGCCCGAATTTAGCCAGGTTCGATTTCAGCCAGTCCTGCTCCTGGTTTCGCAGCGTTGTTTCGCGCAGGTTGGTGATCATCTGGTTGATGGTATCTTTCAACGCTTCCACCTCCCCTTTTGCTTCCACGCGAATGGTACGTGTAAGGTCACCTTTTGTTACCGCCGACGCCACCTCCGAAATGGAACGCACCTGCGTGGTCAGGTTCTGCGCCAGCTGGTTCACGTTCTCCGTAAGGTTTTTCCAGATACCGCTCGCACCTGGTACACTGGCCTGACCACCCAACCGGCCTTCTACCCCCACCTCACGGGCCACGGTAGTTACCTGGTCGGCAAAGGTTGCCAGGGTATCGATCATTTCATTAATGGTATCGATCAGCTGCGCCACTTCACCGCGCGATACGATGGTGAGTTTTTGTTTCAGGTTACCGGTTGCCACGGCTGTTACCACTTTGGCAATACCACGCACCTGGTTGGTGAGGTTACTGGCCATCATGTTCACACTGTCTGTTAAGTCTTTCCATGTTCCCGCTACCCCGCGTACTTCGGCCTGGCCGCCCAGTTTACCTTCCGTACCCACTTCACGCGCCACACGCGTTACTTCCGAGGCGAAGCCGCGTAACTGATCCACCATCGTATTGATGGTATTTTTCAGATCCAGAATTTCTCCTTTCACGTCAATGGCTACTGTTTTTGATAAGTCGCCACTGGCCACCGCCTTGGTCACTTCGGCAATGTTACGCACCTGGGCCGTCAGGTTACCCG
>CBIHPP010000010.1:0-408129 GCA_966212235.1 uncultured Niastella sp. | reverse complement strand
CTGAACAAGTAGCGTTATCCAATGATCCAGAAAGACCAATGCCTTACCTCTGAAAACTGAACCTTGTACTCTTTGAAAAGCAACACCTGATCCTATGAACGCACCTATGTACTCTTTGAAAACGTAAACCTGATCCACTGAACAAGTAGCGTTATCCAATGATCCAGAAAGACCAATGCCTTACCTCTGAAACCGAACCTTGTACTCTTTGAAAAAAAGCACCGATCCTATGAACATGCATTGAACCATTATCCGAAGATCCTAATCCGAAAAACCAAGATCCTAAAGAAATCAGGTTTGTACCCTGAGAAACACGCCATCCAGGATCCGTATTTCGTACCCAGTGAGAATCGATTTGTAGCGACATCCAATTTTATGAAAGACCGTAATCAATGATCCTTTTGGAAACCATCCAAAGACATTGACCTCCCGCCCCGTAAGGCGGGAGGTTTTTTTATTTTGAAATTATTTTTTTGTTATATTCGAAGTGGAATCCTTACCTTCGGTTTCAGGTAAGTGATATACTGGTAGCACAACTCCCCAACCAGCATTTTTGTTAAAGCCTCTGATAGTAGATTGAATCTTT
Organism: uncultured Niastella sp.; assembly: GCA_966212235.1. Taxonomy (GTDB): domain Bacteria; phylum Bacteroidota; class Bacteroidia; order Chitinophagales; family Chitinophagaceae; genus Niastella. The sequence continues at coordinate 407,543 of CBIHPP010000010.1, read as the reverse complement.
ACTGAAAAATTAGTAGCTAGTAAATATGTCTGAACAACATGTTCAGGAAATATATTCCTGTGTTAATATACTTACAGGTAATGTAAGGCTATTAAGCAGGGTGACAACGAACGGCGTTACAGAATAAACCATAAGTCGGCACGCACAGGGAAGCATATCTCAATTGGTTTGTGTGAAGTACAGGCTGAAATGCAACAATGCTTCCATCAACAAGCCCTGTTTTTGTGCAGGGCTTGTTTCATTTAGCGAAAGGGTGATCATATACGATATATAGCGTATCCGTTTGGTTTATATAGGTTAAAATGTAATTTAGGTACTTAAAAAAAAGTTATTGTTTCTTTTCAGATATATTCAATGTTACCCCGTGAAACAAAATAAATTATGTTTGGGCAACAATTGATTTATGAAAAGAAAGAAAAAACTAACCTTACCCTTTAACAACATAGTAGCTTCCAGGACCTTTATTACAACGCTTACGCTGGGGTTGTTTTTTAGCACGGCAAATGGACAGGCGAAAACCTCGATGAGTTTTGAAGAATATGATCCTGTATCCACGCTTGTGGTGCCAAACCATATGGTAAGATCTGCCCGTTTTCCTTTCATCGATATTCATAACCATCAGCCTGAGATGGAGCGGATGGACCTTAATTTGCTGCTTAAACAAATGGACAGTTTGAATATGACAGTGATGGTGAACCTGACCGGCAAAGGAGGCGCGGCTTTACAACAAATGATGGATAACATTAACCGCACCAATAAGAAAAGGTTGATCGTTTTCACGAACATTAATTTCAAGGGGGTTGGCGAAGCCGGTTGGATCAAAAAAACACTGGCGCAGCTTGAAACGGATGTAACCAATGGCGCCAAAGGCTTAAAGATCTTTAAAGAGCTTGGCATGTTTTATAAAGATACCGATGGCAAGCGCATTCCGGTAAACGATCCCCGCCTCGACCCTGTTTGGGCTAAATGCGGTGAACTGGGCATTCCTGTACTGATCCATTCAGCTGCACCAAAATCTTTTTGGGATGCCCCGAATGAAAAAAATGAACGATGGCTCGAAATGTCAACACAGAGAGGAAGAATGTATACAAATGATAACCCAGCACCCTGGCAAACTATCATTGACGAACAGCATCAAATGTTCAAAAAACATCCGAAAACAACTTTTGTCAATGCGCATTTCGGATGGTATGCCAATGATTTAAAAAGCTTATCTGTTTTGCTCGACGAAATACCTAATATCTATATAGAATTTGGGGCGGTAATAGCCGAATTGGGAAGACAGCCCCGCATGGCCCGGCAGTTCTTTGAAAAATACCAGGACAGGATCCTGTTTGGCAAGGACTCATGGGTGCCCAGTGAATATGTAACCTATTTCCGCGTACTGGAAACCGATGATGAATACTTTCCTTATCACAAGAAATATCATGCTTTTTGGAGCATGTATGGAATGAACCTGCCTGATTCGATATTGAAAAAGGTATATTATAAAAACGCGTTAAAGCTCCTTCCTTCCATTGATAAAACTATGTTTCCCGATTAGTGGCTGTTAAAGTGATCAGCAATTAATTTTACGGCTGATGCTGCGCTTTTCTCCATTGTATAACAGCCGTAACAATGAGGGTTATTACTGATGCGGTGAATAAAAGTACAGAGGAATATATTACGACTAAACAAGTGGCGAAAATGATTTCTGTATTGTCGTTTAAAACGGTTTCCCGTATTAGAATAAGTACTACACGTGAAATGATAACCGCCAGGATGCTAAGGAGCATTACGCCGATGGCTATTTTTCCTGGTTTGCTTAGCAATAATTGTTTCATTTGTATTTAAGGGTTTCGCAGGTTAGTGGTTGGATATATCGTATTCGTTTTTATTAATATATTCAAAGGTGTTCCTGTTTGCATATTAGTAATATTATTACAAATTAGCTATTTTTTGTTTCTGGCTTTTTTACATCTTGCCAGGCATCTGGTACTATCATTTAATAAGCCCGTACTTTTAAAATTTGATGAAAGCCCTACGCTGTTTATTCGTACTGTCAATTACGTAAGACTTATTCTGAAGGCGATTATGATTCGAAAAACCCGGTTGATATTTTGGATGGGCCACGTTATGAAGTAAACATGCAAAAGAACGGGGACTTTACTTTTCTAAGTTAAATCGTTATTATTATTACAAGATGACATTGTTAGAAGAATCGAAAACATAAGTCCTCTCATAACTCTCAGGTTGTTTTGGTAGTAGTGTTTTGAGGAATTTGTATTGTGTCGTCCGGATGGCCCAGAAGAAAGTATTATTCAGCTTCAACAGTATATTCAGTTAAACGAACATCCGGATAATTCAGATTCAAAGAAAAATATGTAGTACAATCTTTCAAAGAAAGTCTAAAATAGTTTTTTTCTTCCTTAGAACCCATGAATTCAAAAGAGCCTACTCCTTTCACTTCAAAATACTGAAACTGTTTTTCTTTAGTGAATAATAACACCGTTGTGTTGCCGGTAGATAGAGAGCCAACACCCAAAATAGCGTTTCGAACATTGAAGTATTTTAATTTTACCTGATGTTTTTTCCCTTTATAAAAGACCAATGTGTCTGCGGAGAGTATAAGACGGGGTGCAGAAACTTTTCCTGTTTTAAATAAATCGCTGCTCGTGTATTTAAAAGATGCGTACTCAACCTTGTTCAGCAAGGCACAGGTTTGGTCAGACTGGATGGCATTGTTATTTGCAGCAATAGAAACCGCGTTTGAATTTATGTTGGAATGCGAATCGCATCCGAATATAAATAGTATACTACTGATCAGAAATAACGTTTGTTTCATAAATTATTTTGTATTTAAACTTACTCATGCTCTACCCACATAGACTGTATTTATAGTGCTACATCTTCCTTTTTAAGCCATCCTATTATTCTTTTTCCCGATGGGGTCATGTATTCAAATGACACCCAGTTATCCTTTATTGTTTTAATACTTATGAAATTACTTTTAATTAAGTACATTTTGGTTTTAGCTGTGTCAGACGCTGTTTTATAAATAGATGCTTTAGCGCTGCTTATTATATTGGTTGATATAAATGGTTTGGCGGTAGTAAATTCAAAGAACCACCCTGTTTCTCCACCCAGATCAATTAAATTCTGGCAACTTGAAAACATCCCGTTGCATTTAACACTAACGCCATTGTTCTTTATTTCAATATACCCTTGTCCTGCTTCTGTGGTATCGCCTTCATTGTAAAAGCCTACCGGGTATTTGTTGGGACCGGCCATTTTTTTCTGTGGGGAGCTTTTAAATATCAGAGAACAAGTGATTCGATGGCTGTTATCCGGGCTTGATGTTGCTATTAAACCCGAGATAATGCCGCTTTTTTTATCATATGACAGGTCGAGCATTTCTTCATAATTGCCAGGTTTAATGGCATAGTTGGTTTGGTTATAACCTGTCAGCGATGCGCACAGTGTCAGTATCAAAAGTGTTGTCTTTGTAAGATAAATCATTTTTGTTTTCATTGGTAATGTTTGGTCTGATGGGATTATTACTTGTCGATTACTATCTAGTCTGGAATTTTGTACTTTATACCACAAGAGGCCAGAGCAACTAACAGAACTAATATCGGTGTAAACTTTCCAATCATTTGCTGGTAAAATACCAAATTTATTCAATCGGGCGGTTGAATTTAATATCCGTGCATATTTGCCAATAAGTGTGCAGTTTTGGTCGATAACTGTGCAGAGGTGTCAGAAAAGGAGAAATCATTACTTTAGATATTCAATAAACATTGGGATATTATAAATTAAAATAACACTGTTAAGTATTAAGAATATCCAATTTACAATCTTTTGTTTTTTGATTTTTTTATTAAGTAATAAAAAGATAAGAGATGGAACTACCAGCCACACATATAATAGACAAAAGTAAAAAATCGCTATGCCTTTTGATGTTCCTCTATTATTGGTAAAATCGGAAAAAACTAATATAAAAAGCTCCAGTAAAAAAATCAATATGATTACGATTGCAATTATTCTATTTGCTGTTCTGGCTACCAACTCCATGTTCATAATCAATTTTTTTAAGCGCCAGGCCTTCCTTATTGCATTAAAATACCGACCTGTCGGTGATTGCTATCCCCAACCCCGGCTCATCGCTGTAACTTACTTTCCCATAATCAAATTGTAATCCCGTGGCAATGTCTTCGCTCAGTAATAACGGTCCATCCATATCTACATAATCGAGCAAAGGGTTCAGGTGGGCAATGGCGGCAGATCCTACGGTGCTTTCATTCATGCTGCCTACCATTACTTTCATATTGAGCGTGCGGGCATGGGCGATCATGCGACGGGCCGGTGTAATGCCGCTGCACTTGGTAAGCTTGATATTAATACCATGAAAATGCCCATGACATTTTTGTACGTCGGATTCCAGTACGCAGCTTTCGTCGGCTATTAATGGTAATGGGGATTGATCGTATAATCGTTTCATGCCTTCCCAGTCGTCCTTGGCCAGTGGTTGCTCTACAAATTCAACGCCCAGGTCTTTCAGTGCGGGTAATTTCTCCAGCGCTTCGTCTACCGTCCAGGCGGCATTGGCATCAACGCGCAAAATGGCGTCGGTATGTTTGCGTAGGGCGGTTACAATTTCAATATCCTGGTCGGTGCCCAGTTTTATCTTGTAAATGGGCCAGGGCTTCTCCTGCATCTTCTGCACCATTTTTTCAATGGTATCTATGCCAATGGTGTAATCGGTAAGGGGGGCCTGTTGTGCATCGAGGTTCCATAATTTGTACAATGGCTGCTGGCGGATCTTTCCATACAGATCCCAGGCTGCAATATCCAATGCACAAACGAGGAAGTTATTTTGTGGGTAAAGGTGATGCAGGTAATGCCAGTAGCGCTCGGGATCGGTGAATGCAAATTTTTCGACAAATTGCTTTTTTGCTTCCAGGTCGGCAATCATCTTTTCAACGGGGATGTTGTAATACGCGATCGCCGGCGCTTCGCCATAGCCAACCACTCCCCTGTTTTCCAACTGAACAATTAAAGATGGTTGATGGGTCTTTGTTCCTTTTGAAATAGTAAAAGGGTACTTGAATGGGAAACTAAATGACTTATATGCGACTTTCATCGGGGTTGGTTGGTGTAATATTTTTATCGTCCTGCGTCTTTAATGTACTCTTCCAGCTCGCTATTAAACTCTTTTTCTTTCAGCAATTGTTCCAGCGTTATATGCATCCGGTATCGCCAGTAATGTTTGGGTATGGCCGGTACATTTATTCGCTCTTCCTGCGGATTCGCTCTTCGCAAGGGCTCATCCATGCCCAACAGGTCCTGCAACTGAAACGTTGCCCACATAGCGGGCGATTGCAAATGCTGTATCACAATGGCCTTGTTGATCCATGCTTCACAGGTGGGCGGCGCCTCGCCCCATTGCCCCAGTACATTGTTAAAGAACCGTTGCGTTTTTGTGCGGTCTTCTTCCCACCAGCCACGTATGGTGCTCATATCGTGTGTTGACGGTGTTACCACCGACAGATACGGCGCCTGTGCCGGATGAAAGAATTCTGTATGAATGTCTTTTGGCATCCGCTGAATTTCCAGACTCAACACACCCAGTTGTTTCATTACCACCGGTACGCATTGCGGCACCATGCCCAGGTCTTCTCCACAGATCAACATGTTGGTCGATTGCTTCAGCGCCGGCAATTTACGCAACCCTTCCTGCATCCAGAAATGTTCCTGCCGTTGATAGAAATAATTTATATAAAGTTCTTTCAGTTTGTCCTGTAAATATCCTTCCAGATGCCGGAATGAAGTGGTGCTTTCAATGCCAATTCTGAAATGGAATTCCCTGCCCTGCGATCCCGGTTGTTCAAATAGAATAACGTTCGAGATCAGGTCATACAACCCTTGCCGTACATGCTGGTTTTCTTCGCTATGTTCCAGTGCATCGAAATGCGTTTCTACCTGGCGCTGTGTAGCAAATTCCGGTTTTAGCGTATACTGGTTTCCGACTGCATCGAGATAGGGTTTGAACTTTTCATTATTGGGACCGAACAGGTCCCACAGCACCTGGTCGTTAATAAACGGCTGGCAATACCTGACGGGATTAAACCATATGCCGCGTTGTTCAAATTCTTCAACATAGATCGGTATTGCCTGTACAAAATGGCCCATAATGCCTTCTACAGCATGTATCGGTATACTCCAGATGCGAAAGAAACCCAGGATATGATCGATGCGAAAGGCATCGAAATAATTACCCATTTGTATAAACCGCTTGTGCCACCAGTCGTACCCGTCAGCAGCCATGCGTTCCCAGTTGTAAGTGGGAAAACCCCAATTCTGTCCGCGTACAGCAAAATCATCGGGTGGCGCGCCGGCCTGTAATTCCATGTGGTACAGCTCCGGTTCAGCCCATGCATCTATGCCATGCCGGTATACACCAATGGGAATATCGCCTTTTAATATAACGCCATTCTTATGCGCATATTCCGCCGCCTCCTGCAATTGCAGATGCAGGTGGTATTGTATATAGTAATGAATGGCTATCTGGTCGTATTGTTTGCCTTTGGGAGAAACCAGTTTTTGTATGGCTTCTTTATTGTAAATATTATTTGATTTCCATTGCGTGAAATCCGCCGTTCCATAGCGATCACGCAGGCTGCAGAAAACAGCATAAGGCGCCAGCCAGTGTTTATTGTTCTCAAAAAATTCCAGGTAATCGGGGTCTTTTGCCCACTCCTCTTTTTGCACCATGTACAACTCTTTGATGGCCGCGAGCTTTACATGCATCACGCCTTCGTAGTCTACATCGGCCAGTTCGTTCAGTTGCACCTGCTTTTTCTTCAGTGGTTTTATGAGGTCGGCAAATTCTTTACCTGCTACTTTGCTGATGTTCAGGTACAGCGGATGCAACGCAAAAGCCGAGATCGCTGCATATGGATAGGAATCGAGCCAGGTATGGGTGGCTGTGGTATCGTTCACCGGCAAGATCTGGATCATCTTCATGCCGGTTTTTACAGCCCAGTCGACCAGCAATTTCAGATCGGTGAATTCGCCGGTTCCAAAAGAGTTTTTACTACGCAAACTGAATACGGGAAGTACGACGCCGGCACCCTTCCAGGTATCATTAGGCAATCGAACAAAGCCATCGTGCAAAATGGTCAATGTATTTACGAGGGCATCGCCATGCAGCCACCGGTTGGCGCCTTCTTCAAACCTTACAAAGGTTTTGCTTTTGGTATTGTATACACCGTATTTGTATTGAATGGGAAACGATTCTTTGGGCAGGGACAGTTTTACCGTCCACCAGTTTTTTTCAAGGTGTAGCAATACCGGTTCAGTTTCATCCCAATCGGCCAGCGCTTTATTGCTGCCAAGCACGCATATGACTTCATTTTTCTTTAAAAGCGGCGCTTTTACCTTAAAGTAATGGGTGGCATGTTTAACCGGTTTGGCCTTGGTTTTTGTAGCGTGTTCTGCGAGCAGAATTTCCTGAAAGGGATCGGTATAGAATGCATTTTCAAATTCTCCGGGGTGGTTCCAGATATCCATGACCCTGATCTCCTGCATCGTATTTTTGGTAACGTCTATCGACTTATGATCGTCCCATTCCTGCGCCTGATAACCATCAATTCCTTTATAGATGTAGCTGTATTGAATGGTATCTGTTGGCGGGTTATTGATGGTAACCGTGCCCGTCCACAGGTCGTTATTCAGCCAGGTTAAAGGGAGTGCTTTCTCAATGGTATTATTTCCAAGCTCGTCGGTATTGCCGGTAACAGCGAGGGATTCGCCGGGACGGGTATAAAATCTTATATAGAAATGGATGGTCATAATGCTGTTTTTATTATTCCCTTTCCGGCTTTTGGTTGAGGGAAGCCGGATAAAGTGTTCATACTCAGAACAAAATTATTGCAAAGTGTTCTATAAAAGGCAATAAAGGCCTTAATGGTTCGGGAAAATCCAGGACAGTTCAGCAGGCCGCAACCGGAAGGATTCGAGGTTTGAAAGATAGTAAAAAATACACAGTCAATTTCTATTGGGTTCAGAACTTTCGCCCTATTTTTGCCTCAAATTTTTACCATATGGCTAATGGCGCTTCTAAATTTTTGTACTGGATCCTGTTTTTAGCATCTACTGCTGCGTTTATTTTTGCTATTGCTTCACACTTTGAATATTTGACCCTGATCCTGCCTTTCGTTTGTACTTTTTTTGTAAAGGCACTGGACATCATTTAATTAATACCTGACTTATTATAAAAATAATGCCCCGTCTCGGCTCAGCCGAGACGGGGCATTATTTTTTGGTGATAGCCTGGAATGGCATATTATAAACGATTTCGCTTATCATCACAGAATTATTAAATTTGAGTAAAGTCAAATAATATGTCTGTAGCAGAAATAAAAAAGCACCTGTATAAAGCAATTGCGGAAATAGATGATGAGGCTTTTTTACAAGCAGTATATACCATTGTTTCTTCAAAAACGGAGAATGTGGAGTATGAATTAACTTCTGAACAATTGCAGATCCTGGAAGATAGAAGAGAAAAGTATATACGTGGCGAAGGGAAATCATATACCTGGGATGAAGTAAAAGACAGAATCAGGAAAAAGGATGAGCTATAAGCTGGAAATCAGAGGGGAGGGTTTGTGGTATATTTTGAAATTACCAATAATAACATAGTTGTTTATTCTGTATTTCATACAATGAGAAAGCCCCATAAAAGATTTTAATGCGGAAATCCTTTGCCGTTTCACGTCTTACGTCTCACGCTCCTACTGTCTTGAAATGACCTGTGTCTCGGATTTTTCTATGAAAATGGTCTGTTTTAATTTAACCGAAACGGTTTGTTCGTGTTTTATCGCCGGGGTCCATTGTGGCATGTTTTCAAACGCTTCAATGAGGCGGTCGTTCAGGTCGTCATTGCCGCCTTTTATAACATTGGCATAGATCACTTTTCCCTCCTTGTTGATCACAAATTCAACCATGGCAAAGGTTTTTGCCTGATCGTTCAGCAGGTAGGGCGCCATGTCCTTGCTCAGTTTATCAATAAACACCTGGAACTTATCATTGCCTCCCTGGAAAACCGGTAAGCGCTCCACCACTGTGGAAATTTCGTCGGGGTTATAGGTTTTAAGCGGCCGGCGTTCTTTCTTTACCGCTACTATCACTTCTTTTTCCTTGGGTATAATGCCGTCTACCACATAATCGCCTTTCTGCGATACCATGATCACCGGCAATTTGCGTGTTTTCTCAAAATACGTATAGGCATGTTTTAATTCATCGGCCAGAAAACGGTATTCTGGAAAATCCTTTACATATTTTTTGAGGTATTCGCTGCTGCGGGGATTATCGAAACGAATGGGGAAAATATGCACCGGAATGAAATCCTGTCCTTCGCTTTTGGCATGGGCGGCCAGGATGTATAGTTCTTCAATCTGTTCGTTGTTAACCGGAATGCAACCTGTGGTTACACAACTGCCGTGGATATAAATGTCGCCGCCGGGCATCAGTGAATCGCTGAGTATTCTGTCTGATGCATTGGGATAATTTAAACCGAGCGACAGGTGATAATTGCTTTTGGGATTAAATTCATTGATATAATAAAAACCTTCGGGCACCTGGTAATCGCCCTGCATGCGTTTTGGACCTAATGAACCGGCCATGGCGCATACGCGGTAGGTTTTGAACAGCGCGAACTTATCGCTGATCTCCTGTTTTACCCAAACTTCAATCTGGCTGTCGTATTTAAAGGAACGTATGTATATGTAGCGGGCGGGCCAGGGCAATCTTTTGTCCTGAAACTGCTTCATCAGGGTATCTTCCTTATGCTTTAGCGCATCACTGATGCGTGGAAATGATCTCTGGTAATCAAGAAAATTGATACTGGCAGCAGCGGTTTGCGCTGTTGCTGTTTTAATCAGGCTTAAAGCCCCCAGTAATAGTATATACGCGTATCTCATGTAGGTAACTGCGATTAGAACGAAAATAGGTTGTAATTATTTACTGTACCCGGGTGAATCGGTGTTAAAATTAATGCAAACAAAGCACCAAAAACCATTTTAGCTTATGCACAATGTGGAAAAACGCAGATTTAATGTGATAATTAGTTAACCTGCCTGCCGGCAGGCAGGTATGATAATGCAAAAGCCCGGATCTCAGCCATTTGTTACCCTGGCTTCGTCCGGACTTTTAAACTGGCAGTTTTCTCAATAATAATTATAAGTTTCCTCTCAGTTCCTGCTCGCGTTCAATGGCTTCGAACAGGGCTTTGAAGTTTCCTTTTCCAAAGCTTTTGGCCCCCTTGCGCTGGATGATCTCAAAAAACAAGGTGGGACGGTCTTCAATGGGCTTGGTAAATATTTGTAATAAATACCCTTCATCATCGCGGTCAACCAGGATACCCAATTCCTTCAACGGTTCCAGGTCTTCGTCAATATGTCCTACCCGGTCGAGCAGATCATCGTAATACGTATTAGGCACTTTCAGGAATTCCACGCCCCGGTTGCGCAGGTCGGTGACGGTTTCAACAATATTGTTGGTGGCCAGGGCTACGTGCTGGCAGCCTTCGCCATCGTAGTATTCGAGGTATTCTTCTACCTGTGATTTCTTTTTGCCTTCCGCGGGTTCATTGATGGGGAATTTTACAAACCCGTTGCCATTGCTCATCACCTTACTCATGAGGGCCGAGTATTCGGTGGAAATATCATTATCATCAAAGGTCAGGATGTTGCGGAAACCCATCACTTCTTCATAAAAACCAACCCATTTGTTCATCTGGTTCCAACCTACATTGCCTACGCAGTGGTCAACATATTGCAAACCGGTTGAGGCAGGATTATACACCGTTTTCCATTCAACAAAACCGGGCATAAAAGCGCCCTGGTAATTTTTTCTTTCAACAAAAAGATGCACGGTTTCGCCATAGGTATGAATACCGCTCAACACCACTTCGCCGGAATTATCTTTCAGGCGGGTGGGTTCCATATAGCTCTTAGCGCCGCGACTGGTGGTTTCTTCCCAGGCGCTGGTGGCATCATTCACCCGAAGCGCCAATATTTTTACGCCGTCGCCATGTTTGTATATATGATCGGCAATGGCATTACCGGCACGCAATGGTGTAGTTAATACAAACGTGAGCTTGTTTTGCCTGATGGCATAGCTGGCGCGGTCTTTTACGCCTGTTTCGGGGCCGGCATAGGCCAGGGATTGAAAGCCAAAAGCGGTTTTATAAAAATGGGCGGCCTGTTTGGCATTGCCAACATAAAACTCCACGTAATCGGTTCCTTCGAGTGGCAGGAAATCGGTTTGTGTACCGGGCGTTGCCGCCGTCAATGTCTTTGACATACTATTTTGTTTAAATGGTATTAACGAAATGAAAGCTGTGCAATTAATTTGCAGCAGAGAATAGAATGTAAGTAGGGGTATCTTTCCCGCACAAGCGGGACTCAGGTCTATGAATGGCTATGCATCGCTAATGCTTCCATCAGCAGGCAGTAGCCCATGCGTTTGTCGCTAAAGATCTTATGCGGGTAATCGGGTTGCATTTGATAGGACAAAGATACCACTTCCCTATCTTTGCCGCTTAATTTAAATAGCAAACATGCAAAAAATTGGTATCCTTGGTGGCGGACAATTAGGTAGAATGTTATTACAGGCCGCAGCCAACTATCCTGTTGAAACTTTTGTGCTTGAAAACGATGAAAATTGCCCCGCTGCTCACTTATGCCATCATTTTGTAAAGGGTGATATCCGCAATTTTGATGATGTGTACAATTTCGGGAAAGGATTGGATGCCGTTACTATTGAAATTGAATCGGTGAACGATGAAGCGCTGGAAAAACTGGAGCAGGAAGGTGTAAAAGTATACCCCCGCCCATCGGCCCTGCGCACCATAAAGAATAAAATACTGCAAAAAGAGTTCTATAAAGAATTACAAATTCCTACCTCTCCGTTTGTAATTACCAAAAACCTGGCTGAACTAAGGGCCAATGCGGCTTTTTTGCCCGCTGTACATAAAATAGGCGAAGGCGGTTACGATGGCCGGGGTGTTCAGGTCATAGAAAAATCCGTTGACCTGGACAAAGGTTTCGATGCACCGGCCGTGCTGGAAAAAATGGTTAATATTCACCGCGAAATATCCCAGATCATCGCCATCAATGAAAAAGGCGAAACGGCCTTGTACCCACTGGTTGATATGATCGTTAATCCACGCCTGAACCTGCTCGATTACCAGATCAGTCCGGCCGAGCTTCAGGAAAAAATATTGTGGAAAGTAGAAGCCATATCCCTGGCTGTAGTAAAAGGACTAAAAAGCCCTGGTATTTTTGCGGTTGAGTTGTTTATTGATAAAGAAGGCAACGTGGTTGTGAACGAAACGGCTCCACGTGTTCATAACAGTGGCCATCATACTATTGAAGCTAATTACAGTTCGCAATTTGACATGTTGTGGCGCGTTATGTTAAATTTTCCATTAGGGAATACCGATCACATTTTGCCGGCTGCCATTGTAAACCTGGTTGGCGCCGATGGTTTTGAAGGCGAAGCGAAGTATGAAGGATTGGAAGAAGTGTTGCAAATGGATAATGTGTTTGTTCACCTCTATGGAAAAAAACAAACCAAGCCTGGCCGCAAGATGGGACATATAACTATCGTCAGTAAAGACAAACAGGATTTGACGTATAAAGCGAACAGGATTAAAAACATATTAAAAGTAGTTAGTTAACTCCCGTTCTGCCTGCCGTTCATCTCTTTTTAATATACATCCTTAGTTAAAACATTAATTTTGCGGAAGTAAGCAAAACGTGAAACGTAAGACGTGAAACGTGAAATGGTTTCCGAAATTCCGGACTACTATCTTTTTTTTCCTTTCACGTTTGCCGTTTCACGATTAAAATTTATAAACTCAGATGAACCGTAACTGCCGGATTGTAATTGGATTTATTCTGTCCTTCATTTTTATTTCATGCAAGAGCGAGAAAAAAGATAATGCGCCCGCAAATGCCGGCCGTTCCGGCGGCGACCGTCCTGTACAGGCGGAAGCATTTATCGTTAAAACCAAATCGCTCAGCGAAAACCTCGAGATACCCGGAACCCTGTTACCTTTTGAAGAAACAGAGATCCGTCCCGAAATTTCGGGTCGCGTAGTATGGTTGAACATTCCTGAAGGAAGTTTTGTAAATAAAGGGGCCCTGCTGGTAAAATTGTTTGATAATGACCTGCAGGCGCAGGTTAAGAAATTACAGGTACAACTACAGATCGCTGAAAAAACGGCAGAACGTCAGAAAGAATTATTAAAGATCAATGGCATCAGTCAGCAGGAATATGACCTGAGCGAACTGCAGGTAAGCAACCTGAAAGCCGATATTGATTTGACCCGGGTAAGCATTAGTAAAACGGAGATCAGAGCGCCTTTTGCCGGGCGTATCGGGTTAAAGAGCATCAGTAATGGCGCCTATATCAGTCCCACCAACCTGCTTACTACCATCAGCCAGGTAAGCCTGTTGAAACTGGAATTTTCCGTACCTGAAAAATATGGCGAAGCTATGCGCAAAGGCCGGCAGGTAAACTTTACCGTTGCAGGCAGTGATGTTAAATTCACGGCTTCGGTACTGGCCACCGAATCGAACATAGAAGCCAATACGCGTACTTTAAAAGTGCGGGCAACCGTGCAGGGCAAAAACAGTGCGCTGGCCCCTGGTGCTTTTGCCAAAGTAGGCTTGCAATTGGGGAAGAACGACCATTCGCTCATCGTTCCTTCGCAGGCGGTTATTCCGCAGGCGCGTAACAAACGGGTGATCGTTTATAAAAGTGGTAAGCCCGACTTTACCGTGGTTACCACTGGCATTCGCGATTCATCGTATGTACAGGTGTTAGATGGCGTGAAGGAAGGAGATACTGTTATTACTACGGCTTTATTGACCATACGCCCCGAAAGTAAAATCAAATTAACCAAAGTACAATAAGCGATATTCATGAATATCTCGGAACTGAGTTTACGGCGACCGGTGTTGGCAACGGTACTGAACATCATGATCGTGTTGTTCGGGGTGATCGGTTTTACCTTCCTGGGCGTTCGTGATTATCCTGCTATTGACCCGCCCAACGTAAGTGTGCGCACAAGCTATCCCGGCGCCAATGCAGAGATCGTTGAATCACAAATTACAGAACCACTCGAAAAAGCCATCAATGGTATTGCGGGTGTTAGAAATATTACTTCTACCAGCAGCCAGGGGGTGAGCAGCATCAACGTGGAGTTTGACCTGAGTATAAACCTGGAAGCCGGCGCCAATGATGTGCGTGATAAAGTATCGCAGGCACAGCGTTCTTTGCCGGATGATCTGCCGGCACCGCCTGTAGTGGCAAAAGCTGACGCCAGTTCCGATGCCATTATTTCCATGACGGTGCAAAGCAATACCCGCAACCAGTTGCAGATTACAGAATATGGTACCAACGTGCTGCAGGAACGTTTGCAAACCATTCCCGGTGTGAGCGCCATTCAAATTTGGGGTGAAAAGCGGTATGCCATGCGCATCTGGTTCAACCCGGCCCAATTAAGCGCTTACGGATTAACGCCTGGTGATGTGCAAACGGCGCTTAGTAAAGAGAATGTGGAGCTGCCATCGGGTAAAATTTCGGGTAATAAAACCGAGCTTACCGTTCGCACATTCGGCCGGTTAACCACCGAAGAAGATTTCAATAATGTTATTATAAAGAATGTCAACGGAAACGATATCCGTTTAAAGGATGTGGCGGAAGCGGTGCTGGGCCCTGAGAATGAAGAAACCATTTTGAAGGAAAGCCGCATTCCGATGATCGCACTGGCCCTGGTGCCACAACCGGGTTCCAACTATGTAGCTATCTCTGATGAATTTTACCGCCGGTTTGAGCAAATAAAGAAAGAAGTACCTGAAGATATCAAGCTGGGTATCGCCCTCGATCAAACCAAGTTCATCAAGAAGTCGATCTCCGAAGTGGAAGAAACCCTGATCATAGCGTTGATACTGGTGGTGCTGATCATTTATTTATTCTTCCGTAGTTGGCTGATTGCCTTGCGGCCGTTGATAGACATCCCCGTTTCTTTGATCGGCGCCTTCTTCATCATGTACGTGAGCGGGTTTACCATAAATGTATTGTCGCTGTTGGGTATTGTGCTGGCTACCGGATTGGTTGTGGATGATGGTATTGTGGTTACAGAAAACATCTTTAAAAAGATGGAAGAAGGTATGAATAAATACCAGGCGGCACGGGAAGGTTCGAAGGAAATTTATTTCGCGGTTATTTCTACCTCCATAACGCTGGCCATTATCTTTTTACCCATCATCTTTTTACAGGGCTTTGTAGGCCGCCTGTTCCGCGAGTTTGGTATCGTGGTAGCCGGTGCGGTATTGATCTCTGCCCTGGTATCGCTTACGCTTACACCGGTGCTTAACGTGAAGCTTACCCGCAGTGTACATAAACATGGCTGGTTCTATCATAAAACAGAACCCTTCTTCCGATGGATGGAGACCGGTTATTTCAATTCATTGAAACGGTTTATGCGGGTGCGCTGGATCTCGTGGGTTGTTGTGGTTGCCTGTGCCGCTATCATATATTTTATTGGCGGCAGTCTGCAGTCAGAGCTTGCGCCTATGGAAGACCGCAGCCAGTTCCGTTTACAGGTTACGGCGCCGGAAGGTACTTCCTTTGATTATATGGACCAGTACATTGACCGGTTATCACAGCTGATGCTCGACTCTGTTCCGGAATCCAAAACCGTTCTTACGGTTGTGGCGCCGGGTTTCAGTGGTTCAGGTGCTACTAATACCGGTTTTGTACGATTGACATTAACGGAACCCACGGAACGCAAACGTTCGCAGAGCCAGATCGTTGATATGGTGAACAGGAACCTGGGGAAGTTTTCCGATGGTAAAGCATTTGCCATTCAGGAACAGACCATTTCGGTCAATCGCCGCTCTGGTTTGCCGGTACAATTCGTTATTCAGAATAATGATTTCAATAAAATAGCCGAGGTACTGCCCAAATTCCTGGAACAGGCAAACAAGAACCCTGTTTTTCAGGGTGTGGATGTGGACCTGAAATTTAATAAGCCCGAAGTTAATATTGAAATTGACCGCATAAAAGCCAGTCAGTTGGGGGTGAGTGTATCGGATGTTTCGCAAACGCTGCAATTGGCGTTGAGTAACCTGCAAATGGGATATTTTTACCGCACCGGTAAACAGTATTCTGTTATTGGTCAGGTGGCTCGTAACGACCGCGACGACCCTACCGACCTCAAGAATATTTATGTGCGTAATAGCCGGGGTGAGATCATTTCGCTCGATAACCTGGTGACCATGCGTGAGCAAACCACGCCCCCCACCCTGTATCATTTCAACCGGTATAAATCGGCGACGGTTTCGGCTGGCGTGGCCCCCGGCCATACATTGGGTGAAGGCATTGAGGCCATGCAGCAAATAGCCAAAGGATTGGTGGACGATACGTTCTCTACATCCCTGAGTGGCCCCAGCCGCGACTATGCTGAAAGTACAGGCAATACCTCTTTTGCATTGATCCTGGCCCTGGCGCTGATCTTCCTGGTACTGAGTGCCCAGTTTGAAAGTTTTATCGATCCCATTGTGATCATGATCACTGTGCCGATGGCCTTTGCCGGCGCCTTGTTATCGTTGTGGTTGTTCGATCAGACCCTGAACATTTTCTCGCAAATTGGCATGATTATGCTGGTAGGGCTGGTTACCAAGAATGGTATCCTGATCGTGGAGTTTGCCAATCAGAAACAACTGGCGGGTTTGAATAAACGGGATGCGGTGATAGAAGCAGCGAGTGCCCGTTTACGTCCGATCCTGATGACGAGTCTGGCCATGTCTTTGGGCGCCTTACCCATTGCCTTATCGCTTGGTGCTGCTGCCACCAGCCGTATACCGCTGGGTATAGTGATTGTGGGTGGTATTATGTTCTCGTTGATCTTAACGCTGTATGTGATACCAGCTGTTTACACCTACCTGTCGCGCAAAAAGAAGAAAAGCGAAATGGAGATGATAGATGACAAGGAAGGGCACCGGGCATAGCGTGATGGCACGCTATCAAACAATTAAACCATAAAGCAATTGAGCCACCGATATAGTATGAAATATATTATCGTTCTTGTAACATGCATTTTCTACTCCGTACTGGCAAACGCCCAACAGCAGCTAACCTTGCAGGATGCAATAGCTACGGCATTGAAAAATAACTACGACATATTATTGAGCCGTAACGACTCCACTTCCTATGCGCTGGACCGTTATTATTCGTTCGCCGCTTTTTTACCTCAAGTGAATGGAACGGCTAATACCATATGGAATACCAATAATCAACAATTAAAGTTTGCCAGTCGTAGTACGGGTAAAGACAGTATCGTTGATCGGAATGGTGTACGTACTACGAATTTGAATTATGGCGTTAACCTGAGCTGGACCTTGTTCGATGGTATGCGGATGTTTGCCACCCGCGAAAAATTGATAGAATTGGAGACGTTGGGGACCCTGAGCATAAAAGTACAGATCGTGAACAGTGTGGCGGGCGTGATCAACAATTACTTCAATATTGTTCGTCAGAAGCAGCAACTGAAAGCCGTGGAAGAGCAGATGTCGATCAACGAAGAACGGGTAAAACTGGCCGATAAAAAATTATCCGTGGGATTAGGCAGCAAGCCAGAGTTGCTGCAGGCTAAAGTTGACTATAATGCCCAGAAGGTAGCGCAATTGCAACAGCAAACGCTGATAGCCCAGTTACGCGATCAGTTGAACCAGTTAATAGGTTTTAAGCAGGGGTCGGTATACGAAGTAACAGACAGCATACCCATTAATATGGCTTTACAGTATGGTGAGTTTGCGCAGCAATTTGACCAAACGAATCCAACATTACTGGTGGCCAAAAAGAATATTGACATTGCGAACCTGACGGTGAAAGAACAACGCGCCGGGTTATGGCCTACCCTTACATTTAATTCTGCCTATAATTTTGCATCTACCAATAACAGCGTGGTGGTGAATCAGAACCAGCCCTTTTTTAACCAGAACAAAGGGTTCAATTATGGTTTGGGGTTGAATGTTCCCATTTTGAATGGTTTTAATACCCGCCGGCTTATAAAACAAGCGCAGCTGGATGTGCAGTACCAGCAGATCAATTACGAAAAGCAACGGTCGCTGGTTGATGTAGGCTTAAGCAATGCCTTTAAAGATTACGAGTTGCAGAAGCAACTGCTGCGGCTGGAAGATGACAATATTATGCTGGCCAAAGAGAATGTGGCCATTGCTCTGGAACGGTTCAAACAAGGAGTATCAACCTACCTGGAATTGCGTGAAGCGCAAATAAGTCTGCAGGACGCCTATAACCGCTTAATTGCCGCCCGCTATAATACCAAGCTGGCGGAAACGGAATTGTTACGGTTAAAAGGGGAATTATTGCGATAGATTATTATCCCGTTAAATAAAGAGCCGGGGCACGGCTAAAATTTGCGCCTTTATCGCTTTGCGCAAATATTTTCTTTTCTTTGCCATTCAACTTACGCACAATATGGATCCAAAGGTTGGAATAATCATGGGTAGCGACAGCGATCTGCCCATTATGCAAGCTGCGGCAGAGGTGTTGAAGGAATTGGGAATTTCTTTTGAATTAACTGTGGTTTCGGCCCATCGTACCCCCATGCGGATGGTGCAATATGCTACAAAGGCCAGGGAAAGAGGGCTGAAAGTGATCATTGCCGGGGCGGGTGGCGCAGCGCATTTACCGGGCATGGTAGCCTCATTGACCCCCCTGCCGGTGATTGGGGTGCCCATTAAATCGTCTAATTCAATAGATGGCTGGGATTCAGTACTATCTATTTTACAAATGCCCGGTGGCATACCAGTTGCTACTGTAGCATTGAATGGTGCTAAGAATGCCGGGATCCTGGCAGCCTCCATAATCGGGTCATTTGAGGAAACAGTTGGTAATCAGGTAGCTGCTTATAAGAAGAAACTGGAGGATGAGGTATTGGTAAAGATTGAAAATTTGAAAAAACAAGGGTGGGATAATAAATTTGATTAGGGAATTATGGTTCATCCTTGTAATTTGCGCGCGGTATGAAACTCAAATTGCTCGACTACAAAGAAATTGCGGATTTGCCCGTTGGCTCAAACGTAGAATTTTTCAATGAAACCCTGTATCTGGTTGATGATGATGCCAGTGACATGGTTGCCCTCAACAAGAAATGGCAGGCCCAGGCTACCCATCAACTTCTGAGGTATGATGATCCGAAAATACTTCCCGGGACTAAATCTGATTTCGAAGCAACTACCATTGTAGAGGTGAATAGTATTCCCCGCTTGCTGGTATTGGGTTTCGATATTAAAGACAATCACCATAAAGCCATTCTGGTTAACCTGGATGATTACACCACAGAGGAACACGACATCACCGAATTTTATAACCGGTTGAAAGAAACCGTAGGGATTATAAATATTGAATCAGCCGCCATTGTGCTGGGTAAACTGATTTTGTGTAACCGCGATCACAAAGCGGCTCCCGAAAACCACATCATTGTTACCGATGCTGATTTTTGGAAGAACCAGGCCAAGGCTGAAATTACCACAGTAAGTTTTGATCTGCCACAAACACCCAACCAGGTGGTAGGGCTATCAGGCCTCGCCTATTCGTATAAAAACGACTGGCTGGTGGTTACTTTACTTTCAGAAAGCACAGATAAGGATCACCAGACAACGGGTGATAGTTACCTGGCCATTATTGAAAACGCTTCCCGTAAAGTGGTGCGTAAAAAGATGAAGATAAATTCCCTGTTCCAGCTGAATCAGGTAGACGAAGGCTTTGCAGGTTTTAATATACAATCGGTTTGTATTCGTTCTGAAAAAAGCAGTCGACTGAAATTATACCTGCTTGCCGATAATAAGACCGGGAAAAATGGAATATTTACGTTGAGGGTGAAAGAGTAATGTGATAATTAGCTAATTTGATAATACAAATACAAAAGCCGTGGTACGATTTCAAAACGTGCCGCGGCTTTTTTGTTTCAAACCTATTTACTGTTCTTCTAAGATTATAAACTGCTGCTCAATCGTGAGTGAGTGTTCATACACTTTATGAATAAATTCCTTACCCCAAAGTGCATACCAGGGCATAAAGTTGTCGATGCGTTCCTGCAGGCTGTTACGTGGGAATAAGGCTGCCCTTATGGCTTGTATTTGCCGTTGTTCGGCTTCGTATTTCTTTTTTTCTGCCCGTAGTAATTTCTTCTCCAGTTCCTGTATCGGCTTCAGGGTCCTGGCTTGTAATGCTTCCACATGTTGCAGTAACGACCTGTCAATGGTGGCAGCTTTATTCTTTAATAATTCATATACCTGTACGGCTGCTTCCAGTTCGTTCTTTAGTTTCAATTCTCCGTTCTTATGCCTGCTTACCAATTGGGTAAGTAGTTGCTGTTCGGATTGAAAAAAGTCCTTCGACTGAAAGCCCAGTTTGTCAATTTTCTCCTGCCATTTTTTTTCAACGATCAGGAATGAATTACGTAATAACAATACCGGGAATGGCACCTGATAATGCTCAAACAGGCCTTTTAGTTCCAACCAGTAAGCAGTTTCGCCACCACCGCCTACAAATGCAATATTGGGTAGAATGGTTTCCTGGTACAGTCCGCGTAAGATCACATTCGGACTAAACCGTTCGGGATGTTCTGTTAGCTCAGCCAGTATTTCTTCTTTCGTAAAGCTGATCGCTGTATTGCGTACTTCGTACCTCCCTTCTTTTAGTTCAATCAATTCCCTGATATTATCTTTCAGGTAAAATAAATTGATATCGCGTGGGTGCGCCTGGGCTTTATACTGTTGCGATAGTTGCTCAATGGTCTTCCCTACTACACCGGCCGGTGTTTGCTGTAACAGGTCTTCCCGGAAAACCGGTTCCATGGCCTTTTTCAAATTCGCATTATCGGGCATTATCACAAGCAAACCATATTCTGCAAATAAGGCGTTGATCAGTTTGAACGTGGCGGTCTGTATATCGGGACTTTCGAGGTAACAGGCGCGCAGCAATTGTATCAGTGCTGCACCATGCGGCTGCACCGATAACTCCCCTTCAATGCGATGGATCAGTTTATCGAGCCCTTTGGTTTGCATGCGGCCAACGGCGCCTGTTTGTTTTGTTTCCCAAACCAGCTTTTCGCTACTGAGATAAACATGACCCAGTTCATCGAGGTCGGCATCTTCACTGCCCATCCAGAAAACCGGAACAAAATGGCTGCCTGGAAATTCCTTTTTGAACCTTTCGGCCAGTTTTATAACATGTACTATTTTATAAATGAAATACAGGTTACCCGTAAAAATGGCGGGTTGGTGCGCCGTGGTTATCGTATAGGTATTCGGCTGTAGTAATTGTTGAATATTTTGC
The DNA here is from genome assembly GCA_966212235.1 of uncultured Niastella sp. Taxonomy (GTDB): domain Bacteria; phylum Bacteroidota; class Bacteroidia; order Chitinophagales; family Chitinophagaceae; genus Niastella. The sequence goes on along the minus strand of CBIHPP010000010.1, from coordinate 386,123 downwards.
TGTACAATGGCTGTGGTATCAATGCCTGCATATTGTTTTTGTAATTCCATTACCAGCAGGTTGCGGTCGGGTTGTGCCGCTTGCCGGTCACGAATGGCGGCGGCAATCCCTTCCAACGAAACCGGGTGCTTATAAAAAGGCTGTACAGCGGAGGCCTGGTTAAGATAATCTGTGATGATCTTTGAAAAATAACCGGTCTGCTCAAATGATAAATTAGTAGAATTACAATCCATAATTATGCGAATGCGAACATAAAAGTACAATCAACTGCACGATTGCCATAACTGATCGTCAATTTTAACGTTCCATTTCTACTTTAGTTCATAGGCTACCAGACTATTTTTGAAGAAGGTAGGAACATATACGATCCTGTTTTTGGCATCGTAGCCTATATCGGCCGTATTGATCTTTTGTGCGCGTGTATCGAGCAGGTTTTGTTTGGTACCGTCGCCGTTCACATACCAAATGGACCCTGCCCAGCAGCTTACGATATAATCTTTACCGGTCACATGTTCTACCCCATCTGTGCCGCCTTCCATCCCTTCGGCCAGTTTGGTGAGTTTTTTATCTTTTTCTACTTTATATAAACTGCCGGCATCCAGTATAAACAGGTCGTTGCCATCGATCAGTACACCGTTCGGACCTTTGAGGCTATCGAGCCAGGTAGTGGCCTGTCCGTTCTCAATGCGATGTATTTTTTTGTTTTTGGAATCCGATACATACAGCACGCCTTTTTTATCGACTGTAATATCATTTAAACCCTGTGCGCCTTCTACGGGAATGGTTTGTACCAGCGTTCCCTTTTTTATATCTATCACCCCTACTTTGTCAACATCCGCTACATATAAGTTGTTTTTATATAATGCCAAACCTTTGGGCGCCTGAAAACCGCTTACCCAATCAACGGTAATGATCTTGCCATCGAGTCCTACTTTACCAACAGACCCTTTGTTATCTTTTTCCCAGGGCTGTCCATCTATGTTGGAAACATATATCACCTTATTATCTGCATCGTACAATGCGCCTTCGGGAACTTTCAACAAGGTATCTGTTTCCCATTTTTTAACGAGTTGGTGTTCCTGTGCGGTGGCGAAGAAGAATGATATGATGATGGACCCGGTAATAAGATATTTTTTCATATGATGCTTATTTTGAGGGGCTAAAGATAGGCAAAACGGTTTATGGTTTATGGTTTGTTGTTTGTGGTTGCTACCACGCTTTGAAACTCGCTGTAAAACTTCAATAATCTAAATATTTTAGACTGCCAGTATTTACTCCTGAGTCTGAAATTAAAGAACTACAAACCATAAACAACAAACCACAAACTTTTAGAATCTTTCGGGAGCAAATGCCTTCACCTCAATTGTTGTTTTCTTCTTAGCAACCAGCTCTTCAACCAGTTTCCCGGTTGCAGCAGCTAGTGAGAGGCCGAGCATGGCATGTCCGCCGGCAATGACCAGGTTGCTATACTTGCTATGATGGCCGATATATGGCAGTCCATCGGGTGTGAGGGGACGTAAGCCATACCAGATCTTTTCTTTGGGCATTACATCTACCGGCAGATCGGGGTAATAGGCTTTGGCGCCACTATAAATGGCATGTGCCCTTTTTATCAATAAGGGAGAATTGAGTCCGCTGATCTCCATGGTACCACCCATGCGCAGGTCGGCGCCCATGGGCGTCATGGCCACTCTTTTATCGACTAATATCGCAGGGTAACGCAGATTGCGTTGTATATTCTCATACGTCATGCTATAGCCTTTGCCAGCCTGTAATAAGATGGAAACGCCCAGCTTTTCACTTACTACCGGCAACCACGATCCACTGGCCAGCACCAGTTGCGAACACTCAAATTTACCCTGGTTGGTGATTACGGCCGTAACGGTATCGCCTTTTTTCTCAAAGCCGGTTACCGTCGTATTCAGTCGCAACTTCACGCCCGCTTTTTGCAAATGCGCTTTTAATGAGCGCATGAAATCACCGGGATGCATATGGCAATCTATCGGGTATAATATACCGCCCTTTACATCTACCTGCACATCCGGCTCCATAGCCTGCACTTCCTGTGCATTTAGTATCCTGGTTTCAATATGTAATTCGGCCGCTTCTTTCGCCAGTTCTATTTCGTGTTTTTCTGTAGCAGCCGATTTATAGAGCATGAAGCAACCCATTTCCTGCATGCGGAAATTATTGCCGATGTCATTTTTTATATCGCTGGTTAATTCCCTGCTTAATTGCAGAATATCATGTAACGGCGGTACGTTTTGTTTCACTGTTTGTGCATTCGCCTGTTTCCAGAAAGTCATTAACCATTTTATGAGGTCGAGGTTAAGGCGTGGCTTTATGTAGAACGGACTGGAAGAACTGAGCATCCAGCGCAAGCCCTGTGCTACGATGCCGGGTGTTGCGAGTGGAACAAAATGACTGGGCGAAACATACCCTGCATTTCCAAAGGAAGTGCCATCGGTAATGTCGCCTTTGTCAATAACTGTTACTTCATAACCTTCTTTTTGTAAGTAATAAGCGCTGCAAAGACCAATTACGCCTCCGCCAATAATAGTAACCTGTTTGCTCATGAATTTTATTTGGTTAGGTTTGTTGAAAGCTGCGCACCTCACGTTTCCTGCTTAACGCTTAACGCGCAACGCCTAACGCGAATACCCTTCTTTGGTGCGTTCAGCGTTTAGCGTTTTGCATTCAGCGTATTAAATTACCTGAAACCCGTACGCATACGGATCGTCTTCCGGATCAATGGAAATGGTATTGTAGCCATACACTTTTGCCCAGCCCTCTATACTCGGGCGGATAGCCGGTTTTCCATCTACCATCGTTTCTTCTTCAATACGGCCAATGAATTGTGAACCGATGATGCTTTCATGTATAAAGGAATCGCCTTTTTTCAATTTGCCTTTTGCATACCACTGCGCCATGCGGGCCGATGTACCGGTGCCACAGGGTGAGCGATCAATGGCTTTTTCCCCATAAAAAACCGCATTGCGGGCGGTGGCATTTTTATCGAGCACAGCACCCGTCCATAAAATATGCGAACAACCATTGATAGTCGGGTTCTCCGGATGTACAAACTTGTATTGAGCGTTTATCCGTTTTCTTAACTCCCGTGCCCAGGCTATCAACTGATCGGCGCCATAATGTTCCAATCCTTTGAAATTTGGCTGTACATCAACGATGGCATAAAAGTTTCCGCCATAGGCCACGTCAACGGTCAGTTCGCCAAGGTCGGGACAGGTTACAGGTAATGCTTCGGCTGCCAGGTAGGCCGGTACGTTGGTGAGCTTTACGCTTTTTACTTTTTTACCTTCCTGTTTATAGCTGATCATGACCAAACCGGCCGGTGTTTCCAACCGCACGGCGCCTGGTATTTTGGGTGTTATCAATCCTTCTTCTATGGCAATGGTAATAGTACCAATGGTACCATGACCACACATGGGTAAACAACCACTGGTTTCAATGAACAGCACGGCTATGTCGTTTTGCGGATCATGCGCCGGATACAGAATGCTGCCACTCATCATGTCGTGACCGCGGGGTTCAAACATCAGGCCTTTGCGGATCCAGTCATATTCTTTTAAAAAATGCTGCCGCTTTTCGCTCATGTTCTTTCCTTCCAGTACTGGACCGCCACCGGCTACCAGTCGAACCGGGTTACCACAGGTATGTGCATCGATACAGAAAAAAGTTTTCTTCATGAAATCTCACAGTTTATCACGCGATGGTCCTGAGCGTATACATAAAAACGCATTTCGACTGCGCTCAATGCTTGTATTAGCCCCTTCGACTGCGCTCAGGGTGATCTCGCGAGTAAAGTAATAAAAAATTGATGACGGAAATATTTTTGTAGGCCGCAAAAAACGGCAAAGCCGTTTGTTTGTGGTTTACGGTTTGTGGTTTGTTGTTTTTTAATTTCGGAATCCTGAGTAAATTTTTAACAGCCTGAAATTTATTGACTGTTGAAAAATCACAAGTATTTTCAAAGTGCGGTAGCAACCACAAACTACAAACTCCAAACTACAAACCATTTTTCGTTACCGCATCGTTCACCGTTCTCCAAATCCCCAACGGATTGCTGTTCTTCAACTCATCAGGTAATAAATGATCTGACCAGTTTTGATAAGCGATCGGACGGGCAAATCGTTTGATGCCATCGGCGCCTACGGATGTAAACCGCGAATCGGTTGTTGCCGGGAACGGACCGCCGTGGTGCATGCTCAAACATACTTCCACCCCGGTTGGTACGCTGTTCACAATAAATCGACCGCAAATATTTTTTACAGCATCTACCAGTTCCTCATGCTCCAGAATGTCTTTATCAGTGGCCATCAACGTTGCCGTTAACTGTCCCTCCAGATGGCGAACCGCTTCCAGCAATTCCTGCTTGTCTTTGCAACGAATAACGAGTGAATACGGACCGAACACTTCCTGGTGTAAAACCGGATTGTTTAAGAACGCTTCGCCGGTGGCAGAAGCAATGGTAGGCACGCCCTGATTAGCGGCAGGTTGTGCATCGCTTATGGCTATGGTTTGTACCTGTTGTTGTGATAATGCACGCTCCCTGTTCTCCGCATAGTTTTTAAAAATGCCGGGATGCAACATAGTAGCGGGACTCATAGCTTTTATTTCATGGCCCAGGGTAGTTATGAATTGTTGCAGTTCCTCGCCTTCAATGCCAAATATCAAACCCGGATTGGTACAGAACTGTCCAACACCCAGTGTAATAGAACCGGCATATAATTTAGCTACATCTGCTGCGGATTGTTTCATTTTTTCAGGCAACAAAAACACGGGATTCACACTGCTCATTTCTGAAAACACGGGTATGGGTTCCTTGCGTTGGTTCGCCCAATCGAACAATGCCTTGCCGCCCAGATACGAACCTGTAAAGCCAACCGCTTTGGTGTACGGATGCGTCACAAGGGCTTTACCTACTTCCTGTGAAGCGCCGTGTACATGTGTAAAAATACCTTTGGGCATATTGCATGCGGCAGCTGCTTTCAAAATAGCCTGCGCTACCAGTTCTGAAGTTTGGGCATGCGCCGGGTGTGCTTTTACAATTACCGGGCAACCGGCTGCCAGGGCACACGCTGTATCGCCACCAGCCGTTGAATAAGCGAATGGAAAATTACTGGCGCCAAATACTACTACCGGCCCCAATGGGATCAGCATTTTGCGGATATCCGGTTTGGGGGGCGTTTTAGTCGTATTGGCTGTATCAATCCTTGCTTCGAGCCACTCTCCTCTTTCACATGCATCTGCATAACTGGTTAACTGGAACATGGTGCGGGCTCTTTCATTGCGCAAACGCACTTCTGGCAGGTTGGTCTCGCGCATGGCGGTTTGTATCAGTTCATCGCCTGCATTTTCCAGCTCAGCCGCTATGGTGCGCATAAAATGCGCCCTTTCTTTTAACGAACATTTCCTGTATTGGTGAAAAGCCTGCCACGCACTGTTCAGTACCTGGTTGATTTCATTTGGAGAAGCATCTTTAAACATAGTTAATGTATTTACCGTTGTATTGAGTTACAAAGGTATTATACATTCCTTTAACCAAAATACCTGCGTGAAATATTGAAGCTAAATTGATAATTATTGTTAATTGGTGGGCGTTCATCCGGATTAACAGGAAAGAAAGAATGCTCTTTCTTTCACTGTTAATGTATTCCGGGAATAATCAGAACCTAAACCCTTTTGATTGGGTTGCTACTATGAACTAAACAAAACGTTTTAATCAGACCTCAAATTTACCTGGTAAATACACTACTTTATACATTTGATTGCGTATTTATTATATTTTTTTGTTAATGGTATGTCACATTTGTTTAATCCATTAGGAGTGCAAACCATTATTTATCCCCCAATAAAAAAAGTAGCCCCGCCATGCGGGGCTGTTGTGGATAATGTACAGTAAAAATATTGTCGCACCAGCAAATTATCCACTGTAAATACCGGCATAGATCTGCTTTACACAAATCTTTCCGCGTCGCCATTGCCCCGTTAAAGCCAATTAGTAAACTATCAATTAATGGACTATTGATTAATGGACCTCTGATCCTGAGTGACGAATATTACTGTGAAAAATATTTATCATTGATCATTCAATGCAAAATATTTACAATGCGAAGGTATGGCTAAATAGATGTGGTTGCAATACAACTTTGTGGTAATTCACACTGAACACTAAACGTAAAAGACAATAATTAAGAAATGAAAAAGACGCTTTATTCCAACCGGAGTAAAGCGTCTTTTTCAAAATTAAGTAATATATAAAATTTGTCTCACCCTTTAAGGAGATGAGGATATTATTCAACTACTTCTCCTTCCAGATCGTAGTCGTATGCCTTGGTAATTTTTACCTGTACAAATTCGCCAATGGATAATTTTCTGGAGCTGTTAACGATCACTTCATTGTCTACTTCCACGCTATCAAACTCCGTACGGCCCAGGTAGCGGCCCGATTCTTTTTTATCGATGAGTGTTTTGAATGTTTTGCCAACTTTCTCCTGGTTCTTTTCGAGGCTGATGTCCTGCTGCACTTCCATAACCTCCTGCGCCCGCAATTCCTTTTCTTCGTGCGGGATATTGTCTTCGAGACCATGTGCCGATGTTCCTTCTTCGTGCGAATAGGTGAAGATACCTACGCGATCGAAGCGGTGTTGTTGCAGGAACGACTTTAACGACTCTACATCATCCCGTGTTTCGCCCGGGAAACCGGCAATCAGCGTAGTGCGCAAACAAATACCGGGAACTTTCTCCCTGATGGCGCTGATCAGCTCTCCCATTTCCGCTTGCGTGATCTGGCGTTTCATGGCCTTGAGCATGTTGTCGCTGGCGTGTTGCAGCGGCATATCGAGGTAATTACAAATATTTTCCCGTTCGCGCATGACATCCAGGATCTCCAACGGAAATTTAGAGGGGTACGCATAATGCAGCCGGATCCATTCCAACCCCTTTACATCTGCCAGGCGGTTTAACAGTTCGGGCAGCATGCGTTTTTTATAAATGTCCAGACCGTAATAAGTCAATTCCTGGGCAATGAGCATCACCTCTTTCACCCCTTTCTTCACCAGGCCTTCCGCTTCTTTTACCAGGTCTTCAATAGTTCTGCTGATGTGTTGGCCACGCATTAGTGGAATGGCGCAAAAGGAACATGTACGGTTACAACCTTCTGAAATTTTCAAATAGGCGTAATGGGTAGGCGTTGCGAGTAAACGCTCCCCTATCAGTTCGGCCTTATAATCGGCTTCAAATTGTTTCAGGATCAACGGCAGCTCCATGGTGCCGAAATACGCATCTACTTCGGGAATTTCCTGTTCCAGGTTATTTTTATAGCGTTCGCTGAGGCAACCTGTCACATACACTTTATCGAGCTGGCCGCGGCGCTTGCGTTCTACCTGCGCCAGAATGGTATTGATGGATTCTTCCTTGGCTTTATCGATAAAACCACAGGTATTTACGATAACAATATTGTGGTCTGATTTCTTGTTTTCGTGTATTACCTCGATATCATTGGCCTGTAACTGTCCGCTCAACACTTCACTATCAACCATGTTCTTGCTGCAGCCAAGCGTAATGATATTAACCTTATCTTTTTTAAGTGATCGTACTTTCATATAAGGGCGCAAAGGTACTAAAGAAAGGCAAGAAGGCAAGAAGAACCAAATCCCAAATCACAAGAACCAAATAAAAGAACCAAAACCCAAAACTCCAATCCTCGAAAACAGGCCAGAACACAGACTCAAGGGTCGGGCCAGGTCAAGCTCAGTTGACAAATGTCAAAAAAATAAATACCAATTATCAGGCTGAAGCCCAACAATTGTTAAAGCACTTGTGTTTTACCCGTTTAGCTGTAATATTGCGGTGATTTTGTGAAAAAGGTACCTGAGGCTGAATTGTTTACGTTTGTTTTTGAACTATGTTCGATTTGGCATAGTTTTTAAAAGGGTTAATGACCAAACACAGATATTTATGAAAAAGATCGTTTTTCTTTTAGGTTTACTGGCTCTTTTAACTGTTTCCCGTACCCAGGCCCAATCCATGGGATCTGATTATCGAACTGCCGTGGGTGCTAAATTCTGGCCCGGCGGTTTTACCATAAAGCATTTTATCCGCGATAACCGGGCTTTGGAAGGGATTGCCTATGTATGGGAACATGGCTTCCGTTTTACCGGTTTATACGAAATTCATGGTGATATTAACGGCGCTTCCGGCTTAAAATGGTATGTTGGACCCGGTGCTCACCTTGGTGTTTATAATGAGCGCTGGCGTCGTCATGGTGATGATGATTATTATGATGACGGCGATGCTTCTTTGGGTATCGATGGCGTATTGGGTATGGATTATAAGATCTCCGGCGCTCCTATTAACATGAGCCTGGATGTGACCCCCTATCTGGAGCTTTTGAACGGCGCTTATATTGGCGCCTGGGTTGGTTTTGCGGTCCGGTATACGTTCTAAGCTGAAAAATTATTACATAAAAAAAGCGTCCCGATGCATTGTAACGGGACGCTTTTCTTATTTATGTATTGCCTATTACCCCAGCTTAAACAAACTATCTACAAATTCGTGTTTATCGAATACCAACAGGTCTTCCATTTTCTCGCCCACGCCTATAAATTTCACCGGTATTTTGAATTGATTGGCGATGGCCAGTACGACGCCGCCTTTTGCGGTACCATCGAGCTTGGTGATAGTGAGCGCCGTTACATCGGTGGTTGCCGTAAAGTGTTTGGCCTGCTCCAGGGCATTTTGACCGGTAGAGCCATCCAGCACCAGCATCACTTCATGGGGGCCTTCGGGAATCAGTTTTTGAATAGCCCGGCGAATTTTGCCCAATTCATCCATCAGGTGCGCTTTGTTGTGCAACCGGCCGGCCGTGTCAATAATGATCACATCAAAACCTTTCGCCAAACCGCTTTGTACGGTATCGAATGCTACGGAAGCCGGATCGGAACCCATGGGCTGTTTCACGATGGGCACGCCCACCCGCTCGCTCCAGATGGTCAACTGGTCAACCGCTGCGGCGCGAAAGGTATCGGCGGCGCCTAACAGCACCGACTTGCCTGCTTTTTTAAAATTATAGGCCAGTTTGCCAATGGAAGTGGTCTTTCCTACCCCGTTTACGCCAACTACCAGCATTACGAATGGCTTCGAGGGCAGGGTGCTATTGAAGTTATACGAATTACTTTCCGGCGCATCTACCAGCATTGCTTCAATTTCCTGCTGCAATATCTTGTTCAACTCACTGGTATTGAGGTATTTATCTTTTGCAACCCGTAGTTCAATGCGCTCAATGATCTGAACGGTAGTATCAATGCCTACATCGGCGCTTACCAGGGCATCTTCGAGGCTATCGAGCACCTCTTCATCTACCGAACTTTTACCGGCTATGGCCTTGGTGATCTTCGATAAAAATCCCTCCTTTGTTTTCTGCAATCCCTGGTCGAGCGATTCCTTTTCTTTTTTACCAAACAACTTCCCAAAAAAACTCATTTTCCTGATTTTAAAGGCTAAGATAAATGTTTTACGAGTGCTGCACTTATTTAGTCGTGGATCGACGGGTCATTCGTACCGGTTACCATGCATTGATTATGGCTTATCTCTACTGTGCCGTTGAAAAAAGGTCTCCGGTTTCCTGTACCTCCCAGCTACCTTCCGCTATTTCTTCATCCAACTCCCGATAGTCCCAGCCGCAATAGCCAATAAATACCCTGAGATCTTGCTCAGTCAGCAGGTGATCGTCAATATGTTGAACGGCTGACTTGAAGTTTCCCCCGAGGAAAATATTATGGGTAACCGGTTCCCCGCCTTCTATTAGATCGGGGCGCTGGTGTATAAAGTACAGGTGTTCCTGGTCTACCGGCCCGCCAACATGTATCGGAAAAGGCTTCGTGTTTTTAAATTCATCCAGTTCATTCAGCTTTCGTGCAAATTTTTGATTCACCACAAAACCCATGGCGCCTTTTTCGTTGTATTCGGTAATAAATATCAACGCATTTTCAAATACCGTATCGTTCAGCAGGGCTGTGCTTTTTATAAAGAGTCCTGGTTTCATACAATGAAGATAATTTAACACCCATTCTTATTGGTATGAATGCAAAAAAGCTGCCCTCTTACGAGAACAGCTTTTGATAAGATACTTCCTTACCCAAATTATTTTCCAGCTAAGAATTCTTTGATCTTGTCTTTGTGCACGATAGATTCCTTGAAGGTATATGCACCGGATTTTTCACTACGTACAGCACGTATCACTTTCGTCCAGTTCTTTGCTTCAGCTGCTGCTTTGGTATCTTTCGTTTTCGCGTTTTTACTAGCTGCTTTTGCCATGATTCTAGTTTTTTAAATTAGCAAATATGCATTAGCACATTAGCTAATGAGCATATTATTTAATTTCCTTGTGAACCGTTACCTTTTTCAGGATCGGGTTGTATTTTTTCAACTCCAGACGTTCCGGAGTGTTCTTTTTGTTTTTGTTAGAAATATACCGGCTGGTACCAGGTTTTCCACTGTTTTTGTGCTCAGTACATTCCAAAATTACCTGTACTCGGTTACCTTTCTTTGCCATTGTTATAACGCTTTAAAAATTTAATTAGATTTTTTCACCCCTTGCACGCAGTTCTTTTACTACGTTCAACAAACCTCTTTTGTTGATAGTGCGAATACCTTCAGTTGATAACTTCAGGGTGATCCATTTATCTTCTTCGGCCAGGAAAAAACGTTTAGTTTGCAAATTCGGTAAAAACCTACGTTTGGTTTTAATATTGGAATGTGAAACCTTGTGTCCTGTTACCGGAACTTTACCAGTCACCGTACATACTCTAGCCATGACGCATAAAAATTTAGGACGGCAAAGGTCGGAAAATCTAGGGAATCCACAAATTATTACCAAACTTTTTTTGAGGTTTTTTCAACATCTGTGGATATCTGGCATTTGGAAATGTGCAAGTTAGCTAAATTGACCCCGAAATGTTAATAACCGGCCTCCCTATTTCTCAAATTCGGGCATCGAATAGTAAAAACCCCATTTCTGCTGGCGATGGGATTTTCTAACCCCAATTACCGCGAAAATAAATTTCAGGGTTGGATTGCAAACTAAACCAAAACCATTTCTGACTTTCTCCCTGCCCGATTTAATAATTACTTAATTTAATTTTAATTTACGGCTTCTCACCTTTGGCAGAACATATTCATACCCAGTCGTATGAAGAAGTGATCCAGGCATGGAAATTAATTAGATTTCATTAAGTCATTTAAAATCGAATTACCGGGGGGAATTCTGCCAAAACAAAATATGATCATACAGATGAAACGTAAGACAATAGCACGGGATATCAGTTGGTTATCTTTCAATGCGCGGGTATTACAAGAGGCCGCTGACCCAAGTGTGCCTTTACGGGAACGGATCAAGTTTTTAGGTATTTTCTCCAATAACCTCGATGAATTCTTCCGCGTACGGGTAGCTACCCTCAAACGCATGACCGAAGTGGGCAAAAAGAACATGCACATGGAAGTGGCGCCGGGTAAAATCCTCGATGAAATTCAACAGGTGGTACTGGAACATCAAACCGAATTTCACCGTATTTGGGAAGGTGTACATAAAGAGCTGGAGAAAGAAAAGATCTTCCTGATCACCGAAAAGGCGCTTAATAAAGAACAGCAGAAGTTTGTGCAGACCTTTTTTGAGGAAGAAGTTCGGAATAATACCATTCCGTTGATGATCGAAAGCATTCCGCAGTTCCCCTACCTGCGCGAAAAATCAATTTACCTGGGCGTGGTACTGTCGCGCAAAGACACTTCCATGAAACGGAAATATGCCATTATTGAAATTCCTTCCAAAGCCAATGGCCGGTTTATTCAACTGCCTTCGCCACCGGGCGAGCACCATATTATATTGCTGGAGGATGTGATCAAATTCAACCTGAAAAGCATTTTCTCTTATTTCGGGTACGATCGCTATGCATCGTGGGTATTTAAAGTAACCAAGGATGCCGAAATTGATATGGATAGCGATATCTCCACCACCCTTATTCAAAAAATAGAAAAAGGGGTAAAGAACAGGCGCAAAGGCAAACCCGTGCGGTTTGTATATGATAAACAAATGGACGCGGGGTTATTTGATTTTCTGATCCGCAAGCTGAACCTGGCCCGAAAAGACAGCCTGATGCCCGGTGGCCGTATTCATAACTTCCGGCATTTTATGGATTTCCCGGATGTATTTGAGAAGAAAGGGTCCCGGAAAAGATCTTTCCCACATCCTTTGTTAAAGACTGCCCACCGGGTAACCGATGTGATTCAGCAAACAGATGTGATGCTGAATTTTCCATACCATTCCTTTAATTCTATTATTGATCTGCTGCGCGAAGCCGCTATTGACCCCGATGTTATTGTTATTAAAATAACCGCTTACCGGCTGGCCAGTAATTCTAAAGTGATCAATGCACTTGTAAACGCCGTGCGCAACGGTAAACAGGTAACCGTGATGCTCGAACTGCGGGCCCGTTTTGATGAAGAAGCCAACCTGGAATGGAAAGAAAGGCTGGAAGAAGAAGGGGTAAAAGTAGTGATCGGTATCGACAATATGAAAGTACACGCTAAAGCGTGTCTTATTAAAAAGCGGGTGAATAACCATACCATTCATTACGGTTTTGTGAGTACCGGCAACCTGAACGAAAAAACAGCCACCGTATATGGCGATCATTGTCTGCTCACGGCCGACCGGCATATTATGGCCGATGTAAACCGGATCTTTAATTACCTGGAGAAATCAAAAGACGGGATCCATTTTTTAAAGGCCTGCAAAACCATCATCCCCTGCCCTACCGATCTGCGGAAAGAATTGATCAAGCTCATCAATCGCGAAATAAAGAATGCCAAAGAGAAAAAACCGGCGGCCATTATTTTAAAGATGAATTCCCTGAGCGATGAAACCCTTATTGAAAAGCTGTATGAAGCAGCCCGGTCAGGGGTTGAGCTGAAACTTATCATCCGGGGTATTTTTTGCATGTTCTCAGAAAGCAAGAAGTTTCTGAAGCCGATAAAAGCGGTAAGTATTATCGATGAGTACCTGGAACATGCCCGGGTATTTATTTTTCACAACAATGGCAATGAAAAGGTTTATATTTCCTCCGCCGATTGGATGGTGCGCAATCTCGACCACCGTGTAGAGGCTACTTGTCCCATTTTTGACGAGAATATTAAAAAAGTGTTGAAAAATATCCTGGAAATACAACTGAGTGATAATGTAAAAGCCAGAATTTTGGACAATGAACTAAGCAACCGGTATGTGCGGGACCGGAAACATAAAAAAGTACGGTCACAAGTAGAGATATATAATTACTTACATCAAAAAAGCAACTTGATGCCTGGTTTGCCAACACCTGTTACTACAGAACCAATAGAGGTTGGCGAAACCCCGGTACAAACTGACAAATGAAACTGGCGGCTATTGATATAGGCAGTAATGCAGCGAGATTGTTGATCTCTGATGTTAGTTTTTCCAATAACAAAGGACCACAATTTCAAAAGGTGAACCTGGTACGGGTACCGTTGCGCTTAGGCTTTGATGTATTTGAGCAGAAAAAGATCTCACCGGAAAAAGAGGAGATGATCCTCAACACCATTAAAGCGTACAAGCTATTGATGGATGCATACGACGTACAGTATTGCAAGGCGGCGGCCACTTCTGCCATGCGCGATGCTTCCAATTCAGACAGGATCATTGCGCGGGTAAAAAAGGAAACCGGTATTGCCATTGAGGTGATCACCGGAGATGCAGAAGCTTCGCTCATCTACGAAAATCACATTGCAGAGAACCTCGATAAAGATCATACCTACTTATATATAGATGTAGGTGGCGGCAGTACGGAGCTTATGTTCTTCGCCAATGGAAAGCTCCGCTTCAAACGTTCCTTTAATGTGGGTACCATTCGATTGCTAAAGGACCAGGTAGATGATTTTTTATGGAACGAAATGAAAGATTTTGTGAAGCGCGAAACAAAACCCTTTACCGATGCCATTGCCATTGGTTCCGGTGGCAACATCAATAAAATATTTTCACTCTCCAAACGAAAAGAAGGCAAACCTTTGCAGCTGCAGCTTTTAAAGGATTATTATAAGGAGTTCAGCAGTTTTTCGGTTGCAGACAGGATACGAATTTATAAACTGCGCGAAGACCGGGCCGATGTGATCGTACCTGCGTTGTTCATTTATATAAACGTGATGCGCTGGGCCAATATTGAGGAAATATATGTGCCTAAAATTGGTTTGGCCGATGGACTGATCCAACATTTGTATGAGGAGCTGAAGGGGGAAGGGAAGTTAGTTCCTAGTTTATAGTTTACAGTTCATAGTTCACAGTTTATAGTTCATAGTTTACCGTTTAAACTTAAGGGTTCATGGTTCCTCGAATGTTGTTCCGCTTTATGCTCAAGTGATTGATTACCATTTCATAATTCGATATTTGATATTCGAAATTCAATATTTGTATTTATCCTTTCTCAGTTCTCTGTTTCATATTTTTCATTTCTCATTTCTTTTTTCCCCTTACCTTAGCAGGCACTAATAATTGCGAGGAGCATTATGAATGTGTTTTATTCTAATGCAGAGCCATATTCCCTCTCCCGCCTTTCATACACTAAACTCCCATGTATGTCGGTACACGCTAACAAAGAAGTAAAAAAAGTAACGACCCATACGTTACAAAGAATGAAGGCTATTGGAGAGAAGATCTCAATGATAACAGCCTATGATTATTCCTTTGCCCGGTTGTTCGATGAAGCCGGTATTGATGTAATTCTGGTAGGCGATTCCGCCTCCAATGTAATGGCTGGTCATGAAACCACCTTGCCCATTACGCTCGACCAAATGATCTATCACGCATCTTCGGTTATTCGCGGTATCAACCGTTGTTTTGTAGTGGTTGATCTGCCGTTTGGTACTTACCAGGCCAATTCAAAAGAAGCGCTGGCCTCTGCCATTCGCATTATGAAAGAAACCGGCGGTCATGCCGTTAAACTGGAAGGCGGCGAAGAAGTACTGGAATCGGTAAAGCGTATTGTGGCTGCCGGTATCCCGGTTATGGGTCACCTGGGTTTAACGCCGCAGTCGATCTATAAATTCGGGACCTATACCGTACGGGCACGCGAAGAAGCCGAAGCCAACAAACTGCGCAACGATGCCAAATTGCTGCAGGAAGCCGGTTGTTTTGGGGTTGTCCTGGAAAAGATCCCGGCCCAGCTGGCAAAAGAAGTATCTGAATCCATCATCATTCCAACCATTGGTATTGGCGCCGGTATGCATTGCGACGGCCAGGTGCTGGTGATGCACGATATGCTGGGTATCAATACCGAGTTCAAACCCCGGTTCTTACGGCAATACCTGAACCTGTATGAACAGATCACCGGCGCTGTAAAGCATTATATTAGCGATGTAAAGGCGAAAGAATTCCCTAACGATAAAGAACAGTACTAAGTTGATAGAGTTGATAAAGGTGATAGAGTATTGCCTTTATCAACTCTATCTCCTTTATCAACATTTCAACTTTTCTTCATTTAACCACCACATCAGCATCCAACACTTCATACAACAGTAAATTAGCCTGTTTCTTTTTCATCTGCATGAATAATGTATTGCAGTCGGTTGCTGCCGTTGTTTTAGCGACCACCTCAATTTGGGGATAGAATAGTATTCGCATCAATCGCTTTTCCCTTTCGAGACGGGTTTTGGCTTTTGCCAGATCGGTATGGTTATCACTATTGGTCTTCTCGGCAAACACCACCGCATTTTTCAGGTGGTGGTTGTTGGAGCGAAGGTTCAGGATCTGACAGGCACATACTTTGGCTGAGGGAGTAGCCCTGGCTATGCTATCAAATGTTTTCACTGAAGCAATAAAACGAGGCGATGTGAATGTCGATGGAACTGTATGACCATCGTTCGCGAAAATGGTGTTGCTGATTGCGAGGCTCACAAGCAATAGCAAGCAGGTTTGAATGAAAGGGTTCATTGGTACGGTTATAATCAAGTTAACAATGTGATTAAGGTTTTTACAGGAACACTGGAACTTGATTAAATAGTTGCAGGAGGAAAGCGATTGCTGATTTTGTGATTTCTGGATTTTGTGATTTGCTTATTTTCGGACATCATAAATAATATGTAAATACCGAAATCGCTAAATCTCAAAATCGAAAATTCTTTTCTACCTGCGGGGCGCAGGTCTCTCATCGGATACGTGGTGCAAAGAATGTAACTAAATCTGATATATCATAGCGTTTGTGGTAAACTTTTTTAACACCAATCAGTAATTGATTCATTTTCAATTTACATATATTCTTTATCGTTAAAACACATGTATGTGTGTGGGGATTTTTACGAATATACCTGGGAATATGCGAGGTGTTATACAGTATGACACTTATTAAAAAAAAGAAGCCCTTTGTAGAAACAAGGGGCTCAAACGATTGCTTGCCATATGAAAGTGCAAAGGTAAGTTGTGTATGTTATGAATATGTTTCTTAAATGTATAAGGAATGTTAAGATTAAGTGTTCTACACACGTTTGTTAGTTCCATGGCGGGTTGTGCAATCAATATACAATAAGCAATAGGCAAAAAGTTAACCATAATTGGCAATTTAATATTGCATATTGTCAATTGCACATTGCCTGTTGGTTATTCACGGTTCGCTCTTCGTTGCTTGAATTCTTCTTTTCTTTCGGCCTGTTGCTCTTTGTATATTTTAAACTGCTCTTTTGTCAATACTTCTTTCATCTTTTTATCTCTTTCTCCATTCAACGACTTTAGTTTTTTATACTTCGCCATTTTGGATGCACCGGAATTTTTTAATTCGGTGATCCCTTCAAACCAGGTGGTGTTAATGGCATCTACTTTTTTTGACTGATCTTCTGTAAGGTTCAGCTTTTCTTTATACGCCTGGTATTTTGCTTTGGCTTCTTGCTTTTGTTCATCTGTCATTTTTGATTGTGCTGCAGCATGGAGAGTTGCCATGGTAACCAATACCAGCAGCATCATAATTTTGATAATTCTGTTCATCGTGAAATATTTAGTGGTTGCTCTTTTATACAAAGTACGTTATTCATACATGCCTGGGCTGTTAAACGGGCTGAAGCTGACAATTTCAGGGGTGAAACACCTGTTTTCAACAGTCAGTACAGCGGTGTATTTCAACCCGCCATCCAGTCCCTGAACTTACCAGCTCTGGCTTTACTGATCAACACCGGTTCATCGGGGTTGGGTAATAAATGCAGGCAAAACCGGCCATTGAAATAATATTCAATTTCTTTGATGGCTCTGCGGCTTACCAGGAATTGCCTGTTAGCGCGATAGAATGTCTCCGGATGCAATGCTTCTGCCAGCTCATCGAGACTTTCTTCCAGCAGAAAATGTTTTTTATCGAATGTGATCCCACGCACTACCCCACCCTTTATTTCGAACCAGGCAAAATCATCGGCCTGCACGGGTATGAGCCTATCCTTATAAGGTATCAAAAAGTTTCGTTTAAAATTATTGGCTTTTGTTATTTCACGGGTAATCAACTGCAGCTGTTGTTCTGTTATAACCACCTGGTTGCTGTTCTTAAGACGCTGGAACTTATCCATGGCTTGCTGCAACCTTTCTTTTCGTACGGGTTTTAATAGATAATCAATACTATTTACTTCAAAGGCCTGAACGGCATACTGATCATATGCCGTCGTGAAAATAACAGGGATCTCCATTTTACATTGTTGAAAAATGGAAAAGCAGGAACCATCGGCCAAATGGATATCCAGGAAGATCACATCCACTACGGGGCCGGTACGCAGCCAGGCAACGGCCTCTTCTGCCGTATCGATAACAGCCACAAAATCGGCTGCTGCAACTGTTTCGGTCAACCCGCTTTTTAATTGTTGTACCGCCATTTCTTCATCTTCAATGATCGCAATGTTCATAGTCTATGCATGTATTAATGGAATGGTTACGGTGAAACTGGTTTGGGTTTGTTGTATAGCCAGGTGGTGATTGGATAAATATTTACATCGTTGGTTTAAATTCTGTAACCCCACTCCGGTAGACAGTTCCGGATCGTTTCGTTTCTGCAGGTTGTTTTCTACAACCAGGCCGGCTGTTGAATCAGCAAAGATCCGGATATGCAGGGGTTTGCTATGCGAAGCGATATTGTGCTTGACCGCATTTTCAATCAATATTTGCAATGCCATGGGCGGCACCCGGTATTGCAAAAAATGGTTGGGTACATGTACTGCAATGTGCATTTTATCGCCATACCGGCCTTTCAACATATTGGTATACGCTGCAATAAAACGAAGTTCTTCCTGCAGCTGTATGGAATTGACCTCATGGCTTTTTAACACATAACGATATACATCAGACATATTATTGACAAAGTTCACCGCTGCCTGCTGATCGGTTACGATCAATGAATTGATGGTGTTTAATGAATTAAATAAAAAATGTGGATTCACCTGGTTCTTCAGCACTTCGAACCTGGTTTCGGCATTTGTTTTTAACAGGGAAGCATTCGATAAACGGATCAGGTAATTATTTTCCTGCAAGCGGAATATTTGTGCAAACAACACGGTCATAATAAATGTGATCACCATGTTGATATTAAATAAAAGCTTAAAAAATTGCCCTTTCCCATTCTGGGGAAACAACAACATATGAAAGCGCAGTAATAAACGATCTAATATAAAAAAAACAACTATGCTTATCAGTAAGCGCTGCCAGAAGCTGTTAAAATTAATGCTGATAAAACTTACCCTGATAGACCGGGTATGCAGATGAATGATAAAAAACAATATCGAAGTAAAAAATATATAAAAAGCTCTTAATGAAAGATCGGTCAGGGTGATGTCAAATGATAATTTCCCGGGCGCCATCCGTTGCAACAATAATAATCGCGGCAGGCATATTAACGCAGTAATAGCCAGTGATGTAAGCAGTACCAGGCGCTTCATTAACAATAGACTGCCCGCTATCGCCGATGTTTATTGGCCGGTATAATTTTTTTTGTGATCGTTTTAAACGGTTTAACAAAATTGTAGTTACAGTTATGATAAAAAATGTGCAGTTTTAGGCCTGAATGATCTATTTAACACAACTCATTTATATTAAGGAAGGCCAGGAAGAAACTTTCTATGAGTTTGAAAATGTTGTACTTCCACTAATGTGGAAATATAGCGGACAACTTCTTTTACGTTTACGGCCAACAAATAGTACATTTGTAGATAATTCAATAGAACCGCCATTCGAAATCCACCTGGTAGCTTTTGAAACGGAACAAGGTCTTGAACAGTATCAACAGGATGAAGTACGAAAAAGCTATCTGCACCTTAAAGAACAATCTGTGAAATCGGTTGTTCTAATAAAAGGAATACAGGTCTGAAAATCCAGTTAATTCTACATTTTTTACATTTTACCGGGTAATCCAACGGTGTGCAAACGAGGAATATCGTGCGTGAGGATTGTCAAATTTGGAAAAACCTGTCCAATATTGGGACGGCCCCATCGATGTGCCTGTAATAATTCGCTTAGAATCATACAACCCGAATATGGTATGGCAATTGGGTATTTTTCATAATACCTGAGCCGCTGAAAATGTGTAATCCATACCAATGTTTTTAATTCTATAATCGTAAAACGGAAACTATGAATACTAATTTACCCGGTAAATTATTAAAGAGAAAGTTATCTGAGCTGAACTGCGCCTTGTTTTTTGCAGAAGGCGACTCTTTATTTAAGCTTCCGAATCACCTGGTTACTGAAATGGACCTCAATGATGATGGAGAGATCAGATTTGCCATTCCAAAACCTGCCCAGGATATTGAAGCATTTGACAAGGCGTTTCCGGTTCGACTGGAGTTCTTTAAAAAGGGCATTGCGTATCGCTTAAAATTGCAGGGGAAAGGAACTATTGTAGAAGATAGCGCTGAAATGGAAAAATGGCTGGCTACTTCTTCTGTGCGACAGGAAAAAGCAAAGAATGAAGCGATGATCATGATCAAAATGGATGTAAAGTTTGTAGATTACTCTGGTAATATGCCCGGTTCTTTCAACAAGCTTAAAATGGCGGGTATGCAGTTATCTGGCTGGTTATTTTCGAATAACAGTAAAGGCACCAGCGTTTCCGTTTAAACATGGAATAAAGGCTATAGAAAATAATAGATCAAGAGACGCCCAACCGGTTAGCTGGTTGGGCGTTTGTTTTTTTAGTACTTCCCATGCTTCACATGCGTGTAAATTAATATACCTACCTTTGTATTGCTCTTTCTTTTACTTCACTCAAAATTTGCCATATGAATGTCCTTCAACGTCTTGAGTTTTGGGGTGACAGGCATCATCCTAAATGGGCTGATATTCTTCGCTTCGCCCTCGGCATATTTCTTTGCTACAAAGGCATTGAATTTCTTGAAAACATGAGTTCCATGATCAGCCGCATGAGCGGTTTCCTGCCCAATAGTTATTTTGCTTTAAGCATGGTGGGCCACTACGTTGTGTTTGCACACCTGGTAGGTGGTCTTATGCTCGCATTCGGATTACTTACCCGTGCGGCCTGCCTGCTGCAGATCCCTATTTTAATCGGTGCAATATTCTTTATTAACCAGGAAGAAATGTTCCGCCCTTTTCAGCAACTGGCTGTTACCATCGTTGTTTTGGCCGGGCTTATTTACTTCTTAATTGCCGGTAACGGTCCCTGGTCGGTAGATAAATACTTTGATGAGAAGAAGAGGGAAACAAAGGGGGTATAAAGGTGGTGGGGACCGGCATCAAAAACAAAACACCTGAGCAATGCCGATAGCCACATTGCGCAGGTGCTTTAATTTTGTTCATTACGGCATGCGTAATGAATACTATTCCTTTACTTTCTTTTAAGGGGTTTAAATACTTTAGGCAGCGGCTTTTCATTAAAGGGCAGCACCTTTTTGAACTTTTTAGGATCAGTCATTTTATCAATCAGTTCATGCAGGTCTTTTGCCACCTTTATGATGCCTGAACGGAAGTCGGTAATGTAAATATCAAATTCCTTATTGTTTTCTTTCCTGACATCCCAGAACAGGTATTCCCCATTTTCACTGGACGCGAAGGGCACCCAGGTTTTCATCAGTTCAAGTGAACCATCCGGCTCCAGGTCATACATGAAATCGTCATCATCTTCATCTTCGATGTCTTCAATTTCTTCAAAATAAGTATCTCTGATCTCTTCGGTCCTCACATTCCACGAATCGCCATAATCATCCATGGGTATATAAATAATGAACCCGTCCATTAATTTTCCATAGCCCAACTGTTTGGCAAAGTCCTGGTACGATTTGGGAAAATGACTACCATTGTCAAACTTATAACTTTCGAGAAAAGAAATATCGCCGTGCTCTGATGGAGTTCCTTTGACGTCTAAAGAAAACATATGCTATATTAGTTTTATTATGGTTTACAACAACCGGGATGTTTTTGCCGGATATTATTTTTGACCTCCGTATCAACAATAACTTTGCCCTTCTGATCCACCGCATGCATTGTAAGCTTATACGGAAGCTTATTGGTGCCTCTATAATGAGGCTTGACTGTTACTGTAACGGTATTTCCTTTCTTGACATGTTTGGTGATCCTGTTCTCATATTTCGTCATGCCCGGGTGGTTGGTGCCATCCTTAATTGTTACCAGATTTCTTCTGTCTGTTCCACTTCCTCCATGGTTCTTGGCAATCAGGTGACCTCTTTGCTGGTGATACGGATGTTCTCCGCCTCTCCATCCCACCGGATCAACGGAACCTGCGCTGGTTCCCGTGCCTATCATACTTTTTGTTACTTTGGCTGTGGCCCCGGTAGCTCTTCCCAAACTATCGAGCGGAAAATAGGTAGGGTTCAGTCCAAAGATATCGACCAGAGCGTTCGGATCAGTTACATAGGCATACAGACGGGCGCCACCGAGTAATCTTTGCGGGTCCTGACTGATATAGGTACCTTCCTCGGGCGAATAATACCGGTAGCGGTTATAGAACAAACCGGTTTCTTCGTCTTCATATTGTCCCTGGAATCGGAAAGGTATACTGGTTTTGTTTACCTGGTTGTTGCTCGCGCGGCCATAGATATCCAGTTCACGCGACCAGGCTGTGTTACCTTGCTCATCATACGCTTCTTTTGGTGTTCCGATATGGTCACAGAGTATACTATAAGAACTGTTGGATGTAAGCTTGGCACAAGGTATAAAATTTTCTGCTTCAAACACCCAGGTGATGCCGCTGGTTGTGTTTTGTGGATTCGGTTCTTCTTTATCATAGACCATTTCTCCCCACTCGTTCACTACGGCCCGTGGTCTGTCTTTTTCATTATAGGTCCATTCGTGCAGCGGCACATCGCCATCCCACACCCAGCGGGTAACGGTACCGGTGGCGCTTTGGGTATTATAGCTGTTATTAACCACCAACTTTTCAATTCTGCGACCTAATGCGTCGTATTTGAATGACACGATCCTTCCATCGGGCCGGATTACTTTTTTAAGCATGCCGCCGGCATACCATTCGTAGCTGGTTTTCCGGACACTCCCATTGGGCGAAGTTGTTTTTTCGGTCTTGCTGAGCAGATTGCCTTCTTCATCATATTCGTACAGATATTTTTCACTTTCCAGTAAAGCGCCTGCTGCATTATAACGGCGACCGGTCTTTTCTTTTACCTGGTATAAATTACCGGTAGTATCGGCCGTGCGGTGCACAATGCGGTTATCGGCATATTGAGCAAATACCAGGTTACCGGCGATATCGTGTTTGAACTGTGTGTTGCCTTGGGTAAGCGCATCTAAGATATTTACGAGCCGGTCGTCTGTGTTCCAGGTGTATTTTTTCCAGCTTTTCACCACGCCCCTTTTGGTGATCTTATTTTCCAGGGGCCGTCCATCCTGGCCATGTACCCATTCGCTTTTAATATCACCTGGCAGTACCCTGCTGGTTTCACTGCCAAACTGGTTGTATGTAAAACCTGCCTGCCAACAAGCGCCAGCGCCTGGTTGTTTTCCATGCGTATGAAAACCTGCCTGCATCTGACCTACATAACCGAGCTTATCATATTGCAGTTTAATGTCGGCTCCCAGGTTACTGGTAACGCGTGTGCGGTTACCCAGGTTATCGTAGCTAATGGCTACTTTATAACCATCCTGTTCTTCTGCAACGACTTTTCCCATTTTGTTGCGCTTATACCGGATGGTACAATGCTCATTAATGGCTTCTATGAGGTTACCGCCCTTGTCGTAGTTGAAGATCTCCCAGGTGCCATCCTGGTACGATACCCTGATGATATCTCCATTCGCATCGTAATCATATTGCGTATAGTTTCCGCCCGGCCGTTGCACTTTGATCACCCTGCCGCTGGCATCGCGTTCATAGTGCAGCTGCAGTCCTTCAAACCCTGCTTCGTGTACGACCTCGCCCCGGTGATTATAATTAAAACTGTAGTGACGGCCTGCTTCATCGATGATCGTGCGCAGCTGCCCTTCCGTGTCATACAGGAACTGCATTTCTTCATCTCCCTGCCTGCGTTTCTTCAACTCGCCAAAAGGCGTGTATTCAAACTGTACGTGGTTGTATTTGTCTGCGGCTTCGGTTACTTCCTGGTAGGCATTGTAATTCAGTACGATGTTATTGCCATCGGGCAGGTGAATTTTTCGTACACGATTCAACGCATCATATTCAAAGTAACGGGTGAGCCCTTCTGTTGTGGTGGTTTGTATACAATTGCCCAGGTCGTCATATTTCCAGGCAGCCATTGTTGCTTCAGGTAGTTGAAGGGCCACCAGGTTATCGTCTTCATCCCAGGTGAGCCTGGTTTTCCGGTTGCCGCTTTCAATGATCTCTTCCAGCTGCCCTTCTGTATTGTAATCAAAAGAAACTGTTTTGCCATCAGGATAATTCAAAAAGCGTACCCTGCGCTGATCATCGTACCCCCGGGTCTCTGTGGTTGTATCGGGATAGATAACGAGCGATAGCTTGTTGAATTCGTTGTATTGATACTGTATGGTTGTGCCATCGGGCAGCGTTTTTTCCTTTAACAGGTTCTTTTCATTATAAGCATACCCTACCACGTTACCAATTTCATCTATTTCGCGGTATACCTCAAAATCTTCTGTGTATTCGGTGTACGTGTGGTTGCCGTAGTGGTCGGTTTCCTGGATGCACAAATTGTTCTCATCGTAAAAATAGGTGGTGGTTTCTCCCAGGGAATTGGTTACTGTATTGTACCCTTTGCCGTATTGTATAAAACCTTCCAGCACGCCGCCATCGCCCCAGGCATGCACGCAACGTTGCTGCTGGTCGTATTCCCAGTAAAATCGCTGTCCGGTGCGGTCGGTCTTTTTGATGATCAGGTGATTTTGGTATTCCATCGTGGTTACCTGGTTCAATGCATCAGCAACAGCTACCAGGTCGCCCGCTTCATTATAGCCATAACCAAGCAGCACTTTCTTTGTATCGCGATGTTTAACCGTTACCTGTGTAATGCGATGCGATCTATCCAGTTCAAAAAGCAGTTGTCTGCCGGCGCTGTCGGTGATGGCGCGCAGATACTGGCCTGTATAATGCAACTGTATGCTGCTTCCGTGGTAATTTTCTATCAGCGACAAACGCCAGGTGCCTGGCTCCACATCGTAGTTAAAATGATAGTACAGATCGTTGTTGTAATCTTCCAGCAAAAAATGGCCATTTTGCTTGCGGCGTAGCAATAATTTTTCCTGTGGATTATAAAAACTTTCACCAAAATAAAGTAGTGGAAATGCGGCCAGCCGGCCATCTTCGAGTGTTACCGACAGGCATTCTTCTTCCGCCCATAACTTCACGCACCGGTCGTAGCAGAACTGAACGCCATGTCCCAATGGTCCGTTGAAAGTAGCGTCACTATCCCAGGTGCGCACCCATTTTACCGGAATTGCACCAGGTAGTTCAAAGTCTGTTGCTTCATAAGTTACTCTCCCGGTTATTAGATCTACCGGTTCCAATCCCAGTTTACACAACGCGTTCTTGAGCTTTCCCGATGCGCCGCCCTTACTCAATTTACTATTTAACTTCTTCAGCATTTTGCCGCCCACTTTTCCAAATACTTTTAAAAAGGAACCAAAAGCAAATGCTTTTAATAATGCCATGATGCTGAAGTTGGGCACCAGCGGACCACCCACCATGACGGGCTTGCCCCATTGCAGCGGAATGCAAAAAGACGTAGGCAGGTATAACGACGGAATGGGTTTGAATTTTTTTCCCGGGCGGAATGACAATGGTAGCCCAATATCGTTACAGGTCATCAGCATATAACCGGCTCCGCTCATGGGAGCGCCGTCTACGTGTACTTTTTTACTACCGAAGAAGTTCTGGCTGTCGTGACCGATCATGGGTATCAGCGTAAAGCCGGCGCCAAAGGGGATATGCACAAAGGTTATGATCATACCGGCCGTATCGGTATTACCCCGAGGAACATGGTTCACTTTCACCGTAGCGCCAATGAAAGGAAGATAATCAAACGGATCAATGACTAACCCGATATAAGGATGCGGCAGTGGTACAAATGGAAAAGGCAGATTCACAAAGTGAATATCAATTCCTATCACAGGTTTCAGATGCGTGTTGGCTACGTACATAAGGAACTGGTTTTACTGTTATCATTTATGATTTGATCGTTTAATAGCAGAGGCGGCTGTATACAGCTATCAAATCATTTGAGGCCCTATGTCTTCGCGGGGGACGGGAATTATTTCTTATTCAAAACAACTATCATTTTTGCCATGGAGGTGGCAACTGTTCAAATGAAATTTTATCATTGCTATCCAAAGAGGCTTTTAAACCCATAGATTTCAGGCTCCTTATATAGTCAGGGCCGTTAACGAATTCAAGCAGGTGCCTTCCGGATCCTGCAGTATTGAGATCAATTACTTTATTAAATAATTTTTTGGCATCGATCCCTAACTTTTCAGCAACATACCAGATAATTGCCAGGTAAATGGAATTTTCCCTGGCATCCCATTTGAAATTTTCAATCACATGCAGGATCAACGCCGCCTCCAGGTATGCTTCCGATTTATGATTATATGCTTCTTCTGCCAATATTTCTGACATGGATAATATTCGCAACCTTTCCTCGTCTTCGATAGCGGCCATTAGATCATTTCTAAAGGCCACATCGGTGTTAAACCTGCTGGTAAGATCCAATATAATAGATAGCTGATCGTCGGATAGCCGAAAATCTTTACGGGTCAATAATCGTTTAAAAGTTTCTATACTACTGTCCATCTTTTGGTTTTATTACACCTGTATCAACAAGTGCATTGTTTAGGGTTTACAGGCAACCGGCGGCTTCATGTAATTACCATCCTGTTTGTATTTAGCCGCATCCAGTTGGTTTAACTCACGGTCAAAAACTGTTTTTGGAAATCTTGAACCGGGAGGGCTTATTCGATTCGCAGGCACATTGTCAGAGGCCAGGTAAAATGTTTTATTGGCATCAATACCGCCCTGCACCCATGCATCGTTAACAGCCGGCGACCAGCCTGTGGTATTTAATCGTCTCATACCTATTTGCTCTGCAGCCTCCGTATCGGGCAAACGCCCAATGGCTAATTCCTCTACAGATTGAGAACTCTCTTTGTATACTTTCCAACCCACAGATGCTTCCTGACGGCTACCGAACCATCCCGTGGTTTGAGATTGAAACGCATTCCAGGTTGTTGCCGGCGCGCCAGGTGTTAATCCAAGCACATCCACCCATGCATTGGGGTCGTTCACATAGGCATATAATGCCAACCCTCCCTGTAACCCAATAGGGTCCTGCGCAATAAACGTACCTTCCTCCGGACTATAATACCTGAAGCGATTATAATGCAAACCTGTTTCCTCATCGGCATATTGCCCCTGGTATCTGAAAGGTATAAAATTTTTCTCGCCATTTACTACCCGCGTTCTGCCATAGATATCCAACACCAATTCCCAAACGCGTTTTCCTGTTTCGTCATAGGCTTCACAGGGAGTTCCCAAATGATCTGAAATAATGCTAAACGTTTTGTTATTTTCTATTTTGGCAGCAGGAACATAAGAATCTGCATTAAATACCCAGGTGGTTATATTTTCTGTTGGTTCTTCTTTATCATACTTCAGTTCTCCCCACTCATTGACTACCGCAACAGGTTTTTCATTTTCGGCATAGCTCCATTCATGTAAAGGTACATTGGCATTCCAGATCCATCTGGTGATCTTTCCGGCGTAGCGTTTGGCTATCCGGCGGCCAAGCGCATCATAGGTAAACTCCACACTTTTTCCATCGGGTCGCAAAACCTTTTTCAGCATGCCGTTTGCATACCACACATAACGTGTTTTTTTATTGGTGGTCTTATCGGTTTTGCTGATTAAATTTCCTTCGTTATCGTATTTGAAAATGAATTTATCGCTTTCAAGCAATGCGCCCGCAGCGCTGTATGTACGATCGGATCTTTCTTTTGTATTATAAATATTTCCGGTGGCGTCTGTAGCGCGTTGTACGATGCTGTTATCTGCATATTGGGCGAAAACAAGGTTTCCCAGTGCATCATGTTTAAACCCTGTATTACCCTGCGACAGCGCGTCAAAAACATCGGTGAGCCGGTCGTTGGCATCCCGGGTATATTTTTTCCAGCTTTGCACCACCCCACCCCGGCTTACTTTATGTTCTGCCGGTTTTCCTGCACGATCATATTGCCACTCACTGGTTAAGTTACCAGGCAATAGCCGCTCTGTTTCCCTGCCTGCCTTATCATATTTTATGTGAGCCTGCCAACCGGGCGCCCCGGCGGCCCCCGCATGTATACCGGTTACCAGTTCCAGTACATTGCGCTGTAATTGAATATCGGCGCCCAGGCTGCTGTTTACACGTATGCGGTTTCCCCACTTATTGTAGGTGTTTTGCACGGTGTATCCATTCTGTTCTTCCTTTTCAACATAACCCATTTTGTTGTAGCTGAATCGTACGGTGCTTTGTTCATTGATGGCTTCTTTCAGGTTTCCGTTTTTATCATAGTTGAATACTTCCCAACTGCCATCGTGGTATTCTTTGCGTATTACACGTCCGTTGGCATCGTACCTGTATTGTTTGTAGCGGCCATCACTCCCAAGGGTTTTGATTATTTTACCTGTGGTATCCCGCTCATACACACGTTGCAATCCATCGAATCTTGTTTCACTGATAATTTCCCCGCGTTTATTATAGCCAAAACTATAGTGCCTGCCTGCTTCGTTGACAATAGTACGCAAGCGCTCTTCCGTATCGTATAAAAAACGAAGTTCCGTATTATGCTGGCGGCGAATTTTTATTTTACCCAGCGGTGTATATTCAAACTGAACATCATGGTGTTTGTCTGCAGCATGTATTACTTCCTCATAAGCATTATAGCGTAGATCTATTTTATTGCCATCTGGCAGGTACAGTTTGCGCACCCGGTTCAATGGATCGTATTCAAAATGCCGCGTTTCGCCGGTTACATTGGTGGCCTGTGTACAACGACCCAGCGCATCATATTTCCAGGAAGCTGTTGCGTTGTCGGGCAGTTGCACACTTTGCAAATTGTGATCTTCATCATACGCCATGATCGTTTTGCGGTTGCCGGTTTCAAAGATCGCAGCCAGCCTGCCTGCTTCATTATATTCGTAGGCGATCATTTTTCCGTTGGGATGATTTGCAAAACGCAGTCGCCGTTTGGCGTCATAACCAAATGTCTTACTGCTTCCATCGGCATTAACAATGAGCGTGGGCTGGTTGTGCTTGTTATAGTTAAACTTTATACTGGTCCCATCGGGCAACGTTTTTTCTTTTAACCGGCTGTATTCATCATAAGCATAACCGGTTATATTACCTTCTTCATCTATTTCGCGGTACAGTTCAAGATCATCTGTGTATTCGGTGTACGTTTGATTGCCATAATGATCAACCTGCCTTACACACAAATTATTTTCATCATAATAATAAACGCTGTTCTCATCGAGTGAGTTGGTGACTATATTATGTCCCTTTTTATATTGTATGTATCCTTCCAGCACGCCTCCATCGCCCCAGGTGTGTATACACCTTCGTTTGCTGTCATATTCCCAGAAATAGCTCTGTCCGTTCCGGTCGGTTTTTTTGATCATCAGATGGTACCGGTATTCAAAAGAAGTTGATTGATCCAATGCATCGGCAATGGCTGCCAGGTCGCCTTCTTCATTATACGTATAGCTTACCAACGTTTGCTGTAAGTCGCGATGCTTCACTTCTACCTGTATAATCCGGTGCTGTTTGTCTAATTTAAAAAGCAGTAATCTGCCGGCACTGTCTGTAATGGCATTCAGGTATTTGTCGGTATAATGCAGCTGTATACGGTTACCGCTGTAATTTTCAATATATGATAAATGCCAGCTATTTGCCTGTGTTTCATAGTTAAAATGATAGTACAATGCTTCGTTGTGATCTTCCAGCAAAAAATGACCATTTTGTTTTCGATGTAACAAGATCTTTTCCTGCGGGTGGTAAAAGCTTTCACCATGATAAAGCAAGGGGAATACCACCTGCCTGCCATCTGCCATTGTTACCGATAAACATTGTTCCTGCGACCAAAGTTGAATACAGCGATCGTAGGATAATTGTACCCCATGGCCGAGCGGACCTTTAATGGAAGAATCACTGTCCCAGGTGCGAAGCCATTTTAGAGGAACAGGACCGGGTAATTCAAAATCTATACATTCGTAATTCACCCGGCCGGTAATAAGGTCAACCGGTTCAAACCCCATTTTACAGAAGCGGCTGCTTAGCTTTTTGGTTGACTTGAAATTTTTAAGTACTTTATTATTTAGCTTCTTTAGCATTTTGCCGCCCACCTTTCCAAATATTTTTAAAAAGGAACCAAACGCAAATGCTTTTAATAATGCCATGATGCTGAAGTTGGGCACCAGCGGACCGCCCACCATCACCGGCTTGCCCCATTGCAGCGGAATGCAATAGGACGTTGGCAGGTACAGGGATGGAATGGGTTTGAATTTTTTTCCCGGGCGGAATGACAATGGTAACCCGATGTCGTTACAGGTCATGAGCATATAACCTGCACCGCTCATGGGAGCGCCGTCTACCTGTACCTTTTTGCTGCCAAAGAAGTTCTGGCTGTCGTGACCGATCATGGGTATTAAGGTAAAGCCGGCGCCAAACGGAATATGCACAAAGGTTATGATCATACCCGCGGTATCGGTATTGCCACGCGGCACGTGGTTTACCTTCACCGTTGCTCCAATGAAAGGAAGATAATCAAACGGATCTATCACCAGGCCTATGTAAGGATGCGGTAATGGCACGAATGGAAAAGGCAAATTCACAAAGTGAATATCGATACCGATCACCGGCTTCAGATGCGTGTTGGCTACGTACATAGAATAAGTTTCTTGTTCAGTTCGTTTTTCTATTCATTGTTACAGGAATGGTTCGACCATTTATCTATTGTTGTTTTTTTGAAGCGGTGGATTGTTCAATGGTATTCCGGAATAACGCATGTACGGAATAGTTGCCGTATTTTATTTCATTGGAGGCGTATGGCAATAAATGTTTTAATATGGACCTGAGATCGATCTTTTTTGATTCACAGAACCTGATCAGATCGCTGAAGTAGATCATTTCATCCCGGGCGTCGGGTTCCAGGTTCCTCACCATAAACAAAACCAGGCTCAGGGTAATGTACTCGGTACTTCCGTCCAATACATTTTCTTCCAGTTCTTCAAACGTGGGAGTTACATAATGCTGAAGGCGTTGGGTATCTTCCAGGAGCGAGGCCATAGCCGTTAGGTCTTTAAATGTATTACCGGCCAGCACCTCTCCTATTGTTCGCCTGATAAAAGCCATTTCGGGTTGGATCTTTTGCCTGTATTCCGTTTCAATGGCCCGCATTTCTTCTACCCAGCCATCTTTGGTGAAATCAATTCGACTTTCTTTTGCCCGCAATTCATCTGCATACTTATGGGTTATTTCCTCATCTATCAATTCAATTTTCGACTTTACGGTGATAATGGTTTCCATATTGGTAATTGATTATTTACAGGTACTATGTTGGTTCTTTTAAACCGGTCATTCGTTCGTTCAACCATCAAACCGCTACTTCTCCCGCATTCGCCTCCCTGAGCTTTTTCTTTGTATAGTTTTGTTTTAGCTCTTCAACGTCTTTTTGCCAGTCGGCCCCATACGCAGCGACCATTTTTTGCGTTACTGCTGACGCGAGTGGGTCAATGTCATATTGTTTCTGCACCACATAATCATAAGCCATAAAAGGATATTCCGATGCCTGTATCTCTTCATCGGTCAATCGATTTGTGAGTTGCAGGGCCCGCTGACAAGCCTGTAGCTTTTCTTCCTTCCAGTTCTTGTAATCAGCAAAGATCCAGGCTTTGTAATAAGCCGATATTGCCTGTGCAATGAAACCAAAGGAAACTGCCTCATCACCAGCCATCATAAACCATTGCAAGGCCTCTTTTCTTTCCTTCTGGATCTGAAGATCGGCTCCCTTGTAGGTATAATATTGCAGCAACATGGGTTTTATAGATTCGTTGCCACCGGCAATTTCCTGTTTACACAAGCGAATGCCGGTATCGAGCAGTTCATTGATGAGCTCATGATCTTTAAAATTGAACAACATACCCGCGTAGGTGATGTAAGCCGTAGCGAGCAGACTTTTATCACCCGTCTTTTTACCGCTTTCAATGGCTTTCTCACCCCATTCGCTGAGCAACGGTTTGTTTTTATTACTGGCCGCTCCGCCCATTTCAAACATACATTTCCTGAAAAATGCATAGGGATCAGTAGCAGCGCCAGCTGTCGCGATCTGCCTGATGGCATCCTGCATACGCAGATCGTGCGTTAATGTTACCGTGTAATCGGTATAATATTCAAAAACAGCTCCCCAGAAATTGCCGTCGAGATGGTCAAATACGAGCAGCTGCATGCCGGGTTCTTTGGGTTGTTCCATCCATTGTTGCAGCCATTGCAGAAATTGCTGCGGACTGCTCATTTCTTTCGGCAATACACTGAATACAAAAAGGGCCTGCTGCTGTCCTATAAAATTTTTATAAGACAGGATCATGGCAGGCAATAACCGGTCACAGGCTGCATAGTCCTTTTCTTCCACTGCTTTTCTGAATGCCTGTACATCCCATTCGCTTTTTAAACCGGCGCTTGCCAGCAATTGCCGTTGTTTGGGATCATCATATTCGTTCAGCCAGTTTTCCAACAAAGCATGGCTGTAGGTTTTTACACTGGTGAACGGCGTATAGAAGAATACAAACAGGTTATCGAGTTTTCCATGCGGCGATGCTTCCAGCCGGCAAAATCCTTCGTACATGCGATGATCTTCCGGTTTCAGCATCCAACGGATAAGGCTATGTTGGGGCTGAACGTTCTTTTTCCATACCTGTACCATTTCATCGATACGGATGGTTATAGGATTATGCTCATTCATTGTTAATTTACTTGGTTTTTAAACTCAAAATATCCGCCAGTTGGCGGAGCAAACGCCATCTATCTTCTCACTTCCTGTTTCTGCCTTTTGCCTTATCAACTTGTTAACCTGTCAACTTATCAACTATTCAGCAATACCTGTCCGCCTTTAATGGTAGCGGTTAAATTACCCTCTACCGTAACCTGGCCCTCCTCGGAATCGATGTTAACACTCTTCTTGCCTTGTATAGCTACCTCCTGTTCTCCTGAAATGGTTGACTTATTGTCGGAAGTCACGAAAGCCTGTTTATCGGAATGTATTGTTATTTCGTTGGTGCCTTTCCATGAACAGGTTTCAGTGAGGGTACCTTCAAGTATCTTCGCATCCACGGTGATCTTCTCTTCTACATCAATGATCATATTTTTTGTGGTGAACTTAATTTCCTCTTTGGCATCGATCCATACCTTTTTATTGGCCTTCACTGTTATGTTACCGGCGCCATCCAGTAGTATGCTGTTGCCATCTTTGTCTTCCACAAACACGCTGCCGTCTGCGTCGTTCATCACCACTTTATTACCGCTGCGGGTTTGCAAGGCTTTTACATCATTGCCGCCGTTGCTAAGGGTGCTGCTGGCTTTGCCATGAAATACGGTGCCTATTATGTATGGTTTCATTGGACTATCCCCTTCAAAACCTACGATCACTTCTTCGCCCACTTCAGGAATAAAGAACATCCCTTTGCCACCACCGCCGTGCGGACTGGTAACGCGGATCCAGGGTGTTTTTTCCGTACCATTCATCCAATGGAATTTAACCCGTACCCGGCCTAATCCTTTGGGATCGTGGTTATCTGTGACCATACCGCTTTGTGTTTCGGAATGGGGCGTGCTGCCTGATTTTACAGGCGGTACTTTTATAGTGGCGGGAACAGCCGTAAAGTCGTTGTTGTAATTGCCATGGCCATCAAAATAATGATTGATGGAAAGTATGGTATACTCTCCATAATTTTCACCCGACATGTTATACAGGTTGTTGCCCTGTACATTCACAGAGCCGCCTATTTTAACGCCGGGGTGCGCACTGCTGCCCGAAAAACGTACGGTGTTACTGCTTTGCATAGCCGTACGTATGTTGATGGCATCGTCCAGTTGTTTTTTGTTGCTGACAAACTGGTTGTTCCAGATCTTGGGACTGGTAGCATATACATTGTTACTGGCCTGCAGCACATGCCTGCCCAGGTCGTTGAGACCGGCTTTGCTTTCTATGCTTTGCGGTGAGCTGTTATATACTTCGTGATTGAGATAATCGTACGCCATCATCTGGCTGTTGGCAGGTTGAACCTGCAACGCCATGCTAAAGCGGTTGATATTACTGCCGAATGTAAGCGAAGTTGCTTCGGATGATTTGGGAGCGCCAATTTGTAACTGGTTACCATCGTAGTACAACCATTCGCCATAACTGGCACAGAGATAATTGAGGAATTGCCAGGCGGTTTGTTTGTATTGGACCGTGTAGGCTAATGTTTCAGGATATTGTGGCGCAATCTGCGCCTGCAACAGGTCTTGCGGAAAATGCTTTAATACATCCTGGGCAATATTTTTAATGGCTTTTTTCTCCCAGCTTTTGCAGTGGGGGCCATTATCGAGCACGATGGTGGGACTACAACCGGAAATAATGATATTCCCGGTATGACCGCTGAACCGGTCTGCTTCTACCTGCATTACGATGCCTCTGAACTTCAATCCGCTTCCAGTGGTGGGGGTGCTAAAAGATGCCTGTAAAACGCCGCCGATCAGGTTGCGTGATGATTGTAGCATCCCACCTTCCAAACCTTCCAATGATTCGGCCGGACAAACCAGCCGGAAGTAATGGTGATCAAAAATATTCTGGGTTAGCTGAAAAGAGGTAATTTGTTTAATAGGAGTACCGGCAATGGTTATATTGCTACTATTTAGTTGGGCCATAAAAAATGTTATGTCGTTTATGGTGAATAGGAAATGGTCATTGTTAATTTTTCATTTTTACTGAGGCCAGTTATTCTTGAATTTTGATTCATTCAATTTAACTTCCTTGGCGCTGAGTGTTATCTGCACCTGCATTGGACTTTCGCTGTTGTGATCATAGGTTTCGTAATAATCCACACAATGTGCGTCGGTGAACTGCAATGTTTTTAGCTTGCTCATATTATCGCGACGATAAAAAGTAATGTCACCGTTCTTGGTTTGGGTTGGACTTACCATCCAATCAAACAAACCGGTATTGCCATTGCTTTCAATGATCAGCGTAACGGCTCCTCCTTGCGGAATGGCGGTTGGTTTACCGGTTCCATCAGTAGCCTGCGTAAAGCGAAATGCACAATGCAGAACATTCATCTCTTCGCCATCTAACTTAAGTTTTGCAATAAATGACATGGAAAATTGATTAGTGTTTTAGGATAAACTGGCGTTTGCGAGTATAAGGGAGAGTCATTCACCATCGGCGAACGACCCACCCCTTTAAAACAAATGATTAGATTTTAAACCCACTCATTTTCATGCTTGCCGCTACCCAGCTCAATGCCTTTAGCGCTCAGCGTGAATGTTTCAGTAACCGGGCTGTCGTTTGCACCGTCGAAGTTTTCGCGGTACTCTACCAGGTATGCTTCTGTGAACTTCAATTCCTTCAGCGTAGCATCGGTATCACGTTTAACAAAAGTGACAGAACCGTCTTTACGCTCGAAGTTGTTTGTCATCCACTCGAAGAAAGTTGTGTCGCCGGTAGATTCTACCGTAAGCGTCATCTTTCCGCCACGGGTGATTGAAGAGGGACGACCTGTTGCGTCTGTTTCCTGTTTCAATGCATAGGTGCATGCAAGTACATTGATTTCCTTGCCAGCCACTTTAAGTTTTGCCTTAAATGACATAATTAATGGATTTGAAATGATTAAAAAATGGTATATAGACCTAATTATAAAAAACGATTCCCTGTTGGTCGCGCTCCATGCGTGACCAATACAACAATTGGTGTTTTGTGAACCCAGGATTTTAACAGTATTGCAAAACGATCCTTTCAGTGTTATTTAAAAATGACACTGTCGAACGCTACTACAGGCGGGTTATCCTTTGAATGAATCAAGGATGTGGGGTTACCGTTTTGGGGGTGAGATATGGATTTTAATGGAGTGAGAGGTCGTCTATAACGCATCCCGACTTCGCTCAGGATCCTTTGGCAAGGCAATCTTGTGACTACTTATCCTGTTCGTATTTAGAAGACCAGTCTGCTTTATCAGCTTCGTCTCCTTTTTGCCCTTCTAACTTGATCATGAAAGTTTTTGCGGGGAAATACGGTTTCAGATGAATGTCGAGGTAAATGCGATCTTTTTGAACAGGGTCCTGTTCAAAACGTTTTATCGTAAAGTTTTCAATCAATTTATTTGGACCGGTGATGCCATCGAGAAATTTAACGATCTGGCCATTCAGTTCTTTACGGGTAGAAGCGTTGAAGTTCTCAAACGCTCGACGATTTAAAAAGTCCATCATCACTTTGGTAACGTAGTCAAATACGCGTACCACTGAATACGTTTGCAAACCCAGGTTATCGCCGTTGAACAACGTTTTGGCAGAGAAGGCCATTACCTTACCGTATTCTTTTACCATGGGGATCAGTCCCAGTTTTTCCAAACTGGCAATCTCGCTTTTTTTGAGATCGAACCGAACACCGTCTACTTCATTAATGCCACCGAATTTTTTACCAGCTGTTACCTGCGACATCAGGGTAGTGTAGATCTTACCGGCCAATGCGGCAGATGGTGGTACCAGCAGGTCGTCTTCCTCTCCTATTTCTGCAAAACGGCCCCGGCCTACCAGCCAGTTACAGGCCATGATCACATTGGAGCGATAAGGATCGCCACCGGTAAGGTTAGCTGCTTCAAACAATTCCATCACATCATCCGGTGTATCCAGGTCTTCAAAGTCGGTAACCAGCATCACCTTATTTTCATAGGCGATCTTAGCCCATTTCTCAACTACTTTATTGCTGCCTAAATAGCCGGGTAAAATAAGTATGCTGTAATTATTACGCAGATCGAGCCGGTCGTAATTATCAACCAGTTCGTTGTGGATGGCATCGATAAAGCGGGTATTGTCGAGGTCTCTTACCTGGTCGGGATCAGCGTTCATTACCGATACGTTCTTGACCTTCAGACTTTCTGTATTTTTAAAGAAGAGGGCTACAGCGCGATATGATCTTTCCAGTTGTTCAGTTTCTTTTACAGCCGCTCTCAGGTTCTTCTTCAAAACCAGGCCTGCATTTTCTGACCGTTCATTACAGGTCTGGATCATGTCTGCAGGATCATCGGCGCTTTGCAGAACATCGAGCCACAACTTCAATGTTTTTTTAAGTGCGGTGCGTTCTTCTTTTTTACTGT
This sequence comes from uncultured Niastella sp., assembly GCA_966212235.1. Classification (GTDB taxonomy): domain Bacteria; phylum Bacteroidota; class Bacteroidia; order Chitinophagales; family Chitinophagaceae; genus Niastella. Next base: position 349,257 of record CBIHPP010000010.1, on the reverse strand, counting down.
TCTCTTCGAGGAAGATCTTTTTGCGGGCCTTTCTTTCGGGGTTTATGTTTTGAACAGCATCTATAGCCGATTCCAAAAGATCAAATCCTCCGAATTTTGCAAGACCCTGTACACTGCTTTCCAGTTGTTCAACCGGTTGCAAGGCTTCTTTCAGCGCTGTTTGCTGGGCCGCGGGTTTAATGGATTCAGTACTCATGATAACGATTTAATGATAAAAGTAATTTGGGTGTTACCTGGCTGAGTCAAGCTCCTGTATTAGTGACTGCAAAGCTTTTATAATGTGATCCTTTGTTTCCGGGTTGGCGAGTGCCTGTTTAAGCAGTTTGTTGGTCTTTAACTGCTTTATTAATTTCTGGTATTGGATCTGCTGCATACTTACGTCTCCCAGGTATTCGCTTTGGGCAATGATGCCCTTCGCTCCAAAATCAGATAAGCCTTTGAAATGAAGCGTCTCCTTGCGCATGGCGCCATCTTCAGTTTCAAATACCATGTCTACTTTCGGTTTGAAATTTTCGAAAACATCATCTATGCTTGTCAAACCCTCGATGATATCGGGTTTAACAGGTGGGTCAAAGGTGAGTTTTTCTGCCAGCAATACACGATTTTGTGGAATGTCTGCAAAGGCTTCGAAGGCATCTGTTTTTACTTCCGTGCCGCCAATTCCGTAGGGCTCAATGCTCATGATAGATATTTTTGGTTTTCAGAATATGACTTGCTTTCTGTAATGGGCAATCGATATAATTACGAATAAACTGGTTTGACGGATTGGATATCAGCAAAAAATCCTCAAAGGTTTTTGCAAATTTCATTCCCAAAATATGATGCATCAACATTAATATTGAAAATCCCCAGTAACCATTGTGCTAAAATATGTTTTGCATACATTTTTAACGTGATGTTAATATTGAGAAATAAATTTACCTATTTCCGTTAGTTTCCGATACAATTCATATAAATTTAATTTCGCACGTGACTATTTATTTTGAGACTCACGTTACTGTTAGAACAATGTTGTACCATACCCAGAACCATTAGGAACTCTGCCAAAGAAAATTACCGGTGGCATCTACATCCAGTGTCAAACTTGCGGTACCCGTTGCGCCCGCTTCGCCACTGATGATCTTGCGCGATAATGGCCGGCGCAAATTATTCCGTATAACGCCTGCTAATGGCCTTGCTCCGTACTGGGGTGCAAATCCCATCACTGCCAGTTGTTTTTTGGCCTCGTCTGTCAACTGCAAGGTGATCCCCTGTTTTTCAAGCGAACTGTATAAACCCCGTAACTGAATGTTCAGGATGCGTTCAACCATTTCATTGGTCATAGGTGCAAACGGACAGATCTCCGTGAGCCGGCCCAGGAACTCGGGTCTGAAATAGTTGCTCATGATCTCCATCAACTGGGTAGATGTAGGGATCTGTTTTTTATTGAACGAATCCACCACATACTGACTACCGATGTTGGAAGTAAAAATGATCAGCGCATTGGAGAAGTCGCCTTCCTTTCCCAGCTTATCGTGCAACTTGCCTTCATCCATGATCTGTAAAAAAATATCGAAGACCGACTGGTGCGCTTTTTCTATTTCATCGAACAGCACAACCGAATACGGTTGCTGCCTGATCTTGTTGATCAGCAAGCCGCCTTCTTCATAACCTACATAACCGGGAGGCGCTCCATACAACAAAGCAGCGGAATGCTCTTCTTTGAATTCCGACATATCGAACCGGATCATCGACGATTCATCCTGGAACAGAAAATCGGCCAGCGCTTTGGCTAACTCTGTTTTACCCGTACCCGTTGGGCCCAGGAAGAAAAATGATCCAATAGGTTGTCCTGGTTTTCCCAGTCCGGCCCTTGATTCAAGAATGGCTTCGCTGATAGATTTGATGGCATGGTCCTGCCCTACTACCCGTTGTTGTAAGATTTCTTCCATTTTCAACAACCGCTCTTTTTCCTGCGCCTGCACCTTGCCTATAGGAATACCTGTTTTGTGCGCCACGATGGCGGCCACATCTGCATGGCTTAATATTTTCCGGTCATCCCCCGCCATTATTAATAATGATCCATAAGCGGTATTCAAATAAGTAATGATCTCAGCAGGTTCCGTCATTTGCATCACATCGGCTTCCGATTGAACCGCCGTCCATAATATAGGACTGATCTTATTACGCAGCTGGTTATAATGCCATTGCCAGTCGTCTGTTGTATGTTGCGCCGGTTCTTTATTCATGTCATCAAAAACAATTTGCATTTCCTGCAGTACCTGCAAGCCGGTATCCCGTGCCAGGCGTAAGGCTGCCATGGAATGATCGGCCAGGTCTATCGCTGCATCGGGTAAGCGCCGGTCTTTTACATACCGCTTCGCCAGCCGGATGGCATCCTGCAATGTTTCGTCTGCCACTTCAATAGCATGGTGTTTGCTATAATGCGGCATGATCATTTGCATCATCCTGAATGTGGTGGCCATATCGGGTTCGTCTACCTGTATAACATCAAAACGCCGGGCAAACGCTTCATCTTTTTCTATGTGCTTCCGGTATTCTTCCAGGGTAGTGGCGCCTATCACGGTTAATTCACCACGGGCCAGTTCGGGCTTTAATAAATTGGCTGCACCTGCCATGGCGCCCTGCTTATCCATCAGCACATGTATTTCATCAACAAACAGGATCGCTTTTTCAAATTGTTTTATTTCCTGGATGATGTTTTTCAATCGTTCTTCTACTTCCCCTTTATAAGAGGCGCCGGCAGCCAATGCGCCATTGTCGAGCTCAAATATCTGTGCGGATTCCAGAAAGCGGGGCACTTTCTTTTCTTCAATGGCTAATGTAAATCCATCTACCAATGCTGATTTACCAACACCTGGTTCGCCAATGATCAGTACATTGGGTTTCGACCGGCGGCCCAGTATTTCGGCCATCGCCCTGATCTCTTTATCGCGGCCGGTAATGGGATCTATCTTCCCTTCTTTCGCCCGCGCATTCTTATGCGTACAGTATTTTAATAAAGCCTGGTTGCCGGTTTGTTTGGGCAAGCCGTTGCTGGCACCCATACCAGTGATCTTATTCAATGTGGTTTCTGTGACCGATTGTTGCAAGAGCTCCTGGCGCTGGACCGGAAAGGTTTTTAATTGCTCATAACTAAATCCTACGCCGGGTGTGCTGAGCGCAGCCAGTACATGCACGGCTTCCAGTTCATCGCTACCCGTCATCACCCGGATGGTATCCGCTTCTTCCATTACCGCCTTTACCGGTGCGTCGGCGGTGAGGGTTTCCTCTAACCGGGTGGCTTTGGGCAATGTTTCCATGCGCACATCCGCCCATTCTTCCATATAGTAAATGTCTTTGTCCAATTGTTGTAACAGGGTTTGCAAACCGGCATCTTTGTGCAGCAGCGCTTTTAATAAATGCGGCGGCGCAATATGCGGATGCATATGTTCCCGGGCAATCGCCTGTGCTATATGATTCATTTTTTTGAATGAATCGGATATGGTGGTTCCTAATAGTTGGTCAGTCATAATTTTTATTTTAAAATATTCCCAGGAAGCCTTGCTTCATTTTAAGACTCACATTCAAACCAATCAAACAATTGGTTTCACTGCTTTTTATTTGTTGTACGTTCAGTTGTTTGATCTTTTTATCGTTCTTGATCGAGCTGAGTTTAATACAGAACTGGCTGAAGGTGATCTCTGTTCCGTTCAGGCTTACCGGTACATTGAGGTTATTGCAGAAATAAGGCGCAAAGTTTTCTGCTGTCAGGTAGTTGTTGACCACTCCGCGCAATTTGCCTTCCAGTTCCTGTTTGTTGATGCTTACTCCTTGCGGTTTGGCTGGCTCCGTAACAGCAGGCTGTGCCTGATGCTGCTCTTCCAGCGTTGGTGTTACCGGTTTTGCCGGTACTACAATAAAGGCTGGTTGTTGCCTGGCGGGTACACGGGCATTTGACCTGGCAGGCGCTAATTTTTTGTCGTTCACATACACTTTGCAAACGCCCAGTTGCCGGGGATCGTTATTAAGAATGATTGAAACCGTTTTTAATCCGGGTGTTTTATATACGTAATTGGCGGTGGATGAAGTGGCGTCAATAACGGCGGTTTCGCCAAAACGCCATTCCCAGCTATGCGCCCCGGCCGTAGTATCCTGGAAGGTAACGGGTTTACCTACTTCTGCCATTTGCGGACAAACAAACCTGGGCAACAACATCGGGTTCTCGAGCTTCGGCGCTTTTGTTATATAAATTGTTTTGTACTCGGTGCATTTGCCATTTACTGTTAATGATACGGTATATTCACCAGGCAGGTTATAGGCGTGCACTACTGAACTGATGTTGGTCTGGCTGTTTTCATTATCGCCAAAATCCCATTGAAATGTGGAGGCATACAGGGCATCGGTTTCAAAGCGGATCGGTTCGTCGGTCCTGTAAAAATTAGCTTTTGCTTTTATGTGAAAATCGAAGCAATGTTCGTAGTTTTTATATTTAAAGCCGGTGATCATCAGGCCCAGTAATGCCGTAATGATCATGGTGAACATGACTTTTTCGTCAAGATATACCAGCTGCATCTTTTTATTTTCCATAATTTTACTTTTGTGTTCGCGTTATTGTTGCTTACAAAAGCAACCTGAAATAAAATCTGTGCATCATTGCAAACCGTATTTCTATTAGCTATGAAACGAATACTTTTTTTTCCATATAGTTCTCTTTCCCGTTTTTCTCATTTACTACTGGCCTTTACAGGTAGTATATGCCTGCTGGTGTTCCTGGCTTCGTGCTCCGGTTCGCGCAAATCAACGAATCAGTACCAGACCATTGTGGTAAAACCTGCCGATCCGGAATTAGCAGCCGCTGGTACCAAACCTGAAAAAAGAACGATCACCAAGTATGCCGCCTATTTGAAAATTGATCCGGATAGTCTTAGAAATATTGTACTCTATATGTTTATTGATAAATGGATGAAAACGCCTTATAAATATGGCGGTAACGATGAGAACGGGATCGATTGCTCCGGCTTTATTCAACGCCTGCTCAGTGATGTGTACAACATTCAGGTACCCCGCACATCGGCGCAACAGTTCTTTACAAAAAATGTGGAGCCTTTTCATGATAATACTTACTTTTCTGAAGGTGACCTGGTTTTCTTTTGTACGGTTCCCGGTAATCCCATTTCGCATGTTGGTCTCTATTTGCGTAACCGCTATTTTATCAACGCCTCTACTTCCAGCGGGGTTAGCCTGGCCAACCTGGATGATCCTTACTGGAAAAAACGTTTTGTGGCTGCCGGAAGAGTGCGGATCGTTAGCAAGCCAACTTCTACCAACAAGAACAAATCAACAAACACTGTTCAACCATAGTACACTTTTCTTTCCCCCTTTAGGGGGTTAGGGGCTAGTTAAAACCCTGCTGCTGTATTTGCTCTTCTCAATAAGTCGATATCCCTGCGAGCCTGGTCCAGATCGCGCTGTGTTTGTTCGTATTTCCCTTTATAATCTTCCAACTGTTTTGGCAAATCGCCCATGCTTACCACTTTGTTGGTGGCATCCTGGTAACGCAGATACAGGTCAAGCACATTTTTATTCATCCTGCTGTACATGCTGCTGTCTTTATACTGCAGGTCGGTTAACTCGCGCAGTTTGGCTGCCACCTGCTGGTTCAGGTACATGCTGTTGACGCCCGGTTGTTTCAGGGAGTCGATCAACATTTTTGCCTGATCCATACTGGTTACGAATTTTTCCAGGGCAATGGTTTGATTACGGTAGCGGGTAACCTGCTCACGCAATACATCGTTCTCTTTATAAGGAATGCGCATATCGAAATAAATAGCTCCTACAATGACCCAGACGGAAATAATGAAAAAGAACAAAAATTTTAAAAATGCACGGTTCCTTTCCTTATGGTTTAATACGGTAGGCATTTTTTATTAGTTTATTTATAATGGTTCGTTAATTAATCTGCCAGGAAGCTTCTTCTTTTCTTCACTGGTTCGTTCTCTGTTTGCGATAGCAACACCTGCTCTTTTACGAAAATGCCGGACTCTTTTTTCTTGCCGATATATTCCAGGCGCGCCAGGCTGCTGAACAGGGATGAAATGATCTGGGTGAACTTCAATACTTTTTCCAAAGCATCATTTATGTCCAGATGATTGTACTGGTAATTACACAGGGTAGTGATGGCTGTTTCCAGTTCTCCCTGGCTAACACCACACCATTCGGTACAATAACTGATCAGTTCATCTTTGCTGGTGCCTACATAAAAATCCATCGTATTCTTTATCAACCGGGCCATACCAGCTACTGCCGTGATCATAAATACCGGAGGCTGATATATATATGACATTTTGAAATTGCTGTACTCGGTAGCGGTGAATGTGGTGAGGTTTTCGCTTATTTTATAAATGGCATCAGCCAGTTCGTTCTGTTGTTTTTTCTGCAAGATCTTTTGAATGATCTGCAGGGCATACAATTCCATTTGACCGAAGAACTGTTCCAGTCCGGCATGTACTTCCAGCAACTCATAATGACTGTTCACTGCCGTACAGGGTGGAATATAATTTTCTACCAGCCTTACCAATTGTTCTTCAACGATCACCTTGCCTACCGGCACCTGGAAATTGCCCAGCGATACGGCGCTTGTTTCGGCTGCGGGTAATAACGTTAGATAGTATACCGGCATGGTAAAGGGCATACGCGGCGGCGTTTCTTTGGGATCAGCGATGCCAAAGGGTACGCGTTCATAAGGATCGATGCTGAGCACCACATAGTAAAATGCGGAGCGGTCTTTCAATTCACTGAAGGGAACCTGCAATCCCGGAACGCCGGCCGATAATTGTTGTCCGGTTAAAGCCGTATCACTATCAAACTCCATTACATAACCGCCTCGCGAAATCGCCCGGCAACGTTGTATGCGCAGGTGAACGGTCTGTTCATTATCGAGCGACAAAAATAATTTGGCCGAAGTATGATGCCGGTCGAAAACCGGTAACAAACCGTAATTGTGTTCGTTTAAAAAACTGCTTACGGTGTGCGCCTGCCGGTATGTAAATGCATTATCCTGCGCAATAAAATGCGATTTGTTGATCTTCATCCCGTCTACCCAGTTAACCGGTAAGTATTCACTTGATGACTGCATACTCAAATTTGTTTTGTTAGTTCAATCCTCAATTTTCAATAATGCGACTGCACACAATGACATCATTTTCCCGGATGCGGTTCAGGTAAATTGTTTTGTCTGAATCCATATAGGTGGTGAGTATTGTGTACCATTTTGGTTTTTTATAAAACATCCATCCATACGGTTTTCCGGTGCCATTGGAAAAAAGGATCTGTCCCTGCGGATGACGTTCGTTATAATCGTTTATGAAATAGTAGAACAATTCGCCCAGCTCCATATCTACCGGTGCTTTGGCCCTGAAGTTGGTAAAAAAGCTATCCTGGCCGTTCTTCTGAAACTCAAAACTAATGAGTAACATATTTTTCAGTTTGCTTTCTTCCGGGTCTTCCATAGGCTCATGAACCGGGTAATACCATTGGTTCAATATTTTGGGTGGAATGGCCAGGGCTGTTAGAAAAGTGTGCCACACAAGCAAAGGAATAATGAAAAAAAGCGTCGAGAGCATCATGGATAATTCCAGGCCTTCTCGGTTTACCCAGCGGTAGGTAAGCATAAAACAAATAGCGCCGGCTAACAGGATCAGCACAGTGTAAATAAGGTCGGGCCAGAAAGATTGTTTTTCCTTGCCCCAATCCATTTTTCGCTGCATCATATAGATATGCAGGGCGCCATAGATCAGGAACAATAGTTGAAAAAAAACAAAGTATCTGTTATAGTTTGAGAAGAAACCGGCTGCAATGAACAAACCGGTCAGCGCAAATACCGCCACGGAAATCAACAGATACCAGATAGCCTTTTTGCTGAATGGTTTAAAACTGTTACGTATTTTACGGGCAAACACGCTGATGATCGCTGAAAAGCTGACCAGGCCTATTCCCAGGTAAAGTAACAATCTGTTAAGTTCAGGTGTGAGCATAGTTTGATAATGTGATAATATGATAATTTAATAATGGAATACAATTCCGTTATTAAATACGATTCCTTACTATATAACGGCGTAGCCCAGTATCGGACTTTCGGCTGAATCCAGTTCAACCAATGCCCGTGTTCTGTCTACTTCTACATTTATAATTATATCTGCTTCTGCCGGCGCAAAATAATTATTGAACACCTGCAGCAACAGATCATTATCGCCTCCGGTGACATAATCGACCGGTTTGGTATTTTGCAGGGGACCAATGTTATATTGCAGGCAGGGATAGTCTTCCGTAAATGTTTGTCCGCATACCAGGTCATTCCCCAGCTCCCCTATTCCCAGGCTGCATGCATCTCCTGGCGCCCCACAATCTGCTGACGATACCAATCTGATAGTTACGTCTTCCTGCAACAGGATCTCCAGGCAGTCCCGCATTAATCCAATATCACCGGCGATGGCGTGTGCATAAGGTAATAGCAATACCAGCAGCATCGCCGATGTTTTGTTCAGTGCTTCCGGAAATTCCCAGAACGAAAAGAAATAATCGTTCAACAAACCACTGTCCATACCGGCAAACAGGTTTTCCTCTTCCCGTTCCAGCATCACGCGTTGGCTGAAAAAACTATTTTCTATCGGTTGAAAGAATTTCCTGGCGGCCAGTTCTTTTTTTCGATCGTTGCGGCTGTGAGCTGCCATTTCAGCTGCAGAACTGATTGGCCTGGAGCCATTATAGGGTTGATGAAATAGTCCTTCCGGAACCAGGTCGTATAAACCGGAACGTGATAAACGTAGTTGTAGTAATTGGTGCAGCCTGCTGTCATCGATCTTGTTAAACGCATACAGATCGGTACGGTATTCCCGGTAAAAACGTCCATCGGGCAGCACCACAAAATCATCGGGGTGCAGGTCATTTTGTAATGCCTGGTTAGCCAGCGCTTCTGCTTTGATATCGTGCAGATTGCCGGCCAGTTCGTTAAAAAAATGCTCTATAGCGTTTTGGCGATCCATGGTTAAAGATCAATGGTTAATTTATTCTTCAGTTCTCCTGTTCAATAAACACCCTGAATGGCGTTAGTCCGGCCGATTTATTGGAAAGCTTCAGGGCCAGGCTTTCCTTCCAGTACTGGATCTGGTTTTTCTCCTGGGCGTCCATATAATCTTTCCTGTTCAGTTTTACGGTTACATCTATGGTGCGGGTAAAGCCCTGTGATACCTGGCGCGGCACCATGACGCCCTTTGTTACTTCAATATGCTGCGCGGTATTACCTAACTGCAGCCGGCAAAATATTTTTATGTCTTCCATGCTGATCAACCGGTCGCGTGATAATAAGGCCGATTTATAGGCGGTGATACTTTCTGATGCACTCAACCGTTCACGACCGCCCATAGTAGTTGTTACCAGCGTACAATTGGCATTGAACAGGCTGTTTGTACGATATGCCTGTAAGGCAGTTCCCGCTTTTATATCATTGCCCTGTTCGCCGCATGTACTCCAGAACGTTATGGTGATGTTACCTGTTTCAACGTTGGGTTCTTTTCGTACAACCAGGAAGGGTGTATTTTCCCGGTTTAATTCCCGGCTGATCATTTGTTGTTCCAGTTTATAAATGATCTGTTGCAGCTGTTTCAGTTCTCCCGACAGGAAATCCCTGCCCAATACGGAGAATGCAGCGCTTTCGTCACTCAGCAACTGAACGATGTGCTCGATGATCATGGTGGCATCGCGTTCATCGAACCGGCCTATGCCACCCTGCCGTAAGATCACCGTTAGTTTTTCATGTACGTTTTTTTCGATGGCCCGGATGTTGTAAATATTACCATCGTTGTCACTGATCTCATGCAGGTCAAAAAAAATGTCATCCGAACGCATAGGCACTATGTTCAGCATATCACGCATCGAATGCAGCATTTCATGCAACCTGCTATTCATCACCGGAAAGCAATTGACATGACATACCACATCCTGCAGTACCGCACTTGAAATATTTTCGGGGAATTTAATTTTTATCCAATGCACTTTTTCGGCTTGCAGCGGTTGCAGGTCCTTTTTGTCAAAAGCCTGTAACAAGGCAGCCGGCCAATCATTATCAGCTAAGATCCTATTATCCTTTTGGCGGATAGTAATGAATTTTGATTTGTAATAGGCGTTGATGAATTCTTTGAACTTCCAGGAAGCTGTGTTTTTCCTGATGAGGAGTTGTTCAATATCAAGGTGCTCGCCACTTATATTATCCTGGTTAAAGCCAGGCTGTACCTGTAGTTCCTGGTCTCCATAATACCAGCGGGTTTGCGGCAGGTTTTTATAAAATAGTTCTTTGTTTACTTCATTCCTGATCTCAAAAAAACATTGGGTATTGTGCAGGTTGGTGCGCGTACCGGTAATGCCGATCCATAATACCCCTTGCTCCAGTTCCCTGCCCGGCAAACAATGCGTGATCACTTCTTTGGAGATCATCTCCCGGTACCGGTATAATTGGTGGCCGGTTGCCAGGTAACTAACGACAGCGGTATTTAGCTGAAAGGGACCGGTAGGTGCAAAGTAAAAATCTTTATATCCTGAGCCGGTGGCTTCATAGGCAGCGCCCCTTTTTTGTGAGTAATAGAATTGATCTTTTTCCCGCAACCAGGCTTTATCGTCTGTTGTTCTGGCATGTAGGATGGCATGTGCGGATAACGGTCCGCATAATACTTCGGGCGACAACAATTGCACCATGCGTTCGAGTAAGCGGGCTCGTGACGAATGTATTTCATTGGAGATCTTTTCCAACTCCAACGCACAGGCTGAAAATAATACATTCACCAGCGGGTCGAAAGATGATTCTGTTTCATCTTCCGGGTAACCCCACAGGCGTGCAGCCGTTTTCATCATCCGGTTCTTTATTTGCTCCCTGTTTTCCACGTTAAATTTTTAAGTTGAAATGCTAACTATAAGATAATGGGCTCACAAAAAAGCTGTCGCGGAAAGTGATGTCTTCGCTGGTAGCGGTGAGGCGGCCGGTTATATAAATGTCAAGTCGTTTTTTTACGCGTCTTTCCATGGAAAGGGCGCTTACTTCTTCCTGTTTTACCAATACATCTACTTTAATTCCACCCAGTCGTTTTTCGTGTTTGCGAATGGCTTTCAGCAGGGATTCTTTCATCCATTCCTGCTGCCGGGTGCGTGCGGTTAAATTATCAAAATCATGGTCCCAGATGGAATTGCCATAATCTGTATCACTTTGCATTTCGCCAAATGCAGTCGTAATGATCAGGTGAAGATGATGGCCTACCGATTGTTTTAAATTACAACCGGGATGCTCTTTCTTTTGCATCAATAATTCGGGATCCAATGGTAATGTATAATACTTCAGCCGCATGATCTAAAAAGTTAATGTAAGGGGTAGACGTATCAACGCAACCAGGGAAGCGTGTCAAAAGGGGATTGTCTTGATCATGCTCTCAGTGCAGCAAAACGAATTTAGTATAAAAAAATATCCGTTGTGTATATTTTTATTAACCAATTTACGTGCCGTTTGAGTAAACGGATGTTTAAATTAAAATAAAATTTCGAATTTGGTGTAAAATTTGTTGCCAATCAGCGGTTGACGTTATAACCTTGTTCAACCCGTGACTAAATATTTTTGCTCAATACCCAGTTACCATAATCAAAACCTTGCTCATGAATTATAAATACATTGTTGTAGGCATAGATGGCACGGGCTCCCGTGAATGGATGTCAAAAGATGGAAGCAACAGCAGCACCTACCGGTTTATTCGCGATGTACAATATGGTTCAATGGATATAGACAGGCGCTGGTATCATGGCCCATCCAATGTTATTACCGGAAGTGACAGCGAACCCATATTACAGGAAGCACTGGATTTTATTTATCAACGCATAGGTACGTTGTATCCCGAGATCCGCAACCGTTCGGTGAAACCGCTCGACATGTTTGACGTTAATAGTTGTATGCAGAACCAGGAGCGTACCACGCAGCAAGCGATGGAAGGCCGGGGTTACCATGTGCCTACAAGAGTAGCCGTAACAGTTACACAACCCATGTTGAATAGTCAACCCCTCACTACGGAGGACGTTCGCATTGTTTTGATCGGACATAGCCGGGGTGGATTGGTCACAACGGCCATAGCCAGAATGTTAAGCCCGGTGGTAAAGGTTTATTTTATGGGCTTGTACGATTCTGTTGACCGCGAGGGATGTTTGGATGGAATGGATGTGGTCAATGTAAAAATAGTAGCGCATGCGCGCCGTCATCCTGATGTTAAATCCCGTACTTACTTTAAGAATACTTCCCTCAATTATTCAGATGTAGAGCAAAAAGAAGAACGTTTTTTTCATACTTCGCATGGCGGTATCGGCGGTTCTTTTATTACCAACCCAAAAGAAGTGTCCACTTTTGGCGATTCCTCCTGCCTGGCCACTATTACTACACAAACCAGAGCCGGACAAATTGAAATGATCAACAACCCGGCGCTCGTTCAAAAACTGGGTAAAAAAATGGATGTGGTTTGTACAGAAGGGAGCAGCGAAGCGGATAAATTTATTCGTGCCCAGGCGCAAAAGTATGGAATACCGATTTCTTAACTGGTCTACCGGTTATTTACTTATTGGACTAACACCTAATCATTTCTGCAAGATCCCATTGTTATTTATAGGTTATATTTGTTGAATAGATCACCAAAAGCTTCAACATGATACCTATAAGCGATCTTCTACTTTTTGCACTGGCTGCATTTGGACTTGTAATTAGTCCGGGTCCTAATATGATCTACCTCATTTCCCGGTCAATTACACAGGGACGCAAGGCCGGACTGATCTCTTTAGCAGGTGTTATTTGTGGTTTTATGTTCCATATCGTTATGGTGTCGTTTAGTTTAACTGCTGTACTGTTTACTATACCATATGCGTACACTATTCTTAAAACAGCCGGCGTCGTATATCTGCTGTACCTGGCCTGGCAGGCGATAAAACCAGGTAGTAAAAATGTATTTGAGGCGCGTACGGATCTGAAAGTCGACTCCCCCGCTAAATTGTTCCGCATGGGCTTTTTTACCAATGTGTTAAATCCCAAAGTAGCTGTTTTCTATTTATCCTTCTTCCCGCAATTTATAAAACCTGCGTATGGCGATGTGTTTATACAAAGTATAACGCTGGGCATTGTACAGGTAATGGTAAGCTTTACTATTAATATTATCATTGTACTGGTAGCAGCCAAAATGGCCAGGTGGTTTTCGGCCAATCCCAAATGGATCCGTGTTCAAAAATGGTTCATGGCAAGTATACTAACAGGTTTGGCCGCAAAGATGGCGCTGGATAAGGTGAAGTAACGCGGAACGCAAAACGCCAAACGCCAAACGCAAAATATAAGTTGTATTTGCTTTTCGTTTAGCGTTAAGCATGAAGCGTTGAGCTTTTTTGTTAAATTCAATCTAAAGTAAATAATCCGGCTTCGCATTCATGCAATAAGCGCGTATTTTAAAGGGCCCAATCCCTGACTGCATGAACCGAATTCTACTATTGATCTTCCTTATCGCTTTTTCTTTTTCATTCGCCCGGGGGCAATCCTATAAAGTTTACGGAAAGATAACCAACACCCGCATGGAGCCATTGGCTTTTGCTTCGGTGCAGGTAACATCGTGGAAACATGGTACGGTCACCAAAGAAGACGGCACTTATGAATTGCAGATCGACCCCGGCCAATACGACCTGGTGTTCAGTATGGTGGGTTATAGATCGCAGCGTATCACCATCGTTGTGCAAAAAGCCAACTATGTACAAAATATCATTATGGAACCCGATGCCTCCAAAGGACTTTCGGAGGTTGTGGTAAAAGGAAAAGTGCGCGACCGGTCAGAAGAAATAATCAGGCAGGTGATCCACCATAAGGAAGCCATTCAATCAGCAGCCGGCCCCTATTCCTGCATGGTATATATTAAAGCAGTGCAGGAAGATTCGTTGAAATTAAAATTGAAACGGAAGAAAAAGCCGGTTAAGATCGATTCATCCGCGGTTGCCACATTGATAACCGGTAACCCTGACCTTGACAGAATGGCGATGGCGGAAATTGTATTACAGCTCGATAAGAGTCCCCAGGGTATTAAAGAAGAACGGCAGGGTGTGACAAAAAGAGGCAATACAGATGGTTTATTTTATTTATCTACCACCCAGGGCGATTTTAATTTCTACAATAACCTGGTTAAAACGCCCGCCATTTCTGAAACTCCTTTTTTGTCGCCCATTAGTTATAGCGGACTGCTTGCTTATCGTTTCAGAATACTGCGAACCGAACGACAGGCTGGTCGAAAATTTTATGTGATCAGTGTAAAGCCCCGGCAGGTAAGTAATGCTACGGTGGAAGGTGAAATAACCATTGCCGATAGTTTGTGGGTCATTGTACATGCCCGGTTACAACTACCCTCCTATCACCTGCCCGAATATGACTTTTTTGAAGTAGAGCAACAGTATGATCTCATCGAAGATACAGCGTGGATGATCACCCGGCAGCAGTTCACCTACTATTCAAAAAGCAACAAAGCCAAAAAATCAGGGACTACCATTGCTACCTATAAAAATTTTGAACTGCATAAACAATTCGAAAGAAAACATTTTGGCGTTGAAATAAGTGCTACGGCGCAGGAAGCATATGAGAAGGACAGCAGCTTCTGGGAGCGTAACCGCACCGAACCATTAACCGAAAAAGAGGTGCGGTTCATTCATTATAAAGACAGCATCTACCGCGCACTTCACAGCAAAACCTACCTTGATTCGCTTGACCGGGTTACCAATAAAATAACCTGGAAAAAATGGTTGTGGAGCGGCCAGGATTTTAATGATCATGAAAAAGAAAGGCATTGGTCATTTCCGCCCATTCCGCAATTTTACCAGCCTTTTAATTTTGGCGGTACCCGTATTATAGCCTCGGCGTTTTATCGTAAAATCTTTCCTTCCCGCAAAGGCCTTTGGATACGTCCAAACATCAGTTACGGCATTCGCAATCGCGACATAAATGGCAGTTTGTCTGTAAGGCATTTGTACAATCCATTCAACAGAGGAATTGTTACGTTCTCAACAGGCAGGGAATTTCAGCTTATATACCAGGGCGATGCATGGATCAACCAAATTAAACGCAGCAGTGTATATTTAAATAATGCTTTTGGTATTGCGCATGAATTGGAGTTGGTGAACGGTTTGTTCCTGTATACAGATATTGACCTGGCCTTTCGCCGGTCTGTAAGCGATTATAAAACCAATTCGCGGGTAGATAGTATTTTCGGTGATGTACTGGAAAACAACCAGGCCGTTGCCTTTGAACCCTATAACGCCACGTATGGAAAGGTGCGGTTGGCTTACACTCCCCGGCAACGGTATATAAGGGAGCCGAAAGAAAAGATCATCCTGGGATCTGTTTGGCCAACCTTTTATGTTTCCTGGCGCAAAGGCATACCAGGCCCGCTGGGCAGCAAAGTCAATTTTGATTACCTGGAATATGGCATAGAGCAGGAGTTAAAACTGGGTTTGGTAGGCATATCGACCTATAGCCTGCGAAGTGGCAGTTTTCTCAATACAAAAGATCTGCGGTTGGTTGATTATAAATTCCAGCGTCGCGGCGATCCGCTGCTGTTCATGAATCCCCATGAAGCCTTTCAGTCGCTGGATTCTACTTTCCCTGTATTCAAACGGTTTTACCAGGGGCACTTTATGCATGAATTCAATGGGGCGTTGATCAATAAGATCCCTCTTCTTAAAAAACTACAGCTTCGCGAAGTGGCCGGCGCCGGTTTTTTGATAGCTCCCGAACGATCGCTGCGTTATGTAGAAACTTTTGCAGGCATTGAACGGGTATTCAAATGGCCATTCAATACGTTGAGTAAATTTAAACTGGGCGTTTATGTGATAGGCTCGGCTGCCAACAAATTTAATAATCCGGTACAATTTAAGATCGGCATTACTAGCTGGGACAGGGTGAGTAATAAGTGGAGGTGATCTATCTATTGGTTGCTTTCTATTAGATGAAGGCTGGTATATATTAGGAAAATGAAGTAAGAAGTAGGAAATAAGAGGTATGAAGATCTTGTACTTCCTACTTCGCATTACAATGAAACAAATAAACTATATAGTAATTACATTTGCATGGTAAAATTCCAAGAGTCATGCCTGCAACAAAACAGATCAATCCTGTACCACAATTAAACAACGACACCGGTTTCAGCACTACGGGTGTTATTAACGGGAGCCGGTTTATTAACCGCGACGGAACATTTAACCTGCACAAAAAAGGCTGGCCTTTCTGGGACCGGTTCAGCATCTTTCATACCATGATCTCGTTGCCATTATGGCAATTCATCATCATCATTGTTATTTTCTTCTTTAGCATTAACCTGGTTTATGCCAGCATATATTACTGGATAGGTGCAGAACAATTCATGGGTTTTGTTGCCACCACACCCGGCGGCATTTTTAAAGAACTGTATTTTTTCAGTACAGAAACCTTTACTACCGTGGGTTATGGCCGGGTGAACCCCATTGGCGACCTGGCTAACCTGGTTGCTGCTGTGGAAGCCATGACCGGTTTTCTTTCGTTCGCCCTGGCAACCGGTCTTATCTACGGCCGGTTTGGCCGTCCGCGCGCTCACCTGGCTTTTAGCGACCATGCCATCATAGCGCCGTACCGCGATAAAACAGCGTTGATGTTCCGGTTCGTTTGCTATAAACAGAACCATGCGCTTACCGATGTGACCGTACAGGTAAACCTCGCTATACTCATTAATGAGAATGGCGAGCCCAAATACAAGTATTACAATCTGCCGCTTGAACGCAGTAAAATTGAAAGCATGCCCATGAACTGGACGGTTGTTCACCCTATCAATGATGAAAGCCCATTGGCTGGTTTTACCAACGAAGACCTGGCTGGCACTGATGTGGAATTGTATGTACTGGTGCGTGGTTTTAATGATGTGTATGGCAACACTGTATTGCAAAGAACATCCTATACCTACCCCGAGATCCTCTTTAACCGCAAATTCGTTCCCATGTACCAGGAAACTGCCAATGGTACAGTGCTGGAATTACACAAACTGAGCCGGCATGAGGAAGTATCCGGTAAAACAGACGCAACGAGTGTAGCTTACAGTTGAGGCGCGTTGCCTGCCAATGATCAATAAAACTGCCTGTTATTGTAGGGGTTAACTATAGGTTATTAGTTATATATCATATTGGCAAATTTATTGCTTATCAGCAGGGACCAGCGAATATAAAACCAGGTGAAAAGGACCCCGCCATTCCTTTTCACAACCTAACCGTACAAATAATAATGATAAATCAGGAAGCGATCAGTTTAGCAAAAAAATTATGGAATTACCATCAGTTGCACCATACCCTGGAACGCTCTGATTGTATTTTGGTATTGGGCAGTCTGGATACCCGCACAGCCGAACGCGGGGCCGAAATTTACATGCAGGGTTATGCTCCGATCATTATTTTTTCAGGAGGATTGGGCAAGTTAACCAAAGACATGTGGACGGGAACTGAGGCTGAGCTGTTTGCTACCATTGCCCTCGATAAAGGCGTACCACGCGAAGCTATCTTCATTGAAAATAAAAGCACAAATACGGGCGAGAATATTTTATTTACACAACAGTTGCTGAAAGAGAAAAACCTGAACCTGCAGCGTTTTATCGTGGTACAAAAGCCATATATGGAACGCCGTAGCTATGCAACGTTTAAAAAGCACTGGCCCGATAAAGATCTTCTCGTCACTTCTCCCCTGCTCTCTTTTGACGAATATCCCAACAATGACATCTCGGTTGAAAAACTGATCAATATGATGGTGGGCGATCTGCAGCGGATAAAACTATATCCCGAAAAAGGATTCCAGGTTTACCAGGAAATTCCGGATGACGTTTGGCAGGCTTACGAAAGGCTGGTTGATATAGGGTTCGATAAGCAGCTTGTGAAATGGGATGTATGATCTTTTATATAAGGAGATGAAGTAAGAAGTAGGAAATATGAAGTACGAAATACAAACTCTTCTTACCTCTTACTTCATATTTCAGTTCTATTCAAACACCACCGTCTTATTCTTATAAACAAGCACTCTGTCTTCAAAAACGAGATGCAATGCTTTTGCCAGCACAGCCGTTTCTATTTCCTTTCCGGCTTTCATCATATCGCCCGAAGTATGAGAATGCGTTACGGGGATGATCTGTTGCGCAATAATAGGTCCTTCATCCAGCTCATTGGTAACAAAATGGGCCGTGGCGCCAATCAATTTCACACCCCGTTCAAATGCCTGCCGGTACGGACTGGCGCCCACAAAGGCCGGCAGAAATGAATGATGAATATTGATGATGCGGCCGGTATACCGCGCCACAAAATCGGGCGATAAAATACGCATGAATTTGGCCAGTATAATATAATCGGGTGCATATTTGTCAACAAGACCTGTCAATTGTTCTTCAAACGCTTCCTTCTCTTTTTGCGCATGCGATACCAGGTAAAAAGGAATATCGAACCGCTGGCAGATGTTCTGCAACGTATCGTGGTTACCAATAACGCATTGCACCTGCGCCCCCAATGTTTTAAAATAATGACGGATCAAAATGTCGCCGAGGCAATGGTATTCCTTCGTTACCAGCACCACCACTTTTTTCTCGGGCAGTGGATTCACTTTTATCACCGCATCCGGTGGCAGCACCTGTTGCAGCTTTGCTTCAAGGGCCGGCGAATCGGTTTCCTGTTCCAGGTGTATCCTGATAAAAAAACGGTTCTCCCCTTTGTCAACATGCTCACGCAATGAAACAATGTTCAATTGCGCCGCAGCCAACACGCCGGTAATTCCGGCAACCAATCCAACCCGGTCTTTACATTGAATAACAACGATCATACAGAAGCAATAAGGAAAGCAAGATAGTCATTTCCTGTTTGCTGTAAAAAGACAAGAAGGTGGGTTCCCTTTGAAAGGGAGCTCACCTTTTAAATAAAGTGAGCCTTCCGCCAACTGGCGGAAGGCCCACCTTTCCTTTTTCTCGTGTAACCCCTTATTAAAAGTTGGCCGAAAGACTGATGTAATAGTAGCCGCCGTTCATGCCAAACTGGGTGGCGTTGCGGCTATAAACAAAACGCCCATCGGAAGTATTGGCATAGTAAGGATTCGCTTTGTCTTTTTTACCATCCCGGAACCACTTCAGTCTATCTGGATAAACATCAAATGCATTATTTGCGCCAATGGTTACCCGCACCTGTGGCAGAATGTTGTAACTGATGCTGGCATCGGTTACGATCTTTGAACCATAGGTTTCATCCAGCCCCGGATTGGGATTCCAGGAAGATACCTTGCCGAACCGGGTCAACCGGACCATAAAGCCTATTTTTTTGTATTGGTAATTGGCCGATGCCGAGATCTTGTTTTTGGGATTGGCCAGTTCTACCCGTGATTGCTCTGCCCGGTCGAAGAAGAAGTAATTACCAACAGAATCAGGCACTGCAGGAATGCTCTCTGTGCCTTTTACTTTTTTAATTTTTGTTTCATTAATGTTAGCTGCCAGTGTAAGGTCAAGGCTGCCTTTGCTAACCTGCGGGTGAACGGACAGGATTATATCCAAACCCTGTGTTTTTGTATCGATGAAATTGGCAAACGCCTGAACCACCTGTACATCACTGGAAATACCGGCAGTATTTAAAATGGGACCCACAATTGGGTGTGATCTTCTGAACGGACCGGCCAGCAGAATGCGGTTATTGATATCGATGCGGTAGGCATCTACGGTAAGTGATACGTTTCTTCCGGGTTTTGCCGTAACACCAAGACTGTAGTTTACTGATGTTTCTTCTTTCAGCTCAGGAATACCCAATGCTTTTGCAATAGGATCGTTGTTGCGAACCGTCAGCGTATTGCTGGCAGTTAGTGTGCCGTTAACGAGCTGGAACTGGGTGCTTGTATTATTGAAATAATACTGGTGAATAGAAGGCGCCCGGAACCCATTGCTGATGGCTCCGCGAATAGATAACGCATCGAGTATTTTGTAACGCAATGCCAGTTTACCGGCCAGGGCATTCCCAAAATCGCTGTAATGTTCAAAACGGCCGGCCACATTCACGAGTAACTTTTCGGTTATATCAGATTCCACATCAACATATGTACTCATCACACTGCGGGTTTCATCTACTGCATTGGCTGGTTGATAACCGGGAAAAACCTGTGCGCCACCCGCCTTGGTGGAGTCATAATTACGCCACGACTCTTCCTGCCCCGGGGTTATCTTGAACATATCAATACGCATCTCAGCGCCAACAGCTACGTTAAATGATGACAGGTTAAGCTTCGAACCAAAATCTTTTGAGAAGTCAACATTCGTGGTGCTTTGCCGGAAAGCCAGTTTGCCGCAATAGAAGTCAGTGGGTGTACCAGTGCCCATGCTGGCATTGTTTGAATTGGAAACATCAAACCGGAACTGGTTGCCGCCATATACCGAGCTGATATCCCAGTTCCAGGCGCTGCCTGTTTTGCCTTTAATGCCTGCCAGGATCGATTGATCGTTGATCTCCGATTCAATATACGGAAGAAAACCTCGTGGGTACAATTGCAGCACAACTTGTGAGGGGGCTTGTTTGGGATACCGGTAAAAGCCAGCCGCTTTCCCCTTGCGGTAACTGTACATGCCGGTTGCATATATCCTGGTATTGGCTGAAATGGGCAGGTCCAGGTTCGCTTCGCCATAGGCATTCAACTGTTTTGAATTACCGATATACATATTGTTCTTTCTGTCCCAGCCGCCGTTTTGCGCAATCTTAATGCTGTCCTGCGTGGCGTTGTTGTCAAACACCGTACCCAGGAATTCACCGGCCCGGTTGGTTGGCTGGCGATGTCTTACTTCTCCGGTAATGTTCAACACTCCTTTACCCAATTTAAAACCATGGTTAAGGCCAAACTGCAGATTCGCCCCATCGCCTTCATATTGTTGCCCGGCATGTGCAAACACCTGCGTGCCGGTCTTCTTTTTCAAAACCACATTTATAACTCCGGCAATGGCATCTGAACCATATTGCGAAGCCGCACCATCGCGCAATACTTCAATACGTTCAATACTGTTAGCAGGAATGGAGTTCAGGTCGGTACCTACTGACCCCTTACCTACTGTACCGTTGATGTTTACAAGCGCCGTATTATACCGGCGTTTCCCATTTACCAGCACCAGCACCTGATCGGGGCCGAGACCGCGTAAAGAGGCCGGATCAATATGATCGGTCCCATCTGCAACGGTTTGACGGTTGGAAACAAAAGAAGGCGCCGTGAATTGAATTTGTTGCGCCGGTTCAATTTGTCCGGTAGCCAGCAGGTCTTTGGAGGAGATCACATCTACCGGTACAGGCGATTCTACGTTTGTTCTTGGCCTTAATGAACGGGAGCCTACCACAACGGTGGTCAGTTCGGCGACTGCTTCTTCGAGGTTGATAGCGAGCTCATGCTGGCTGCCAACGGTTACCTCTCTCGATTTAAAACCAATGATCGAAATAATGAGCACATCGCCTTCATTGGCATCGATGGTAAAAACGCCGTTGGCATTGGTTGAGGTGCCACCCGGTTTGTCTTTTATCACAATACTTACGCCCGACAATGGTTCTCCTTTTGCATTGGTGATCTTTCCGGTAATAGGCACAGGTGTAAATTCCGGTGCTGGCACGGCTTCTACACTGGCTTTGCCAGTAGCCTGCCGTTTTAGAATTACTTTATCACCTATTACCTCATATTCGAGGTTTAAATATCCGGTCAACTCATCCAGCACGACCGATAATTTTTCTTTTGATTTGTTGACGCTGACCAGCCGGTTGCTTTGTATTAATTTCGGGCTGAAGACAAACATCACCTTTGTTTGATCTTCTATTATATTCAATACATACTCCAGCTTTTTTTCTTTGAGGTTCAATGTTACTTCACGGTCGAGTACTCCCACGTTGTTGCCTGTTTCTGCATAACCTGTTACGGCAAAAAGAACAGCCAGTAATAGTTGCAGGGCGGAATACTTCACTGCGTTGAGCCAACATGACAACCTGAGCAAAGTGTTATTTCTCATACTTTAGTGCGTTTTTGGTTAAGACATTTGATCAAATACGATACAACGGGATATTATTGACCGGTGATGTGGCAACATTACCGGTTTTTATTGTTACAGATTATGTTGAATTTCCCATCGGTTAATTTTTATTGTTTAATCGGTTTATTTTTCACAATCATGCCCGGTAATGATCACCTGCCCATCGGCCTGTTCATACGTGGCCTCAATGGCTTTACAAACCAGGTTGATCTTTTCAAAAAAAGTTTCATTGGTAAAAGTTCCGGTAAAGGAACAATGGCTTAGGAGTTCTTCATCAAAAACGATCGAAATGCCGTAGGCTTTTTGAATGGACAACAGTACATCGGATGCCGTTGCATCGGTAAACACCAGTTGGCTGGCGCTTTTGATAATACTCGTATTTATTACCTGTGGTTGCCCGGCTATGGATCTTGTTATACTGGCCAGATGCCGGTTAAACTGTACCTGCTGGTTAGGCGTTATGATGGTGGCATTTGTTTTTGCCAACTCCTGTTCGACCTGGTTGCTTTTCCGCTGGTACACGGTTACTTTACCGGTATGCACTATTATTCTAACGGTGTCGTCGTTTGGAAAGGCCTGTACATCAAAACTGGTCCCCAGCACTTTTGTTACCAGATCGTTGGTATATACATAAAAAGGCCTGGTTGGATCTTTGGCTACCTGAAAAAAAGCCTTGCCTTCCAGGTATACTTCTCTTTTATTGCTACTTATATGTTTGGGATAAGCTATTCTGGAAGCGGGTTGTAATTCCACATAACTGCCATCTTCCAGCGTAATACGTTGTGGGGTGGCGGTTTTATTAACGTTTTCCAACAATTTGTTTCGCTGCCGGCTTTGGTCATAAGAGAACGTTTTAGGGGAAGAAAACAAGAATGTAAACCCGCTTATTACCAAACTGGTAACGATAGCCGCAGCCGTGATATAATACAGTCGTTTCCGGCGCGTAGCCTTTTTTATAGAATGAATTTTCGTGTTATCTGCATATATATTGCCTTCTTTTTCAATATGGGCCCACATTTCCTGTTCAATATTATCCAGTTCTTCATGTTGTAATGCAGGCAGGTTATTATCATATAACAGTTCGTACCAATGGTCTACCAATGCTTTTTCTTCCGCTGAAGCAGTTCCATGACTATATCTTATTAATAATTCCCTGAATGCAGTCCGGTTCATCGCTGATCGTATTTAACCGAATGATAGTTGTTACCTGTTATAGACAGGCAGGCTCAGCGATACCCTAAAGGACCTTGAAAAAAATAAATGGTAAGAAAATATTAGAATGCCATGTCAAGATAATCTTTCAACTGCAGGCGCAGGGTTTTCAACGATTGGGTGATGTGGTATTCCACAGCCTTTTCAGAAATATTCAGGCTGGCGGCAATTTCACGTATGGAAAGGTGATCGAAACGGCTAAGCCGGAAAACGTTCCTTGTTTTCTCGGGCAGCATACCAATGGCCTTTTCAATAGCTTGTGATAGTTCATGAAAATGAAGGGCTGCTTCAGTGCCCACACAGGTACCCGTTGTTGTATTCAGTACATGTTGTAGGTATTTCTTATGTACTAACGTAGATTCGATGTAATTAATGACCCGGTTCCTGATGGCTGTT
The DNA here is from genome assembly GCA_966212235.1 of uncultured Niastella sp. Taxonomy (GTDB): domain Bacteria; phylum Bacteroidota; class Bacteroidia; order Chitinophagales; family Chitinophagaceae; genus Niastella. The sequence goes on along the minus strand of CBIHPP010000010.1, from coordinate 325,546 downwards.
TGTAAATAACTTTGTAAGTGAAGTATTTGGATGGAGTGGCGTTTTTCCCAAATGCGCAGGAATACTGTTTGTACCAGTTCTTTGGCTATTTCCCCGCTGGCCACCCTGCGATAAGCAGCTTCAAAAATTGGTTTCCAGTAACGGGCGTAGATCTCCTTAAAGGCCTTATCATCATCGGCTTTTAGTAGTCGTAGCAGTATCTCATCAGTTAGTCCCCGGAGGTCCATAGCTGACTAAAGTTAACAAAATTATCAGGGCAAACAAATTCCGAGCCTGTAGTTTTTAGGTGTTTTATTGCTTTGTTGACCGGTTGGCAACACCGTTTCTTCGTATATGCAATACATATATACGAGATTGCTGATTTTGTGATTGCGGGATTTTTGTGATTTGATTCCCTAACGGCAGGATCTCAAATCAATAGATCTCAAAATCAGGAAATCCCCGAATTATTTTGCTTACCTATAGTGCCCTTACTCGACAGAAAAGGCAGTACGGGCAAGCCACTGTTAAAAACCTTCTATAATAGATCAAGAAAGGCCAATTGTTAATAGCTAAACCAGTATGTAAAATGAATCCGGGAGCCGGCTATGCCGGGTTTATAATGTCCTGGTCATTGGGAGAAAGCCGGGAGCGACTCGTCCTTCATCCCTGCATTATATGAGTGCGTGTTATTTCTGACCCTCCTGCAAAATATCGTTCCACTGCATTCATAATAACGCTACCGGCTGCCCGGATCATCATTCTATAGCCAAAATTAGTAAAGAGCTTGTTGCAGGCAAGCCTGCCATTGCAACCAATCATTTCTGTTATATAATAGAAGCGTACGAATCAAATACACATAGTGTCAGAAGAAGTAGTGCGGCAACTATGGCCTGTTTAGCTTCGTATATGGTGAATGCTTTGAGGGCTTTGTAGCGAACCCAAAAAAGTTGTACCGCAACTACCGCTATCTGATTGTTGTATGTATTGAAAACCGTCCTTTCAAATATCTACATGCAATATACGAAGTCTGATTTCTTGTATTTGCACAATTTCATTTTTATTTTATTCACAAAGTAACATGTGCTATACTGTTAGTGTTATTAAATAGGATCTCAGGCCAATAACCGGGGCAATACGGTCCTGTACAAAGTGTTTTTCACTTCGCGCGCTTTTGTCATTATGTTATTTCATCTTTATCCATGAAGCCCGTTCCGCCATTCGGTGGGCGATTTGCTGTATATTTTTTTAAACATCGTACTAAAACTTCCCATGCTTTTATAACCTACCAGTATGGAGATTTCCTTTACACTTTTTTCGGTTTGCTCCAACAACTCCTTGGCCTTTTCCATTCGCAAAAGAATACGGTAATCATCGATGCTTACACCAAACAACTGCTTGAATCCGTATTGCAGCTTGGTTCTGTTAAGTTGTGTTTGTTGACTTAGATCGTTAATGGTTATATGATAACGCCGGTTTTTAGTTAGTAAATCCTTTGCGAGCCTGATCCTTTCTATATCCTCTTTTTTCAATTTCATAAGAAAAGGTTTATTGCAAATAACAAAGTAGTTGTTGTTGACCCTTGCAATGTGTAACCCCCAGGTATAATGAACACGCTTCAGCAGCCGGATACCGGCACGCTGATAATTGTATGGGTTACCGTTTTACAATTAAACAATAATAGATTGTAGGGTCACCACCGTATACCGGCGGTACCACTTACTAATGAGGAGTTGTTGCTATCTGTTTCCGTTTTGTAGCCACTTCACAGGGGCCGACTGCTATCAATTACCTTGTTACTTAGTTATCATACGTACGTGACGACAGGAACCATTCCGGTACGTATTCTGTGCATCGGATAAGCACCCTGTACCGGTTTGGCCAAACCGCCGGTTTAAGATCAGTAAACTGCTGATGTTGAATGACCCCTTTTTTTGAGATCTGTCTGTTGTACGAATTGAATGAAATTGTAAAAAAAGTGAAGGCACACCAAAATTGCCCGCAGGCAAATGAGATAATTAAAATAGATAAAAAGAGAAGAAGTGGTTTAATGTCGTGAATCCGGTCCATCAGATAAGGTTTGTGCATCGGCTACATTGCTCGTCTCACCATTTCTTTCTCACTTCGCTGATTAGTGTTGCCAAAACAAAGATAGGATGAGTTTTTGAATGTTGATTTTCGAAAACAAAATTTTTAGACACGTTTAGCATCTGCCCGTACAGGTTAACCATTAATGATAGGTTGCCACAGTTGCCAGATATAGCGTTATTAATTATTTATTAAGAAATTATCATTTATGGGTTTCTGTTATATATCGAAAAAATAAATATCGGCAAATGGTAAAGGTAGCAAAGCGACAATTGCGCAAAAGGTGAACAGAGGCCGTCAATGGGCATCTAATTATCGAGTAGTGTCGTTTTTGATCGGGTATGAACACAAAAAAGCCCCGCCAATGACGGGGCTGCTGTGATTATTTTTTAAAACAAATTAATTAGCGATGGGACGAAAGTAAAAACCTTCTTCACTCAAAATATGTGAATTAGGTACAAAACTCATTAATGATTGGCGAACCATATCTTCCGCGGCCATTTGATAACGTGTTCCTACTTCAGGGTTTTTGATGGCGAATTTCCAGCTTTGAATCTTCAGCAGGGCTATTTTACTGGCGTGTGCGATATGGTATTCCAGTATCATAAATTTCTCGGCCAAATAGTCCGTTTCATTTTGGATGTACGGGGTCATAGGGATATTCGATTATAGGATTTTACAGAATAGATGGACATTAATAGAACGATTTTAAGAACGTAAAATTGCGTGATAAAAACATAATTTCTGCAATATATCAATCCGATTTTTAATAAATAAGGGTTTATCTATAGACTCCTGTACTTATTGCTGAAGTAAAAAGGTTATTTATTGAATGAAATGAGTTTAAATGATGGATATGTTAGATAATATTCAAAAACCAGGTCTTGTAAATGTATTTAATACAGTACATCGGCCTGCCCCTTTTACAGCATCAATTCTCCCCTATCCTGCTTTACCTGCCCTACCGGGGAAACTGCCAGCTTGCGGAATTTTGCGGCCGGACTTCAGTTGGCTTACCTGATTGATCGGGTGGAGCGGTTTCCCCCCAATCTTCTATTCCGCCTTCCATTTGTAGCCCAGCCTTTTGCGTGAAGCCCTCTCCTTTCGCCACCCATAAAAAATGCATTAATTAAAATTGTACAGGATTGCTAAAACTTTACATTTATGCTTCTAAACCATTCATCAATTCTTAAACTTACTAACTATTATGGGGGATCTTCAGGTGAAAAAAAGTGCCAGGCAGTATGATGCAATCATCGTAGGCTCTGGTGCCGGTGGTGGTATGGCAGCCTATGTATTAGCGAATGCTGGCTTGAAAGTTTGTTTAATTGAAGCCGGACCAATGTATGATCCAAGGACCAATGTAACCCAATTAAAAAATCCGTGGGAATCACCCCGTCGCGGCGCCAGTACCAAATTCAGGCCCTTTGGTGATTTTGATGCCTGCTACTGGGGCTGGGAAATTGATGGCGAACCTTACACGCATGCTGATAATACCAAATGGGAATGGTGGCGGGCCCGCATGATCGGTGGACGTACCAATCACTGGGGACGTATTTCCCTCCGCTTTGGCCCCAAAGATTTCAAGCGAAAGAGTATCGATGGAATGGGTGATGACTGGCCGATTGGCTATGAAGACATAAAACCTTATTACGATAAAATAGACAAATTGATCGGGGTGTTTGGCAGTAATGAAGGCCTGGAGAATGATCCGGATGGTATTTTTCTGCCTCCGCCAAAACCACGCCTGCATGAGCTGATGATCAAAAAAACGGCTACCGGCATGGGAATCCCCGTGATCCCTTCCCGCCTGTCGATACTTACCAAAAAGATCAACGAATCGCGCGGTGAATGTATTTACTGCGGACAATGTAACCGCGCCTGCTCTTATGCGTATGCCGATTTCTCTTCTTCTTCCGTATTGGTAAAGCCTGCCATAGAAACCGGTAATGTTGATGTGATCACCAATGCCATGGCGCGTGAAGTGCTCACCAATAAAGAAGGACAGGCAACCGGCATATCGTACGTTAACAAGGCCGATATGCAGGAATACCAGGTCATGGGCCGCACCGTGATCCTTGCAGCCAGCGCCTGTGAATCGGCCCGTTTGATGCTGAATTCCAAATCGGCCCGCTATCCCAATGGCGTTGGCAACAACAGCAATATAGTAGGGAAATACCTGCACGATTCAACCGGCGCCGATATGGGCGGTGTACTTCCTGAATTGTTCGATCGCAAAAGGTATAACGAAGATGGTGTTGGCGGCGCGCATATTTACACACCCTGGTGGGGCGATAATAAAAAACTCGATTTCCCCCGTGGTTATCATATTGAATACTGGGGCGGTTTTGGTCAGCCAGCTTATGGTTTTGGCGGCGGTGTTCAAAACCTGAATGGAAGGTTCACGGTAAAGGGCCAGCAGAAAGAAGCCGGCGGTTATGGTAAATCGCTGAAAGAAGATTTCCGTTACTTCTATGGTGCCCGCGTTGGTATGGCCGGTCGTGGTGAAGCTCTTGCGGTAGAAAGCAACTATTGCGAAATAGATCCTAAAGTGGTAGATAAATACGGTATTCCCGTTTTACGTTTCAATGTGAAGCCACACGAGTATGATATAAAGCAGGCCAAACACATGAAGGAAACGTTTAAAGAGATCATGCATAACATGGGCGCCATTATTACCTATGGTGACGATGGTACCGCGGCAAATAATTATGGGTTACACGCTCCTGGTAATATCATTCACGAAGCCGGTACCGTGCGCATGGGCAACGATCCTAAAACTTCAGCTTTGAATAAATGGTGCCAGGCGCATGATTGTAAAAACCTGTTCTGCGTGGATGGCGGACCGTTTGTTTCACAGGCTGATAAAAATATCACCTGGACGATCCTGGCTTTATCTATGCGTACTTCGGAATACATTATTGATGAAATGAAGAAAAGAAACATTAGTTGATAAAGTTTATAAGTTATTCAGTTAATAAGTTCAACTAAAAAACTAATTATGGACAGAAGAAAATCCCTTAAAGCAATAGCGGTAGGTACCCTGTCGGCCAGTGTGCTGCTCGATGCCTGCAAAACAGATAATAAAAAAGAAGTCGATGCCAAAAGTGCTGAACCGGCACTCACTTTAGACCGTGCAGAAGAAGAGAAAAAGCGGGAAAAAGAACTGCAATCAACCACTTTCTTTACGCCGCATGAAATGGCCACTATCACCATACTGGCAGACATCATTATTCCACGTGATGATATCAGTGGTAGTGCATCTGATGCCAAAGTACCTGATTTCATTGAGTTCATGGTAAAGGACAGGCCCGAAAATCAAATTCCCATGCGGGGCGGTTTGCGCTGGCTGGATGTGGAAAGCCTGAAACGATTCGAAAAACCGTTTAAAGACCTTGATCAGAAACAACAGTTAAATATTGTTGATGATATAGCTTATCCCGAAATCAGTTACAAAGATGAAAAAGGGAATGATGTAAAGAAAGGCAGAAAAGCAAAGATGGGAATGGCACAGGGTATTGCCTTTTTCAACCTGATGCGCGATATGACCGCTTCCGGTTTTTATACCAGCGAAATTGGGGTGAAAGACGTTGGTTATGCCGGTAATACACCCAACAAATGGAATGGCGTGCCCGACGATGTGCTGAAACAATATGGCCTGGCCTATTCGGAAAGAGAAATGAAAGAGTGCGCGAAATACTAAAATAATTGCTAAACGCTGAACGCTTAATGCCGAACGCTATAAAAATGGCTGTTGGTATTAAGCGTTTTGCGTTCTGCGTTTCGCATTCAGCTATTGCATTTATTTAACCGGTATAAAGAAATAAAACGTAGCCCCTTTGTCCTGTTCGCCTTCGGCCCGCATAAACCCATGGTGGTTCTCAACGATCTTTTTACAAATAGCGAGCCCGATACCGGAACCGGTGTATTCATTGCGGCCATGCAGCCGCTGGAAAAGTTCAAATACTTTTTCGGAATACTCCTGTTCAAACCCGATGCCGTTATCCGCTATGCTGAACCGGAAATAATCTTTGCCCGGCAATGCATCTTTTTCATTCAGTGCTGCAGCTTTTACATGGGTTGCATTGATCACAATAACAGGCGTGCTATCTGTTTTGGAATACTTTAGCGAATTACTGATCAAATTTGAAAGCAATTGCCTGAACTGAAAAGGAATGATGGTCATGGTGGGCAAATGCGCCGATTCTATCACTGCCTTTTTCTCTTCAATACGGTGCCCCAGTTCCTTTTTTACATCATCCAGCAACACATTCAGATCGGTTTTTTCAAAATTCTTCCGGGCAGTGGTGGTACGTGAAAATTCCAGTAAAGAATCGATGAGGTTTTGCATGCGAACGGCCGCCTTCACCATCCGGTCGAAGTAATCTTTACTATTGGCGCTTAAATGAGCAGCATCCTTTGCCTGGATCAGATTGCCAAATGCCTGTATCTTTCGCAGGGGCTCCTGCAGATCGTGGCTGGCCACATAACTAAACGAAGACAATTCGCCGTTGCTGCGTTCCAACTCCCGGTTCTTCTGTTCCAGTTGTTCGGCATACATTTTCAGCTGGTCTTCTGCTATTTTGCGTTCTGTAAGATCACGGGTCACTTTTGAAAAACCGATGATGTCATTTTTGTCGTCGTGCAAAGCGGTGATCACCGTATACCCCCAGAATGTGGAACCATCTTTACGTACCCGTAATCCCTCATAGGTAGATTTTCCCTTTTGGCATGCTTCTTCGATCAATCGTTCAGCCAGGCCCTGGTGCTGGTCGGCCTGCGTGTAAAACAACCGGAAATGTTTACCGATGATCTCTTCTGCCGTATACCCTTTTATTTTTTCAGCGCCCTTATTCCAGTTCTCAATATATCCTTCCCTGCTTAGTAAAATAATGGCATAGTCTTCTACCTCGTTGGTCATACGCAAATAGCGTTCTTCACTTTGGCGAAACTCTTCATTCCTCAATTCCAGTTGATTATTGATGGCTTTTAGTTCCCGGGTTGTTTCTTCCAGTTCCTTGTTCTTGTGCAATATTTCGTGGGTTCTTTCTGCCACCCGTTTTTCCAGTTCAAGCCGTATGTTCTTGCGTTCATGAATATCGATACTTGAGCCAATGTAACCCAGGAAAGCGCCGTCATACGAAAAACGGGGAATGCCATGACAAACGATCCACCGGTACTGGCCGTCGTGCCGTTTCAACCTGAACTCTACTTCAAAATCGCGATGCGCTTCAAATGCCTCATAATAGGCAGCCAGGCCCGTTTCCCGGTCGTCGGCGAGTATGCCTTCTTTCCATCCATCCCATAATTCGTGCTCCATATTACGGCCGGTAAATTCAAGCCATCTTTTATTAAAGAAAGTAAAGCGTTTTTGCGGGTCACTCATCCACACCATCACCGGGGCGGAATTTACGACGAACCGGAACCGCTCCTCGCTTTCCCGCAGCGTTTGCTCAATTCGTTTTACCTCATCGATATCCGTACAGGTGCCATACCATTTAATAATTTGATCGCTGTCGTTTTTAATAGGCAATGCCCGCACCAGGAACCACTGGTACCCTTCGACCGGATATTTTATTTTAAAGCGGAATTCAATTTCATAGGGTTCGCCGGTACGTACTACGTTATGCCACGATTCAAGGCATCTTGCCTGGTCATCGGGGTGTACATGGATCAAAAAGCTATTGTCGCCAAATTGATTTTCTTCACCTATTAACCGGTACCATTGTTTGTTATAATAATCAACATAACCATCCGCATTGGCCGTCCACACGATCTGGGGCATGGAGTCGGCGAGCTGCCGGAACTGTCGTTCGCTGTGTCGTACGGCGTCTTCGGCCTGTTTGCGTTGGTCAATGTTGATCACCGATCCAATATAACCTTCAAATACACCTGCTGCATCAAACATGGGTGAACCGGAGTCCAGGATCCAACGATAAATGCCATCTGCACCCCGGATGCGGTATTCGAAATTAAATGGCACCTGTTTGGCATTGGCTTCCTGGAAACCAAGCTTCATCTGTTCTATATCATCTTCATGAACCACCGATAACCAGTCAAGCCCCAACGTTGTATCGGGTGTTTTTCCGGTATAGTCGTACCACTTCTGGTTTACATACGTGCAATGGCCATCGGGTCGCGTGATCCAAAGCATAACAGGAATGGTATCGGCCAGGCGGCGGATATTGTGATCGGCCACCAACCGGGTCGTTTTTTCTGTGGCAGTCACCAGCATGCCGCCCGTTTTGCCAGCCTCGTTGGGAATGGGTATGCAGGAAAACGTATAAGGAATTGGCTCCGTATAGCCATTTCGGTTGTTAGAGCAGGTAACATCCGGAAGGGTTACCGGCTTACCCAGCATTACCTGGTCAAATACCGGTCCCAGGGTCTTCCACTGGCTGGCAAAAAGGGTTTGAACCGGGTGGCCCATAGCTTTTGCAGACTGCCCATCTATGAGTGGTTGGCAGGCATCATTAAAAAATACAGTACCCGAAGGCCCCCAGGCAATAAACATGGGTACATGTGATTGCAATAGGATACGGATAGTGGTCTGCAGGCTTTGCGGCCAGGTTGCAGGTATGCCTACCGGGGTTGTTGACCAGTTTATTGATCTGATTATTTGCCCCGCTTCACCACCACCTGATAAAAAATCCTGTTTATTCAAGGTGTTCACCTCCATCTCCATACAAAGAAAAAATTTGAATACAGGTTATTGACCGATGTAACAATGATTAAATGATCATTGCCCGTTGAAAATAAATGATATTCATGAATCCGGATAAAATTTTTATGTAATTGGCGTGCCACACTCCACGGCCCCTTTCAATACGCATACTCAAAAAAATAGCCACCCGTAGTAGGTAGCTATTATATATGCTAGGGCCAAGTTGGTTCTAAGATCGTGAAACGCTAAACGGCAAACATGAAAAAAACGCTTCAGGTGGCTGGGGTTACACAAGTTCTTCGTTCGCCGTCTTTGAATAATCGTCAATCAACCTGCGTTGTTCGTCAAACGGAACGGCCACATAATCAAAAAACTTCATGGTGAACTTGGCGCGTCCCTGCGTGATTGAACGAAGCGATGAAGAGTACCCATCCATTTCGGCCAGCGGCACTTTGGCGATCACTTTTTGGAAATGCCCCTGGGTATCGATGCCTTCTACCACGGCCCGGCGGCTCTGCAGGTCGCCCATAACAGCGCCGGTGAGGTCATTGGGACATAAAACATCTACCTGGTAAACAGGTTCCAGTAACTGCGGATCAGCCTGCTGGAAAGCCTGTTTAAAAGCCATCAGGCCGGCGATCTTGAAAGAAATATCATTACTATCCACAGGATGCATTTTACCGTCATAAACCGATACCCTCACATCCCGCACGTATGATCCTGTAAGCGGACCGTTATGCATTTTTTCCATAACTCCTTTTAAGATGGAAGGCTGAAAGCGATTATCGATCGCCCCGCCCACAATACAATTTAAAAAAACCAGTTTACCGCCCCAATCCAGCTCATGTAAATCGCGGCCGCGTACGTTTAAGCCATTCGGGTCGGGCATTCCTTCGTACCAGGGCTCAAGGCGTAAATACACTTCGCCAAACTGGCCGTTGCCCCCACTCTGCTTTTTATGCCGGTAATTGGATTCTGCCATCCGGCGAATGGTTTCGCGATACGGGATGCGGGGCTTTACAAATTTTACTTCTACTTTATGAAAATGCTCTATTTTCCATTTTGCCACTGCCAAATGCATATCGCCCTGGCAATGGATGAGCGTTTGTTTTAGTTCTTGTGATTGTTCAATGATCAGGGTGGGATCTTCTTCCCGAAGCTGGTGCAATGCCAGTGACAATTTTTCTTCTTCTCCTTTTTTAATGCTTTCAATGGCCACTGACATATTCGACGGAGGAAACTCAATGGGATGCAATTCGTAGTTCTTCCCCCGTACATGCAATGTATTATTAACATGCGTGTTCCTTAATTTCAGCGTGGCGCCGATATCACCGGCTACCAGTTCGGTTATATTGGTGCGTTTATTTCCTTCAACGAGGAATAGCTGGTTCATCTTTTCGGTAACATTGGTCGATTCGTTTTCCAGTTCCATACCACTCTGCACCGTGCCTGAATAAACTTTAAAGAACGACATATCGCCTACATGCGGCTCACTGATGGTCTTAAAAATAAAAATACAGGCCGGTCCGTTGGCATCGCAAGGCAGCTGTTGCCCGTTTTGCGTTGTCTGCGGCGGCATTTCGTTGGCGCTGGGACAAACATTATCAATGAAACCCATGAGGCGGCCGCTGCCCATATTCCTTTCGGCACTCAGGCAGAACACAGGGAACAGATCATGGTTGATCATGGCCTTTTTCAATCCGGCTTTCATTTCGTCTTCATCGAGTTCGCCTTTGTCAAAATATTTTTCCATCAACGATTCATCATTACTGGCCACTGCTTCTATCAGTTCTTTGTGCAATTCGTCCGCACGTTGCCGTTCATCGTCAGGAATGGGCAGTTTCTCGGGTTTGCCGCCGGTATCTTTGAATTTATACATCGTCATGCGAAGCACATCGATGATCTCATGAAAACCAGCGCCCTGTTGCCGCGGGTATTGCACCACGACTACTTTATTACCAAAGTGGGCTTTCGCCTCGCGGATGGTTTTATCAAAATCGGCATTGTCTTCGTCCAGTTTATTAATGGCGAAGATCATGGGCGTTTTAAATTGCTCGGTGTAGTCCCAAATAATGTCGGTACCTACTTCAACACCCATTACGGCATTGATTAACATAACGCCGGTATCGGCAACCCGCAGGGCCGATATCACTTCACCTACAAAATCGTCGTAACCGGGCGTATCGATGATGTTGATCTTAAATCCCCGCCATTTGGTATGCATTAATTTGGAGAAGATGGAATTACCACGCGCCTGTTCCAGTTCATGGTAATCACCGATGGTATTTCTTTCGGCAATGGTGCCGCGGCGGGTTATGAGGCCTGCTTCATAAAGCATGCATTCCGCCAACGTGGTCTTACCGGAGCCAGCATGACCCAGCAAGACAACATTTTTTACGTGTGAGGTATCAAATTCAGCCATAGCAAACAATTTTTTAAAATGAAGAATAGGTAGTTTTAAAAAGGTATGGATGCGGCTGATGAAGGGGTAGTTGTCAATTGGCAATCCTTCTACATTGTTCAGGACTGTTCATTGGAAAAGGGCAAAGGTCAATCGTTACGTATGCGTTGCTGCATACTAAGGGCATGCAGTTATTGGGTTCTTTTTCAAAAATAATATCGCCTTAGGGCATAGCTAGGCTATATGGTCCGCAAAATGCGAGAACTCCTGCTTTACTTCGTGCAGGGTATTTTCAAGTTGCTGATAGTCGTTGTACAATTTTTCGTGATCCGTGGTAGTGTCATCTGTCAGTTGCCCATTCGTTTCGGCCATTTCGATGTTGATCTTGCGGTGGTGATGTTTGATGGCTTGCTTGAGGTCGTGGATGTTAATGAGCTGAATGTGGAACTGATTGTCGAGGTGTTCAATTTCCAGAAGAACGTCTCTGTTGGTTTGGGGCCCGGCCAGGTTTTGGAGGCGGTTTTTAAGTTGACCGAATTCGTCTCGGTAAGAACGCAATGTCTCCCTCCAGGCATTGCATTCTTTTGAAAGCTGTGCGATTTCTGTTGTTACCATGGGAGAAAATTTATAAATTAAGAAATAAAGAGCTTCTTAAGTTGGTTGGTAAGGTATACGATCGGAGTAGTAAACGTAATTTAATAAAGATTTGTGGAAAAAACTGGAGAAAGGCCATAAAAATTATGCACCCGAAGTGAACAGTTATTTTTCTAAAAGGGATTAATGAAGGAGGGAAATTGTGAGACGGGATAGTGAACTTTCTTTTCAACCTTTTGTTACCAACGATGTTGCAACATGCTGTAAGTCATTGATTTGATGCCGATGCTGCATTACCTGGCACACGGCATACCGTTATTATTTATGATCTTGTAAAACCTTTCAATGTGGTGCAATTGCTTCAGGTATTTGTCGAAGCCCAGTAAAAAGGCCAGGGTTGCCCAAATTCTAAAAATGAAAAGAAATAACCTGGTTTTGTAAAAGGGAATGGCTTTAAATGAAGTTAATAGGATTTCAGCGATTTTGCTTTTATATTGGAACAATACAGGATTGTATTTTGATTGAGTGGTTAATTTTTCTGAGGAAATAAGAATGCTGGAAAAAATAGTTCTTACAGATTTAAATTTGGTTAACTCTGCTTTGAAGGTATCAAAGTTTTTTACGATGCTATTGAGTGTTATTAAGAAATTTTGGTACTCCTGGACTTCTTCCAGTGGGAGATCTTCAACATTGGCAGTCAGGAACAAGGTTACTTCGGTGCGTAACTCCCTGAATTTATGTAATGACTGGCCAATATAATAGATTCTTATGAAGGTAATATATTGATAAACCAGAAAGGCAATTAGAAAAAGTACGGGTATGATATAATACAACATAGAATAATAGTTTTATTTATCTCTCTTTCTGTAACCTATTTCTTCATTGATCATGTGTATCAACCTGTCATTTAATTTCTGTTCCCTGTCTGCGAGCCTTTTTATTTCCTCATTTTTAGCCTTTATTACTTTTTGGAACCATACAAATTGTAAAATTAATGTTGCAATAACGAGTGATAAAACCAGGCCTACATAAGGCCCATAATATTCAACCATTTCGGAAAAGGTTGGCAAACGATCACCCAATTTGTTTCCCATATCACAAAGGTATATACCAAATATATTTATTTTTATAATAACCTTTTTCAGCTCCCCCCCTACTTCCTCCTCCTTTCTTGACCATCATCAATTTCAAATTAACCGCCTATTGTTATTAATCAGGCTTAAATTTGTCGTTAATTGTAGCAATGATTACCCAGCAAACCATACAACAGATCTTAAGCCGCATAGACATTATTGAGATCGTAGGCGGCTTTATAAAGTTAAAAAAGAGAGGCACGAACTACCTGGGGCTTTGTCCGTTCCATGGCGAGAAGTCGCCCTCCTTCACCGTTTCCCCCGCAAAAGAAATCTATAAATGCTTTGGTTGCGGTCGTAGCGGCAATACCATCAGCTTCATCATGGAGCATGAGAAATATTCTTATGTGGAAGCATTGCGCTGGCTGGCTGCTAAATACAATGTTGAAGTAGAAGAAACGGCAGTGAGCCCGGAAGTGAAGGAAAAGCAATTAACGGCAGACAGCTTATTTATCCTTAACAATTTTGCCCGGCAATATTTTACAAAGAACCTGTTTGAAAGTGAAGAAGGGCAAGCCATTGGCTTAAGTTATTTAAAAGAACGGGGTTTCAGGGAAGAGATCATTGAACGTTTTCAACTGGGCTATTGCCTGGCAACCCGCGATTCATTTGCCCAAACGGCCCTGGCTGCGCAATATAGCCTTGAATACCTGCAAAAGAGCGGTCTGGTGGTAGTGCGTGACGATAAACCGTTCGATAATTATCGCGGACGTATCATTTTCCCCATACACAACCAAACGGGCAAGGTGATAGGTTTTGGTGCGCGTATTATTGGTAAAAACGACAAAGCGCCCAAATACATCAATACGCCGGAGAACGAATTATACATAAAAAGCAAGATCCTGTACGGGACCTATTTTGCCAGGCAGGCTATTGATAAATACGATGAATGTTTATTGGTTGAAGGATATACCGATGTGATCTCATTGCACCAGGCAGGTATAGAAAACGTAGTAGCTTCGGGTGGTACATCCCTTACCATGGATCAGTTGCGGCTTATAAAAAAATATACCAACAACCTGACCATCATTTATGATGGCGATTCTGCCGGGGTAAAAGCCGCTTTGCGTGGTTTGGATATGGCCCTGGAAGAAGGGTTGAGTGTAAAACTGGTGCTGATACCCGATAAAGAAGACCCCGATAGCTATGTTAATAAAGTAGGTGGCGCCAACTTTAGAACGTTTATCGATACCAATAAAAAAGACTTCATTTTATTTCAGCTCGAAGTACAATTAAAGGATACCGGTGGAGATGCGAATAAAAAAGCGGCAGTCGTAAATCAGGTCGCGGAAACCATTGCGAAGATCAACAAGCTCGAAGATTTTACAAAGCAGCAGGATTACATTAAAAAATGTTCCGAAATGCTGCGCATAGAAGAAAGTGGTTTGGTGGCGCTGGTGAATAAATTCATTCGTGAAAAAGTTGCCAAAGATGAAGGCAGGCAGGCTGCTGATCCGGCACAACAGTATGATAACAACGCCATGCAAGGGGCAGCCACTGATTACAGTGATGAAAGTTTTAACCTGATCTTTAAAGATGAGATGCAGGAAAAAGCGCTGCTGAAGATCCTGCTCGAACATGGTATGTCGCCATGGGATCATCAACAAAAAATAGCTGAATACATCTTCAATGAGGCCATCGTTGAAGAAATGCTCGAGAATCAAACGATCGCCAGGATCATGCAGATGTACCGTGAAATGATGGCCAATAACCAGGAGCCTTCTGATAAGGATTTTATTTTCTCCCAGGAGAATGAGGTCAGTACGCTGGTGGTAAGTTTACTGAATTCGCCCTATGAATTAAGCGAGCGCTGGGCCGCCGAAGCGCAGCAGTTCTCATCGCTGGAACAGGGTTTCAGGAAATACATGAATATCGAGTATAAGCACAAACCGTTGACTAAAGAAGAGAAAACTTATAAGGACGATGTTATATCTACGTTGCAGTATTTGAAGCTCAAAAAAATAAAGCACCTGATGGAACAAAACCTGGGCGACCTGGAAGCCAATAATTCTTACGAGAAGTTTTTAGAACTACTCCCTCCTCATATGCACATCAAAGAAATGGAGATGGAAATAACGAAGATGACAGGTATAGTCGTAAAAAAGTTATAACCGCATAAAACGAATAAACCCCGAATAGGACTTCATCCATTCGGGGTTTAACAAAAATTTTTAATTAGCTGTCGTGATGGGACAGTTTACATACATCATTAGAAATGCACGGGAAAATTAATCGACCATAGCTGGAGCGGGGGCAACCACTCTTTTTCTTCCACCGGCTTTTGCAGCTACAGCAGCCTTGTTGAACCGAACGGCGGTCCATACATGGTCTAAGGCTACTTCATCTGCATTATTAAAGCCAGCGTTCCGAACGCCATCCCAGCTGCATACCCGGGCCAGGTCGGTTGCAATTTTTGAAGTGCTTTTTGGATAAGCAATCCAGAACTTGCACTCTTCCTGAAGTGCTGGAAGTACATCCCTTAAAATACCATTTAACTGATTTTCGTTTACTGCAAACACCAGCGCAAAGTCAATCTTTCGGGTCTTTAACAGTGGTGTTACATTTTTGGCAAACGATAATTTGACAAATTGCTTCTCGATAGAGGAAGGTAAACCCTGGATCAAAATGTTTTTCTCTTCCTGTAAATGAAGCTTTTCTAACAAATTTTGCGACATGCCGAAGTTTTTTGTGTAAGCTTTTCAGGTTAAAAAAATAGACGGGATTGCAAAGGTATGAAATTATACGCACCAGAAGAAAAAAAATTTTAACAACATCTGTGCAGTGGTTGACCTGCAACAAATGCTGTTAAAATTTACAGGATTGGTTTATCATAAGACCATCAGCTTCAAGCTTTAACCCTTGAGCTATGAGAATTATATGAAATTTACTATATGCTTCAGTTTGACAAATTATTGTTCCTCTCCTACCCTTTCGTGTGCTGTTTTTGACTTTTGGCTGACTTCAATTATCACACTTGTCATGACTTTAGTCGGGATTATCGCTTTGTAATTGTATTCTATTAGCATGACTTGTCCCGACTTTGGTCGGGATTAGCTAATTATCACATTATCACATTAGTCTTCTAGTTCCCTGTTGGAATACCTTCTGTTGTATCCAAATGCACCTGGCGAAAACGCTGATTGTCGGTAGATTCTGTGTTCGAAATGGCAGCAAGCAAAGTCCATTTCTGGCGGGTTTTATCATTCCGGGCTGTTTGCAATACAGCCGCTCCGTTATTGGCAGAACCGGCAAATACTTCCAGCACTTTGCCGCTTGCCTTATTCTGCAGCCGCGACTCTCCTTTACTACCGGCTGAGAGTAATCGCCACAGCTGGCAATCGTTTTCTTTGGGATCTTTCAGGTGTATTTGTACATTATCTTTTGTGCCGCCCGGTACATCCAACGCCCGGCCACTTACCAGGCTGATGATCTTGTACCAGCCATCGCCGGCATATTCAAAACGCCAGCGCTGACAGTCTTTTCCATTCCACACGTTTTGCGTTACGCGGGCTAATGGGGCGCCCGAACAATCGAGCGTATTTAACACTTTCTTGCTGTTAACATTGGTAATTCTGTAAATACCATTGGGTATGGTCATAAAGGGTTGGTCCTTTTCGGTATCCGCTGTGTTTTTATTCAACAACATATCGGCATATTTATTCCAGTTCCAGTATTTACCCGGATCAGTTTGGGTTTGACCGCTGAAATGCTGATGGCCTTTTATGCGTACTGTGCCGGGCAGCAAATTAATGCCTGCAGTTGCTGGTCCACGATAACAGGAAGTTTCATCGATATTCCGGCGCGTACATATATCACGTACCAGATCAACCGAAGCGCGGTACATTTTTTCGTTATACCATTTGTTGCCCTGTTCAATATACCCTTCATGGTCAATACCGATGGTATACGGGTTGACGCTTTGGGCGTGGTACGCCATATCGCTTTCCTTTACCATTTGCGTTACCTGGCCATCTGTTGCACGAATGATGTAGTGGGTAGAAACAGCAGCATCGGGATTTTTGAACCAGGAAATAGTACCCGCATAACTGGCCTGGGTAGTATGAATGGTTATATGGGTGATCTTTGAATCGTTGCGGCCCGTTTTGAAATTATTGGCATTGGCCCGCACATAAATAGCTGGTGAATAATCAGCCGTAACATCTGCCACTTCATTTGTGCTGTTTACATCAGGCATCAGGTTAGTCGCAAATATAGATGTGCTATTGGCATCGGCCGGCTTGTTGCTGCTCAGCAGAATGGAATCTTTATCAACGTTGATCTCAATGGCGGGTGATTGTAATTTGCGTAATAAAGCCGGCGGAAATATTTGCTCCATTTTCACTTTCACCGGCGCTCTTTTCAGCGAAGGAGTATTAATGCCTCTTTGCAGGTGATCATAAATGTCATATTTATACAGGGCCAGTGCATATTTATTGATGGAAGAACTGTCATTGGGGAATTCGGCCAGGCCGTCGAATAATACGGCAAAACCTTCGTGGCTGATGCGTACATCCATTTGCCTAATGCTGGCTTCCCTGCTTAAATATTTGGCTACCGACAATATTTGTAACCGCACATCTTTGTTATACTGCTCAGGTGTGATGTTGCTGTTGTCGCAAACGGCATAAAGATTGTTTTTAAAATACCCATGGCCATTTTCAATCAAAGCGAACAAGCCATGCCTGTTCGGCATGCCGGTACAATTATCTGAAGGGTTGGGAGCTGGCTGCAGGTTCGTCATGCGGGAGGCTGAATAAGCAGCAGCTTCCAGTAAGCCGCGTGGAATATTCGGGTATCGCCAATAGGCTTCCTCAAAATAGGTTTCTAAACCCAGAATGGTTTGTTGCGCCTGTACAAACAGATGCAACAAAATTCCCACGGTGGTCAATGCAAGCAATTTCCGCTTTCTCATAAATAAACGGGTTTAATGAAAAGGATTATTATGTTGATTCGATTAATGATCACTGTACGGGCATAACATACCTGTGTTTGTATATGGTGTGCTCACATATACAAACTGTTAATAGCAATGCTTTTGCCTGTTTTTACTGCAATATCATACGTTGAATGCCTTCCCTGACCGGGATAACTGTAACGGATAGATGGATTTTTAACAACGGTGCAGCTATATTTTTAAGCCGGCGAGGGGGAAACCGGTCCTTTGTAAAACGGGTAGAAAACCGACCTTAACCACGTTTACTATATAGCCATTTGTTTAGGGAAGATGCCTGTCCCGCCCAAGCGGGGCTGTTGTCTTTTTTCACCGGGTACAAAAACAAGCTATGTGCCACATTTCGCTTTAAATTCATAAAACGGGTTAATTGCCTGGTTGGTTATGCACATTCAAACAGGGGGCATTCGGTTATTACTGAAAATAATCGTAAAACTACCTGGCAGGTGGTGCAGGCTATGGTACATAAAAAAGCGTCCCGTCTCGGCTAAGCACGAGACGGGACGCTGGTATAAATATTTTTGAAAATGTGACTATTTGCCTGCGGGCTTATAGTATTGCAATGCTTCAGGCATCATTTCCCTAAGCTTGGCAATACGGGTATCCTCGGCCGGGTGCGTACTTAAGATCTCCGGTGGTTTAGAACTACCGCCCGCGGCTTTCATTCTTTCCCATAAAGGAATAGCTTCCTGGGGATTGTACCCGGCCATGGCAGAAAATATAAGACCAAAGCGGTCGGCTTCCAACTCCTGTTTACGGGAGAAAGGTAATAAGGCGCCTACATTGGAACCAATACCATAAGCGCTCATAAAAATGTTTTGTGCAGCGGCGCTTTTATTGGCAAGGGCTGTTTGCAAGGCCACACCACCCAATTGTTGTAAGGAGGCCTGGCTCATTCTTTCATTACCATGTTTGGCCAGGGCGTGCGCAATTTCATGGCCTACCACAACCGCCAGGGCTGCTTCATTCTGGGTAATAGGCAATAAGCCGGTATACACTACAATTTTACCACCGGGCATACACCAGGCGTTCACTTCTTTTGAGTCAACCAGGTTGTATTCCCATTTATAGCCTTCCAGTTCTGCTGTCTGGCCTTTGGCGGAATAATATTGATTGATGGCTGCAACGAGCCTCGATCCTACCCTGCGCACCATTTCAGCGTCTTTACTGCCGCTGGCGCTAACTACTTTATTTTCGCTTAAAAATTGCTGGTACTGCTGGGAAGCCATTGACTGAAGGTCGGCCTCGTTATAAAGAGAAAGCTGGTTCCTCTGCGTGATCGTATTCTGGGAACATGACACTATACCTGTTGCCAATACGGCAGCAACAATAACTTTATGCATGACTTGTTTCATCTGAAAATATTTATTTTTTTTGGCCAGATGGATCTTACCCTGAAAAATTTTTCATTGCTTAATGAAATTTTTTCAGGGACGATTCATTTCTATGGGTTTACTTCTTATTATTTAAACAATCCTTATACCAACCTTACGGGCAAAATTATAGGTCCCTGCTTTGTTATCAGGTTATAACTCATTCTTTAACAAACTTATAAAATGAAAACAACACCATCAAATTATGAAATAAGACAGAAAGCTACTGTTCTAACCGACATGTTTAAAAAAATGTGGGAATTAAATACCTCAATACTGCCTAAAGGGAAAGCATAAAGCCAACGCTTCGCGGAAATAGAATTCAGAACGATGAACTTATGGTCTGCGTCTGCGTTCTTTCCGACGGTCGCGGTACTTTAAGATAGGTACTTTGCTTTCGCTGCCACGCAACAGGCGGCTAATATTCTTTTGGTGAGTGAGTACAACCAACAGGGCAACGGCTATTGCAAAAGCCCGATATAATGGTTCTTTTTCATTAAAAATGACGAGAATAAAAACGGCAAAAGCTATGCTGGCTAAAATTGAGCTGAGTGAAACGAAACGGGTAAGATAAAATACAAGTAGAAAAATACCTACGCAATAAACGGCTACCACGGGCTGAATGGCTAATATCATCCCAAATAGCGTGGCAACCCCTTTCCCACCCCTGAAATTGGCCCAGAGAGGAAATATATGGCCCAACACGGCGGCTAATCCCAGGCCCACCATGAAGTTGGTCCGGTCCCACTCGTTGGTCATATTCATATAATAGGGAAGTAAAATATAAAGACTGGTGGCGGCTACCCCTTTTAATACATCGACGATCATTACAAAAGTGCCCCAGCGGGAGCCTAAAACACGGAAAGTATTGGTAGCACCGGCATTTCCGCTACCATATTCGCGGATGTCGATGCTAAAAAACCATTTACTAACCCACACAGCTGTGGGTATAGAGCCGATCAAATATGCTATTACAATGAGTAACGCTTCTTTCATTGAATAGATTGGTTGAAGTTAGATAACGAAAATATGGAAAAAAAGTTAATTAAATGGTAACTACCAGGTAATTGTGTTTAATATTTTTTGAGTATCATACACATCCAATCTCCTCTTGTCTTATGCTCAAAAACTGATAATCCATTGTTTAACGCAGAACTTTCCATATCGGCCTTATCGCCGGTTAAAAGTCCACTCATAATTACAACGCCAGCAGGTGTTAAATGTTGCTTAATAGCAGCCATATTTGCAAGCAATACATGTTTATTGATATTGGCTAAGATTATGTCAAATTCACTTGACATTTGTAAACTATCGGCCTGCGCAATGGTGATGTTAGAACAGTGATTCAATGCAATGTTTTCTTCTCCGTTGGTAATGCTCCATTCATCGTTATCGATAGCCGTGATATGCGCTGCGCCCAGTCTTTCGGCGAGTATGGCCAGTACACCGGTGCCGGTGCCAAAGTCAAGTACCGTTTTATCGTTGAAGGATAGCTGTTGCATGCTTTGGATCATCAAATGCGTGGTGGCATGATGTCCGGTACCAAAGCTCATTTTAGGGGTGATGATGATTTCATGCTGCACGTGTTGCAGCGGTGCATGAAAATGAGCGCGTATACCACAGAAATCATCTATGATCACCGGCTGAAAGTTCTGTTCCCATTCTGCGTTCCAGTTCCTGGGTAGGATCACTTCTTTGGTAACGGTTATATCCGTACCGGCAATCAAATTATAGGTCTCGCTTTCATTAAACTGATCTTCAGGTATATAGGCAGAAATAAAACCAATGCCTTCTTCAAATCCTTCATAGCCAAGGTCAGCCAGTTGGGCGATCAATATTTCCTGTTGTTCTTTTGAAACAGGTTGGAATTTGATGTGGGTGTAGTTCTTCATTACTTAAGTGGATCATTGAAATTAAAAAAGGTCTGCAATTTCCATTACAGACCTTTGATTATTTAAAGTGAAAAGGTAATCGTGAACTTCAAATTTCAGTTGGTTTTCACCATTGACCATTCACCATTGACTTTACTATGCTGGCCTTTCAGGCGCTCTGCCTTCAGGTTTGGGCATTAAGATCTTGCGACTGAGTTTGAATTTGCCGGTCTTATGATCGATGCCTATCAGTTTTACTTTCACCTTATCGCCTTCTTTCAACACACCTTCCATGGTCTCCAGACGCTTCCAGCTGATTTCACTGATATGTAACAAACCTTGTTTGCCAGGTAAGAATTCAA
This sequence comes from uncultured Niastella sp., assembly GCA_966212235.1. Classification (GTDB taxonomy): domain Bacteria; phylum Bacteroidota; class Bacteroidia; order Chitinophagales; family Chitinophagaceae; genus Niastella. Next base: position 304,130 of record CBIHPP010000010.1, on the reverse strand, counting down.
CAAAGGCGCCGAACTCCTTGATACCTTTTACAGTGGCTTCGTATATAGAGCCTACTTCAGGCATCGCTACAATGCCCTTGATCCAGGCAACCGCTTTTTCAAGGCCATCTTTAGCCGGGCTAAAGATGCTCACTTCACCATAGTTACCAACTTCTTCAATATTGATGGTAGCGCCGGTTTCGCGTTGAATTTCCTGAATGATCTTCCCCTGGGGCCCGATCACTGCACCAATAAATTCCTTGTCGATAAACAGTTTTTCCATTCTTGGTGCATGTGGCTTCACCTCGGCGCGTGCCTCGGGTATGCTTTCATACATAGCATCCAGAATGTGCAGGCGGCCGTTGCGGGCCTGTGCCAATGCAGCACGCATTGTGTCCATGCTTAAACCGTCTACCTTGATATCCATTTGCACACCGCAAATGCCTTCGCGGGTACCGGTTACTTTAAAGTCCATATCACCCAGGTGATCTTCATCGCCCAGGATGTCGGTCAAAATGGCGTTTTTGCCATCTTCTGCGCGGGTGATCAGTCCCATAGCCACACCACTCACGTGTTTGGTAAAGGGCACACCCGCATCCATCAATGCCAGCGAACCGGCACAAACAGTTGCCATAGAAGAAGAACCATTCGATTCCAGAATATCACTCACAATACGAACAGTGTAAGGATATTCACTACCCGGCATCATTTGTTTCAGTGAACGCATGGCCAGGTTGCCATGGCCTACTTCACGACGGCCGGGTGCACGCATCATTTTTACTTCCCCTGTTGAGAAGGGCGGGAAATTATAGTGTAAAATGAACTTTGTATATTCAGAGGTAGCTGCGCTTTCCACCAACAGTTCATCTAAAGGCGTACCTAAAGTAACGGTTGTTAAAGATTGCGTTTCACCACGAGTGAATAAAGCAGATCCGTGGGGAGAAGGTAAAACATCCACTTCCATATTCAACGGACGAACCTGGTCGAGCTGACGGCCATCCAAACGAATACGGTCATCGAGCATCATGTTACGGACCACTTCCCATTGCAGGTCGTCGAAATATTTTTTAGCCAGTTTCTTATCAGCGTCTTCTACTTCTTCGCCCAGGCTTTCGATCAGTCCCTTTTTTAAGGTATCGATCGCATCGCTTCTATCATGTTTGGCAGAAGCTGATTTGGCGATCTGGTATATTTTGTCTTTGGCAAAGTCGGCCACCTTTTGTTGCAGCTCGGGATTCTGTCTGGGTTTGGTGTAATCTCTTTTACCGGCTACACCAACTTTGGCGCGCAATTCTTCCTGTGCCTGGATCTGTATACGAATGGCGTCATGCGCCATTTCCATGGCTTTCACCAGGTCTTCTTCATTGCATTCCTGTGCCTGACCTTCCACCATCATCAGGTTTTTGCTGGTGGCGGCAATGATAAAGTCCATATCGGCTTTGGCCAGTTGTGAACGGCTTGGGTTTACAACCATCTCGCCTTCAATTCTGGCTATACGTGCTTCAGAAATAATTTCTTTAATGGGAATATCAGATACTGCCAGTGCTGCTGATGCGGCCAGGCAGGCCAGTGCATCAGGAACTACTTCGGCATCGCTCGAAACAAGCGTTACCAGTACCTGTACATCACAAAAATAATCTTCGGGGAAAAGTGGACGTAAAGCGCGGTCAATTAACCGGCTGATCAGCACTTCATAATCATTCAGCCTTCCTTCGCGTTTGAAGAATGAACCGGGGATACGGCCAGCTGATGAAAATTTTTCCATGTAATCCACTACCAGGGGAAAGAATTCCTGTCCTTCCTTAGGTTCTTTGTTGGCAACCACCGTGGCCAGCAAAATGCAATTACCCTGGCGTACCGTAACGGCGCCGTCGGCCTGACGGGCAAGGCGGCCGGTTTCAATAGAAACCATACGTCCGCCCCCTATATCAAAAGTTACGCTAATTGGTTGAGAGAGCATACTAAATTGTAGTTTATGGTCGCTATTACATCCTGCATGAGGTGGGAGATGATGAGCCGGAGATAATCTGCAACCAGGTTATTAAAGCAACGTTGTTCAGTAAAAAAAGTATAGCAAAAACAACTATTCCCAACCGGCATACAGTTGGGAATAGTTGTTTAATATATTACATACTTATTTTCTGATACCAAGTTTTTCGATTAAAGCGCGGTAACCTTGCAGGTTATGTTTGCTTAAGAAATTCAGCAGGCGTTTCCGCTGACCTACCATCGTCATCAGACCACGGTGTGTAGAGAAATCCTTTTTGTTTGCTTGCAGGTGTTCCGAAATACGGTTGATGCGTTCTGTCAACAACGCAATTTGTCCCTCTGTGGAACCTGTGTTTGTAGCTTTGCCACCAAATTGTGCAAATACGCTCGAAACTTTCTCTTTTGTTAAATACGGCATCTCAAATTTTTTAATGACATCCAAATAAATATCTTCTTATTTTGCCGGCAAAGGTATATAATAAATTCTAATTGAGTGGATAGTATGGGGAAATTTTTTTAAAAGCACTATTTTTGGCGCCCCGCACTGGCGGGGTTACCAGTTCCCGGGACTTCAATCGTTGAATGCCTGGAAACCAATAACTAGCAACCAGTATCGTTTTCTTATTATTGATTGACTTACAAATATATAGCTTAGACCCTTAACGAATTGATGAAGCACCTTGTTTTTGCCGTTACCAATGATTTAAACTACGATCAGCGGATGATTCGCATCTGTTCCTCGCTGGCAGGGGCCGGTTATTCGGTTACCCTGATCGGCCGGCGATGGTCACAAACGCCCGCTTTAATACCTCGTACTTTTACCCAAAAAAGACTTTTCTGCTTTTTTGCGACCGGCAAGATCAGTTACCTGGAATACAACCTGCGGCTGTTCTTCTTTTTATTATTTAAAAAAGCCGATGCCGTATGTGCCATTGACCTGGATACGATACTCCCCTTTTATTTTATTTCAAAGCTGAAACGCATCCCCCGCGTGTATGATGCGCATGAATTATTCTGTGAAATGAAAGAAGTGGTGACCAGGCCATTGGTTTATAAAGTATGGAAGCGGGTGGAAAAATTTACGGTGCCCAAATTCAGGCATGGCTATACGGTTAACCAGGCCATTGCCGATGAATTTTACCGGTTGTACCAGGTACGGTACGAAGTCGTACGCAATGTACCCGTATTGCAGCCGCTTAGCATACCCGAAAAACCGGAGAAGTATATATTATACCAGGGAGCGGTGAATGAAGGCCGCAGTTTTGAGACCCTGATACCCGCCATGAAATGGGTAAATGCGCAGCTGATCATTTGTGGCGACGGAAATTTTATGCAGCAGGCCCGGCAACTGGTTCAGGAACATCAGTTGGCCGATAAGGTAATTTTCAAAGGAAAGATCTTGCCGGCAGCACTAAATCAATATACCCGGCAGGCCTGGGCCGGGGTAACCTTGTTTGAAAACAAAAGTTTAAATAACTATCATTCCCTCGGAAACCGGTTCTTTGACTACCTGCATGCCGGTTTACCCCAATTGTGTGTGAATTACCCGGCTTATCAGGAAATAAACAATAAGCACGTTGTAGCTGTTCTTATAAACGACCTGAACCCCGAAACAATAGCCGGGGGGCTTAATGAATTATTAAATAACGAAAATTTGTATAACCATTTGCAACAAAATTGTTTAAAGGCCCGCGAGGCCATTAACTGGCAGGAAGAAGAAAAAAAGCTATTGGAGTTCTATAAAAACATATTGTAGCCATTGGAAAAGCATTTACATATTATCTGTTTCGACGTACCCTACCCTGTTGAGCATGGCGGCTATTTTGATCTGTTCTATAAACTGGTAGCGCTGTATCAGCAAGGCATCCGTATCCATTTACATTGTTTTGAGAACAAACGGGAACAACAGCCCGAACTGGAACAGTATTGCGCCGAAGTGCGTTATTATCCCCGGCAGTGCGGGCATAAAGGATTCTCACATAAATTACCTTATATAGTAGCTTCCCGTACCAATGCGGTATTGGAAGAAAGGTTATTAAAGGACAATTATCCCATTTTGCTGGAAGGCGTGCATTGTACGTACCTGCTGCAGGATGAACGGTTCAATAGCCGCAAAATGATCCTGCGCCTGCATAATGTGGAGTATAAATATTACCGGCAGTTATTCCATTCCTGCAATTCCCTGTTCCGTAAAATGTATTATCTGAACGAGAGCAGGCTGTTGAAACAATACGAAAGAAACATCGCCAACAAAGCATTGGTACTGGCCGTATCGGAACAGGATACCAATACCTACCGAAAGGAATTTGGCGCAAAGCAGGCAGCTACCCTACCCGTGTTTTTGCCGTATACGCAGATATCGTCCCCCGAAGGCGTTGGTTGTTTTTGTTTATACCATGGAAACCTGTCAGTAACCGAAAACGAGCAGGCCGCTATCTGGTTAATGAAAAAAGTGTTCAACGATTTAAAGATACCGCTGGTGATCGCCGGAAAAGATCCTTCTCCCAAATTACAACGCATCGCCAATAAAAGCGGAAATGCCTGCCTGGTGGCCGATCCTTCAGAGCAGGAAATGCAGGATATGATTGGAAAGGCGCAGATAAACATACTCCCCTCCTTTAATATAACCGGTGTAAAGCTGAAACTGCTGAATGCCTTATTTAACGGGCGGCATTGCCTGGTGAATGAAGCTACGGTACTAAGCACCGGACTTGAATCGGCCTGTCATATCGGGACAAATGCCACCGCTTTTAAAAGCATTATTGTGCAATTGTACCGTCAGCCGTTTGCAGAAGAAGAGATCCGTTTGCGAAAAACACTACTGCTTTCCACATTCGATAACAAACGAAATGCCCAGCGTCTTATTCAATGGATATTTTAGCGTTGTCGATCACCCGGCCTCTTTCGGTACGTACCGTGCGGGCTGGGTATTTATTGATGACGATATAATCGTGGGTAGCCATTACGATAGCAGTACCGTAATCGCGCGAAATGTGAAACAGCAACTGCATGATCTCATCGGAAGTTTCCGGATCGAGGTTACCGGTAGGCTCATCGGCCAGGATCAGTTTGGGCGAATTGAGTAATGCCCGGGCAATATCAACACGTTGTTGTTCGCCACCACTTAATTCAAAAGGCATTTTAAAGCCTTTGGCTTTCAGGCCTACTTTATCCAGTACATCCAATATTTTTTCATCCATGAGCTTTTCGTCCTTCCAGCCGGTGGCCCGAAGCACAAAGCGCAGGTTATCGTTTACGTTGCGGTCGGTAAGTAATTGAAAATCCTGGAAAACAACACCCAGGTTGCGGCGAAGAAAAGGTACTTTCTTCCAGTCCATATCGCGCAGGTTAAAGCCCACCACAGTGCCATCCCCCTCTTTTAAACGCAGATCGCCATACATGGTCTTTAAAAGGCTCGATTTACCGGTACCTGTTTTTCCAACCAGGTACACGAACTCCGCTTTTTGTACTTTGAAATTTACATCCTGTAAAACGAGATTGTTGCCCTGATAGATATTTACGTGCCGTAGGTCAATGATGTTGTCCTGCATATGATCCGTTAAATTGAAACAAAAATAAGCAATTCGCTCCAGTTATGGATTTTGTGTTTTACCACTATTAACGCCTGCACTGTGAATAAACTCAGCAGTTTATGCGATTTTTCCCGGTTCCGGGAGCCGGAATATGCGGCTTTTGATATTTAGGGGAGTAAATGGCTGGGTTGGCAATGACCGTAGAACCAGCCTGTAATATATTGTTAATTTAGCTTTTTTTAAAATTTGTAGTGAATTTCCCGAAGTGTCTTTAATGATTTATTTTCCAAAAGGCCGTGCTGCCCGGTTTTCTTTCATCAGTAGCCCTTATCATCAACGTATCGTTATTGTTCAAATCGCCAAAAACCTCAATGCCTTTGTCTGTAGACATACCCTGCCGAACATCAACCCACGCTGCTTTGCCCTCCTTAATTTTGATTACAAACTTTCGTTCCTGGTTGGTAACAATGGCTGTGGGTGGAATGATAAATGAATTTCCGGGACGTTGCAATCCTACCTTAACATAGGCAAAGGAGCCCGATTTAAGTTCATGGTTATTGTTATCATACACATATTCCCATAATTCTGTTCTTGTTTGTGGATCGATGCTTTCACTTTTCCGGCTAAGAGTGGCCTGGAATAATTTATTGGGATAGGCATCTACCCTGAAATTAGTTGTTTTGTCAACAGCACCTGAGGCTACATATACTTCGGGAACCGCTACCCGTAGCCGCAATTTATTATTCCGTTGTATTGTTAAGATCGCCTGATTGTTACCAACCAGCGTACCCCGGTCTGCATTCCTTGCGGTGATAACGCCGTCAAACGGAGCTTGCAGCACCAGGTAGCCCGCCACTTCTTTGTAAGACCGGGTCAACTGGCGGGAGGCTTCATAACTGGCGCTGTCTGCCAGGTATTGGTTCTTGCTTCGCTCCAGATCTACCGGCGCTACGATACCCGGTGTTTTTGCCTGCGCTGCTTTGGAAAGGCGTTGATACACATCGGCACTACTCATGTATTTGGCTTTCGCTGCCTGTAAGGAAGCCTGAAATTCGGCATATTTTGTTTGCAGCTCCGGTGCTTCAATAATGGCAAGCGTTTGTCCCCGGCTCACTTTATCGCCCATATCTACTTTTAGATCTCTTATATAGCCCTGCACCCGGGCAAAGAGTTCGGCTTGTTCATAGGGTAATAGTTCAGCAGATAGCTCAATACTTTTGGTTACGCTGGTATCATGTAACACAAATACAGGAACCGTGTCGGGGGCATTAGCGGACGCAGCAACTGCAGGTGGGCGGGTATCGTTTTGACAGCCGAACGATAAAGCTATACAGCATGCTGCAATAAAATATTTCATAACCTATGATGCTTTTAATTATTCATTAAAATTTTACTGTCCCACATGCGCGGGATCGTCGGGGTCAAGAGATGCTGAAACATACGTTCTTTTTCCCACTGTGTAATGATATACCCGGGGCAGGAAGAACAGTACGCTTAATGTTGAAAATAACAGCCCACCGATAACGGCAATGCCCAGTGGTGCGGTATGATCACCGCTTTCGCCCAACCCGATAGCCATCGGTATCATACCGGCAATCATGGCGAGGCTTGTCATGATGATAGGCCGTAATCTGCTTTCCGATGCCGCCAGGTAAGCCGTCCTAAGATCGCCGGCCTTTCGCTGTACTTCTGCCGCTGTAATAAAAAGTACGGCGTTGGCAATGGCAACACCGATAGCCATAATACAACCCATATAGGATTGTATGTTTAGGGATTGGCCGGTGATCAACAGCAGGAATAAAGAACCTGCTATTACTGCCGGAATTACAGATAGTATTGAAAGCGATACGCGAAAAGACTGGAAAAATACTGTCATTAATAAAAAGATGACAACAATGGCCACCAGTAATCCGAACTGCAAACTATACAGCGTGTCTTTCAACAGTTCCGGCTGCCCACGTAATAATATTTTCGCGCCTTTGGGAACAGGCGCCTGGTGTATGAGTCCATTCACTTTTTTAAAAGCAGCACCCAGGTCCTGGCCCTGTACATTGGCAGTTATAGTAATATAGCGTTGCTGGTTTAGCCGGTCGTACTCGCCTGGAATGCTGATCCGCTTCCAGGAGGCTACTTCACTCAGCAAATGCAGGTTCCCATTATCAGACGATACCGGAATTTTTTCCAACTGCGCGGTATTGTTCATCCGGTACTCAGGGTATTGTACCTGTATGATATAAGCAGTGCCTGTCGTTTTATCAAGCCAGTATGCCGGTGATGTGAAGCGGCTCGATGAGGTGGCTGCGGTGACGGAGCGTGTTATTTGATCGGTGGTAACATTCAATTGTCCCGCTTTTACCCTGTCTATATCAATTTTAATAGCCGGAAAATTAAGCGGTGTGGTGATCTGAACATCCTTAAACCAGGAAATGGCCGAAAGTTGATTATAAAGCCAGTTGGCAGTTTTTTTCCCTTCTTCCAGGTTTTTATTGACTACCGCAATTTCAACCGGATTGGTAGAACCAAGGTTGAGTACCTGTTCCGCCAAATCGCCTGGTTCAAAAGAGATCTTTGCAGCAGGAATTTCCTGTGCGACAGCAGCCCTTAGTTGATCTTTGAATTTTTCCAAAGGAACAGCGCCTGATCGTAATTTGATCTTTGTAACCGATTCATGAGGCCCGCCTGTCCATAAGTGAATATAGTTTACCGGAAAGCTGGAAGGCTGCGTTCCTACAAAAGCAGAAGTAATGATCACATTTTCCTTTCCGGCAATGCGGCTCACGGTATCCAGTAATGTACGTGTAGCATCTTCCGTTCTTTCCATCCGCGTGCCTATGGGCAACCGTAACCGCACCTGTGTTTGGCCGGTATCGGTTTTCGGAAACAATTCGGTACCAATGGCAGAAAACAACAGCATAACAGCGCCAATAGACAATGCAATAAACAATACGGTAAGTATTCCGCCATTGCCCTGCATGCGGCCACCATATTGAACATATCTCTTTTTAAACCGGTCAAAAACAACAGGCTGTTTCTTAGTGGTATTTAAGTGATGCTTCATAAGCCAGTTCCCCATTACCGGAACAAAGGTTTGGGAAAGCAGGAAGGAAGCGATCATCGCAAAGCCAACTGCGAGTGACAATGGCAGGAACATGGCTTTAGGCACGCCGTTCATAAATAGGGCCGGCACAAATACAGAAAGTATGCTCAATAAGATCAGCAATTTGGGAACGGCTATTTCTTTTGACGCATCAGCAATAGCTCTTGCCTTGCTTTTGTCCTTTTCCATATGCCGGTGAATGTTCTCAATGGTGACGGTGGCTTCATCTACCAATATACCCACAGAGAGCGCCAGGCCGCCAAGCGTCATGATATTAATGGTTTGCCCGGTGAGGTATAAAAAAGTAGCCGATGTCAGCAGCGCCAGCGGAATCGTCAATACAACGATCAGCGCACCTCTCGGGTCGCCCAGGAACAGCAGTACCATGAGCCCGGTGAGTATAGCGCCCAGCCCGCCTTCAAACAATAAACTTTTGAGCGCATTGATCACATAACCCGATTGATCAAATTCATAGGAAACTTTAATATCATCCGGAATGGCGGCCTGCATATCAGGCAACGCGGCTTTTACTCGCTGTACAACATCCCAGGTAGACGCATCTGCTCTTTTGGTAACCGGTATATAAACGGAGCGTTTGCCATTGATGAGTGCATAGCTGCTGGTTACATCAGACCCCAACGATACCGTTGCAATATCTTTTACGTATACGGAAGGCCCGCTTCCCAGCTGCAAAGGCATATTTTGTAATTCCTGTAAATTCTCGATCACACTGTTTTGAGGTGTTATATAAGTACTGTCCCCTATTCGCATGTTGCCGGCCGGACTAATGGTATTTGTTTTTACCAGTGATTGCACCACCTGGTCGGGCGTAAGATGATAGTTTCTGATCTTGTCAGGATCCACCGTGATCAAAACGGTCTTTTGATTGCCGCCGAAAGGAGGCGGTGCAGAAACGCCGGGCAGCGTTGAAAACATAGGCCGTACGCGGAACAATGCCAGGTCAGATATTTCACCCAACGAACGGGTTTCACTGCTGAATACCAATTGGCCTACAGGTACGCTGCCGGCATCAAAACGGGTAATAAAAGGCGGAACGGTACCAGGTGGCATAAAAGCCCTTGACCGGTTTACATAGCCCACTACTTCGGCCATTGCCTGGCTCATGTCTGTGCCTTCATTAAATTCGATCTTGATAAGCGCTGCACCCTGAATAGATTTTGAATCTACATATTTCACACCGGTGATGTACAGGAAATGATATTCATAATACGAAGTAATAAACCCTTCCATTTGCTCCGGCGATAATCCGCCGTAAGGCTGCGCCACATAAACCGTTGGCAGACCAAGTTTCGGGAATATATCCACTTTTGTATTGCCAACTGCCAGCCATGAAAAAAATAAGATGGCCAACACAGTTACCAGTATAGTGATGGGGTGCCGTAATGCTGCTATAATGAGTTTCATACGATCAGTTAAGTTGGTCTACAAAAATGTGCAGGTTTCCTTTGGCGATGGCAATGGCCAGTAAAGACCTCCACAATTGTAATTTTGCCGTGGCGTTGTTCAGTTCTGCTTTTGTTAATTCATACTGCGACTGATAAAGCCTTGTGTAATCAATTAACCCGGCTTCATAACTTAGTTTTAAACCATCATATACGTCTGTGGCAATTTTCAGTTGCACCGGCGTTTTACCAGCGATCTTTACATCCTGTTTGTATTGCCATTCTGCATTTTCAATTTGTTTGGTAATGTCAAGACGGGCCTGCGATAGCCTGGCTTCATCCGATCTCAACAATAAATTGTATTGCTTTTTCTTAATATTGACCTTGCTGAATTGCAGCACCGGGAAGCTCAGTTGCAGACCGATACCGGCGTTGGTTCTGGAAAGCCCCCATCCATCGGCCTTGTTGACGGTTCCATTGGCACTGACACCGGAGCCACGGGCATATACATTGCCCCAGATATCGAGTTGTGGAACCCATGAACGTTGTATTTCGCGCAAACCGGCTGCCGTACTGTTTTTCTGCGACTCGATCGCCTGAAAATAAGGGTGGCTATTGAGGGAAAAGGAATCACCTGACATCAATAATGGCTTCAGGGCTGAGTCGGTTAAAAGAATATCCATGGCAGAACCGGCAATGCCTGTCAACCGGGTTAGTTCCGATAATTTTCCGAAATAGTTTTTTTCAGTTTGAAGATATTCTATTTCCGACTGGGTAATGACCGATTGAAATTGCGCCGTATCGATACCTGGTTTCAATCCATTTTTTGCAAGCACCAATGACTGTTCCAGCCCTACTTTATTTCTATTAATAACAGCTTCTGATATATGGGTTACCTGTTTACAATAAAGAGCTTCGAGGTAGAGATTTATAGCAGCATACTGGTATTGAAACAATTGTTCATTGTACGTGGTATTGGCCTGTTTATATTGAGCGGCCGCTTTCTCTATCGCCGCATTGCGTTGACCGAAGGTAAAAGGGTTCCATTTAATAAGCGCACCCAATGCAGTTCCTGGTACAAAATTCATGTCGTTACTGGCGGAAGGCGGTCCGCTAATGGGTAGCAGAAAACCAGGATAACTCATGCCGGTGATGTTGTTGAACGTAGCCATATTTACCTGGTAACCGGCTGTTAGATCAGGAACCAGGCTGTTTTTAGCCAGTGAAACATTTTCCTGTGCCGCCATCGTCTGCTGCCGGTATGCTTCCAGTTGCGGGAGGTTGTGCTCCACCTTTTCCAATGTTTCCTTTATGGATAGGTTTACTTTCTGCGCTGTTGCGATTTGGGGATCAGCAAGAATGATCAACAAAGTGATAGAAGTAATTGCCAGGTATATGCGATACCCCGATTGCCGAAATGCTGACATGCTTGTTTATGATTTTGGTTGTATGGCCGGCTATAAATAAAGAATTGCGGATAAGGCATTATGGGCCCATATCCGCAATCATTCGAAGCAAATATTGGAAATTAGCCACCTAATTCATGGTATATTTGAAAATAGTACGGTATTATTCGATTGATAGCCTGAATGATTGTGGCGTTTTGCCGGTGATGCGCTTGAAATATTTTACAAAATGGGATGCGTCAATAAAATCAAGCGTTGTCGCTATTTGTGAAACCGTATTGTTCGTGTACAATAAAAGTCGTTTGGCCTCGCTGGTTATAAATTCGGCCAGTACTTCTGTGGAAGATTGATTGACTGCTTTGCGGCAGGCTGCATTCAGATTTTGCGGGGACGTATTCAATTGCTCCGCGTAGAATTGTACAGAATTTTTAACAACCGTACCAGCCTGTAATAATTCAAGAAAGGCTTGATACAGGTCTGACTTAAGTTCAGATGAACGGATCACTGGTTTGGCAATTTCGAGGATCTTGGCTAATAATGCCTTTAGTAATCCTTCGATGATATGAAAACTTTGTTCACTGTGGACCATATATTCTTTGGCCAACAAATGAAATAACTGATCAATGGTTTGGTTATCGCTTACACCGATGCAATCCAGGCTGCTAAACTTCAATAATAAAAGTTTCAATTCATTATCCAGACTTTTTTGAACAAAGGGCTTTTTGATAATGGCTACAAAACCTTCGGGTTCCCCCTCCAGGTCGAAGTGATGGGTTTGCTCCTTTCTGACAAAAAAAATGACCGGCGGAGTTACCTCAAATTTGCGGGAATCGATCGTGTGGAATCCACTGCCACCGGAGAGATAGATTATTTCAAAATAGTTATTGTGTTTGTGCGGGGTGGTTTTTCTAACCTCTTTTCGAAAGGTTGATATTTTAATATCTTCCTTAGGCTGGGTTTTATCCTTTATATCAATGTTAGAGAGGCTCATGTGGTATAAATGTGCGCAATGTAATTCATTGTCACATTATTACCATAAGACAGCCTCTGGTTATATCCAAAAGTCTATATGAGGGGCATATTTAGATAGAATCGTCATTTTTTCCCGATCGCGTAACCAGGTTTTCCGCATGCGGCACAAGGCTCAGCCCTGCGGGAGCTTTCTTTGCAAAAAAAATTCGACTGTGACCAGATTTTATACCCTGCTAATTGCTTTTTTTACTGTTTTTAATGGAGGCTATGCACAAACAGCCCTATTGGAAGTGCCGGCAAACAACGCCAGTGAACTTCCGGAAGAAAAAGAGACAGGTACTGTACAAGGACACATTCAAACCAATGATAATCAACCTGCTGCTTATGTGACGGTTACACTTAAAGAAGCGAATCGCAGCACCATCACCGATGAAAACGGTGTTTACACAATACGGAAAATAAAACCTGGCCAATATACCCTGCTTGTAACAATGGCTGGCCTTCAGTCAAAGGAACAAGCTATTACGGTAAAAAGGAATGAAATATCGGAAGTGAATTTTGCCCTCTTTGAAAACCGTAAACAACTGGAAGAAGTTGTTGTAACAAACCGCAAACATTTAAACGACCAACCGGTTAGCATTGGTAAAATTACGATTGATCCAATGGACCTGCCCCAGAGCCTGAGCGTGATCGGACATGGTTTGATTCGTGAACAGCAGGCATTGCGCCTGAGCGATGTGATCAGGAACGTGAATGGTGTATATGTCACCACTACCAGAGGCAATGTGCAGGAAAGCTTTGGCGCCAGGGGTTATAGCCTGGGAAATACCAATTTATTCAAAAACGGTTTCCGCGTGAATTCGGGGGTTATGCCTGAAATGAGTGCGCTGTAAAATGTGGAAATATTGAACGGAAGCGCCGCTATCCTGTATGGCCAGGTAGCGCCCGGTGGTATTGTGAACATGGTAACGAAACAGCCTAAATTCACGCAGGGTGGTGAAATATCGATGCGCATAGGCAGCTATGATCTGTATAAACCCGCTTTCGATATTTATGGACCGATCTCTTCTTCTATCGCCTATCGTATCAACGGCACATATGAAAAGGCCAACAGCTTCCGCGACCAGGTAAGCTCTGAAAGGTATTATGTAAACCCTTCCCTGCTGTTTAAGTTGGGTAAGCGCACAGAATTGGTGGCAGAAGCTGATTACCTCTATCATAACTTCACGCCCGATTTTGGCATCGGTAGCATTGGTGACAAAAAAATTCCGGATGTGCCCCGTTCCCGCTTTATGGGCACAGCCTGGCAATACAGCAAAACGCAACAAACTACAACCACGCTCACTGTAAAACATCAGCTTTCTGAAAACTGGAAGCTCAATTCCTCATTTTCATACCAGTATTACAAAAGAGATTACTATTCAGTAGAACGCATACAGGCCGATTCCACTGGTAAATGGAAAAGACCACTGGGCAGGATCTTCACAAACGAAAAATTTTATGCCGGACAGGTAAACCTGGTCGGAAAATTCAATACTGCTCAACTGGAGCATAACCTGCTTGCTGGTATTGACGCTGATCGAACAATTACTTTCAATAACGATTATAATGTTACTAATCAGATCTATGATTCAATCAATATCCTGGATCCGGGAAAATATTCACAGCGTACCGATATACCGGAAGCTACAGCCATCAGAGAAAGACTGGCGCCGGTGAACCGTTTTGGCGTATATGTGCAGGACTTGATTAAGCTGTCGCCTAAATTCAATATACTGGCTGGTATCAGATGGGCTTATGTAGAAACCCGTGGCATTGACTCTACCAACCTGACGAATGGTACGAAAACAACAGGGGTTGCCAGATACGACAAAGCCTTTTCACCCCGCTTTGGGTTGGTATATAAACCCTTCAATACAACCTCATTCTTTGTAAGCTACGCCAATTCATTCAACACCAATACTGGTCAGGACATAGAAGGCAAAGCGATAAAACCTTCTTTGATCGATCAATATGAAGCAGGTGTAAAGACCCAGTTCCTGAATGGTATGCTGTCGGCTAATGTGACTGTATACCGCATAATCAATAACAACCTGGCGCAAACAGCTCCCTATACATTAGATGGTAAACCCAACAGCAATACCAACATCAAAATGCTGAGCGGTGAAACAACCAGTGACGGTGTTGAAATAGACCTGGCTGCCTCTCCATTAAAAGGATTGAACATAACAGCCGGATACAGCTATAACTATTTGCGCTACACTAAAACCGACACAACAGTGGGTAGTTTCAAAACCGGTGAGCGCCTGGTAAACAATCCGGCACATACCGCCAACGGTAGTATTTTCTATACTTTTGGAAAAGGCCGCCTGGAAGGGTTCAAAATAGGAACCACCATCGTTTACATTGGCGACCGCGTAGGTGGATGGAATACCGATGTTACCAAAGCCAATAATACGGCTACCTTTGCTTATCGCGACCGCCGGATCGACGTCAGCGGTTTTACCACGATCGATGTAACGGCCGGTTATACCTTCAGAAAAGTTTCATTGCTGGCGAAGATTTCCAATATTACCAATACTTATAACTTTTATGTTCATGAGAACTACAGCGTGAATCCCATTCCGCCAGCACAGTTCTCGGCAACGTTGAGTTATAAATTGTAGGAACGAAATATTATTGTAAAAAGGGCCCGGTTGTACGGGCCTTTTTTATGTGGGTAATTTTATAAGTATTTTCAGTAATTATATAACAACCCATCTGAGAACAAGCTGCAACTTGCATAGATTGAACCTTTTGACCCTATTATTCGTTATTTTTATCCATGGCAAGTAAAGAAATATGGACAACTGCCGCTGTTATAGGCGAAACGGAAGATACAATAACAGTGATCTTCGACACTGGCGGCGTTCCTTTTATATATGCTCCCGGACAATTTATAGAGGTTACATTATTGATAGATGATGAGCCTGTAACCCGGTCTTATTCGCTAAGTTCATCCCCTGATGAAGATGCAAAGCCATCTATTACTGTAAAAAGAGTAAATGGCGGCGTAATG
Source organism: uncultured Niastella sp. (assembly GCA_966212235.1). Classification (GTDB taxonomy): domain Bacteria; phylum Bacteroidota; class Bacteroidia; order Chitinophagales; family Chitinophagaceae; genus Niastella. The sequence goes on along the minus strand of CBIHPP010000010.1, from coordinate 288,693 downwards.
AGCAATTTTATTCTTGATAACATTTCAAATATCCATAAATGGTATATTGATGGGCCTTATGGTAAGTTTACTCCTTTAACCAGTGCCTATACTTCAAAGCATATTGTGTTGATGGCCGGCGGTAGTGGAATAACACCGCTCTATTCCATCGCACGTTCTATTCTCAGCCGGTCGCACGACACAAAGGTTAGTCTCATTTATTCCAGTCGCACCCAGGAAGATATCATTTTCAGAAGCGCTATTGATGGGTTGACAGAAAGGTTTGCAGGGCGGTTAAAAAGTTACCATGTTTTATCGCAACCTAAAGATTTTGAAGAATCAGGGACAACCGTAATTAACGGGCGGTTAAACCAGTCCGTTGCTCAGGAACTTATTACACGGGCTACCGATGATCCACTTGACAGGGTACAATATTTCATGTGCGGACCTTCGGGGCTTATGAAAATGTACAGTGAGCTGCTGGAAACGATACAGGTGCCTACTGACCATATTTATATGGAATGGTTTGCACCGGAATTTTCGAATGAATCCGTTTCATTACCGCAAGAGCCGCAGGAAGTGCTATTGCATTTTTATGAGCAAACCAATTTGTTGGATGTGCGGGTGGGACAAACCATTTTAGCCGCCGCGCTGGAAGACAAAATACCGCTAGCCTATTCCTGCAAAGAAGGTACTTGTGGCAAGTGTACTGCAAAATTGATCAGTGGCGAAGTAAAAATGATTAACAATTATGCTATCAGGCAGGATGACGTAGATGCAGGGATCATTTTACTTTGCCAGAGCTATCCGCTGAATGATAATGTAACCGTAGAGATTGCTTAGAAATTGTACCCTGCAACATTTTAAAAATAACTCTGTGAATTATGGAAAAATGTTTCAGAACCTGCCGTTTTAATGAGCACAATTATGATTGCGGAGGCTATAAATGCCAAATTATTGAAAGAAAAGTAACAAACAAGTCTGCGATAATCTTCGATAGGCAGGTGTCAACTTCGCTGGCTATCAAGTCTACATAATGAAGTAAATCACCTTAAGTAGTGACGCTGATCATAACTCCTTAACACCTAGCAATATACCTTCATGTAAAGGATAGCTCGTAGCCAGTTGCCTTTGTTTCTAATGTAAATCACCATGATTTCAAAGTTAATTGAAGCAGCGTTACGGAACCGGTTTATCGTTTTGATGATGGCTGCGGTATTGGTGATATATGGCGCTTATGCTTTAAAGACTACACCGGTTGATGCCATACCTGACCTTTCAGAGAACCAGGTTATCATTTTCACTGAATGGATGGGACGTAGTCCTCAAATAATTGAAGACCAGGTCACCTATCCTCTCGTAAGCAACCTGCAGGGCATACCTAAAGTGAAGAACATAAGAGCTAACAGCATGTTCGGCATGAGCTTCGTGTTTGTAATTTTTGATGACAACGCCGATATATATTGGGCAAGGACCAGGGTACTTGAAAAATTAAATTCCGCGCAACGTTTACTGCCACCAGGCGTAACTCCCACATTAGGACCAGATGGTACAGGTCTTGGCCATGTTTTCTGGTACACCCTGAACGCTCCCGGTTATAATCTGGGCGAATTAAGAGCAATACAAGATTGGTATATCCGCTTTGCATTACAAACAGTAGAAGGCGTAAGCGAAGTAGCTTCCTTCGGTGGATTTCAAAAACAATATCAGGTAATAGTTGACCCGGTACTGCTTCAGTATTACAATGTTCCGTTGATGGATGTGGTGAACAGGATCAAAATGAACAATAATGATGTGGGCGGACGAAAATTTGAACAATCCGATATGGGTTATATCATCCGCGGATTAGGTTATATTAAAGACATCGGTCAAATAGAAAATATTTCAATAAAGACCATTAATTCTATCCCGGTACGCATTAAAGATATTGGTTCAGTACAAATGGGCGGCGATCTTCGGCTTGGAATTATTGAAGAAAATGGAGAAGGTGAAAAGGTCGGCGGTATTGTGGTGATGCGGTATGGGGAAAATGCAAAAGACGTAATTGACAGGGTGAAATTAAAGTTAACTGACGTAGAAAAAGGATTGCCGCCGGGGGTACAATTTAAGCCAGCCTATGATCGCTCTGATTTAATTGAATCGACCGTTGCCACATTAAAAGAAGCCGTCATTGAAGAAATTATCATTGTGAGCCTGGTTTTGTTCATATTCCTGCTCCACATACGCAGCGCTTTGGTGGTAGTGATCACCATTCCAATGTCGGTGCTGATTGCATTTATCCTGATGAAATGGTTTGGCATTACCTCCAATATCATGTCCCTGGCAGGCGTGGCGCTGGCAGTAGGTGACCTGGTGGATGCAGGCATTGTGATGGTGGAAAATACCATGAAATCACTAAGCGGTGAAACCGATTAAACAGTTTGTATGTTGACTAAACAGGAACGGGAGCAAAAAATTGAAGCATCTTCCAAAATGATCGGGAAGGCTGTAGTCAGTTCCATCCTTGTTACGTTGGTTTCATTCAGCCCGATCCTGTTCTTAACTGGTCAGGAACACAAGCTTTTTGCTCCGCTGGTATGGACAAAAACCTTTGCCATGATTGGTTCAGCATTGGTTGCCATATTCCTGGTGCCCGTGCTAATGACTGTTTTACTAAAAGGAAAAGTCAGACCAGAAAGCAAGCATCCCGTATCAAGATTTTTTATCTTTCTATACTCACCTATTCTTCGTGGGTGCTTAAAATGGAAAAGGCTTACACTGCTCATGAGCCTTTTAATATTGGCAGGCAGTATTCCACTGGTGATGCGTTTGGGCAGGGAATTTATGCCGCCGTTGGATGAGGGATCATTGCTTTTCATGCCAGTGACCCTGCCCGATATTTCGAATTCAGAAATTAAACGCATTATGCAGGTGCAGGATAAACTGATACTAACTGTACCTGAAGTGCAAAACGTATTAGGCAAAGCTGGTCGTGCCAACACGGCCACCGATAATGCGCCTATCAGCATGATTGAAACCATCATATTGCTTAAGCCGAATTCTCAATGGCGAAAGGACATTACCAAAAATGATATTATCAATGAATTAAATTCCAAACTGCAAATTCCAGGTGTAATAAACGGTTGGACGCAGCCCATCATCAACCGTATCAATATGCTTTCAACCGGTATAAGAACAGATGTGGGAGTAAAAATATATGGACAAAATCTTGATACCATAAACCAGCTAGCACAAGAATTCAAAAAGTCGCTCCTGAATATCGAGGGTGTAAAGGATCTGTATGTAGAGCCTATAACCGGAGGCAAATACATTGATATAAAAATAAAGAAAGAAGAGCTGGGCCGGTATAATTTATCTGTAGATGAGGTGAACATGTTTATAGAAACAGCGTTGGGTGGTATGAACATTACACAAACCATAGAAGGACGACAACGTTTTCCTGTAAATGTGCGATTGGCGCAGGATTACCGGAGTTCAATTACAAAACTGGCAAGGCTTCCCGTCATTACGATGGATTATGGGCCAATTCCACTGGGCGCATTGGCTGACATTGGGATTTCCGAAGGTCCGCCGATGATAAATTCCGAAAATGCCATGCTCAGGGGAGCGCTGCTTTTCAATGTTCGTGACCGTGACCTTGGTAGTACTGTGGAAGATGCCCGTAATAAGTTAGCAGAGGCAGTAAAAAAACTTCCAAAAGGATATTTTCTTGAATGGAGCGGGCAATATGAAAACCAGGTAAGAGCGGAAAAACGACTTCAGATAATACTGCCCATTGTTCTTGTAATAATCACTATAATTTTATACTTCACGTTCCATTCATTCCATGAGGTGCTGATTGTTTTATCGTCCATCCCAATTGCACTGGTAGGCGGCGCTTATTCGCTCTATTTCTTCAACGTAAATTTTTCTGTGGCAGTTGCAGTTGGTTTTATTGCCCTATTTGGAATAGCAGTGGAAACCGGCGTGTTGATGATGGTTTACCTGAACAATTCCTTATTAAAAAAAACAATTAGACTGGAAGAACAACAGCTGCCGCTTGATAAGCAAGCGCTGGAAGATGCCATTTACGATGGTGCTGTATTACGTGTACGCCCCAAATTGATGACGGTGATTGTTGACATACTTGGCCTTTTACCTGTTTTGCTGGCCACAGGCCCTGGCAGTGATGTAATGAAACCGATAACATATCCTTTCGTATTTGGACTGATCACCTCTACCTTGTTTGTTCTAATTGTGTTGCCTGTATTGTATGCAATGGTTAGAGAATATGAACTAAAAAAACATGGTAAACTTCAACTGGAGAAACTTGAAAATTGAGGCTTAATGATACTTACCGGTGTTATGGGTAAGCATTGACCAGTGTCTTTGAATGGTTAAAAACTGATAATTATATAAATTGGCTCCATAATTATGTAACCGTTTTATGTGCCAGGAAATATAACTTTGGGTAGATAAGCGTAAATAAGGTGTTTTTGTTTATTATTAGATATATATTTAATTTTATTGGCAAATAGTAGTGAAAAGAAATAAAACCATACAACTAAAAGCAATCTTCTTATTAATAGTATTTAGTTTAAATACTATTATTGGATTTGCTTGCGCTGTAGGGTTGGATATGGGGTTTAATTCAAAACATCATCATGATGAATCGATTACACATAACACTAAATCCCATCACCATAACGGAAAGTCCCATCACCACCATAACAGGTCGGATTCACACACTACAAAATCTCAACATTCACATTATGAAATAAATAAAAGCGGGGCAACGGAAAAGGAGAATTGTTGTAATGAAGATGCTACCCAGCTTTCTCAATCAGATAAACTGCTCGTTAATGTAGTCTATTCAGGCATTGAAATGCCTGTTGCATTAATTGCTCTCCATTTTTTGTATTTGTCACACCTGTCTTCTTTTAAGCCAGAAATTAAAAAAATTCAGGTAGTCCGACCGTATATCCTAAACTCCCGTGGGATACGTGTGTCCATTCAGTCCTTCCAGATTTGATTTTGAACCAGCCCGGTAATTTGATTGACCGGATTCAGCCCTCTACAGTTTCATTAAGGCAAATAATGCTCATGTAATCCATGCAGCAGCTATACGCACTAATCCGTATAGCTGCTGCCAATCAATTGCTCACAATAAAAATTTAAACAATGAAATACTTTCTTTTAATAGCAGCCATTAGCATCACCGCATTTACTGCCTGCAATAATAACAGTAACAGCCAGGCAAAAACAAACAGCGACAGCGTACAACCCAAACAGGAAGCACCGGCCATGACAGAAACAAAAACTACAGCTCCTGTTAAGAATATTCTAAGTGGTTATTTACAGTTAAAAAATGCCCTGGCCAACGATAACGGCAGCGGCGCTGCCACTGCTGGTAACACCATGGTAGAAACTTTTCAAAAGTTTGATAAATCCGCATTAACCGAAGAACAAAAGAAAACCTATGAAGATGTGGAAGATGATGCCCGGGAACATGCAGAACATATTGGCAAAAACGGCGGCAATATCCCACACCAACGGGAACACTTTGATATGCTGAGTAAGGATATGTATGAACTGGTAAAAACTTTTGGCGCCGGACAATCTTTATATAAGGACTCCTGCCCTATGTACAATGACGGAAAAGGCGCCACCTGGCTGAGCGAGGTAAAAGAAATCAGGAATCCTTATTTAGGTAAGAAGATGCCAACCTGTGGCACGGTAAAGGAAGAGTTAAAATAAACCACCGGATATGAGCCGTATAAAAAAATTATTGTTAGGAATACTGATTGTGTTTGTTGTTATCCAGTTTATACAACCTGCCCGTAATAAAAACGGGCAGGTGTTAGCAACGGATATTTCAAAAATGTATAGCCTTCCGCAAAATGTACAGACTACACTGAAAACGGCCTGCTATGATTGTCACAGCAATAACACCCAGTACCCCTGGTATGACAATATACAGCCGTTGGGATGGATGTTGGCACGCCATATTAAACAAGGAAAGGAAGAGCTGAACTTTAGCGAATTTGGATCTTACTCTTTAAGAAGGCAGATAAGCAAGCTAAAATCAATTGAGAACAGCATTAAGGATGGCACCATGCCATTGTCTTCTTATACATTAATTCATATAAATGCAAAGCTCTCGCAAAATGATAAAGCATTAATAATAGACTGGGCGCAAAAAACAAGAGGCAGTCTTGCAATTAAAAATTAAAGCAATGTTTAAACTTATTGGTAAAGCAATAGTGCGGATACTGAAAACTATTTTTATCAGAAAGAAAAAGTGTTGCCAGTAAAAAAAACAACAATGAAAAATATAATAGTAATTGTCTTATTGCTTTTTTCGGGGTCGTTTATATGGGCGCAACAGGAAAGGGGCAAACAGAAGCAATCGGTTATTTATACCTGCGTTATGCACCCGGAGGTGCAAATGAACCAACCCGGCAATTGTCCTAAGTGTGGGATGAAACTGATTGTCAAAAAAGTGAAGGCATCCCCAACGCCATCCAGGCAGAATAAATTACCGGTGTCTAAAGATACAACCAGACAAATGCCTATGAAAATGGGCAATAAAGATACTATGCAAATGCCTTCGCCGCAGGCTAAACAGCAGGCTCCGCCTGTAACTTATACCTGCCCAATGCATCCAGAAATTCATGCTGCCAAACCAGGGAATTGCCCTAAATGCGGCATGAAGCTGGTAAAGGGAAAAACAGGTGTTTTACCCCCCGCTGGCCATCAGCATGATAGCACGCAAATGCCGATGAAAGACAGCGCTGATAACATGGACAGCATGAAAATGGATGGAATGGATATGGGGGATAATAATTCAACTTTAGAGAATATAAAAACAGCAAAAGCGAATTTAGGGCCGATTAAAACTATTGAAGCCTCTACTCCCCCACGTACTGTACGGTACGATTTATATATTGCTGATACGATGGTAAATTTTGGGGGTAAGCCCAAACGGGCTATTGCAGTGAATGGACAAATACCCATGCCTACGTTAACATTTACCGAAGGCGACACCGCAGAAATTTATGTGCACAATAATCTGGATGAAGAAACCGCTTTGCATTGGCATGGCTTGTTTTTACCCAACAGAATGGATGGTGTTCCCAATCTTACCCAAATGCCTATAAAGCCACACTCCACCTATTTGTACAAATTCCCTATTGTTCAGCATGGCACACACTGGTATCATAGCCATTCAGGTTTACAGGAACAAATAGGTATGTATGGAGCTTTTATCATGAATAAAAGAAAAGAGTGGGATATCCCTACCCTCCCTGTTGTATTAAGTGAATGGACAGACATGAAACCTGAAGAAGTTGATCGAAGCCTGCATGCCGCCACAGATTGGTTTGCGATACAAAAAGGATCTACCCAAAGTTATTCGGAAGCCATTAAAACAGGCCACTTCAAAACCAAGGTTACCAATGAATGGAAACGGATGACGGCCATGGATGTAAGCGATGTGTATTATGACAGGTTTTTAATCAATGGAAAAAATCAAAACGAGCAACCGCAATTCAAGGCTGGCGATAAAGTAAGATTGCGTATAGCCAATGGCGGAGCGTCCTCTTATTTCTGGCTTAATTATGCTGGTGGAAAGATAACAGTAGTAGCTACTGATGGTAATGATGTAGAACCGGTGGAAGTTGACCGGTTGATTATAGCCGTATCTGAAACTTACGATGTGGTGGTGACCATTCCGGATAATAAGAGCTATGAATTTTTAGTAACGGCGGAAGACCGTACGAAATCGGCATCCCTTTGGCTGGGTAATGGAGAAAAGGTGCCTGCCAAAAAGCCAGGCAAACTCAAATATTTTGCCGGGATGAAGATGATGAATGACATGATGGATATGAAGGGTAATCTGGTTCAGATGGACGGCATGAAAATGCAGAACCAGATAATGGATATGAACACGGTTATGTATCCCGAAATAACCGGTGAAGAAAATCCGAAAACGAAAAAGAATAATGATGCCATGCAGGGTCATGATATGCATAGCATGCAAATGCCAGATAGCAATAGTATGCAGGGGATGAATATGACAGCAGAAATGCCCGATATTGTAACCTTGAATTATGAAATGTTGCGTGCTCCTAATAAAACTACCTTACCGCCAGGGCCATTAAAAGAGCTACATTTTACACTTACCGGCAATATGAACCGCTACGTTTGGAGCCTGGATAACAAGGTGGTTTCAGAAACTGATAGAATTTTAATTAAAAATGGAGAGAACGTACGGCTCATTCTGTACAATAACAGTATGATGCGCCATCCCATGCACCTGCATGGCCATGATTTCAGGGTATTGAACGGCCAGGGTGAATATGCTCCATTGAAGAATATCATAGATATGATGCCTATGGAACAGGACACGATAGAATTTGCGGCCACAGAACCCGGTGGGGACTGGTTTTTCCACTGCCACATTTTATACCATATGATGAGTGGCATGGGCAGGATTTTCAGGTATGACAACAATTTGCCCAACCCAGAGATACCTAACCCAAAATTGGCACAACGGAAATTATTTGCAGATGACAGGATGATACATCCTATGGCAAGGATTGGTTTGGAGAGCAATGGCAGTGATGGTGAGATAATGTTTGCCAATACACGTTACCGGTTGCAAACTGAATGGAGGATAGGTTATAATGAGCACCACGGCTATGAAAGTGAAAGTCATTTTGGAAGATACCTGGGTAGAATGCAATGGTGGTTTCCATATATTGGGTGGGATTTCCGTAAACGAACGATAGATGATCCCTTTGAAAAGAATATTTTCGGGCAATTACTTATCCCAAAGAAGAGTTTATTCGGACAGGCCAACACCAAAAATTTCAGACAGGTTATCCACGTAGGCGTTGAATACACACTGCCCATGCTTTTCATCGCTGACGGATCTATTGACAGTGAAGGAAAATTCCGCTTTGTGTTAAAAAGAGAAGATATGCCCATATCAAAACGTTTGCGATTCAATTTTATGGCCAATACAGATAAAGAGTACATGTTTGGGTTCAGGTATATTGTAACCAAATACTTTAATCTTTCCACCCACTTTGATAGCGATATGGGGTTTGGTGCAGGCATTACGTTAGTCTATTAAAACCAGTCCATAAAAATAAAACAGAGCACATGGAAAATCAGCATAATCACCACCATGGTCATCCTCATGGGGAAGAACCAAAAAAGCCTGATAATTCTCAAAAAGACCAGTCAATTTCTGAAATCGATACACATACAGGCCATAACCAACCTGCCAGGCCAATGCAGGACCATGTTCGTCACAAACAACAGGACGATCATACCGGCCATGATGAACATGCCGGACATCATACAGAAGATTTCTTAAAACGATTTTGGCTGTGCCTGGCGATCACTGTTCCAATACTATTATTGTCGCATATGATCCAGCAATGGATAGGGTTTCAGCTAACCTTTGCCGGCGACAGGTATCTATTGCTTGCTTTAAGCAGTGGCATTTTTTTTTATGGTGGCTGGCCCTTCCTGGTTGGTATCATAAGAGAATTAAAGCACCGCAATCCCGGTATGATGACGCTTGTGGCAGTAGCCATTACTACGGCTTATGTGTACAGTGTTGCTGTTATTTTTGGGTTGCCGGGAATGGATTTCTTTTGGGAACTGGCAACGCTGATCGATATTATGCTCTTGGGCCACTGGCTCGAAATGCGTTCACAAATGGCGGCTTCCCGCGCATTGGAATCACTGGTAGCATTACTGCCATCTGTTGTGCACGTAGAACGTGATCACGAAGTAATTGATATCCCTTTACAGGAGTTGCAGAACAACGATACAATTATTGTAAAACCGGGTGAAAAGATCCCGGCAGATGGATTAATACTGGAAGGCAACTCTTATGTTAATGAAAGCATGCTTACCGGAGAAAGTGCTCCGGTAATGAAAGAAAAAAATGCAAAAGTGATTGGTGGGGCTATCAATGGAAACGGTGCTTTAAAGGTTCAGGTTACCGGCACTGGCAGCGATAGTTATCTGAACAAGGTTATCAATATGGTGCAATCTGCACAGGGTGCAAAATCGGGAACTCAGAATCTGGCTGGTAAAGTAGCCATGTGGCTCACCATTATTTCCATAACTGTGGGAATTATTACCCTGATATGGTGGTTGACCGCCGGCAAAACCTTTCCATTTGCGCTTGAACGGATGGTTACCGTAATGGTCACTTCCTGTCCGCATGCATTAGGCGTTGCCATTCCATTAGTTGTAGCCATCTCTACTACGCTGTCTGCCGTACACGGGCTATTGATCCGTAACCGCACTGCTTTTGAAAATGCCCGCAATATCACTACTGTTATTTTTGATAAAACCGGAACGCTTACAAAAGGCACACACGAGGTGCAGCAGATCATACCCTTGAATAACCAGTTCACCGCCGATGAAATACTCCAGTTTGCAGCAGCCATACAACAGAACTCCGAACATCATATAGCACATGGCATTATGCGCAAACTGAAAGAAAAGCACCTGGAACTATGGAAGTCTTCCGATTTTGAATACATGCAGGGAATGGGTGTAACAGGAACTGTACAGGGGAAAAAGGTAGTTGCCGCAGGGCCTAACTATTTTAAGCAGCATGGAAAAGATATGCCTGCTATACCGGCACAGGTAGATCAATCAACCGATACCGTCAATTTTATTTTGATTGACGATACACCTGCCGGTATTATTACATTGGCAGACAGCATACGCGAAACGGCTGCAGAAGCCATCGCTATATTAAAACAGATGAACATCAAATCATTCCTGTTAACAGGTGATAATGAAAGCGTGGCGGCTGCCGTTGCCCAAAAACTCAGGATGGATGGTTATATAGCCAATGTACTGCCGCATGAAAAACAAAATAAGGTAAAAGAATTTCAGGATAAGGGTGAAATTGTTGCCATGACCGGCGATGGGGTAAACGACGCACCGGCGCTGGCACAGGCAGATGTAGGCATTGCAGTGGGGTCCGGTACCGACGTAGCGGCAGAATCAGCCGATATTATATTGGTAAACAGTGATCCCAAAGATGTAGTACAGATCATTACTTTTGGAAAAGCTACTTACCGGAAAATGCTTCAGAACCTGATATGGGCTGTTGGATATAACATAATAGCAATCCCACTGGCAGCAGGTATATTATATCCTGCCTTTATGCTAAGTCCTGCCATGGGGGCCGTTTTAATGAGCGCAAGTACTATTGTGGTGGCCATAAATGCCAAATTGTTGAAAATAAATTGATTCAGGGTTTTATTGCGCGCAAAGAACCCAGTTGGAACGAAAAGCGATACCCATAACATGTTTGAATAAGAGAAGCCCCATTACAAGGGGCTTTTTTCTATGTTACGCAAAAACATAGACAGACTTGTCTGTTTTGTAGAAATTCCCTTATCTTTACGTAGATACACAAAACTATGAGCAACGTAGGCCCACGGGAACGTATATTAGAAACCGCTTCAAGACTGTTTTATACCCAGGGGTATAACAATACAGGGATCAATCAGATCCTTGATGAGGCAAAGGTGGCTAAAGCCAGCCTGTATCAGCATTTTGGATCGAAGGATGAATTAGGCATACATTATTTAAAGGCTGGCAGCGAAGAGTGGTTTGCCGGCATTGAAAAGTGGGTTAGCGCAAAAAAGACACCTGTTCAAAAACTAATTGCCTGTTTTGACTTTCTTGAGTACGCATTACAGCAGAACAATTTCCTGGGATGCAAATTCATTAACATGCTCTCAGAGATAGCAGATACAAGCCCTTTGATGTCAAAAGAAATATTAGAACATAAGCGCAAATTGAGACAATACATAAAAGGTTTCATAGAAGCAGCGTTACAAGGAAGGCCATTGGACGAAATCGATGTTTTAGGTGACGCTATTTACCTGTTGTATGAAGGCGCTATTGTGGAATCAAAAATATATAAAGAAACATGGCCGGTAAAAAAAGCAAAGAAAATGATAAAGGTGCTGTTGGACGATAAATAATATTTTTTTGCCCTTGAAATAGACAGAATTGTCTGTATATAAAATACGTCAACCATGAATAGAAGACATCTTTTAAAGAACCTTTCCATCATGGCCTTTGCCTCCGTGGCAGGCCCCGTTAAAGCAATGCCAGGCGGTCCTTCATCTGCCCCTGATATTTTAGCAGGAACGCCCGCTTTTGAAAGTATAGAAGAACTGGCCAAAGGAGTATTTTTTGCAAAAGGCAAAGTAAGCTACTTTCAAAACGGAATTGTGCAGGAAATCGAGTGTAATAACGGCTGGATCATATTTGATGATTTCGTACTTGTGATCGATGCAAACTTTCCGGTAAAAGTAACCGCGCTGGTGCAGGAAATAAGAAAAACCACCGACAAGCCAATCAGGTACGTTTTTAACACGCATCATCACGGCGATCATTTGTATGGCAATGGCGTGTGGGCCCGGCAGGGTGCGGTCGCTATTGCGCATACAGGGGTGATCAATGAACTTCACCGTGTTGAAACAGGTTTTTATGAAAATAAGCCCGGCCGTTGGGAAAATATGGCGAAAAAACGCGCTGACCTGCGGGAACATACCCTGCTTCCGCCAACAATCACTTTCACAGATAAGCTAATCATTGAAGATAAAACAAGACGGGTTGAGCTGCAACACCTGGGCGTTGGCCATACAATAGGTGATGGTATAGCATGGCTGGCCAACGAAAAAATACTTTTTGCAGGCGATTCGTGCCAGCATGGGCCCTATAATTTACTGAGGGATGCAGATGTAAGATCCTGGATTGCCACACTTGATAAAATGCATAGTTTACAACCAGAGATCCTGGTATCCGGACATGGGCCTTTGGGAAACAGCAATACGCCCACCAATCAGCAGGCGTATTTTAAGCTGTTATATGAATGGGTGCGCCAAAAAAAGACAGAAAACGCCAGTTCCGACGAATTGAAAAAGCAGCTTCCCGAATTAAGATCCCTTATTCAGCGGAATGAAAACATCAAAACGTACCTCATCCCTGAACCGGAAGTTGCCCCAGGTTTTTCTTTAGAAGCACATGCTCAAAAAATATTTGAATCTATTGTCTGAATCGCTCATAAGGAGTGCTTCTTTATCATATCAACTCAATCGGGCGATAACGTAAGCAATTTGTATAACCGTTATAAAATGTCAACATGTACCACGCAGGTGAAATAGAAGCACAGAAGTTAGCCGGTGAACGAAGTATCGGTGAACGTAATGGCAGAGGAATGACCAGTCAAATTTATCCTGGAGCGGTCCACTTTATTGAAAAACAACTTTTCATGATTGTCAGCAGCCAAAACAGTAATGGTGAATTATTTGCCTCCCTGCTGACCGGTGAGGACGGGTACTTAAAAGTGATTGATCTGGAAACTATTGAGATCAACACGAAACTGATCAATTCCAGTCCGCATGATCCTTTTTGGAACAACATCAGCACGCAAACGAAAGTGGGCATGTTATTTATTGAACCATCAACCAGGAGACGGTATCGGGTCAATGGCAGAATAGAACAGCATGGGCTGTTACTTCGAGTTTCCATCGACCAGGCTTATGCTAATTGTCCAAAGTACGTGCAGCAAAGACATGTGGTTAAAACCTGTAAGCCTGTATACGAAGCACCCGAAGAGCGGGGAATTTTACTGGCCCCTCATTTGTATGATATCATTAGAAAAGCAGATACTTTTTTCGTTGGCAGTTCCAATGATGCAGGCGATCTGGACGCTTCCCACCGGGGCGGAGATCCAGGTTTTGTCTCGATAGAGGAAGACGGATCTTTGCTCATTCCCGATTACGCGGGTAACAGCATGTACAATACATTGGGCAACTTTATAACAAATCCCAAAGCAGGTCTCATGTTTCCGGATTTTGACCGGCAAAGAACATTACAACTCACTGGCACTGTGGAAATTTTTTGGGAACATGATGATCCAGAATCGCGCAGTGGCGGAACAGGACGGTTTTGGAAATTTTATCCCGATAGGTGGCTCCTGCTGGAAAACCTGAAAGGCTATGATTGGGATTTTATTGGATACTCGCCATTTAATCCCTAAGTACCAACCTGATATGAAATGGACTGGTAGCCAGTACTTTAATTTAAGATACGCAGCGGTATAGTTTCCATTTCTTAGGACGCTGCTCCTTTACTTTCCCCTCATATTATGGATTGCACGCTGGACATTCCCGGTCCTTTATGGCCGGGAACTCCTACCTGTTCTCATTGGAGAAAAATAGATGTCTCGGAGATATCCCCGATATATCCCGCAGTTAACTCGCAGATATCTTCCCTTTTTTCAGATCCGGGATATCTCCGGTTTAGTACAAATATACTTCTGAGTTGTTTCTATAATATGGAGGTATCCCAATACCTCTCTCCTATTATTTATTCACCATTAAACCAACGTATATGGCACAGTTAACGGGCAATGTACTGTTTACCGGCTCCATCGAAAACCTCAGCGCATGCAAGATGCGGGGTTCAGACAAGATCATTCTCCGCAAAAAAGGCGGTCCATCAAAAAAACAGATTAAGCATTCACCGAACTTCGATCTTACCCGCAGAAACAACAAAGAATTTGGTGGCCGGGCCAAGGCGGCCCAACATATCAAGCGCAATCTCCACCCATTGCTGTTTTTAGCTGATTATAATATAACCGGACCGCTCAATGCCCTGCTACAACCCATTCAGCAAATGGACACTGGCAGCGAACTGGGAAAGCGGCATATCATGATATCGAAAAATCCACGGTTGCTGGAAGGGTTTACTTTAAACCGGCGATATTTCTTTGAATCCATTGTAAGAACGCCGGTTTCGTGTACCATCCATAAACAAAAACAGCAGGCCGTCATTGACCTGCCGCACTTGTTGCCTGGCATAAATTTTATTGCCCCGGGCAATTATCCTTTTTACCGCTTTATTGGGGTGTTGGGACTGGTGCCAGACCTGTTCTATACCGAGCATGGATATCTCCCCAAAAAAGGCGAACGTGATTATTCTTTCGACTATATTGAAACGGACTGGCTACCGGTGAACACCCCTGCCCCGGCAGTTACACTTACCATTGAGGGGCCGCCAGAAAACAAACCAAAGACCTGCAGCAATATGGTTGCCCTGGGCATTGCCTTTGGAACGATGAAGGGACAAGAAATAGAACCGGTGAAATATATTGGCGGGGCGAAGGTGATTGGGGTGGTGTGAAAGCGTAAAGCAGGTTAACTCGTTTAGAAAGTTGTTTGAAAATGGCAATTGTGTATTTTAGCGCAGATTTCGGGGGATTTAACCGGCTACGTATACAATACATAAAAATAAAAGAATAATGGACTGGCTGCAATTTATAGACAAGGAACTTATCAGAAGGAATAATGGCAAATTTGGCTTTAACGAACCTGTGACAGAAGCCCTATTAACTGAATTAAAAGAACAATTCGGCCTTACCCAATTACCAGAGGAACTAGAAGAGCTGTATAGACAAACAAATGGCGTTAATGATTTTGTTTATATAGAGCGTGTAGACGAGTTTATTCTATCAGAAGAATTTATCTGGTCAGTTGAACGAATAATGGAAACAAATACCTTCAAAAGAACTTCCGACACGTATAAAGAAATATACAAAAGCTTCGACAACTTGTTTTTCTTTGCGGATTCAGGCGGTGGCGATCATTTTGGTTTTGAAACCGTGAACGGTACGTTTGAGCGCCCTGATGTGTATTTTTGGGACCACGAAGACGATCGAAGAGTATGGGTAGCGCCGAATATGAAAGCATTTATAGAGGGCTGGGTTAACGGTACCATTAAAGTATAACTATCTTTGACGCATGTTTGACTTTCGACTAAAGGTATTTTATACGGTTGCCAGGAGATTGAACTTCACTAAAGCGGCAGAGGAATTGTTTATCACGCAACCTGCTGTAACAAAACATATCCACGAAATAGAAACTTATTATAAGACCCAGTTATTTCATCGGAACGGCACTAAAATAAAGCTTACACCGGCCGGGACCGCTTTACTGGAACATGCCGAACAGCTTTTTAATATTTACAGGAATATTGAATTTGAGCTGGCGGCCATCAATGAAAATGTAAAAGGTTCTATCAGAATTGGTGCCAGCACTACGGTGGCGCAGTATGTGCTTCCCAAATATTTGGCGTCTTTCAAACAAAAGTTTCCTGACATAAAAATTGAGCTGACTACCCTTCGTAGTGGCGGTATGTCTGAATACGTACGTACCGGCTATTCAGAAAAATAATAACTACATTGTTGGTGTCTCCAAATCAGTGTTAACGGTTACATTATTCTTAATTGGCTGTGGCCTCTCCGGCAAAACAGTACGAACTGTGGGATTAAAACCGGTTTTACAGGGCTTTATTTTGTGGCTGATCATTTCTTCGGCAACGTTACTGGCTATTCTTTATTTATTATAACACAGTGAAAGCATTCACGCCTTATCAACGTAACCATGCGCTCTATTAGCATTTTTAACTATCCGATAACACTTTCTTTATTATAGGTTATCCCTGGCATTAGCAGAATAGTTTTTCTGAGCTGTTTTTACTAATTGAGCTTTTGTGTTATATTGGTGCCGATGACAAAATTAGTTTCCTTTTATCTCGGTCTGGCAACCCTCCTACCCCTGGCCATTTTATTGGCAAGTTGTTCCAATAAAAAATTAACTTCTCACGATATTAAGATGGTGGCATGGAATGAAGATACTGTTAATAATTACCATATTGTTTTTACAAAAGAGAAGAAGTTTACCTATACAATTATTCATAAAGACAACCTGAAAGAAACAAAAGAACATTATACCGGTAAGATTTCCCCTGGCACAGACAGGGTTTATTTACTATTTGAAGGACCAAGACCGGCTGACCTATGCATTTACCTTGTCAGGGAGGCGTCTGGTCATTATTTGATCCAGTATTTTACAAATGACTCAAAGAGGATATTTTTAAGAATTCAGCCTTATCCTAAATTCGATTGGTAAAAGCAATAAACATGATGTCAGAAAAACAAGCCTAAACCCACATTCCTTAACTAATGTTTTACTTTAAAACCATATCGATAGACAACGCCAGTCCACTGCTTATAGAGAAAGCGATACAAGATTACACCATTAAACGAAATTCTTACCTTGACTTCATAATAACTTCGTTTGAGATCCATGATAATAAATTCTTTTCGGGGTTGGAAACAAAAAATGCGCTCCTGTTAACGCGGATGAAAGATAAAACACATGGTTCTAAATTTATAGGCCGTGCCTCAAAACAGTATCGTAATATCCCTACAGTTATTATTCGTTTCAAAAAGGATAAAGGGTTCTCGTCTTACCAGTTACGATTGGGTTTCTTTTCAACACTAATATGCGGCATCCTGTCAATTGCTGTTATTATAAGTTCAATATTTTGGTTGAAGGATAGTTTTGACTCCTGGGGATTCTTTGTTCTAATAGTTTTATATGTTTCGCTTTTGGTGGGCACTTACCTGGAGATCGATTTGACCAGAAAGTATCTCAACAAAGCAATACAAAGAGCACTTGAGCATGAATCATTTTACAGGGGTATTTAGTAAAAGTCGGCAGAAAACAGGTATAATTTTTATCCTTAAAAATAATTCCCATGTTCTGGAAAAAGAAAAAAGCCAACAAAGAACAAGATCAAAAGATCCTTCTTGGAATGATAATGCTTCAGGAAGAAAACTCCTTTGACCTGGATAGCTTTATAAATGATTATAGTAATAATTACCATTACAAAATCGAGGAACCCACTGGAGATAATTTGTCATTCGTATTTGAGATCGATGATGAAATGGTTGCTATTGGGCATATGCCCGCCCCCATTCCTTCAGGTGAAATTGAAGCCACTGCCCAATACGCATATAACTGGCCTACTGCTACTGAAGATGTAAAAGATCACAAAAGCCATTTGATTGTTTCTGTTCTTAAAGGAGGACAAGATCAGATAAAACGATACCGCATCTTTACCCAGGTCATTAGTTCATTATTACGAATAACAAACTCCATCGGAGTTTACAAAGGGAATCAGTCGTTATTGATCCCCAAAGAAGGTTATTTGGAAGAAGCCAGTATAATGGATGAAGAATACCTGCCTTTGCATAATTGGATATATTTCGGTTTCCGGGTATCTGACAAAGGTAATTCCGGATACACCTACGGATTGAATGAGTTTGGCAAGTGCGAGCTGGAAATAATAAATTCTTCAAAAAGCCTGGAAGAAATCGGAGACTTTTTATTTAATATGGCTCATTATGTACTTGACTTTGATGTGGTTTTTCAGGACAAGCAAACCTGCGGATTGTCAGAGGAGGAAAAAATACCCATCAGCTTTTCAAAGGGCGTATTTGTAGAAGGTAAAACGTTTAAATTAGCCTATTAAAGATATTGACAGGAACCAGATAAATAAAGCCATTCAAAAAACCAATGAGAACGAGTTTTTAAATGTATCCTGACTGCCGATTTAGTTGTAACTTTTATTAAACTAAATCCTTCCACCATGTCAGGCAATGAACCTTTAAATTTTCGGATGGAATGCCTTAACCCTATTCTCTATGTTAAAGATATGGAGGCAAGTCTGGCGTTTTATGTCGGCGTGCTTGGCTTCAAAAAAGCCGAATGGGGTGATGACTCCTTTACAAGTGTAAACCGGGATAATACCGGCATTTATTTATGTAAAGGCGCGCAAGGTGCGCCCGGAACCTGGGTCTGGATGGGTTTTGACGGAGATATATTTTCATTGCATCAAATGTTCATATCAAATGGGATAAAGATCAATTACCGCCAACCAATTTCTCCTGGGCTTATGAAATGCAGGTACTGGACCCGGATGGTCATGTATTGAGGTTCGGTACCGACCCTAACTGCAATGAACCATTTGCCGACAAACAAAATAGCTAACAAATGAAACACTGGTATCAAAAACCACATCAGTCAATATCAGAATACATAAGAACAGTGTTGATATTGGAGGGGTTTTCTGAATCAGATGCTGCAAAACTGCCGCTTTTCACAAATGGCATGCCTGCCCTACTCTGCCGAACCGAAAAAGGCCAAACAGAAAATGAGACCATAGCACAATTGACCTTGTTTGGAAAATCAATACCACAAGACTGTTGGGAGATCAATAGCAATACCACCATTATCGCCTATTTCTTCAAGCCATTTGCGTTGGCAAGTATATTTAACATACCTGCCGCTAAACTATTAGAAAACCCTATTGACCTTTGTAATTGGAGTCCTCATAAAACAAATGCACTTAGAACGCAATTAATTTATGCCGCGCCAACACGCCGGAAAATAGAAGTGCTTGATAATTTATTAATTCACCAACTGGAGCAGCACAAAAAGGAATGTGAAATTATTAAATACGCCACAGACCAAATAATGTGCAATTCTGGTACTACAGAGATCTTATCCGCGACACTGGAAAATTTAAACATCACTATAAGAACCTTTCAAAGGATCTTTAAAAAATATGTGGGTGTAACCCCCAACCAATACAGGCGAATTTGCCAGTTTCAATTTTCCTTTGCACAACTAAGAGCAAACCAATTTAATAAGATGACGGATGTTGCTTATGATAATGGGTTTGCCGATCAAAGCCATTTTATCCGTTCATTCAGGGAGTTTACACAAATTACTCCTCAGGACTATCTTAGGTCGGGTTTGAGAGAAAAAAAGCAATAATGTCGTTTTTATTCTATCCAGTGCATGTACCCTTTCATAGGTTTACAATAAATTATATACAATGAAAGAGAAAATTACTCCATGCCTTTGGTTTAATGCCAAGGCAAAAGAAGCTGCAACATTGTACTGCTCCGTTTTTGCTAATGCGAAAATCGCATCACAGTCACCCATTGTAACAGAGATCAATGTTGCAGGGCATAGCATCACTTTGTTGGATGGAGGGCCCATGTACCAGCCCAATCCTTCCATTTCATTTTATTACATCTGTGATACCGAACAGGAGCTTGATCGCATTTGGAATGCGTTTGTTAAGGAAGGTACCGTGTTGATGCCTCTGGATAAATATCCCTGGAGCGAAAAGTATGGCTGGATAACCGACAAATATGGCATCTCGTGGCAGATTGCCTTAGATAAGATAAATAAAGTGAGTCAGAAAATAACACCCTGCCTGCTATTTACCGGCAAACAGTATGGGCGAGCAGACGAAGCCATAGCACATTATGCGGACATTTTTAAAACCCTGCATGTTGATGGCATTCTTCGTTATAGCGCCAATGAATTGCCCGACATGGAAGGCAAGGTGAAACATGCGCAAATTACTCTGGATAATCAGAAATTTATGCTGATGGAAAGCGCAAGTCCGCATGACTTTACTTTTAGCGAAGGGGTATCATTGACAATACATTGCGAAACACAGGAGGAAATAGATTATTACTGGGAAAGGCTCACAGAAAGTGGAGAAGAAAGCAGATGCGGATGGCTGAAAGATAAATTTAGTGTGTCGTGGCAAATCATTCCAACTATATTGGGCAAACTCATGAGTGATCCAGCCAAAGCAGGCAAGGCAGCACAAGCATTTATGGCTATGAGGAAATTAAATATTGAGCAAATTGTACAAGCCTCCATTTCCTGAAGATTATCAACATTCTTTATTGTCTGCATTAATATAGAAACACCCCGTTCCGGCTCAGCCAGGACGGGGTGTTTGTTTTGTAAACATTCCGCCTGAGTCTTACACATTGCATTTTCCCATGCCTGAGTTGTTCACATTAAATTAATACCCCTCTGTATTGCGACAAGCTGAAAGTTTTAGCAGATATCTATGTTATAACTATAATCAATATGCTGAAATTATATTAGCTACAAGCTATCATGATGCTGGCATCATTTATGCGGTTATTGATGCGAGTTAAACAATTATCCTATTTATTAAACTTAAACTTTATCAATGAAGAAAGTAATTTATTCGCTACTGGTAGTAGCAATGGCTGCAGCATCCTGTAAAAAGAATGCATCCTCTGGAAATGGATCTACTACAAACACCAGTACTGAAAGTGTAGATGTTTCTGCGAGGGCCGCAGCCACCATTCAATTCAGCGGTTATACCTGGAATGTGCGCAATTCAACAGGAGGCCCTGGTCCTAACACTTTCAGCGGAAGTAATGCCTGGGTAGATGGTAATGGCTGGCTGCATTTGAAAATTGCAAAGAACCCCAGTACGAACAAGTGGAGTTGCGCTGAAATTTACAGTGCGCAAAATTTTGGTTACGGCAGTTATCAATGGCAGGTAGAAGGCGCCATCGGTTCACTTGACAAAAACATTGTGCTTGGCTTATTTAATTATTCAGGCAACGATACCTATGATGAAATGGATATTGAATTTGCCCGCTGGGGTAACAACGCATGGCCGAACCTGAATTATACCGTATATCCTGCGACAGGAACTTCAGGCAAAAGCCCATGGAGTTATACCAAAAACTTTTCGCTCACCGGCGGCACTTACACTACACACCGCTTTACCCGCAACAGCAGTTCTGTCGTGTTTAAAAGTATGAACGGGTTTTATAATGACGATACCAACCTGTTCGCCAGTGCCACCTGCTCAGCGCCTACGTCGAGCATCAGCACGTTAAGCATCCCGGTACACATGAACCTTTGGTTGTTTGATGGCCTGGCGCCTTCAAATGGCAACGAGGTAGAAATTATTATTCACAGCTTTAAATTTACAGCTGGATAGAACAGCGATTCGAGCGTTAAATGTCAATATTGCACCATCTGCCAGTTTGCGGATGGTGCAATTATTTTTATAAGGTACTATATAAACAATCTTCTCTTAGCAAAAGCTGATAGCTGTCTTCTGGGAGGGGACGGCCACGCAGAAGATCAGATCGCTATAAGGAAGATGTGCTACAAACACTTCGCAACTGATACGTTCACCAGTCTGTATATCTACGTAATGATACTTCTTGCCAATAGCAGATAAACTATCCCTCCCTTTTTATCCTTTTCTGTTTGTCTTATATCATAAGCTAACCAAACAAACAAAATGAATGCTGAAATTATAAACCATTGATAATAACCATAAGGCATTTTGAATAAGCAGCCAATAAATAGGGTTATTAACATAACTTTTACTATTGTTTTCATTGAATGAAGTTGTAATGCATAATTCCCTGAACATTCATTACGCGGTAGTCCAATACTATAAGGCAATTCTAAATTGCACAAATCTATTTTTCATAACCAATTCCCAATGATATTGTATTTCCAAAAATTCCAATATAAGAATGACAAACTTCACTATATCCTTTTACGTATTCATTTATGTCCTTAAAGTATGAGAACAAATATTAATTTTTGTATTGATAAAGGGAGGCTGCACTCCTGTCTTCTTTTATAAATATTTCATGTCTAAAATCTTCTATTGACGGGTTAGTTAGCCAAAGAATAAAGACTGCTATTGATACGGTAATTATCCAATTTATTTGTTTCCTTTTCCTTTTTAAATATTTAATAGCCGGTTTTATTATTCCTATTTACTAAGAATTACTGTTTTAGTTGCAAGCGCCTTGAATAGAAAAATATTTTTGTCAAAATACGTTTTGCTTTTTACTTCACTTAATGAATTTATTGCGTACATTAAAACGACATATAAATTTTTGTAATAAAAAAAATAACAAATAGAATACATATGTGCATGACCCAGGGGCAATATTCTTTCCGATTTGACTATTATTTCGCCTGCGTCATTTCCGTCAATTTTAATTTTTCTTCCTGAAATATAAGTTCCAAAAGAGGATGCAATTTCTTTTAAGCCACTTTCTATAAAGCATTCATTAGCTTCCTTTTTAGATATTACCTGTGAATCTGGCGTAATTGTGAGATTTATAAGAGCTGATGCAGTATCAGATAGTGTGTAAGTAAATTTTCTAACAACATGCGGTCTTTCTCCTTCTCTCTCTTCCCAGCTACAAGGAATAGCAAGTTTAATCTTTAATCCTTTTGATTTTCCTGAACCATCCGTTTTAAAATCACAAATAGAGTCTTGAGCAAAAGAAGAAAAGGATAGACAATATGTCAATAAAAAAGAAATGCATCTTCGCTTGCAGAATTTTAAATTCATTGGTTTGGTAATTAAAACTCACGCCAAATCCCTAGATCGTGAGTATATAAAGAAAGCGTGGGATTTTAGTTCTTGCCGCATCCATAGTACGACTAATTACTTAAAATGTATCAAATACATACCTTGCGGTTTGGCGCTCCGTATTTCATTGTCTGCCGGTTGTTTTTGGAAGCAAGACGATCTAACGCAATATCTTATATCAGATCAAATATTGAGAGAATATCACATGTATGCAAGAAAAGAACACTTTTTAACTTTTCTAAGGACCTTTTTTAAAACGATGCTAAAGGGTACAGCATTGCTCTATCCCATCCAATTTAACATAGACCTTAAAGTAAGTTTTACACACTAACAAAAAGACATAATAGAAATCCAGCCCAAAAGCTTCCACGCAAAGGAGTACAGATTTCCACGGCAAAGGAGTACAAAGGCCCGTCGGACGTAACTGAAGGATTAGCAGCTTCAGTCTTTTAAAGAGCGTGTAATTTAATGGTGAACAAACTTACTGTTTCTGCCCGTCAGTGTTTTTCTTTTTTCCAAATGATTCCCCTTTAAGCTCAATGCGGTTGGCATTAGTTGTAAGCCGGTCCATAATTCCATCGGCAGCCGTAGGATTTTCACCTATGGCCTCGTACCATTTGGCAACAGGTAATTGAGAAGTAACAATAGTGGCGCCTTTTTTATACCTGTCTTCAAGAATGTCCATTATCGTAAAACGGATATCAGGCTTCAACTTCTGAAGCCCAAAGTCATCAAACACGATTACGTGGATCTTTTCCAATAGTCTTAACTTTTTGGCAAGCGTGCCATCCAGTTTGGCAGCATTGAGTTCTCTGATAAATTTATTCATCCGCAGATAAAGAGCGCTGTATCCGTGCTGGCAAGCCAGGAAAGATTTACCACAACCCGTTGGACCGGATATAAGAATGCTTGCCCCTTTCTTTACAAAATATTCTGAAGTATGTTACTAATGGTACGATAGCTGTAATTACCTATGCGCAGTCCGCGTTTACAAGCCAGTTCCAGCCTTTGGACACCTATTGTTGTTTTCTGTGCAAAACGCAGGATACCACGGCAGCCATCATAGGCCTGTTCCGGATAAGATCGCGATTTCAGGCCCCCTTTCATATATTGAATGGTATATGGCCCTATCTTTTCTGCGGTACTTAAAAAATAGTCCACATCCATGCTTTTTTGCTGCTAGTAAGCCTGGTGGGTGGAAGGCATATTCTCAGCAACGGTGGTATAACCGGGCCTGTATATCCTGGGATAAACCAGGATGCGCGTCAGACCATCATAAATCTCTACTGTTTCGGTATCATATACCGCCATCAGTTTTTGGCCTATAAACCGGGACGGGACACTATATTGGTGGCCATCTTCTGCGAATTTAAAATGGTAATTGAAACTGATCTTTCTTTGTGCCCGGTGTTTGATTATGTAAGGATTAACGGGCAGCGGTTTGAGAACCAGCTTTTCCATATCCAGGAAGCGTTGATAGCGTGAGTATTTATTATGTTGCATCAACCAGTTGTTGAAGGCGTCAAGCTGTTGGCGAAGCGCGTCGTTCAACTCGCGTAAAGAATAAAAAAACATCATTACGCATCCGGGAATAAATTTGATCATAGGTTATTCTTACCTGTGCCTCTACGGGACCCTTGTCCCGGGGTTTGCGTACACGGGCAGCAAAAAAGGCAATGCCCATTTCTCCAGCATTTCAATGAAGGAGGGCTCGTACAAACAGGGCTTGAGAGCAACCTGTTTCATATTATCGGTTTTGACGCTGGCAGGTACTCCATCCAGATGGACAAGACAGCCGTTGAGGGATTTGACAACCTGTGGCAGAGTGGCATCTTCAAGGGCTTCGGCATACGCAAAGCTGCTGTAAGGACACACGGAAATAAATACCAGGGTTTCTATTACTTCGCCTGTTTCCCGACGGATATAGCGCATTTTTTTACAGGCAAAGTCAAACATAAGTTTATCACCGGGTACATATTCATTGTGTACTACTGCATTCTTTACAACACTGGCTTCTGCCAGCAGGTAGCAGAATTTTGAATACTTATAACCATTGGGATATTGTTTGGAATATTCTTCAAAAAGTATGGCTCTGCTGGCCCGTTTTTGGGCAAGCTCAGAAAGATAATATTCGACATGTTTCATGAACTCTTCGGTGCGTGGATCGGTTTTAATTTTGCCTGCACCAGGTTCCATAATCGCTGCCAGCGCAGCATCATCCATTGCCAGTAATTCTTCAGGCGTTTTATTGCTTGCCTTTACCCGTTTTTGGTAGGTTACTTCCGTTTTAACACCAATACCCAGTTCTGCCGCCATGGCTCTTATCGCAAGCCCACGCAGCAGGAAAATGATCAGACGCCGTACAATTAGCATCGCAATCGTTTTGTTTGGCATTCAACATAGTTTAGATGTAAAACAGTTGATGTGCCAAATGTGCATGAATGATGTTGTACGCACTGTGAAGACTGAAGGGGCTAATACGGGACGATTCTAATTGCGGTGTTATCTTTTGCCATGGAAAAACTGTGCTCCTTTACCGTGGAATCCCAAAAGTGGGGTTATAAATTTTAACCCCTTTGTTGTCCTTCAGTGGAATTTCTGTACTCTTTTACTGTGGAATTATTGTACTCCTTTGCGTGGAATAATCAACTGTAAAACGAATGGTTAAAAAAACGTGAAAAACACCCGTTTTTAGTTAATTAAATATTAGTAAAATGAATCCTTAAAATAAATACACCTTATAGTGGAGTTACTGATACAAATATTGCCTCATTCGTGTTTTCTGCCGTAACAATTAAAACGGGGAATATTAGAGTATTGATTATCAACTCTGACTTTTTTTGAAATAGGAGTGGCTATGGCACAACTATATATGAGTTGTGCTTCATTTTAAAGCGACGCTCAAACATTTTATAAGACTGCTTTATGTATAAACTAATCGGAACTATAACACTGCTAATTTCCATTGTTTTATTCTGGTTTGACAAAGACATTTTTATTGAGTTGTTAAATGGTCGACCGGCAATTGAAATCCAACTTACAGATTTGTTGCTCCCCCACTATTTTGTTAGTAATTGGACTATTTCTTCTTTTCAAAAAAGCAAAAAATGAGAAAAAGTAAAATTTTAGTACTGATTTGCATTATTCTTTCGTTTTCCAACAAATTGATTGGACAAGACCAAGAAGTAAAGTCAGTCAGTAGTTTGGTTGAGGTTTTTTCAAAAATGGGTGATAATATCGATAGGCTAATTGACAAGCAAGAAGCGAAAAGGCTTTATAGACACTTGGACTATTTAAGAAATGACATGAATAGATACTTAACCGTAAGAAGAGAAATTACGACCTATTTGAAACAAGGAATTATTTATCGTTTGACACATTACGGGTGCAAGAAGCTGTATTGAATTTAAAAATACAAATAGTAAAACTTGGGATGAGGCTGGAAACTATTATATGCAACCCTATTGACGACACCGATAACTTTAAACCAACAGGATTGAATGGACATTTTAAAACTAAAGCGATCTGACTTGATACCTCTATCCTAGAGCCAGCACAAAGGGGGGCGGCCTTACAAAACACTCTTTACTTAACACATACCTTTGTTTCATCCACATTAATACTTCAACGAAAGCAAAATGATAATCTATGCGACATATGCTGATGGCTTTGAAACTGAATCAGGGAAAACAAACCTGTCGAATCTGAACGATGTATTAGAAACTTTTCTCCCAGATAACTCAGTAGTTCATATATTACCAATATTTCCGTCAGCAGGAGATTTCGGATTTGCTCCAAATACTTGGTCTGAAATCCGAGAGGAACTTGGGAATTGGAGTGTTCTACAAACCTTAGCTACAAAACGAAGAATTCTTTTAGATGGCATTTATAACCATGTAGGTATTGGACATACCTGGATGAAAAAGTTCAATAGTAGCCCTGACAAATACAAAGGATACTTTCACTACTACGAGAATGTTACAGAAAAAGATGGTCCAATTTCTCCTCGAAATACTTATGTATTAATGAAGCACACTGAGAAATATCACTTATGGCATTCCTTTACGAGTTGTGCTGTGGATATTAACTTGAACAGTAAAATTGTAATTAGTGAGATTGACAAGCATCTAAAACATTTAGCGTCAATTGGAATTTGGGGAATAAGATTAGATGGAATAGCTTATTACGGAAAAGAATTAGGGAAGGATATACGACACCAAAAGGGCTCTCATTTATTAGCTGAAAAAATGAGACGCTTAGTTGTAGGAAACAAACTGAATATGGTAGCTCAATTAGATTGCGATGAGGATGGATTAAAATATTATTCTGACCTTGATGAACATGAGCAAGTTCCAATAATTGATTACATGTATGCAAGCTTCATGATTTTATCATTACTCAACAATTCACCATTGCCATTGATTGAACATGTCAGAAGAACAAAAACATGTAAAAGAATAATTGTCAGAATGCCTAGAACACACGATGGGATTCTATTACTTTCTCATTTACTCACAGACGATGCGAAAAATAACATGTTAGGATTTGCCAAAGAAAACAATATTGCTGTTAGGTATAATAATGGCAAACCCTATGAACTGAATTGCTCTGGCCCGTATGCTTATTCATTAATGACAAATAATGAGAATATTGATGCCATTCTTTTCATTATTGCAGTCACTTCTATGTTGTCGGGATGGGCATACTTTTACCTTCCTATGGTTTGCAACTTTATTCCAGAAAAAATTGGAAGTCCGGATAGTGATGCAAGGGCATTGAACAGATTGAGTATTCCGAAATTCCATTTAGATAATTTCATAAAGAGTGATGCAGACAAGGTGAAACAGTTGTTTAAAATACTTGAAAGCATTCATAGTGAATATGAGTATGCTTTAAAAAGCGACGAAGAAATAGAAAATGAAATGTTGTTATTGACGACAACCAATAAATGTTTTAGTTTGTTTGCAAATTTCAGTTCAAAGAATTCTCTACACTTACAGAATGAAAATTTAAAGGGGGTGATTGTTTTTGCTAACAACTATCAAAACGGACTATTAAAACCACTTGGCATTATCATACTAAAACACAATAAATAATCATGAATATCCTTGCTTTAGATATAGGCGGCTCATCAATCAAATTTGGTATAGTAAATATTTCAAGTGGAAAGCCAACTGTTTCAATTTTGGGTAATCCTGTTAAACTGCAATCGAATCAATTTGCCGAGGTTGAAAATAAAGTAGTTCAACTAGTTGATGATTTGACTAATAAATATAAAGATGTAAAGATAGTGGGAATAAGCACGACTGGCTCTGTTGATACAAAACTTACAGTCTTAAACGCAGGTCATTTTGAAGGGTATAAAAATATTTCATGGGGGAATATTCTTAAAAGAAAATTTTCTCAAATTGAATTTGTTCATACTGCAAATGATGGCAAAGCATCCGCATGGGCTGAATACAAGTCCAATGAATTTGAAACGATGTCTCAAATTCATTTTGTCGTTGGTACGGGAATTGGTGGAGGAGTAGTTATAAATGATGAGTTATTCCTAGGCGGATGCGGACAAGCTGGTTACCTTGGGCATATAAAGGTAACTGACCAAGACACTATTATTTGTAGTTGTAAGAAAAAGGGTTGCTTAGAAACTCTAGCTTCATTAAGAGGTATAGAGTACTTCATGTTCAAGACAACTAATCAAAATATAGACTTTAGAAGTATTCATTCACTTGCATTGAATAAAGATAAAAACGCCCTTGAATCTTTTACTCAAGCAGGTTACTGGTTAGGAATTGGCATTGGAAATTGTATGAATGTCATCGATCCGTGTGTAGTCTCTATAGGAGGCGGCGTAGTGGAAGCTACAAATGAATTATCCGAAGTTATGAATGAAGATATTTTTTATGATTCAGTTATGCGAGGAGTTGAATACGCTTCGAATGTCAGAATTTTTGCTAGATGTAAGGTAAGGAAATCAAATTACGGAAACTCAAGCGGTCTCATTGGTGCTGCCCTATTAAGTGTAAAATATAGAAACAAATAACTGATATTTTATGAAAGCCACTGTTGTTCTAATTGAATGCGAACGGGTATGTTTTTATGCAAGAGAAGTAAAAAGGGATATTACTGAGATAGCTAAAACAGATTGGTGTCCACAAGAATTTTGTCTTGATCCAACTGGGAAAAGATTTTCGGAAGAATTATTAAGGAGATTGTTAGATTTTTGGAAAATGAATAAAATTAAGAATGAACTAACTCTACTTTCGCTTCCAGGCACAATTCTAAACAATAAGTCATTACTTGTTTCAAGTAGAATTGGCATCTCTGAAAAAATAGACATTGGAAATATTATACAATCTAAAACGCAAATTGCTTGCTTTCTTTTCCATGACCTTGAGTGTATAAGCAAAGGAGAATTATTTTATGGCGATTATTCAATTGAAGATAAAAACAAATGTTGTATATATATTTTAGTTGATGAAGGAGTTGGAGCCAAAATTATGCTAAACGGTAAATTCTACACGGGAAGTGGAACAGCAGGTTCGATTTCAAGACTTGTTGTTCATGAAAGAGGTAAATACTATCCAAAATTTAAATCAGAAGGGGTGCTGGAAGCTTATGTTAGCCACCCTATGATAAGTAAGAACTTAGTAGATGCATTTGAAAGTGTGAATACAAGAATTGTCGAAGAAATTGAAGCAACTACTTCTTCGAAGTTTATACAAGCACTTAAGACTGCCTTAAGTGTTAATAATAGAGGAAGTTTATCTTATCAGAGAATAAATCAAGGCGTATCCGAGGGATATAATTTTGCGATAGATGTCATTGACGATGCTGCAAGGCACTTTGGCTTTGCGATACATACCTTAATTACAACTCTCAATCCTGAAACAATAATTATCGGAGGGAAAGTGATGACAGAAATTGAACGATTCCGTGATAAAAGCATTGAACATGCTAAAAAATTAACTTGGTCTAAGGCATGGCAAGCAACTAAAATTCACATTTCAAATAACGGTGAAGAAATGCAAATATTAGGAACAATCCATTTATATCAACAATTAGAAGAATAATTAAAAGCTTACACATGAGTAATCTAGTAAGAAATATAATAATTAATGCAGATGATTTTGGACTATCAAGTGGAGTGTCTAAAGCGATAAATGAGTTATTCAGCATTCACGCTATCACCAGCACCTCACTAATGGTAGCAGTCCCATATGCGAAAAAAATCATGCAAGAGAATGGGGTAAAAAACTTACTTGGAAACGCAGGTGTGCATTTGCAACTTACGTGTGGAAAACCTATTACAAACGCAAGAGATGTCAGTTCATTAGTTGATAGTATGGGCGACTTTTTAGACCCCAGAAACTGGAAAGATATTAAACCTGAACATGTATATATTGAATGGAAAAATCAAATAGAATGTGCAATTGACCTTTTAAATGGATTACCTACACATCTTGACTCA
Organism: uncultured Niastella sp.; assembly: GCA_966212235.1. Taxonomy (GTDB): domain Bacteria; phylum Bacteroidota; class Bacteroidia; order Chitinophagales; family Chitinophagaceae; genus Niastella. The sequence continues at coordinate 258,092 of CBIHPP010000010.1, read as the reverse complement.
CATGTCGGGGCACATCGAATAGATGGAATGTTTGATGTTTACACTCGACTTGGCAGTGAATACAAGATACCCATGAGAGGTTCAAATATGCCTGTGTTTTCAGCAAAAATATTAAGTAATAAAATCAACGCTTCCATTGCTCTTGTAAGAAGTTGGACAGGAAAAGGATTATCTACAGTTGAGTTGCTGAAAGAATGTTCTGAAATTGCCAATGCATTCCCTAATGAAAAATATATAGAGGTAGTTTCACATCCTGGGTTTAATGACAGCTATTTAGAAAATATTTCATTCTTAAATAAAAATAGAGAATTTGATTTTTACGCATTGAAAGAAATGAAATTAAAAAATATTTGGGAACATAATGGGTTTAAATTGACTTCGTATAAAGAAATTAAAAATGGCATCTTCAGAAGCTATTAAAGCATTACTCAAATCCAGTGATGAATGGAATAAATTTAAATCAAGCCAGACCGAAGTAATTGATTTAAAAATATCCGAATTAAAAGGTGCAATGATTCCAAATAGGAATTTGTGCAACTGTGATTTTTCAGGAGCAGATTTGGAAAACGCAAACATAGATGGATGCATCATTAAGAATTCCATATTTGAAAATTCCTGCTTGGAAGGTGTCAGTATGGTTAACTGCAAAATTGATAATTCCAGTTTTAAAAATTCAAACTTTAAAAATGCTACAATAAGGCATTCTGTATTTAAGAATTCCGTTTTTGACAATTCCGATGTCTCCTATTCAGTTATTGAATTATGCGAATTTTATTTATGCATATTACAAAATATTACATCTAGCAATGTAAATTTTTTCAACCTAGTTTTTAAAAAATCTAGTTTTTTAACGTTGATTATCGACAAAGGTAGTTTCCTCAATTTGAGTTTTAGAGAGCAATCGCTGAATGACTCACAATTTGTTCACTCTACTCTATCAAAAATAGAAATACTATCATCTTCAATTAATAGTCTGAAATTAACAAACTGCGAAAAGAATAATCTCAATTTCACCTCAAGTTTAATTACCAACGTGAACATGGAAGAGTTTGACTTGTCAAACTCAATATTCTTCGATTCATTAATAAGCAAATGTATTTGGCCGGAACAACGAGGGAAAACATCTTTGTTGGGAAAATATAAGGCAAGTTCAAATCTAATTTCACAGCCAGTTCAGGATATAAAAGGTATTCAACAGGTTTTAAGGAGAAACATTGCTGATGCACAATTCTTAAAAGAAACTTTAAGCAATAATTCAACTTTCACCAGTGTAGCAAATAGACTTTGGGGCCTAACTACTGCTTATGGTCAAAGTTTGCTTCGCCTAATTATTTTTTCAATTTGCGTTATGATCATATTAACTGCCGCATATTGCTTGAGTGATGGAATAAGAATCAACATTCCTGAAAATCTTAAAAATGGATGGAATGCATTAAAATTAATAGCATCAACTTTCATAGGAATGGAAAACCAGGAGGTAATTCAAAAATCTCAAGGAAAGGAAACAATTTCAGTCTTGTCAAGAATCTTTGGGTTTATAACTACAGGGCTTTTATTGGGAATAGCTGCAAATAAGTTAGGTAAACTTTCCTCAGAATGATTATTAGTCATAGCACAAAAAACAAAACTTCGCAGCCACTCACCACAGAAACCGTTCTGACAAACAGTAACACTACAAACCATTTTTGATTTTCGCGAATCATCATAAAAGAAGCTTAGGTTAAGAATAAATAGATAGCAATGTATCCTTACGTCCAAGCACATCTTTTTAAAGAGTAAGCGGAACGTTAGCTTAGCTCTTTAAAATCCAGGACATGGAATCGATATCAAGCAACAAGAAGGGCAAAGCTTTTAGAAGTAAGCAGGCAATCGAGCTGTTAATAGCAGAGCATGCTCAAAGTGGCCAAAGCGTAAGAGTATTCTGTGCCGGTTTACATATTGCGGAGGGTACTTTCTATCATTGGAAGAAGACGTTCTCAAAAGATACTAATGTGACTGGGAAGGCTGGTTTTGCGCCTATTGACATAGTTCCTTCTGTAAACGGATTGTTTGCTGAAGTGGAAAGCATAAAGATATACCAGCCAGTAAGCGCTGCTTATCTTAAAGAGTTGTTAGCATGAGCAGTTTGATTTTACTCGGCGATCACAGATCTTACCACCTTTATCGCAAGGAGACCGATATGCGTAAAGGGTTTAACTTGCTCTGCGGAATAATAACTAACGAATTAGGGTGACAGGTAACGAAAGGCGATGCCTTTATATTTATCAATAAACCGCGCACTCATCTCAAGATGTTGGTATATGAGCAAGGCGGGTTCACCATTTTCTACCGGCGGCTGGAAAAAGGCGCGTTTGAAGTACCAGCTTTTAACCTGGATGCCAGGAGCATGCAACTAACGTCAAACCAGTTATATTTTATACTTCAGGGTATCTCCTTAAAAGAAATCAAATACCGCAAAAGATATCAACATCGAAAGGCAAATAGTGAATAACTATTGTTGCATAGCCCTTGCGTAAATCCGAACTTAGGCCTATCTGCAAGCAGGCTATGCAAAGCACTTCATCTCCAGATTATAAAACGTTGTATGAACAATCGCAATTAAGGATAGTTGCGTTAGAACAGCAATTGAATCAGTTGCAGAAAATGATCTTTGGTTCGCGTTATGAACGCTTTTTACCTGCGTACAAAAACAATCTGCAACTATCACTGGATATAAATGCATGGTGTAGAACCTTACACCTGGCTAAAAGATGTTCTTCATAAAATAGCAGACCACCCTATAAAAAAGGTTCAGGAACTACTACCACATCGCTATAAAAAATAAGTTTTACTAATTTAATGCTGGCTCAACAATATGTACTTGACCGGTGGGATACCCTGCAGCTTTGCTTTTGTTTTTCAATGGTGGCCTTTCCAATCAGATGCAGTGTTCGGGTTACCAGTTGGCCAGTTTTTGCCTGGATGATCCGGGTAGCAGGTATTCATTCACCTCCAGATTTTCTTTTAATTTGCTACTGGGTTTGATTTTGAATTTACCTTTTCGGTAGGGTTCTTTTGAAAATACCCATCGCTACCGGCAGCACTCACTACCCATTTGAACCACGCATAGTAATTGCCGGGTGTTTCGCCCAATGGTGGAAAATATGGTATCACCGACCTTAATCGCATTCAATGGTTGATGATTGATGAAGCTAATTAGCCAGTGATTTCATCAATATTCTGGAGTGCGTTTGTAGAAATTCTTACCTGATAAGCTATTGGAGTTGCTTTCTCTTTTCTGCCCATTTGGATTTAGCTTCTTTTAAACTCACTGTAGGCGCATCTTCGGATTTTGCGATCCATTCCTTAAAAGCCTTCAAGTTCATTTGGGCCCCTGGTAACGCGAGGGAATCTAAATTGGCATCATCAACAATTCTGATATGATGCTTTTCTTCAAGAGCATGCAATGCCTTCAGGCCGTTATCACTGGTTATTTGAATAGTAAGTGTTTGCATAATCTTGCGATTAAAAGAGCGGGCTAGCGGGCTAACATTCTAAAAAACAATAAGCCCCTCGACTATCGAGAGGCTTCTTAATAAGTGCCCAGGACTGGATTCTTTTGGTTCTGGGTATCAATTATTTATAGCGCTTGTGTGTGAAATTCGCGTTCTTTTTGTCACTTTTTACTATCCTTTACCTTCTTCCCCATCGCATACTGCAGTCCGCCCCATAAATGTTGCAGATACAATGGATCGACATAAGATTCATCGGTATGTCCTAATGCAGTATAAAATGCACGGCCGCCATCAACGTTATGATACCAGGCCATGGGATGATTGGCGCCATTGGAGCCGCCGCTATAAGAAGTTTCGTCTATGGAAATAAGTACGTGCAGGTCGCTTTGAATATCTTTGAAATTATACCATTCATCGGTGCGTTTCCAGGGGCGGGGTAAATGTTTTGTGGCTATGTTGGTGCTGTCATTAATGTTCAACACCGCCTCCTGTATTTTGGGATGTTTTACAAAATACGCGCCCACCAGTTTACCAAACCAGGGCCAGCCGTATTCGGTATCTGACGCCGCATGCACACCCAGAAAACCGCCGCCGGCCTTAATGTATTGCTCAAAAGCTTTCTGCTGCTCATCGTTCAATACATCGCCGGTGGTGTTTAAAAAGACCACGGCGGCATACTTTTTCAGGTTGCTATACACAAACCGGGTTGAATCGGTGGTGCTGTCTACATCAAAGTTATATTTCACCCCCAGTTGCTGTATAGCTTTAATGCCGGCATCGATCGATTTATGATGATAGCCGGCTGTTTTTGAAAATACCAGTACTTTGTCTTTTGCCAGGGAAACTATTGTGAAGGATACTATAAAAAAAGCGGTTAATACAATTTTCATTTGGCAGGCGTCTATCGTTTTCTTCATGTTATGATTATTTTTTACATACTTGCAGGAAAGCCGAAAGATAGCAATTTCCTGATTACGTACGAACGCAGAAAAGTCGGGAAAATCATGTAAAAAGTTGCATCCGTTGTCAACTTCTTTCAGACTCCCCGGCTTTTACCTTAATAGACTAACCTTAATTTCTTTGTGTTTGCGAACTATACGTGCTTTCAAATATTTTATCTGCATTGCCCGCTTCAAACCCTTCCCGGCGGTGTATGCGCTGTATCTGGTCTTTTGGCACATGCGCAAATTGCGGCAATACCCGTCTTTCTGCAAATTCTATATACGACCCCGAAATACTGTGGACTTCACCGCCCGCAAATTGGGCATCGATCATTTCAGCCACTGTAGAGCTTTGCGACAGGCCGCCATCCGGATTGGTTTTTATTTTCCCTCCCGCGTTGTTCAACACAAATCCATTGCGTTCGAGGAATACATTGAACTGTTCAATGGTATTATAGCCTTCTTTGAGGTTATGTACACTGATGGTAAAATGATTGAGGTAATACCGGTTGTAGATCACCCAGGCCGCATATTCACTTTCCGCCCCCAGCGCTTCAAAATCGGCCCAGGTAGGCAGGCGCCACAAACCACTATGTAGGAATTGGTCCACGGCCGTGGCATCATCCAGGTTCAGGGACGAAACCGGGTCGGCAGTAACTTCATTGGTATAGCTGGTTATGATCTGCTGCACTTTGGGCGACAGGTCGTTCACCCGCAGTTCACTGATGAAAATGCGTGGGTATTGGGGCGATGGGGGTGCATACCAATACGCGTCCAGCTTCTTTTCGGGAAAATGATAATAATCCCTTTTCTGGTACCCATAGTGTAAAAAGATCTTTTCCAGCGATTGTATACCCAGGTGCGGTACGCCCATTGTGCGAAATGCAATGTGGTCATTTTCAATGTCACCTGCCTGTTGTATGACATTTTCCTTTATCATGGCGTTGATAATGCCCGATACATCGGGCACCCGCTCCATATAACAAGACATAAGACCCGACAAAACGTTCTCCAGTATAATTGACATGCGTTGTGGTTTAATGTTTACTGCTTCCCATACAATCCTCCGTTCTTCGTCTTCAGGAACTTCTCAAACGAAATTTCTTCCTGCTTTATAAATCCCTGTTGCGGCAATTGTTTGTTGGCCACCATTTCTACTACGGCTGCTACCGAAGCGGCGGTTGTCCAGGAAATGGCGCGCCATTCCTTTCCATTGATCGTTATCGGATGATACGCCTGGTAGAATTCTTCCCGCGCCAGCTCCTTCCCTTTCCATCCTTCTACTACTGCGTACACATACACTACATCTTCCCGTACAGGTGGTTTGGCTTCCGTTAGTATTTGTTCAGTTAACGCCCGCTTATCTTTCAGTATCAGCTCATATAACAAAAATCGCATCAGACGTGCATGACCTGGGTAGCGGATGGTTTTATAGTTCAGCGTATCTACTTTTCCTTCCAGGGTCTCGCATAAGGTGCCCAATCCACCGCTGGTGCTGAATGCTTCAAACTCCTGCCCTTCAATGTTGATCTGTTCTATACCATCCAAAGAAGGTACCATTTTACGAACGCCATTGTGTATTACTTCTGAATCGTTGATGTATTCATTGATAACGCCGGCCGGTGACCAGGTAAAGGAATACGCCATCAATCCATTGGGGAAACGGGGCAATGCTCCTACCCTTAACTCTACATCACGCAATTTGGTAAAGCGGTGACACAAGTCAGCGCCTACTATGCCTATAAAGCCCGGGGCCAGTCCGCATTGTGGCGCCATCACTCCTTTGGAGGTTTCGGCCATTTTACGAATAGCGCTGGTAGTAGGTACATCTTCCGTCAAGTCGAAATAATGAATACCGGTTTTGAACGCGGCTTCTGCTACCGGTAAATTCAGGTTGTAAGGCAGACACGATACCACGCCATCCTGTTTTGACAACAATTCTTCTAGAAATTTGGCATCCTTTATATCTCCGGTTGCAATTTTAAATGGCAGGTCGGCCGGGGCGTGTTGATCAACACCGGTAACAGTAAAGAGATCATTCAGCAAGGTGGCTACCAGTGAACCCACTTTACCCAGTCCGATAACGGCAATATTTTTCATCATTTTTTTAGTTAACTGTATGAATAATAACACCCTTCGACTACGCTCAGGGCTAAACCAAGATGGAAATAAAATGTGTATGGGGATGTGAACTATGGAACGTTGGCGCATGCGCTTCGCAGGTACGCCAGGTAAGAGTAGAATATTTTTACATTGTCATTCACCATGCGAATGTATTCAAAGCTGGTTAAATAACAAATAGTAGGCTAGAAAAAACACATTGTGAGGGTTTTACACATAGTCGGATGGAAGGTGCGCTGCTCGCAGAAAACGGCAGGTTGGTATAGATGGCTGAAGCCCGCCCTGGCATTCGGACGAGCTTGTAGCGTGCGGCGTGCGGCGTGAAGCGTGGGGCTGTATTACAAATCCCCATACATCTTCTTCAACCCGGTTTTAATATAGTCTGGCAGGTTCATTTGTGTGGCCACTCTATTAAAGAAATTCCTGTCGCCGGCTACGGTGAGGGCATCCAATTTGATAGGCACCAGCACGTCGGGCGTTATTTCCAGGGGAGCCAGTTTCTTAAAGGGCAGGTCGCCATGTTTCACTATGGGGTCAAGGTGCGGACGAACGGCTTCTCCTTCATCTTCATTATGGTCAAGCACCAGTACCCATTCCGGTTCTGCATTGGCCGTGGGCGCGGTTTTCGACGGAACCAGGAACCGGTCCCCCTGCTTATCTAACATAGCTCGTAATGGCAACGACCGGGTTGCCAGTTTTTTTATATTACTTAAACCGTCTTTCATCCGTTGGGTGGCTTGTGATAAAGTCAGTACGCCAACAACCGGGTCGGCGGTTATCTGTTGCAGGTTGAACAGCTTTGGTTTTTTGCTGATCGTTTTGGTTTCTGTACCGCTACCGCCAAATTTCCGCATCAGCGGCGCATCGCCAAAGCGTGGTATTCCATTAATAACAACCAACGCTATGCTTTTTTCCGAAGCCTGGAATATGGTTTTATAGGGATCATTACCCGCTCCTTTTATAACTACCAGATCGGCCCGTTTGCCTTTTTCCAACGTCCCAAGCTCTTTTTCCCATTTAATAATACGGGCGGCATTTCTGGTGGCCATGGCAAGCAACTCATAATCGCTGAACAGTTTCCCGTTGGCATCACTGTAGAGTTTGGCCACTTTGAGTTCGCCCAATAAATTCTTACTGCCGCTGGGCGACCAGTCACTGCCAAGCGCAATGGTAATGCCGCTTTCTTTGGCGCTTTTAATATCAGCTGTTTGTCCGTATAACAACAGGTTGCTGAAAGGCGACCAGACCATCGACGCACCTTTTTGTTTCATGATGGCAAAGTCGGGCTTCTGCAGGGCTACACAATGTATACCGCACAGCGAGGGACCAAGTGCCCATTCATTCTCCTTAAACTGCAGGTGTTCAAAATGCTTGCGGGCCGATGCATTTGTTCCTTCGCTTAAGTGCAATAGTAAGCAGGAGCTTTTTTGTATTTGTTTCGAAAACTTTTCTGCATCCCGGGCCGTGATATCCGGGATATGCGCATCAACATCCGGGAGGTCGATATCGCCTGATTCTTCTACATTTCGTACGATGCCGCGATAATACTTTTTAATACCGGCGTTGCTGAATAACATAATGCCTTGCGAAGTAGTTACGCCGCCCGCCAGGCATTTGCATTCTACATACCGCACAATGGCTTCCACATAACCTTTGGTTTTACCCAGCAGGTTCATGGGATAGCTGATGTTTTGTTTATACGGGTCTATGCCACTCCATTGCGACCGGTTATCGTACCGTTTAGGCACATCCCATAATGGCAGACAATTATAACTTAAATGATTGTGTAATTCAATGAAGCCCGGAAAGATGGTGCCTTTGGTTTTATGCACCTTGTAACTGGCTACTGTTTCTGGAACCGGCTTGCCATCGGGAACAATGGCTTCAATACGTGCGGCATTTATATAGATGGTTCCTTTGATAACTTCATCGGGCCCGACCATGGTAACGATCGTACCGTGTAAACCATATTGGGCGCCTTCCAACGGGTCAATAGGTGATTTCTTTTTGGCCATATCAGCTAAATTTGGGGGCTTTCCATTCAAGGGTGTGGCGGTCATCGGGCGAAGGCCTGCTAACACTGTTCATACCGTGCTTTTTTCTAAAGAAGGCATCATTCCCAAACCAATCGGGCAAACCAAAGGGCAGATCGATATGCGGAATAGCCGCATAATCGCTTTCTGCAAATTTTGCTCCATATAACGGCAGGTTGGTAGCAGCGCCATCATCGGGTGTAACAGTGTTGCGTAAGGCAGTAACTACCCGGTTCCAGTCGGTCAGCATTTTTTCTTCACCGGCTGCTCCACCTGAGTGATAACTGGGATGATATGTTTCGAAAACCGGGATGTTGCCTTTTTTATCCCAAAGATCTATAGTCTTTTGGGCAACCGCCCCAAACGCAATAATAGCCTGTAGCCTGGGTTTTTTAAGCATGTTAAAGAGCTTGTTGCGCCAGGCGGTGAGATCGGGTTGGCTTAAAATTTTTAAACCATCACTGAGGTGGCTCGGATGCAAGGCATAGGCAAAGCCATTCAGCAAAACGTATGATTGTGTAAGACCTATTTTATGTAGAAATCCCTGTACGCGCTGACCAGCATTGCCAACAAGGTTACGACCGGCAATCCGTTCCGTTGGACCAGGATCGGAGGCAACGCAAAGTATTTTGGCACTACCATCGAGGCGACCGCGATAAAAAACCGGGCCCCAGTCGTACCAGAAATTGTCTTTAATAGCATCATGATCAGGCAGGGCTGCAAAGTGTTTAGCGAAAGCAGCGCCGGGCCCTTTGTCGAATTGGATCATAGCATTTAATTTATCGTGAATGGTGAATTGTCAACGCATGCCTATGGCGAAATGTACCTGCTTGCCGGCCTCGCCTAAGCTCAGTTCAGTAACATGCAAAATATATATAGGATCCGGATCATTCTTAGTTCATCAACAGAGATGGTTAGTTGGGTGGGACCTCTATATGCTAAGCTACTAACTCCAAACAATATTTCAACGGTAGTTTTACTGATTTTCAGCAATATACCACGAAGTGGTATCCTCTAAAAAGGTGAGATGGACTGCTATATGCTTTTTACAAACGTAATAGATACCCGTAACCGGATTGCCTAATCGTTTATGACGTTACGTTATTGTAAATATTACATAAACAAATTACCCGTAATGAGCGATTGTCTCCCGGTTGTTTTTGGGCGCACCTTTGGAAAGGTTATTACAATCAATTCATTAACCATTAAAAATTTAAGCTATGTCGACGTTAGTAAAAGAAGAACAACAAAAGATCGAAGCTGGTAGCAATTTACCGGAAGTAGCGATGGAAGGTCCGAAATTGATGAAGGGTTCTGAAAAGGTGTTGGGTAATAGTCAGGATGAAGATGTAGAATTGAGCGCCACTTCATTTACCACCTTCTATACCTGGCGCGCCAATGGTGTACACAGGAATGTTCGATTTAATCATCCTGCTGTAAAAGCCAATTCCAGGGTATTTCTTTCTATCAGTGAATATGGCGCCGATCCCAAAACCACCCGTTTTATCGGTTCTGCAAAAATGGATGTACTGAATGTGGCTCCATTTAATGGTGGTTTTTTTGCCTGGGTAGAAATCAACTGGGGCTCTCCGTTGAATATTCGGTTCGACGTACTGGTTGACCCATCGTAGGGTCAATACGTTGACAAGCCTGCCAGCAGGCAGGTTATCAGGTTGACAGGTTACTAAGTGCTAACATGCTTATTAACTTATCAACCTGTTTTCTTTTTCAACGTTTGCAATTAATCATCATACCCTTTACTTTCAAACTTACTGAATGCAGCGGTATTGGTGGTAGGCGCACCATTGGAAGTGGCGTACATGGCATACATACAGCCTACAAATCCGCCGGCAGTTCGGGTGCTCAGGAAAGTAGCATCGAGGCCTTCTTTGAACTGTCTCCATTGATTGCTGTTCTTTTCCGCATAGTAAAATGAGTAGGTATTGCCGTTGGTCTGTATTCTTAATTGCAGCGGTAACTGGCTGTTGATTTGTATCTTTTGCGTCGACAGTAGTTGCGGTTCACCACCGCCTTTACCGGGGCCTTTATACAGTTGCAACACGGGTTGGTTATTGTCTACAGACTGGCAAAGGAAATAGTAATGTAGTTCATTCTGAAATACAATCAAACCGGCCTTTTCATTTTGACTGGCAGGGTTAAATGATAAGGTGGTGGCGGCATATCCTTTCAAATGCGATTGTCTGAAACCAATAAATGCCGGGTTGCCTTTATCGGAACAAGTGATTGGTTTTAGTTGCATGGTCAACAATCCGGTCAGGCTGTTAATATGGTACCAGGGTTCCCGCACCGTTCGTAAAAACTGGTACTGTTCGTTTAGTGTGGTGTTTTTGAAGTCATCTTTGAAATGATAATCACTGCTATATGGCAACGGGTTTTTAGCAATGGCCCCGATAATGCTTACTTTATTGGGTACTGTTTCGTTGCCGGATAATATTATGGGCCAGCCATCTTTCCACTGTACCGGCGCCATAAAGGTTTCCCGGCCGGTATTGTAATGATCGCCTGAATACGGACGGCAACCAAGAAATACGGCATACCAGTTGCCATCGGGCGCAATCACCATATCGGCATGACCGGTAGAGGTAACGGATTGTTTTCTGTTAGCGTCTAATTGGCGTTGGGTAAGAATGGGATTCCCTTTATAGGATTCATACGGTCCTTCCACTTTTTTACTTCTGAAAATAACGGCTGAGTGATTAAATTCCGTACCACCTTCTGCACATAACAGGTAATAATATCCGTTATATTTAAAAATATGCGGCCCTTCGATCCAGATCGGTTTTTGTGTAATATCGGTTCCGCCATTTACCAGGATCTTTTCTTCCCCTTTTGTTTGCAAGGTCCCTGGGTCCAGTTCATACATCCTGATGGTGCGATGGCCTTCATATTCGGGTTTATTATCCGGTGCATTACTGTTGTAAACGATGTATACTTTCCCGTTATCTTCAAAAAACAGAGAAGGGTCGATGCCATTGACAGCAGGTAAATAAACGGGATTGCTCCATGGGCCTTTTGGATTTTTTGTGGTAATAATGAAATTACCGCCTTTATCTACGTTTGTACAGGTAATATAAAACGTGCCTTTATAAAACCGGATAGCCGGTGCAAACAACCCGCGCGACACCCCTGCCCCATCCAGGTCCAGTTGTTCGGGCCGGTTCATGGCAAACCCCAACTGTTCCCAGTTTGCCAGGTCTTTACTATGAAAAACCGGCAACCCCGGATAGTATGCAAAGGTTGAATTGACCAGGTAATAATCGTTGCCGGCACGACAAATGGAAGGATCGGGATAGAAACCGGCTAATATGGGGTTATCAATTTTGGCCGTCTGAGTGAAAGCGCCCTGGCAAAAAATCAACAGGCAGGCAATCGTTTGGCAAATGGTTTTGTTGCTCATAGATCAAATATACAAAAACCTGTCAGGCCAAAGCACGATTAAGCACGCTGGCCTGACAGGTTATATAATCTGTTTCTATTTCAATTGCAACCCGATCAAAAAATCGGTATACGCCTGCTTTTTGTTGTATTGTTCATCCCACAACAGCGGGTAATCTTTTGTATGATACGGTTGCCGGTTACGTAACCAGGAGTCGCCATCACCCACGCCCCATACCGTTATACCATAACGTTGTGCTTCGGGCACGTTGCGTATATACGATTCTACCACATGTTTGTATTTGGCAGCCTGCTGTGGCAGCATGGTGGGGCTCAAAACAAAATTGGCTGTTTCAGGATTTTGCTGGTCACCCAGGTTAACGCTGATATCCAGTTCTGTTATTTTCACCAGTAAACCCAGCCGACCCATTTTCATTAAGCAATAGTCTATACTGGTTGTGGGTACCAGGTACGACATATGCATCTGCAACCCTACCCCATCAATGGGAACACCTGCGGCTTTCAAGCGGGTAACCAACGCAATGATGCTATCCATCTTACGGGTATTGGTTTCATGGGCATAGTCGTTTAAGAATAGCTTGGCCGTAGGATCTGCCGCACGGGCATACCGGAAAGCTTTGGCTATCATACTATCGCCATTGGTCAGCATGACTTTGGAGGCGTTCCTGTCGCCCAGGTAATCGCCCCAAAAGAACGCATCACTGGAACTGACGCCGGAGCGTACCACGCCATTGTCATCAACTGGTTCGTTGATCACATCCCAGGCATGCACCTTATCCTTATACCGCGTAACCATCTGCGTAATAAAACTCTTTAATGTGGTATCGATACGGGTTTGCTGTTCGGCAAAACTGGCGGCGGATGCGGGGGGATTGGACAGCGTTACACTTATGCTATCGATGTAATAGGTATTTGCGGTGGAACCTATATCAAATACGATCCGTTTGCTGGTACTGTTCGCGGAGAATGTCCATTCATAGGCCGCCCAACTGGTAGTGGGAAAATAATCGGCAGAATATTGGGCGCTTCCGCCGTTGTTCGATAACCGGAATTTACCACCTGCAGTAGCCGCTTTGGCATAGAATCGCACTTTATACGAAGTACCCGAGGTCATGGTAATGGCATCGCTTACCACCTGTACGTCCCAGGGATTACCCGCTGCTATCGGCGCCGCTTTTAACGAACGCGTTCCTTCATACATTTCCCCGGCTGCAGTACCTGCGCTTACATACGCTCCACCATTCCACGCGCCCCAATTGGTAAAGGAGCTACCGCTGCCTGCCTCAAAGGTACCGTTCGCTATCAAGCTGGGATTCGCGGGGGGCGTACTGCCACCCTGCGCCAGTAATGCCCGCAAATAATTACCGTTGTTATTCATAAACCAGCACAAAGTGTGGCCATAAACGCCCAATCCGGCGCCGGTTACGGTGTTCACGAATGCATCGGCTTTGGCAAAATTGCACGCCCCATTGTTCAATACAACGGCGCCGTGTTTCATTAAATAGCCCGGTGTAGCGATCGCAAACTGGGATTTTACAATCTCGGCATAAGCAGGATTGTTTATCATGGCATCATAATCCAGTCCTACGCCTACTTCAAACGGGGCGGCTTGCTTCAGGGAAATCTCCGTATTGGCCTGGATGGTTTCCGGGTCGTTATTGATATCTTTCTGACAACCTGTTAAGCATGCTGCAGCAAGCAATCCAGGCCATAATATGTTGACAAGTTTCATCTGTAATACGTTTAGTTGTTGTTCAATTAATACGCAAACCGTACATTATCGATGTTCGCTTCCATCGATACACCGTTATAGCCGGTAAAATGGAATTTTACTTTGGTAATATTAGCCGGCGTGGGCGTGACCGTACCGCCGCCATAGTTGTTGAACATGTCGGTTAAAGGAATGGTTATGGTATTCCATCCTGTACCGTTGATAGTGACGGTTTTGGCGTAGTTGGTACCACTGGCATCAGTTGTGGTTTCCTGCACGATCACCTGCAGCATAGTACCGGTTTTGCCATTATTATTGATGTCGAACTTTAATTTGGTAGCAGCGGTGGTGGAGGTCAAACCAAACGTTTCGGAACCTGAACCCAGGGCATATGTAGATATACCTGCATAACCCGCGGTGCTGGTGGCATTAGGCGCCGCTTTGTAGAAATAACCGGTTTGGGGATTGGGATTGGTATTGGCCACCGTTTTCGTAGCCATATCGCCGTATGAATACCATGAGCTGCCGGCCGGACGAATACCCGCACCATCAAAGTCGGCCACCAGCAACGCTCTCTCTCCTACCGTCAATATGGTAGCGCTGCTGGCATTTCCGCCACCTGTTACAATGGAAAGCAACCCTGAGGCTGCCCCTGCCGGTATTTTTATTTTTACCTGCGTACGGCTCGATGAATCTACTATGATCGCTTTTACAGTTCCAATGTATACGCCACTGATATTGGTGAACATTTTTCCGGATATTATTACGGTATCACCTTCCGGCGCATTGCTGGGAAGGAAACTGTTGATCACCGGCGCCGGTTGTATAACGGTAAAGTCTACGGTAGCTACCTGTCCGGACCGGTTGGTAATGGTGATCACCTGCGGACCAAATTTTGGATTTGTTGGCACATTGGTAAAAATGGTGGTCTCTGTATTGAACACCGAGCTGAAAGAAGCAATGGCGGTATCAAATTTGATCGATACAATATCCTGTATATCGCTCCCATTGATGGTGAGAAAAGTTTCGGGCAACGCCGATGCCGGACTAACCGATAAATTGGCGGGTGTATGATCGGTATCTTTTTTACATCCTGTATATAGTGTGGCTGTCACCATGCAAAGCACTGTACAACCTAAAATATTTTTTATCATATTGGCCTTGATTTTCTGTTAATAATAAGGTACCGGTGTTTCCGCCAGTTTGGGGTCTATGTCTATTTCTGATTGTGGTACCGGGAACAGCAGCATGTTGGCTGTTGCCGTGATTTTATTGGAAACGATGGCGCCGTTACCACACCAACCTTCAAACAATCCCCTTTCCATATTACTTAATTTCAGCAGGGCTTTATCCTGCGGCAGGCGTAATATATCGTACCAGTATTGTCCTTCAAAGGCAAACTCCAGTCTTCTTTCCCGCAACAGATCATCGATCGTAATGGTGCTAACCGGGATACTACCCAATCCGGCCCTGGTCCTTACCCGAAGGAATTGGGCAATGGCCGTTGCATCAGAAGTAGACGTGTTATTGCCGATCGCGGCTTCCACATAGGTTAGTAGTACATCGCTATACCGGATCATATAGGTATTGATGCCGGTTGACATAGAATATACGCCGCCGGTAGCCGCATTGTCTTCATAATTACCAACCACATATTTTTTTACATTGCCGCCGGTCCTCGATTTGCAGCCAGTATAAGTATATCCGCCTCTTGCCTGCAGCAGTTCGGCATAATAATCATTGGCCCGCATATACGTAGGTTTTCTGCGCAGGTCACCGGCTATGGAATCTCTTTGCAGATCGATGCTGGGTTTAAAGCTGCCCCAGCCATCGGTGCCGCCGGTGAGCTCCTGGCCGTATGGAGCACAATATGCCTGGGTAACATTGCCGGTGCCATATGCGCCATCGGCGTTGCTGGCTGTCCATTGCAGGGCCCAGATCGATTCCTTGTTATTATTGTTACGGGTATAGAACAGGTCTTCAAATTTGTCCATTAACCCATAGCCATAGGTGCTTTCATTGCTGATCACCTCCCAGGCTTTGGTTTTTGCATTGGCAAAATCATCTATAGTGAGGTAAACCTTTGCCAGCATGGCTTTGGCAGCACCTGCCGAAACCCGGGCTGGTGTAGCGCCTTTGTTAGGCAGTTTGCTTTCTGCCTGCTTGAGATCGCTGATGATAAACTTGTATACATCTGATACAATATGCCGGGGCAGCTGATAGTTTACTGCGAAATCGGCTGTTTCATCAATGACCGGTACGGCGCCGTAATTTCTAACCAAATGAAAATACGCGGCAGCCCGCATAAAGTAGCACTCCCCCAGGGCGGTTTTCAAGGTGGCAGCATCCAGTTTGTCAGCATTCTTATTCAGGTTCTTCATGATGGCATTGGCCTGCCCTATAACCGTGTACAGGGATGCCCATCCTTTGTACAGGTATTCGTTCGATTGGGTCACATTCATATTCTGGAACTGGACCATGGCCGCATTGGCATCTCCGGTGGAGTTGCCCGAGTATACATCGCCAATACTCATGCTGTAGGTACAATTATAATTAAACCAGGGAGCACCATATAAAGCGGCCGTGGCAGCCTGTACTTCTGCGGTGGTTTTAAAATAGTTGTCCTCTGTATATTGTCCTATTGGTGTTCCGTTAAAAAATGATTTTTTACAGGCAACCATAGTCGATACAGCCAGGGCCATGCCCATTGCACAGGTTATATTTTTGATATTCGGCTTCATCGTTATTATTTTTTGGCTGATTTAGGATATTTAAAACTCAACGTTTATGCCACCAGTAATGGTTCTGGGAACCGGGTAACGGCCCAGGTCAATTCCGTTCAGGAATACATTCCCGTTTACAGGTCCTACCTCAGGATCGTACCCTGAGTAGTTGGTAAACGTGTACAGGTTTTGCACGGTAACGTATGCCCGTAACCTTGTGATGGCTTTCAGCCGTCTTTGCAATAAATTAGTGAAATTGTATCCCAGGGTTATATTTTGTATGCGCAGGTAAGAACCGTCTTCAATAAAGCGATTGGAGATGCCTGCATTATCGTTGGGGTCGCCATTGGCATAGCGCGGCATGGAGGTATTCATATTCTCAAATGTCCAGCGGTCTTTTACACTGGCCATCTGGTTGCCCGCTGTAGCCGTCATGGCTTCGCCCCACACGCGGGTATAATTGAAAATATCGTTGCCATAAGTGCCGGTTAAAAATATAGAGAGATCAAAATTGGCGTATGAGAAGTTATTGGTAAAGCCAAACGTGAATTTTGGGTTGGGGTTTCCGATGATAACACGGTCGTCGCCATCAATTGCCCCACTCTTGTCATTGTCCTTGAACTGGATGTCGCCCAGATATGTTCCGTTCTTGGGGTTTCTTTCTTTACCTGAACGGATAGCTGAGGCATACAACTGATCTACTGTCTGGAATAAACCTGCGGTCTCATAACCATAGAACAAGCCGACAGGTTGACCTATCATCGTTTTTGTGATCGGCGGATTACCGTTCACCGATAAGGTTTGTGTAATGTTACTGGTTTGGCTGTTCAGCCCTTTTACCATATTGCGGTATTGAGAGTAGATAAGCGTGCTCTTCCAGTTTAATTTTGCGTTTATACCGGAATGGTATACAATGGAAATATCATAGCCCCTGTTTTGCATTTTGCCAATATTCACATATGGGGCGGCCATACCCAGTGTTCCGCTATTGGGTATACCTGTACCTGTAATCGACGCATACGTGGCGGGGAACAGGAACTTGTCAGATACTTTATTATACAGGTCAACAGTAATATCCCATTGACGGGCAATGCCTATATCAATGCCAAGGTTGGAGGATATCTGGTGTTCCCAGGTAACATCAGGATTGCCAAAATTGCTTACATATTGACCCAGACCGCTTCCAAAAGCAGTTGCATTGATGAATACCGGGCTAAGGGCAGCACCAAATACATAGTTGGGTATACTCTGATTACCCACTTCGCCAAACCCGGCCCTTATTTTTAAATGGTTAATAATAGAAAACGGTTTGAAGAATTCTTCATTGGAAGGCGTCCATGATACGGCGATACCGGGAAAGATACCTACCTGTTTGCCGGGCGCGAATTTCGAAGTTTTGTCCCTCCTTATATTGGCGGTAAAGGAATACCGGTTATCGTATGAATAGATGATCCTGCTGAAATAAGATTCCTGGGTGTTTTGTTCAATCCTTTGCGACGCGGAGGCTGTAGCCGGATCGCCCAGGCTCAGCGAGTACAGATCGTTAGAAGCGAATTTTGAACGCGATGAATTTATTATATTCACCTCACCCTTTTGTGATTCCTGTCCAAGCATCACGGTCATATCATGCTTCATGAACTTTTTTTGCCAGGTCAATACATTCCGCCAGTTCCAGAATACACTTTTATTGGTTTGCACTTTATAGGAGTTCAGGTTGTTGATCGACCGGCCCCAGGCAAAAGTGGGCTGAAATGCATCACTGTTGTTCCAGTTCAGATCACTACCGAAATCGGAACGGAATGTAAAATCTTTCAAAAAGGTCGTTTGCGCGTACAGGTTGCTTTGCAGTTTATTTTTTGTTAGCAGCGTGTGCCAGGTAGTTGCCTGTGCTACCGGATTGCCGCCGCCCATGGCGCCTAAACCGATGATGTCGCTGGGACCGCCAAATGTTCCGTCAATATTATATACCGGTACATCGGGCGATTGCTGAATGGCCATGGCTATTACGTTCCCATAGCTGTTATTGGCATTATTGGTCAGGGTGATCGTTTGGGCTGTACTTCCATAAGTAGCATTGACGCCCAGTTTAAACCAGGGTTTTACCTGGTTGTCGAGGTTAACGCGAATGCTTTTACGTTTTAACCCGGAGCCTATTATGATACCTTCCTGATTGTAGTAGTTACCGGAAATATAATAGGTTGTTCCCAGTTTGCCACCCGACAATGCCAGTTGGTGATTTTGAACGGCAGCTGATTGAAAGATCTCCCGTTGCCAGTCGGTGCCGGCACCCAACAATTCGGTATTGTTGAACTGGGGCGCTCGTTCTGTACCAGTGAAATCGGCAATGCTGTTCTTATAGCCGGCATAGCCTTTCAGGTCGAGCAGGTCGAGGTATTTGCTAATGGATGCGATACCATAATATGAATCAAAAGTAATTTTACCGTCACCGGCCTTTCCTTTTTTAGTAGTAATAATGATTACCCCGTTGGCGGCGCGGTTACCATAAATAGAAGTTGCAGAGGCATCTTTCAGGATGTCTACCGACAGGATATCACTGGGGTTTAAAAAAGACAGGGCGCTCATATTGGTCTCCCCGTCGCCCGCAAATGATATAGCATCATTATTTGAGTTGCCTTCGATTGGCATACCATCAATTACATACAAAGGTTCATTACCGCGAAAAGTGGAAATACCCCGGATCTTAACGGAAACGCCACCACCGGGTGCACCGGAGTTCTGGGTCACCGTAACACCTGATGCTTTTCCCTGCAGCATTTGATCGATGCCGGTTTGGGGCAAATTCTTCAGGTCTTCGCCTTTTATGGAAACAATGGAACTGTTTACATCTTTGCGCTTTTGCGTACCATAACCAATGACTACAACATCATCGAGATTGGCGATCTGTGGCTTCATGATGATCAGGAAACGCGTTTCCTTTCTAATAACCACTTCCTCCTTTTCATGCCCCACAGCAGTAACAACCAGTATTTTGTCGTCATCAGTTGTGATCAATTCAAATACCCCTTCTTTATTAGTGGTAGTGGTAAAATTCCGGCTGCTTCCTTTTACCTGAATATTGGCGCCTACGATCGGGTTCCCATCTTCCCCGATAACTTTACCGGAAATTTTTCCCGGTGGCGCTTCCGGCAAAGCAACATACCCGGGATTGTCACCGGCAACATCGCTTACACCGGAGGCTATTACGCCGGCTGTTGAAATGGTATTCAGAAAGATATACCCGTTCTTATCTACTTCAAAACTGATATGTAATGGCGTGAGCACCTGGGTTAAAAAGTCTGACAAAGGCTTGTCCTTTACACTGATGGTGATGCGGCGGTCTGATTGAATGATTTCCCGGCTGTAGAGGAATTTGGCGCCGGTCATTTTACTGACATCTTTCAGCACCGCTTTTAATTCTTTGTCGGAGACCGAGATGGTTACATGTTTGGATAATACATCCTGGGCCCTGGTGACTTTGGCAAGACTACAGAATGAAGTCAACAGCAGCAATATCGGGATGGCAGATAGTTTCATAATGGCAGTCACTAATGAAAAATAATTTTTCATAAATTGCAATCCTTGGTTTTAATAGTAATTGAAATCAACAGCCTGTATCACACTGGTCAAATAGCAGATACAGGTAACATTCGGAGGCTTGTAATGAGCCAACATTACAGGCTTCCTTTTTTACCCCCCGCCCCCCTAAAGGGGGAGGGACAAGATCGATGGCAAGAGGTTACATAGAAGTTAGTTTTGGTTACTGAATAAGTTCATAGTTCTGAGTTACTCACCACTCACCTACATCCTTTCGTATTGATCACTACAGTCCCATCAATCACTTCGTACGTTGCGTTTATAATTTTACAAATGATGCGAAGCTTTTCATAGAACGGTTCATTGCCCAGGGATGCTGATATAGTGCAGCTTGCCAGCACATCTTCATCAATCAATACCGGCACGCCATAAGCAGCCTGCAATATTTTAAATACTTCTGTTGCCGGTGTATCGTCAAAATCAAAAGCGAGCGGCGCCTGCGTTGCCAGAACCGGTTTTTCTATCAGCGATTTATTCATTTGTTCATTCGGTATATCATATACCACCTGCTGATTAGGTGTTACCACCATGCCTTTTAATGTAGCGGAACCGGCATCGCTGCTGGTAAAATTCTCGCGTTTAAAGACCGATACCTTGCCTGTTTTTACCACTACACGGGCGGTGACATCACTGCTCATGGCTTTTACATAAAAGCTGGTCCCCAACACCTTGGTTACTATTGTTTGGGTATACACTATAAACGGCCGTTCGGGATTGCGGGTGATATTGAAAAAGGCATTGCCTTCGAGATACACTTCTCTTTTACCCGATGAAAAATTGGTGGCATACGTAAGTCGGCTGTTCTTTTCCAGCACTACTTCGCTCCCATCGGATAATACAATGTGCTGCTCGCCATCTGAATTGTTATTGTACTCAAAGCTCTTGTGCTTTGTTTCCTGCATAAATGTTTTATAGGCATTGGTCGTTGATACCGGCTCTGTTTTATTGGAGTTATACCAGTAAACACCGGCGATCAATAACAGCGTGGCCACCAGGCCGGCTACATAACGCCTGTTAAATAAAAAGAGGATACCTTTCGAACCGTGCTCCTTACCGTTATTATAGGTCTCCAGGTATCCGGGTTCTTCATCTCCGTACGACTCCGGGTTAAGGGAAAATAACTTTTGTTGAATACGATCCGCTTCGGTGTTTATTTCCCGGTCTGTTAACCGGTCATCGTTATTTGTCAGGGTCTCAATAATGGCTTTGGCCGCAGCGACCCATTCCAGGCGTGCCGGATTTTGTTCAATCCATTGGCTCCAGAAAATGGCCGCTTGTTCATCTTTATCAATGATCCACTTTCTGAACAACTCACTGGCTAATAAATCATCTATGCTGTTGATATCCGGGTATTTCATCTCATGTATTATTGAAGGGTAAGGCAGTAATGACAGGTGGTTGAAGCCTCCTGTATAATTACCAATACACAGCGATTCACATTATCTACTGTACTTTTTAAAACTTTTTTTGAAAATATTTTAGAGCAGGCGCAAAAGAGGTTATAATTGGCTTAGTACCAATAATAAAATAATCGACAATGGGATGGCTGGTTTGAAATACGCACCGGTGCTTTGACGTAATTTATTAAGGGCGTCGTGTAAGAGGTTATATACCGATTGCCTGCTTAATTCCATAATGTCGGCAATGTCGGTGGCGCTGGCATTGAGATAAAAGCGCAGATAAATGATCTCCTGTTGCCGTTTAGAGAGTTGGTCTATGCATTGTTTGATGGAAATGGCGAGGGCGGTTTTTTGTTCCTGTTGTATGAGCTGGTTGTCGGGCGTAGCGCCGGTATCAGGTAATTCCAGGAAGCCTATGCCTTCTGTAGCGGCCCCGGTTTTGGTGAGTGCCCGTTGCAGCCGCCGCCGCAATGCTTTCATTAAGTAATGTTCAACAGAAGCGGTTTCCTGGAGTACATGGCGTTTCTGCCATATATATAAGAACATGTCCTGGATGCAGTCTTTCACCTGACCCGCATCACGGGTAAATTTACAGCCGTATTGATAGAGTAAATTGTAATGTCTTTTTACCAGCGCATCCAGCGCAAGGTGATCACCTGGCAGAAATTGTTTCCACAGTTCTTCACTGGTTAAATCAGCATATCTCATTATGGCAGCAGATCGTTGGTTGGGTTTTTTGCAAACCGGTTTAATTTCAATTGACAACTAAAGTAAGAAAAGATTTTTATATATGTGAACCTTACAATTATTTTTTATACAAAATATCCGCTATATGGTTTTTATAAAAAAGCTGCACACTGAAATTCAGCGTACAGCATTAAATTTTATTTTATGAATATCATCTACCGCAGCCAGGTGATCTTACCATACTTTGTAGGTTTGTATTGCTGTGTTGCTTCATCAAAATAGTAAGTGCATGTTGAAAAGTGGTCCCACTCACAAACATAATCATAACCTTCAATCCCGGCGGGGTAAAAATTATCTCCGTACTTGTAATATTGAGGCACGGAAGTTTTGGGGGTTTTTGAAGAAGCGATAGCCGCAACAGCGCTGATGATAATGGCAGATGCATGCAGGATAATACGTGCTTTTTTTCTCATAGAAAGATTATTAAGGTTTTGTAATAATCTAAATATACTGAAATAACCCGGATGCACAATCGCATTAAAGATCATCGTTATGCTTTCTTCTTTTATTCATTTTGAAGCAGGCGCCTTCCGTTTCCGGGTTGTCGGCCAACAGGGGTTGCAGCCTGTTCCAGGTAGTAATTATTTTATTGCTGTCTTTGCTAAGACTGAATAATACATCGCCCGGATTAAAATCTTCCATCCCATCGAGATACTTGTTATATATCACATCGACTCTTGAAGAATCGCCTGAGAGTGTTGTGAGTAATTTGATATAGGTTGTTAAACCGGTTATTTCAAGCGTACCCCAGCAGGTATCATTTTGTTGCGAAACAGATAACTCCCATTGCATGATCTTGTTGATGCCGGTGGCAGTAGGTACCGGGTCTTCGTAATATGAATATTCGCCCACCCAATCGGTACAATGGATGAATGTATTGCTCTTTGAACACGCATGCAGGATAAACAATAGCAGGCATACAGCCATAGGAACGGGTACAATTCTTTTCATAGAGTTGCATATTTTATTACAAACCAGGATGTCTGATTACGGATATTTCCAGGTTATTGATCGGGTATTCGGGAACTTTCCTCTGGTTATAAGGATTGGGGACGTGTAGCGGGGCTTGCTACGGATGACAATAATTCATAACGTGAATATTGATCTTTTGTACGCGGCAATTTCATGAATTCCTTTTTACCTGTTGTTGTTTTTTCGTTGTTGTGGATAAATTGGCAGATCAAAGCAGGTATAATTTCGATTTTTGGAAGCCTGGGCAAGACCAGTAATCGTTGATATATGTCATAAAATAATGACCGGGAGGGGTTTACGGAAACGTTTCCGTAAATAAAGCCTAGCTTATATATGAAAATAACTTAAAATTACTGTCTTGCTAATACATCCTTAAATCAATTGCTATGCCTTTTGCCAAACTAACGATTGTGGCGTTGGTAATGTTTTGGTGCACCTCAGCTTTTGCACAGAACAAAACCTTCACCGGTAAAGTGACCAACCCCCAACAAACACCGTTGGCCGGGGTCTCTGTTCAAATCAAAAATAGTGAAGTCACTACCGCTACTGCCAATGACGGCAGCTTTTCCATCGCCGCCCCCGGCGATAAAGTGACACTGGTTTTTTCTTCCGTA
This sequence comes from uncultured Niastella sp., assembly GCA_966212235.1. Taxonomy (GTDB): domain Bacteria; phylum Bacteroidota; class Bacteroidia; order Chitinophagales; family Chitinophagaceae; genus Niastella. Next base: position 234,325 of record CBIHPP010000010.1, on the reverse strand, counting down.
GGCTTTGAAAAGAAAGAAGTATTGGCTACTGCCGGCGTACCGGTCAATATTCAGTTAAAAGAAGAAGCGCAGGGCCTGTCAGATGTGGTGGTGGTTGGGTATGGCACCCAGCGCAAAACCGAACTGACTGGTTCCGTGTCATCTATCCGTAATGAAAAGTTGCGTGAAATGCCTGTTGTAAGTGTTGAACAGGCGGTATCGGGCCGGCTGGCCGGTGTACAGGTACAACAAACGTCTGGTCAACCCGGCGCTGGTATCAGCGTGCGTGTTCGCGGCGTATCTTCTATTGCGGGTGGCAATGAACCGCTGTATGTTATTGATGGGCTGCCCCAGTTCAATGATGATGTTCGTGGCGCCAACGGACTGGCGACCATCAATCCGTCTGATATTGAGTCTATCGAAGTTTTAAAAGATGCTTCTGCAACGGCTATTTACGGGTCACGCGGCGCCAATGGTGTTGTCATGATCACTACCCGTTCAGGCCGGGCCGGCGTAGCCCGGATTATTTTTGAAAGTTCTGCGGGCATACAGAAAATACGCAAAAAGCTGGACCTGATGAATGCTGCCGATTTTGTTGATTATGCCAAACGGTTCTATACCAATTCCGGTCAGGCTTTTCCGGCCGACCTGGCTGCCTGGACGCCCGGCGTTAGTACCGACTGGCAGGATGAGGTGTTCCGCACCGCATTACTCTCCAATAACAACTTAAGTGTTTCCGGTGGTAACGATAAAACACGTTATTACATATCTACCGGTTTTACCAGTCAGCAGGGTATTGTGCGCAACAGCGGTTACAAACGCGGTTCGCTGCGGTTGAATCTCGATAGTAAAGTGAGCGATCGCTTTTCCATTCAATCGCGTTTGACTGTTAGCCGCGCCAAACAAAACGGGTTCGCCCCTTCTGTTGGTGATAACACCCGCAACTTTGGTAAATCTGGTATCGGTTCGGTGATGCGTGCTATAGGTACTGTGCCGGTGAAGAATCCTGATGGCACGTATTCCGATGCTACGCCCTTCTCTTTTAATGGTATCGATGCCGAAAACCCGGTAGCCATGGCCGATGAAGTACTGGACCAGAATACCACCACGCGTATTCAGGGTGGCGTTGATTTTAAAACCGTGATTTTTAAAGGGCTTACCAATACTACACGGTTATCGTCCGACTTTTATCATATCCGGCGCGACCTGTATTTCCCCCGCATCTTACCGCGCCTGGGAAATAACATCGGATCGGCTGAATTAGGTAATTATGATAAAACATCTTTACTGGCTGAAGACTTTCTCGAATACAAATACAACTTCTCACCCCTCTCCTACTTTGAAGCCATTGGCGGGGTATCGTATCAGAAAGAACGGCTTAACACGATCGACCTGGCGGCTTCCGGCTTCGGAACCGATCAGTTGAAGAATTACAACTTCAACTCGGCTAACTCTGTAAGTAAACCATTGACTAACGTAGTAGAGAATACGATCCTGAGCGCCTTTGCGCGTGTACGATTAAATTTAAAAGATAAATACATGTTTGCGGCCAGCATCCGCCGCGATGGCGCCTCGGTATTTGCCGAGAATAACAAATACGGGGTGTTTCCTTCCGTATCTGCCGCCTGGCGTATGTCGGAAGAAGCCTTCCTGCAGAACGTTAGCTGGCTGTCGAGCCTGAAACTACGGGCCAGCTGGGGACAAGCGGGTAACCCGGCCATTAGACCCTATCAATCATTATTGTTAGGACAAACAGTAAATACCGGCCAGGGTGCGGGCACCGGATTAGCCGTTGGCCTCGCTCCTACTTTTCCCAATCCCGACCTGAAATGGGAAACCACTACACAAACGAATGTCGGTTTTGACGCCGGTTTGTTGAATGAAAGGTTCCGCATTACATTTGACTATTACGTAAAAACTACCAGTGACCTGCTGGCGCTTGTACAGTTACCACCGAGTGCAGGTGTGGGCGCAGGCATAGGTTCAGGCCCCGGACAGATCATTGATAACGTAGGTGAAGTGCAGAACAAAGGCTGGGAATTAACGCTGGGTACCAATATTCTGAACAATAGCGACTGGACGATCGCCATCGATGTAAACCTGTCACAGAACAGGAACAAGGTTACCGGAACAAAAGACGGGAAAGATATTCCCACCATTGCCGGTGGAAACGACGCCTCCGGTTCCAACAGTATAATTCGTCCTGGCGAACCGCTCTCCGCCTTTTATGGTCCGAAATTCCTGGGTTTGGATAAAGACGGAATGCCATTGTATGAAAACCTGAATGGCGATAAAGACGGTACCGGCCGCGACCTTATCAATGCATTGGACAACCAGATCATCGGCAGTCCCTACCCCGATCTGTATTATGGCATCAACCCAACGATCCGGTATAAGCGGTTTACATTATCGTCGGTATGGGCCGGTGTGAGTGGTTCCAAGATCAACAATGCCGCCTTGTTTGATATGACCGTACCCACTGTTGTGGGTCAGTATAACAAAATGAAAGCGGTGAATGATTTCTATCCCACACCGAGCGCCACCGTCAGTAACTATCATTTCCGCAGCGACCGGTATATGGAAAATGGTTCGTTCTTCCGCTTGCGCAACATTAGGCTAGATTATAACATTGACCTGAAAAGCAAGGCGATCAAAAACCTGAATGTATATGTGAGTGCACAAAATCTGCTTACCATTACCGATTATTCTGGGTACGATCCGGAAGTGAACACCTTCAATGGCAACGACCGCCGGCAAGGGGTTGACCTCGGTGCTTATCCGTCGGCGAAAACGTATAACCTGGGCTTTGGGATCACGTTCTAGCGTGAATGGTTAACTGATTCTTAAACTACAATTGTCTGATATATGAAACTCAAAATATTTTATATACTACTCGCCGTCACGATAATGACGAGTTGCAAAAAGCTTCTGGAAGAAGAACCCAAGGCGACCGCCACACTCGGCGCTCTTGATGCCACTACGCTTGATCAAACTGTTATTGGGGTGTACGAACCCCTGACCCGCAGTCGTGGCCGTTTATGGGAATCAACTGTTGGACTGGGCCTGGAGCTCATGAGTGAATATGCCGATGGCGGAGCAAGCCAGTTTAACTGGAGCAATTACAATAACCTGATGAACCTGCCCAACAATTTTGCCCAATCCTGGACAACCTTGTATGAAGCTATTGGCCGGGCCAATTCACTCATCGATAACCTCGATAAAAATACCACGCTTAGCGATGCTGTAAAAAAGAAAGCCTATGGCGAAGCGTATTTTGTGCGCGGGTATTGTTATTATTTCGGTGTGCGGGTATGGGGAAAAATGCCGTTGCGGTTACACCCCATTTTGAACGCCAATGATGTGGCGCTGGCCTTATCGCCGGTTGCCGTCATTTACGATTCGGTTCTCAAGGATATGACATTTGCCGAAACGGCCCTGCCTAATACAACTTCTTCTCCAGGTAGAGCAACCGCCGGCGCCGCCAAAACAGCGCTGGCCGATATTTACCTTACGTTGGGACAATATCAAAAGGCACGTGATAAAGCGAAAGAAGTAATAGATAATAAAGCCACATACGGGTACGACCTGGAACCTTCACTGGCAACCGTATATTCACCCACGTTAGCTACCAACAAGGAAGATGTATTTTCTCTGAAATTCTCTCAGGTGGTTGACAAAGGCGCCTTTATGGCCTCTTACTGGGCCGATTCAAAAGCCAAGGCAGCCGGTTATTCGGTAAGTGGTAATAAATTCGGGGGCATTATTTCATTGGCCCCATTGATCAAAGACTGGAGCAATAATGACCTGCGCAAGAGTTTTAGCACGTACGACAAGTATGTTATCAACGGTGTGACAACCGCAGCAGAAGTAGAGAAAGATATTTATGAATTGCGGATGGGTAAATACAAAGATCCTGATGCTCCTATTGATACCGGTAATGGCAATGATTTTTATTTATACCGTTTTGCCGATGTGCTGTTGATATTTGCTGAAGCGGAGAACAAAGTAAATGGACCAACCGCAGCAGCATATAATGCCATCAACCAGGTACGCCGCCGTGGTTATGGTGAGCCAACCAATACGCCCAGCGCAACAGCCGATCTGACTGCAGGTTTAAGCCAATCTGTTTTTGATGATATGGTCTTCCGTGAAAGAGGTTATGAGTTTATTGGGGAAGACAAACGCTGGTTCGATATGGTGCGCACCAACCGCGTAGCGCAAACCATCAATGGCGTTAATGCAGTGATCAAATTCCCCGCCCGCAAACCAGTGCCAACACAATTGGTATTTGCGTTGCCGGATGTGGAGTTGCAGAATAATCCGCTGGCGAAGTAAAATATTCTTACCCGTGTCACGGTTCGAAACCGTGGCACGGGTATTTTAATTACAACGGCACTTCCATCACCAGGATGATCGCATCATTCGACAGCGCCTCCAATTCGATCTCCTCCGCTTCCCACAGGGCCAGCCCATCGCGCGGATGCAATAAGCGGTATTGTACTTCAAAAGCGCCTTCAATAACAAAAACAAACAGGCCGTTACGGGCATCGCTCATTTTGTATACCGATTCTTCGCGCCCCGCATATTTACCAACACAAAATTTGTAAGGGGTATTATTGGCCGGAATGGGCACCAATTGATTTCTATAGTTAACGATATCGAAAGAAATTACCTGCGGACGATGATTCTCTTCAATAGGTGTATTGTAAAACCAGATCTGCAAAAAGTTCACCAGCTCCTCTTCGTAAGGATTACCAATTTGAAACGTAGTACCGGCAGGCATTGCATATACCTGGCATTCGCCCGCTTCAATAAGCGTTGAATTATCCAGGTTATCTTTATAAGTAACAGCGCCAACAATGGGTATCAGCAATAACAGGGAATTGGCCTCCATGGTCATGGAAATATGTTTGCCACCGGCCAGGGTATCATCATTCAATACATACAGCGGACCGAAGGGTGTTTTATGTTCCAGCTGGAATTTCCCGAAGTTAAAGGTGTTAAAACTTCTGAACCAGTCCATTTCGTTGTGGCCACGCTCATCAGCCAGGAATATCTTTCCCTTGTTCTGTTGTACCATGTTGCTCTGGCGTTTTTAATGAATAAATGCTCACAAAAGGCGGCAATGTAAAAAGTTCGGTCAGTATTTCGCCGTTCTCTGTATTGCCGGGAATAGAAACCAATAACTGGTTGTTGATAGTATCGTGCCATACCAGGTGATCGGTAAAGAAGTTAATGGCTACCTGGTGTTTGGTTTTATCTTTTACATCGGAGTTGATGATCTCGAACCGGTATTGATTAAAGGGCAGAAATAAGCGGCCCAGGCTGTTCAGCAGATCGGGCACTTTGCCTTGTAATTGCTTTAAATACCCGATGACCGCGGCGCTTACGAGAAAATGTAATTTTTCAGCCGCCGGCATATGGGTTAAAATGTCGCTGAACGAAGTATATTTCTTTTCCTGGTTATACAGTTGTGATTGCATTAAGAACTCGGTGTAGGTATCGTCAAACACAAATTTATCCCAGGGTTTTGAAGAATTGATATCAATCACTTTCCGGTAGCACAATCGAATGATGGCTTTTTGCATAATTCCCTGAATTAAATAAGACATTGAAGATACACTTCAATGTCTTATCAGTTACTCAAATAATAAATACTGGAATTTAAAAATTACGCTGCTACATTGATCGTATGGGTAAGGGTATATCCGCCTGACAAACTACCGGTACATGTCGCAATCTCAAGACCAGATGAATCATCACTGAACACATTGTCTGCTGCGTTGTACGTATAACCGGTCATTCCTTTTGTATAACCATAGGTAGTACCGCCGCTTCCATTCACGGTTGCTACTGCGCTGCTGCTGCCTTCGGGGAAAGCGATTTGGGTTACCAGCAACGAAGTGCCCGATGAATTATAAACGTGAACATGAATATGCGTGGCGCGGCCTGTATACCAGCCGGGGAAAATGGAAGTAAACGTTACCAATCCGTTTGAATCGGTGGTTTGCCTGCCTCTTAAAAAGTGTACAGCCGTATAATTCGTTGACTGCATGCTGGTACCGCCGTATTCGGAATAATTACCTTCCCTATCACAATGCCAGATGTCGACCAGGGCGCCGGCCAGGGCTGCACAACTGCTGTTCTTATTTTTAATGTAGATCTTGATCGTGAACGCAACACCGGTCCTGTCGCTTCTAATATCTGACTGTACCAACGTGCTGGGCGATTTGGTAGGAAAAGGCCCTTCGGTTTCCGTAGGCGATGTGGTACAGGTAGTAGAGCTGTTGCCGCCCGTAGAAGAACCTGTTCCGGAAGTATCGGTATCAGTCGTACTTCCCGAAGTATCTTTTTTGCAGGCATTGGCTAAAGGAACAATAGCGGCAAGACCCAGGGCAGCTAATCCGTTTTTCAAAAAAAGCTTTCTTTCCATAATGATTAATTTATTTATGCAGCGTTGATTAATGATAGTCTGACCGCATTACTTTGTAAAGTTTAATCGATATTACCGCAGAAAGCCCTGTTCCTCGGTGAAAATAGGAATTGTGTCGATGAATTAGGCCTGCCGGTCGTATCTTCGCCTCATCATGTCGTTGTTTATAGCATCGTTGAATTCGGGAAGTAATGGAAATTGTTATTATGTGGGGAACAGCCACGAAGCCATCCTGGTGGATGCAGGCATTTCGTGCAGGGAGACCGAACGGCGCATGCAACGACTTGGTTTGTCGATGCAGACGGTAAAAGCCATTTTTGTTTCGCACGAGCACACCGATCATATCAGCGGCATTCCTGTGCTGGCCAAAAAGTACCGGATACCCGTGTACATCACAGATGCTACTTTATATCACGGCCGTTTAACAATTCATAAAGAACAGGTCATTGGTTTCAAACCATATGAACCGGTACAAATCGGAAACCTCGCTGTTCAGGCCTTCCCCAAAAAACATGATGCTGCGGAACCGCACAGTTTTATCGTGAACGGCAACAATGTGAACATTGGCATATTTACCGATATAGGCTCACCCTGCGACCATGTCATTATGCATTTCAAGCAATGCCATGCCGCATTCCTGGAAGCCAATTACGATGAAGAAATGCTGGAAAAAGGAAGTTACCCGCGGCATTTAAAGAACCGCATCCGTGGTGATCATGGACATCTTTCCAACAAACAGGCGCTGGAAGTTTTTACAAAGTATAAACCGGCGTATATGAGCCACCTGTTTCTTTCCCACCTGTCAAAAGATAACAACTCACCCCAACTGGTACAGCAATTATTCAGTGCCAATGCAGGCAATACACAGATCATTGTTGCTTCCCGCTTTGAAGAAACCGCCGTATACCAGGTACATTCAACAGAAAATGCAGCGATCGTTGCTCTCCCTCAAAAAGCGGACTCCCCATTACGTACAAAGCCCGTATCTACGCAATTGCGTTTATGGTGAATGGGTAGAATGGCGCATCACCCTTTTGAGGTATTGGAAATTTGAAAGGGTGCATAGCTGCTGAGAAAGATATACTTACAAATCAAAAACTATTGCAGCGGTTACATGAAGCCTTTATAATTAATAAAAATTCATATACCACTAAAAGAGTATTGTACAGGAACGCTGCAATGGTATTTTTGTATTGTTAAATTGATTGTAACGAAAGATCATTTCGGAAATTCATTCTCCAGGAAAACCTCTTCTTTCAACCCATATAGCAAATGCTCGGCAAGCACTTCCAGGAAAACAAGTAATCATTCCGGTCACATGTTGGTAGCGTAGTTCTATCCCCGTCCTGTTGGACAGGCGGCATTACTATGTATTTAATGTAACTAAAAAATAACACTTATGAAAGGATCGTTTACACAACTGATTCTGCTGCTATTACTATGTCCATTCATTACCAAAGCCCAGGAAGCAACGCCCAATATTGTAAATGTAACCGGTGGTTCAGCCATCAGCGGGTATTACCGGTTCGACTGGAGCGTAGGTGAAATGTGTATCATTGATAGCTACATACAGCCCGGCCTCATACTGGAGAATGGTTTATTGCATGCAGGTACAGAAAAAGCTATTCCAACTACCGCTGTCAACTTCTTTACCATCGGTGATATCATGATCTTCCCCAATCCTGTTTTTACAATTACGGAAGTGAATTTCAATCTGCCACAACCCGGGCGGGTGAATATCCGGCTCATGGATATAATGGGAAAGCTGGTTGAAATACGGCAATTCGATTATAATGGCGCCGGTCGAATTGAAAAGATCGATCTGCAACGCTATCCTGCCGGTACGTATATGCTGCATGTGTTGTTAATCCCAACCGATCAATCGATGCCGGCACGCAAGGGCACTTATAAACTCATACATATAACGCGATAAAACAATTTCTGATTTTGAGATTTAGAGATTTTTTGATTTAATCAAATCTCAAAATCCAGAAATCTCAAAATCCCCAAATTACTTTTTACCTGATAAATAACTTAACAATGAAATTATTCATTACAGCACTCATCTTGTGTGTTGCTTCTATTACCATCACCTGGGCACAGGCGCCGGCTGTGATCAATTACCAGGGTATAGCCAGAAACCCGGCAGGAAATGCGCTTCCATTCAAAAATATTAAACTACGGTTGACCATTCATGATGGCACCGCTACCGGGTTAAGCGTTTACAGCGAAACCCGCGCCCTTTCCACCAACGGATTTGGTTTGTTCAATGTAGGCATCGGCGGTACCGGTGCTACTGCCGTTACCGGAACCATGGCCAGTGTAAACTGGAGCAGCGGCAATAAATATTTACAGGTAGAAATTGATCCCGATGGCGGCAGCAATTTCACGAATATGGGCACGAGCCAGTTGTTATCGGTTCCTTATTCTATGTTTGCCGCATCAGCTGCGCCGGGCGGTAATGCAGGCGGTGATCTCACGGGCACTTATCCCAATCCCACCATTGGCAATGGAAAGATCACGGCCGCAAAAATAGCAGGAGGTGTAATACCTACCAGCTTGCCACCGAACGGACCAGCAGGCGGTGAGCTTACCGGCACCTACCCCAACCCAACCATAGCAAACGGCGTTATAACCGCCGCCAAACTGGCGCCGGGCGTACTACCCACCTCCTTTCCACCAACCGGTGCAGCGGGCGGCGATCTGGGCGGAACGTTTCCTAACCCCAGTGTTATTGGTATTCAAAACCAGCCTGTAGCCAACACGGCGCCATTAAACGGACAGGTCCTTAAATTTAACGGTACCAACTGGGCGCCCGGACCCGATAATGGCGCCGGTACTTTCAATCTGCCCTATAGTGCAACTGTAACCGAAGCCGGAACTGTATTCTCCATAACCAACCAGGGAGATGGAACGGTGCTGGAAGGCGTTAATAACAGCGTTACTTCCAGCATTGCAGCTATTCGTGGAATTATCTCCAATACATCACCCGGCGGTTTTTCATCAGCCGTACGAGGTATCAACAACGGTACCGGCGGATTGGGCATTGGGGTATGGGGTTCACAAGCCGGCAGCGGCTGGGGTGTATATGGCGCAACACCCAACGGTTTGGGTGTATATGGAAATTCATCTGCAGGTGGCACCGGTGTGTATGCCAATAGTAATACCGGAACCGGACTAACGGCGACGAGTAACACCGGAATAGCAGCCAGTTTTAATATATTCAACAATGCCAACACCAGCAATGTGGTGAATGCAAGCACGTTGGGTAATGGTACGGTCATTAATGTAACCAATTCGGGTACAGGTTCGGGTGTATTAAGCAACACCGGAGCAGGATTTGCGGTACATGGCATCACATCGTCCCTGTCCTCTGCCGGTATAATAGGCGATAACACAGGAAGTGGGGAAGCTGTAGTAGGTCGTACCACCAGCGATATTGCAGGCGCGGTGGTAGGCCGGAACGATGGCGGCGGATATGGCGTGCGCGGTTTTGTGGCCACCAATACAGCCGGTACGGCCATTGGCGTATTCGGCCAGGTTGGTTTGAACAATAGCACCGGACGGGCCGGACGTTTTGAAAACCTCAATGCCACTAACACGGCCGGCAATACACTGGAAGTGGAAACCAATGGCAATGGAAATATACCCGATAATACAAAGGGAAACGCCGCTTCCTTTTTGGTAAACAATACCAATAGTGTGGCAGCGGCTGTGCGCGGCGAGGTAAAGACCATCTTTGGCAACTTTGGCGCTGCGGGCATCTTTGGAAAATCATCCGGAACAGGCGGATTTGCCGGGTTGTTCCATGCATCCAATGCAGCCGGCAATGGTCCGGCCCTGGTAGCAATTACAGATGGCAATGGGAATGCTATTACCGCCAATGCCAGCAAGGATGGCAATGGCGTAGAAACGAATATCGACGGGGCTGGTAATGCGTTGTATGCGTGGGTACCCACCTTTGCCACCGGACGTGCCGGTCGCTTCAATATTTATAACACGTCAAATACCAGCGATGTGATCACAGTTACAACGGTTGGCAATGGTATTGCCGGGAATTTTAAAGTGGATAGAGTTACAGGAACATCAGCAGCAGTTAGAGGAGAAGTGAACAGTCAGTTCGCCAATTTTGGAACGGCAGGTATCTATGGAATATCATCAGGTACAGGCGGCTTTGCCGGTTTGTTTCATGCGAGTAATCCATTAGGTAATGGACCAGCCTTAATTGCGATCGCAGATGGCAATGGAAACGGCGTCACCGCCAATGCTTCCAATACCGGCGATGGCGTGGAGACCACCGCTGATGGTACGGGCAATGCCATTTATGCCTGGACACCCAACTTCAGCAATGGGAAAGCCGCGCGGTTTGTAAATTATAATGCGGCTAATACCAATGCCGTTGTTACCATAGAAACCCATAGCACCGGCAACCTGGCTGTTTTTAAAGCCGGTAATCCAGGCACCGTCAATGTAGCCCGTATAGATGTTACAGGCAGAGGGTTCTTTAATGGCGGTACGCAAAACAGTGGAGCCGACCTGGCAGAAGCATTCGATGTGGAAGGGAATATCAGCAATTATGAACCTGGCGATGTGCTGGTAATTTCATTGGATAAAGAAAGAGCTGTTGCCAAATCAACCGGCGCCTACTCTACCCTGGTGCTCGGCGTATACGCTACCAAACCCGGGGTGTTGCTGACAGAAGAAAATATTGAACACACACTGCAGGATAAAGTGCCGATGGGCGTAATCGGCGTAATACCAACCAAAGTATGTATCGAAGGCGGCGACATTAAAAAAGGCGATCTGTTGGTTACCTCTTCTATTACCGGTGTGGCCATGAAAGCAGACAGCGAGAAAGTAAGACCCGGACAAATCATTGGCAAAGCGCTGGCAGATTACAGTGGTACGGGTGTTGGTAAAATAAAAGTATTCGTGAATTGTAAATAATAAATAAAACATAATCAAATGAAAACAATAACTATAAAACCGGTTGCGCTGATTATAATTGCTCTTGTCACGGGGCACATGCTACAGGCCCAAACAGAAAACATAAGCGAAAGATTCAGTACACAATTAAAGAACGGAACGGTACCAGGCTGGCAATTCAGTACAGAGAAGCCTGTGCTCTCCCCTGCAATCAACAGCAAGCTAAATGAAAAAGAAAGTCTGATCACACAGATACGGAAAGGAACTGCAGCAGGTATGCAGTTTAAACCGGTTATGCCGGGGCCTACACCAGTAGCGGCATTGCGTTCAGCAACTGTTTCGAGGCAGCCGCTGGCCAGTGAGCAGGTCGTTGCTGTTCAGCCTGCTAAAGTGGAGGCTGCGCCGGTTGCGCCATCAGTGCCGAAGCAGGAATGAAGGAAAAAGAGAAAGGAATAATATCGGATGTAGAATATACAAGGAAAGAAAAAGTCGGGGGTTAAAACGGGTCAGATAAAACAAACGGTCAGGGATTCTATATCCTTTGGCCGTTTGACGCTTATATAAGCCATAAGCGGTCAATTGATTCTTCCTGTCTTTATCTATTGTCAGCCTACTTTTTTAATCTTTTTTCCCCGTTTTCATTCTAAATTGAGCTCTCTGCCTTAAAAAAATCTCCTTTTTGTCCTCAACATGTTCCTATTACAGCAACAAGTAACATACCTCAATTTTATTTATATAATGCATTGATCTAAGCGTTGTTAATGAAATCATAAAGCTAAAACTACTGATCATTCATCATTAGCCATACACCCAACTATTGGTACTTTTGCGGAGGAAACCATGAAGAAGTTTTTAATTGCCATATTAGCTTTCGTTTATTTGACCAGCACAGTTGGTGCTATGGTGCGCCTGGATTGTTGCCTGGAGAGGCTGGTTTCCTATAGCCTGGGTGCGCCGACAAATAAACATGGGGATGATGAAAGCAAGAGCAATTGTAAAGATGATCACAGGCAGGTGAAACTGGGTCATGAACAAAAACGTTCTGATTCCCATATCAGGCTTGCAAAAATCTTCCCGACATCAATCAACCCGGGTTTTCCTGCTTACTCCTTTCATGCTGTTGCTGTTTTAAAAAGGGCCAATTTTGTTAAACATAAAGTTCCACAACCAGAAAAAATTCCTACATTTCTCCTGAATTGTGTGCATCGTATTTAATCCTTCTCTCCTGCGCCCAAAATAATTTCTCTCCTTTGAACCCCAATTACATCCGACACTAATGATGTATTGAATCATAACTGCTTGCTATTCATTTAGCCCGAAGCAATTATATTCTGTACCTACGGCTTTATTAAACAGTAAAATCAATATTAAAATCACTGAATCATGAGAACGATTTTTATGGCATTGTCATTGATTGTAGTTACCGTAATGGCTGTTAATGCCCAGAGTGGAGTATATCTTAGTCTGAACGATTTTGAAAACAACAGACTTTCTTATGCCACCAATGCGGAATCAGAAGATAATAAATTACGGTTCAATGAATTTCTACATAAGCCTTTTATTATTGTAAAACACAATGGAGAAAAGATCCACATTTTCAAGGATGAGATCTATGCTTATAAGAACAAGAATAGCATTGTACGTACGTGGAACTTTACTCCTTACCACTTTTTAGAGAAAGGACATGTCTGGATCTATTATAAAGATGTATATGCTTCACAACCTAAAGGGACACAGCGGGTACGGAAATATTATTTTGCAACTTCGGGCAAAGGGGAAATTTTACCTTTGACTGTACATAACCTGAAGAGTTCATTTCCGGAAAATGACCTGTTTCATATTTACCTGGATGCCCACTTTCGCAGTGATGCAGATTTAGCCCGATACGACAATTTTGTAAACAAGTATAAAGTGAACCATCTGTTAGAGAAAACCAGTACTGCTATATCGAAAAGATAAAGCAAATGAAAAACCACCCATAGCTCTCACGCATATTATTGAATGCAAGGGAAAAAAGCCTGCAGCGTATGCTGTAGGCTTTTTGTTTTTCTCACTAATCATTCAAACCCTTTCCATCAAGAATTTGCGGTATATATTTTTCAACCCTTGCCTCCCGGGTTTTGGATTGTTTGGGTGCAGAAAAATGCAGCAGGTATCCTCTTTGCCGTCCCGGCGTCAATGCTTCAAAAGCCTTTTTCAAAGTTTTGTTCTTATCTAATTTCTTTTGAAACTCTTCTGGAATGGCGAATTCTGAAACCTTTTTTAATGTCACCTTCAACCCTGCTTTTTCCACTTCAATGGCTTCATAAATATGGGCTTTCAGAATTTTTTTCATCTTAATTATTTCCCGAACATTGGTGAACCGGATCTGGCGCGCCGCCTGCACATGTTTCGTTTGTTGCACCAGAATACCATGGGTATCATTTAACAGGGCGCCTTTGAAAAACAAAAACGCACAGTATTCTTTAAACTCATGTATTAAAACGATGTTACTATTCTCAAACATGTAACAGGGTACACCCCACTTCAATTTTTCGATGAGCCCACAGTCAAGAACGATGGTTCTCAATTGCTCCAATTCCTGTTGCCACTTTTGGGATTTTTCAAAATAAAAATCAACCCTGGGATTCATTGCTACCTTTTTTGTTATTGTATGTTTTCGTAAGATTTATACCCGTAATGAGCCGCGAAATCCTCTGGCGGCATAATAAGATTCTGCTCCGTTGTGATACAGAAAAACAGTATCGTAGCGGCGGTCCATAAACACAGCGCCGCCGAGTTTCCTGATATCCGCAGGTGTTATGATCCAGCTCGAGGTTTTGGTATCGAAACTCCCCAATTTCTGCAACTCGCGGTATTGTTCTTCCGTTAACAGCTCAATGCCCATGTCTGCTGCCATCTCAAAAGCGCTATTCTCCGGTTTATGTTCTTTCCTTGACTCCAGCGCTTCATGGTCGTAACAAACACTTCTGCGCCCTTTCGGACTTTCCGCTGAACAATCATAAAAGATATATTCTCCGGTCTTTTTATCAAGACCTACAACATCCGGTTCGCCGCCAGTTGTTTCCATTTCATTGAGCGACCACAATTTTTCGGGATTAGCTTCCAGCTTTGCCTGTACGTTAGCCCAGTCAAGGCCTTTATGGCGTTGTTTGTTCTTTTCAAAACGGGCTTTCAATGTGTTAAGTAGTGCTGAACGGTGTTCTGCTGACAACTTCTTTTTTGTGCTCATCATTTTGTTTATACGATTGATTAACTGAAATGATCTTTCTATCCGCAGGTCTGAAATACCACGATACAAAAGTCAGGATTATCAATAACATGGGGCCAAAAAGTTCTGCGGGGGCGCTTCCACTGGCTATATGAGAAAAGACAGCTCCCGACATGGCAAAGAAAAAGCCTGCATAAGCCCATTCCTTCAATAAAGGAAATTTAGGAATAAGCACGGTGATAACGCCCAACAGTTTCCAGATAGCCAGCAGGGTTAGCAAATAGACAGGATAACCTAATTGCGCTATCTTATCTACCTCTTCTTTCATTTTAAGAAATTGTACGATCCCGGTTGCTACCATGCCTAATGAAAGCCAGATGGTTGCGATCCAATAAATGATCTTGTTTCTCTTTGTTGTTGTCATAAAGTGTTATTTTAATTTGCTGAGGGTGGCTTGTAAGCGGTTATGCGCCATGTTTAAACCTTGCGCAAAGGGCAACTTCAGCATTTGGTCTCTGAGTTCGCCTGATTTATATATTACATGCATTTTGAGTTTACTTGTGTCATCCGTAAGGTGTTCAAATTCCAGGAACTCAAGCTGAACATCAAAAGGACTGTTCTCTCCTTCAAATGTCCGGGTGATTTTCTGGTTCGGAATAAAATCATGTATTACACCATGGGCGCCATACACTTTATTTCCTTTAGCATCTATTGTTTCAAATTGCCAACTGCCATGCTTTTTACCTTCAAGCTTCACCACTTTTGTAGTTCCATAATCGTGTGTCATCCACTGCTCAAATATTTCAGGGTCTACATGCGCTTTAAAAAGCAGTTCTACCGGCAAATCAAATTCCCTGGTTATCACCAGGTCCTGCTTGCCGTTTTCGGCATCAATCTTTGTTTTACGTTCCATATTATACTATTTTTTCGATTTGTACTTTTTCATAATAGTTTCTAATTTATTAAATCGGTCATCCCACATTTGGCGGAATGGTTCAATAAAGTCCGCTACTTCTTTCATTTTTTTTGCATTGATATGATAAGAAATCTCCCTGCCGTTTTGCTCTTGTTCAAGCAATTCGCATTCAGTGAGTATTTGCAGGTGTTTTGAAACGGTTGGCCTGGCGGTGTCAAAGTTGGAGGCTATGGCGCCTGCTGTCATCGACTGCGAAGCAAGCAACAATAATATAGCCCTTCTTGTAGGGTCTGCTATGGCTTGAAAAACATCTCTTCTCAGGTTCATTATGTAGCTATTTGACTACAAATATATATGTAGTCATTTGACTACGCAAATTTTTCTTTGTTTTTTTTGAACGGTTGATTGATTTAATAAAAAAACGGTCGAAGAAAGCGTAATTTATTCGACCGTTATACCTTTCAAAATGCTACATGGTATACTCTCCCTTTCATTTCGGATAATTCGGGTCCGCCTTCACCTCTATGATCTGCTGTGTATGCCGGTTCGTGTGGGCTGCCGTAAACAATATCAACTGATAACTGTCTACCATGCCAAAGGGCATCGTGGTTATATGGTTGCGCAGTTCGTCATTGGTAGATTTTACATATTCGATCAATTTTTCCCGGTTTTTTTTAAATGATTCCAATGCCTCTTCGGTATCCTTAAACGGTATATTTTCCGGCATCAGTTTTTCCAACGTCTTTACTTTCCAACTTCGGTCTTCGATTTTTTGTATCAATTGTTCATCGGTGAGCTTGATCTCGCTTCGCTTGTCGGGATTGGCGGCTGATTTTATAATGCTATCTGTCATTTGCCATAGCATTTCTTCACTCTTGGCAATATGTTTTACGCATTCTTCAATACTCCACCTGTCCGCCGCCGGCTTAAATTTCAGTTGGGCTTCCGTTAACCCTTTTACCTGGTCTTTCACGCCCTTCTCCGTATCCTTTAATAGCCTGGTAGCATAGCTTCTTTCTTTTTTGGAAATAGGATCAACAACCAGGAAGGAAAGCATCAGCAAGGCTGATGCCATTAGAAACAGTTTTTTCATATGCAATCGCTTTTATGGGTGAATAATACAGGGCACTGTTTACATAGAGCGGGACAGCTTTTGAAGCGGGCAGTAAAATTAAGATTATTTATAATAAGTAGCGCATCCGTGAATTCCGGGACAAAAAGGTGCCTTATCTGATTTTCACAAAAATATATCGCCGATTAGCCTGTTGGCTTAACCGAAATATTGTTTTTCATCTATGAAAACAACATTAGTGTTAAATGTACATTTTCACACATGTACATTTTTGAATGGCTTAAATATTTATATTTGTATTGACCAGCCATATGAACTACAAGGTTTTTGATGATGCGATATTATTGAAATTACTCAAAGCCGGTGATGGATCTGCTTTGGAAGAAATTTATGTCCGCTACAGTGAAATGGTTTTTCTCGGTGCATTGAAAAAAGTAAGGTCAAAAGCCGTCGCCGAAGAACTGGTGCAAAATCTTTTCATCAGTTTATGGGTTAAGCGGGAGACCGCCCAGATACAACATCTGCAATCTTACCTGCAATCGGCTATCCGCTACCAGGTCATTGATTATATCCGCTCACAAATCATCCGCGAACGGTATTACCAGTCAGCCAAAGAACAAATGAACGTGCAGGAAAACCTGTCTGAATCAAGATTGTTATTGCACGAACTGTCAATAGCCATTGATAATACCATCAAAAAGTTGCCGCAGAAAACGCAGGAGATATTCCGGCTAAGCCGTTATGAAAAGCGGTCTGTCAAGGAGATCGCCCAATACATGAACCTCTCCGAAAAAGCGGTCGAATACCATGTAACCCAATCGCTTAAATTTATGCGGCTCCACCTGAAGGATTTTATTATTGTAGAGCTATTGTTGTTAAGTCTTTAGCGTACCCTACTGATTCCTCTTTATGCTTCAATAACCTTTTTGCCCTTTTTTTAACTACTATTTAGGGAACTCCCCCGCTCATCCGACTAATTAATAATTCTGCCCGTGAGCGCAGAGACAAACAAAACTACATGAATCGAAAGGCCTTTTATCATTTGCTGGAACGGTATGTAGAGAACGATTGTAGTGAGGAAGAAAGAAAACTGGTTGAACAATGGTATGAATTATTGGGTGATGAAGAAGGCGTTGACCCGGCTATGCCGGCTGGAGAGTTGAGAGAATCATTGCAGCGTCTTTGGCCTAAAATTCAACAACAAACCCTGCTTACGGAGCATGGATCGCCCGTACCGCCCCCGGCGAAAATTATCCCGGTGTGGGTACGCTGGTTAAGCGCCGCTGTGGTTGCCGGCGGCATCATTATTGCTGGCTGGTTGTACCTGAACAATGGAATAACAAAGGAAACCGTACCGCACCAGCAAGAGATTGCCGGCCTGCAACAGGTGAAGAATGACAAGATCTTTAATGATACGGTCCATTTGCCCGACGGTTCGCTGGTGATACTGGAACCTGCCGCTTCGGTGCGTTTCCGCTCAACCTTTGCCGGAGTTAAACGAGAAGTATACCTGGAGGGAAATGCCTTTTTCAAGGTAACCCGTAACCCGAAATCGCCCTTTTATGTATACAGCAATAACATTGTTACCCAGGTGTTGGGCACCAGTTTTTTTATAAAGACCAACCCGGTATCAAAAAATGTAGAGGTATCAGTGCAAACCGGGAAAGTAGCAGTATATGAATACGGCCGCGAGACCGTACAGGAAAGGCGCAATGAAGAATCAAGCGGGGTAATATTGAAACCAAACCAAAAAGTGATCTACAGCGGCAATGATCATCATTTCAGAACTACGTTGGTAGAAATTCCTTTGCCCGTAATAGTCAATAATAAAGCAGAAGAGCGGATTACGGAATTGAATTTTGTTTTTGATGAAGCGCCTATTGCCAGGGTATTGACCTACCTGGAGCAGGCTTACCATATTGAAATGGTGATGGACAATGAAAACCTTTCCAATTGTCTTTTTTCAGGCGATATAAAAGGCCAGAACCTGTATGACCAACTGGAAATTATTTGCGAATCGGTACAGGCTACGTATGAGATCCGCGGCACGCGCATTCTCATCAAAGGCGCCGGTTGCGATTAGCATCAACAGTCAATATCATTGTTCTATTTTATAAACATCCAAAACGATTGTCGCATGAGAATACAAACGTACATCACGTAACCCGGCTCCGGGAATAACGTTCACATATTATTATATTGAATGATCGCAGGTTCAATTGAGTTTCCGATGCATATCGGAAAGCAATTATCTATTGACCGTGGTGAATGCTTATTGCCCATTACTTATTGTTTATTGTCTATTGCTTATTGATTCCCACAATCTTATTTATGAAACAACAACGATTGGTGGCAATGACTGCTATTGCCATCCGGATAGGATTTTTGCAAGGACTGCTCGTTCTTTTTTTAAGTTCTTATGCATACGATCATGAAGCGGAAGCGCAAGGTATTCTTGACCGGGTCGTATCGGTGTCTGTTGAAAAAGGCCAATTGAAAGATGTGTTCAGCCTGCTCAAAAATCAAACAGGCGCCCGTTTTGTATACAGTTCAAAAACCATTGAAGCCGGCCGTAAAGTTTCAATAAAGGCCATGCAGAAAAAGCTAAGCGATGTGCTGGAAGAACTGCTCACGCCGTTTGGTATTACTTTTAAACTGGTAAAGGACCGCATTATCTTATATAAGATAAATGCCACCGCTTTTCTGCCTTCTATAAACAACAATGGATTATCGGTTCAGTTATCTTCTGTCACCTTACAGGAAATAAAAGGGCAGGTCACCGATGAAAAAGGCACTCCCCTGCCGGGTGTAAGCGTCATTGTTAAAGGGACTGCCACCGGGACCAATACCGACGCCAGTGGCAATTTTTCGCTCAACGTACCGGAAGGCAAGAGCATTCTCGTAATAACTTCTGTTGGTTTTCAAACACAGGAAATAGACGTTACGGGTAAAACTTCCATTACAATCGCAATGGCCCCCGGCGTCAATAGTCAGTTAGGTGAAATTGTAGTTGTTGGTTACGGAACGCAAAAGAAAGTAACGGTTACGGGTGCCGTTGCCCAGGTTAAAGGATCGGAGTTGGCCAAATCACCTTCTGTGAATTTATCAAACGCTTTGGCGGGCCGTTTGCCGGGCGTTACGGCCATTCAATCGAGCGGTGAACCGGGCTACGATGGTTCTACCATCCGAATCCGCGGTTCCAACACGCCGAATAACAGCGGCGCTTTGATCGTAATTGACGGGGTGCCCGACCGGGCCGGTGGTCTGGAGCGGTTGAACCCGGCCGATATAGAAAGCATGTCGATTTTGAAAGATGCAGCCGCTGCCATTTATGGTTCACGCGCTGCAAACGGCGTTATTCTCATTACCACCAAACGCGGCAAGACCGGAAAGCCGCAATTGTCGTATGATTTCAACCAGGGCTGGTCGCAACCAACGCGCATTCCAAAAATGTCTAACGCGGTGGAATATGCAACGATCATTAATGAACTGACGTTATTCGACCTGCCGGCTGATCAATGGACTGCCGGCTGGAACGCTTTTAAACAAAATGGTACATACACCCGTACCGATAACGGCCGGCCAGTACCTGCGCCCTACTCGCCTGCCGACATCACTAAATTCAGTGATGGTTCCGATCCCTGGGGCCATCCGAATACCGACTGGTTCGGCACTACCTTGAAAAAATGGGCGCCCCAGTCGAGGCATAACGTGCAATTATCCGGCGGTTCCGACAATATAAAATACCTCGCCTCCCTGGGTTATAATAACCAGGATGGTTACTATAAAAATTCGGCAACCGGGTACAAGCAATACGATATGCGCCTGAACGTCGATGCCAAAATAAATAAATACGTGAATACAAGCCTGGGATTAACTGCCCGGGAAGAATATCGTTTTTTTCCTACCGTAGGTGCACAACCTATATTCCGCATGCTCATGCGTGGTAAACCCACCGAGCAGGAAGTATGGCCCAATGGATTGCCCGGACCAGATATCGAGAACGGGCAAAACCCTATCGTGATCACCACTAACCAGACCGGTTACGATAAAGACCGGCGCGATTATTTTCAAACAAACGGCCGGCTGGAATTGCAGGTACCCTATGTAGAAGGGTTAAAGCTCACCGGTACTGCGGCTGTCGATAGATATTTCCGCCGCGGCAAACGCTGGGAAACACCCTGGTATTTATATTTCTGGAATAAAGTGGACTATGAAGCCGATGGCGTTACGCCCAAGCTAACCAGGTCAGTACGTTCTACATTTACCGATCCCCGGTTGACTGAATCTCAGGAAGATCAGCTGAACATTAACCTGTCGGGTTTTATCAACTACGACCGAACCTTCGGTGAGCATACGGTAAACCTGTTGGCGGCTGTAACACGCGAAACCATCGACAACCAGAACTTCAATGCCTTCCGTCGCAATTATATTTCAACAGCGCTTGACCAGTTGTTTGTCGGAGGCGATCCGCAAAAAGACAATAGCGGAAGCGCCTACAAACGGGCGCGCTTAAGCTATTTCGGACGTGTAAACTATAATTACAAAGAAAGGTACCTGGCGGAATTTCTGTGGCGCTATGATGGTTCTTATATATTCCCTGAAAATTCCCGTTTCGGATTCTTCCCCGGTATATTACTTGGCTGGCGTTTGTCGGAAGAGAAATTTTTTCAGAAAGTTTCCTTTATCAACAACCTGAAACTACGCGCTTCCTGGGGACAAATGGGTAACGACAACATCATTTTCAATGGTGTGTTGCAGGAGTACCGGTATTTATCGACCTATGGCTTTAACACCTACGTCGTAGGTGGAAACGTAGTAAAAACATTGACAGAGACCGGTGTGCCTAATCCGGGTTACACCTGGGAAGTGGCCAACAACTCCAACATCGGGTTGGAAGGCTCCGCTTTGCACAGCCGGTTAACTTTTGAACTGGATGTATTTAATAATATCCGCACCAAGATCCTCATGCAGAACTCTGCGGTGGTGCCCGCTACGGCTGGTTTTAACCTGCCACCCGAAAACCTGGGAAAAGTGAAGAACAAAGGATTTGAATTCAACATAGGCTTTAATGATCATATTGGCGATTTTCGGTATAGTGTAAGCGTAAATGGCGGTTATGCCAAGAATGAGATCATCAAACTGCCCGAATCTCCGGGGTTGAAACCAAATCAATTATCAAAAGGACATACGTTTGGGACCGATGGCCCCGCCTTCCTGGTATATGAATATGATGGGGTGTTTGTTGACCAGGACGATATCAACAAGAATACGATCGATTATAGCGCTGCTACCGGAAAATTATTACCGGGCGATATGAAGATCAGGGACGCTGACGGCAGTGGTAAAATAGATGCCGATGACCGGGTTCGGCTTGAAAAAAATCGCGATCCCCTGTTTACCGGCGGCGTAAATTTCAACCTGGCATACGGGAATTTTGATTGTTCTATTCTGTTCCAGGGTGCTACAGGCGGTCTGCTCTTCATTGGTACCGAATCAGGAACCATCGGCAACTTTCTGAAATATTCTTATGACCATCGCTGGACAGTGGAAAACCCCAGCAGCACTGATCCACGCCTTGTTAACCGGGGTAATACCTATTATGCCGGCGGCGCTTTTGGTTTTAATACTTATTGGTTGCGGAAGAGCAATTACCTGCGGTTGAAAAATATTGAGGTTGGCTATAACCTGCCAGCGAAGATTGGTCAGAAGGCCGGCATTACCAACTTGCGCTTATATGCAAACGGTATCAACCTGATCACATTCGATAAAATGAAGATCTGGGATCCGGAATCAACCAGCGGCAGCGGCCAGTATTATCCGCAATCAAGAATTTTAAATGTAGGAGCCAGAGTATCATTCTAACAAAACAAAAACATTTATAGATGAAAAAGATCCTGTTTTGTGTGCTCATTGTATCGATCGCGGGAGCTTGTGAGCGTGATTTCCTAAATACAAAACCGCTGAATCAGGTATCATCGACAGATACCTGGAAAGACGGTGCGCTGGCAGAATCCTTTGTCACTGGTATTTATTCAGGTCTTGGACAAGGCGGATTTGATGAACAAATGCTGGCATCCTTATCAGATGAAGCGGTATTTACCCATCCCAGCCGGGGTATCAACATCATTAATGAAGGTACGCTGAACCCATCGAACATCGGCTGGGTAAACGAGAACTACCGGTGGGGAAAAGCTACAAGTAATAATGATATGTATGCCAAGATCAGGCAGGCCAACCTGGCACTGGAGAATTTGCGCACCGCTACGTTTAGTGATAAGGCGCTCAATGATCGTTTACAGGGAGAAGCGCATTTTATGCGCGCCTTCTTTTATCACCAGCTGGTGCGGTATTATGGTGGCGTACCCATCATTGACCGGTCGTATGGCCTCGGTGAAGATTACAGCGTAACCCGCGATACCTGGTCTGCATGCGTAGACTTTGTTATAAAAGAATGCGATAGCGCCATCCTGTTGCTGAAAGGCAAGACCATGGATGCAGGGAAAGCGAACGATCTGGCCGCCATGGCGTTGAAATCGCGCATGCTACTTTATGCTGCCAGCGATCTGCACGATATTCCAACCGCCAAATCAAAATCGACGCTGATCAGCGGATTTTCCAAACCAGAGTTATTGGGTTATCCCAGCGGTGACCGTACAGCCAGATGGACTGCCGCCAAAAACGCCGCCAAAGCATTGCTGGATGCGGCTGCTACCAAAGGGTATAAACTGAATCTCAACGCACCCGTATCGGCCGCCGACGGTAAAAAGAATTATATTTCCCTCGCTATGGGCGGTGGCAGCAAAAGCGGCGATGTAGATAAAGTAGCAGAAAGCGAAATATTGTTTGGCCGCTACTGGGTAGCAGGCAAAGATGAATATGCCGGCATGTATGTTGGTCTCGCCAATGGCCCCAATGGTTATCACAACTGGGCCGGTAATACGCCGGTGCAGGAACTGGTAGATGATTATGAAATGGATAATGGTAATAAATTCGACTGGAGCAATCCCCTCCATAAATCGAACCCCTACACGAATCGCGATCCGCGTTTATATGCAACCATCTTATATGATGGTGCAGATTGGAAGCCGCGGGAGAAAATATCGGGCAATGTGGATCCGGCTAACCAGATACAAACCGGTAAATACGACCAGGGCGGTGGTACCTTCCTGCCCGGACTGGATACCCGTAATAGTACTATTGAGAACTGGAACGGTAGCTGGACCGGTTATTACATGCGCAAGTTCATTGATCCCGATCCCAACATTGTTGACAATACTACCCGGCAAACCATTCCCTGGCCTTTCTTCCGGTACACCGAAGTAGTGATGAATTATATTGAAGCTTGCATTGAGCTGGGTGATGATACCGAAGCGAAAAACTGGTTAAACAAGATCCGGTATCGTGCCGGTATGCCGGCCATTATTGAAACAGGCGCGGCTTTAAAAGAACGGTACCGGAATGAAAGAAGAGTTGAACTTGCCTTTGAGGATCAGCGTTACCACGATTGCCGCCGCTGGATGATTGCTCCTGCTACTCTGGGAAGAAAGCTGGTGTATATTGATGTAGTAGGTACGTTAAAACCAGGATCAACGCCGTCATCTCCTTACAAACACGATGAAACCAGGTACAATTACACATATGCACCATTGGAGGTGAATGCGCAGGAGAACAGGAAATGGGACGATAAAATGTATTACAGGCCCATTCCCCTGGATGAAATGAATACCAATTTGAAATTGATACAGAATCCGGGATATAATTAGAAAAGAGCATGCGACCTGTCAGGTTGTAGGCATGTGATTTAAGAAGTAAGAGATATGAACACCCGTATTTCTTACTTCTTATTTCTTACATCCTATTTCCTATCTTGTGAAGCATCAATAGAAAGAGCATGATTGCTAAAACGCCAAACTTTATAACCGCAGGCATCTTTTGTCTTTTCTTCGCCTGCACGCATACAGATTCCGATAAACCTTCAGCGGTCCTTCCGTTGTTCACCTTATTGCCAGCCGACAGTACCCACGTTACATTCAGCAATACGTTGACAGAAGGATTAAACACAAATGTGTTGCTGTATGAGTATTTCTATAATGGCGGGGGCGTTGCAACCGGCGATGTGAACGGTGATGGACTGGCTGATATTTATTTCACGGCCAACATGGCCGACAATATGCTTTACCTCAATAAAGGCGCCCTGCATTTTGAAGATATTACCGCAACGGCAGGTGTTGGCGGTCGCCCGGGCCCCTGGAAAACAGGTGTAACCATGGCCGATGTAAATGGCGACGGCCTGCTGGATATATACCTCTGTTACTCGGGCAAATTGCGTGGAGAAAAAAGGACCAACCAGCTGTTCATCAATACCGGAAACGATCAAAAAGGGTATCCGCAATTCAGTGAACAGGCACAGCAATACGGATTGGCAGATTCAGCCTATAGCACACAGGCATATTTTTTTGACTCGGACCGTGATGGCGACCTGGATGTATTGTTACTCAATCACAATCCCAAAGCCCTGGCAGTGCTGGATGAAGCGAGTACAGCAGCCATTTTGCAGAAAGACGATCCGGCTATCGGGGTAAGATTATTTCGTAATGACAATAATCATTTTACCGATGTTACGCAGAAAGCCGGTATCAGCAGTTCATCTTTAACCTATGGCCTCGGCGCGGGCATTGCCGATCTCAATGGCGATGGCTGGCCCGATATGTACATCTCGAACGACTATGCCGTGCCTGATTATTTGTACATCAATAACCACAACGGTACGTTCACCGATCAGTTGAAAACAAGCGTCGGACACAACAGCCAGTTCTCTATGGGTAACGACATTGCCGACATTAATAACGACGCCCTTCCGGATATCTATACGCTGGATATGTTGCCCGAAGACAACCGCCGGCAGAAATTATTGTTCGCACCAGATAATTATGAAAAGTTCGAATTGAACATACGCTCGGGTTTTTATTATCAGTACATGCGCAATATGTTGCAGTTGCATATTGGTGGCCGCCCCCCAGCTCCCTCCGGGGGGCGGGGGGACAACGGCCCGCTTTTCAGCGAGATCGGTCAACTGGCCGGCGTCTCCAATACAGACTGGAGCTGGGCGCCTCTGCTCGCTGACTATAACAACGATGGCTGGAAGGACCTGATGGTAACCAATGGTTACCTGCGCGATTTCACCAACCTTGATTTTATCAAATACATGAACGATTATTTGCAAGGTAAAGGCAGATTGCAGCACGAAGAGGTATTGCAACTGGTTCATAAGATACCTTCGTCAGATGTGATCAATTACCTGTTTACAAATAATAAGAATTGTACGTTCACTAATGTATCTGCACAGTGGGGATTTAACAGTCCGTCAAACAGCAATGGCGCGGCCTATGCCGACCTCGATAACGATGGCGATCTTGACCTGGTGATCAATAACATTAATCAGCCGGCTTTTATTTACCGAAATGAAACCCGTCCCCAAACCGGCGCCCATTATTTGCAGGTAAAACTGCAGGGACTACCCGGCAATACACAGGGTATTGGCACTA
This sequence comes from uncultured Niastella sp., assembly GCA_966212235.1. Classification (GTDB taxonomy): domain Bacteria; phylum Bacteroidota; class Bacteroidia; order Chitinophagales; family Chitinophagaceae; genus Niastella. The sequence continues at coordinate 208,240 of CBIHPP010000010.1, read as the reverse complement.
AAGTGATCTGTTACAGTAAAGCCGGACAACAATATTTGGAGCAGATGCCCACCCGTGGTTATTTATCTACGGTTTCATCAACACTTCATTTTGGTTTGGGTATGCAAACCACGGTTGATTCTCTGCAGGTAATCTGGGGAAGCGGCAAACAACAACTACTACAAAATATAAAGGCCGATGCATTATTGGTTGTAGATGAAAAAGCAGCAAAGGATAAGTATCAGGCAGGTACATTCTCCCCTGCCCTTTTTGCGGAGACGAACGCACCCATACAATACAAAGCGCCTGTAAACAATATCAACGATTTTAAACGACAACCTTTACTGGTAAACCCCTTGTCATTTGCCGGCCCCTGCCTGGTAAAAGGCGATGTGAATGGCGATGGACTCGACGACGTTTACGCCGGTGGCGGCAGTGGTCAGCCTGCTCAATTATACCTGCAGCAGAAAAATGGCGGCTTTGTACAAAAGCAGGAACCAGTTTTTAAGTCTGATGCAGCTAGTGAAGATGCCGACGCCGTTATCGTTGATATAAACGGCGACGGTCACAATGATATTTATGTAGCCAGCGGCGGTTACCATAATTATACGCAGGATGATCGCTTGTTGCAGGACAGGTTGTACCTCAATGATGGCAAAGGAAATTTTTCCAAAAGTAATAACGCTTTGCCCACCATGCGGGTTAGTAAAAGTTGCGTGCGGGTGTTTGATATCAACAAGGATGGACATCCTGATTTGTTTATCGGCGGACGTGTAATACCGGGCCGCTATCCGGAGATACCCGAAAGCTTCTTACTCATCAATGATGGCAAAGGACATTTCACCAACCAGATTTCAACCATAGCGCCTTCGTTACAGAAAGCCGGGATGATCACCGATGCCGTTTGGATAGACATGAACAACGATTCGAAAAAAGACCTGGTAGTGGCCGGTGAATGGATGCCGGTAATGGTCTATCTCAATATAAATAATAAGTTACAGGATGAAACGACCCGCTATTTCAATAACATCTACAGTGGTTGGTGGAATAAAATAGCAACCGGTGATTTTAATAAGGACGGACATCCTGACCTGGTCATTGGCAACCTGGGATTAAATACCCAATGCCGCGTAAGCGACAAGGAACCTGCCGATATGTATTATAAAGACTTTGACGACAATGGCGCGGTTGATCCCATATTCTGTTTTTACATCCATGGTAAATCATATCCCTGGTGTACCCGCGATGAATTGCTTGACCAGGTAAGCATGATGCGTACCCGCTTTACCGATTACAAGAGTTATGCAGATGTTACGCTACGTGATATTTTTACGGAGGCAGAAATGAAAGATGCCGGTCACTTGCAGGCCAATTATTTGCAGACTGCTTATTTTGAAAGCACCGCATCGGGTAAATACCAGTTGAAAGCGCTCCCCATTCAGGCGCAGAATACACCGGTGTATACCATTACGCCACTCGATTATAATTCAGATGGCCATGAAGACCTGCTGTTATGCGGAAATGTGAACCGCGCCCGGTTGCGGCCCGGTAAATACGATGCAAATTTTGGTGTGCTGCTACAGAACGATGGCAAAGGCGGATTTAAATATATCAACCAACAACAATCCGGTTTTTATCTCAAAGGCGATGTGCGCAGTGTGCTCTCCATCAACAACACCTTGTTGTTTGGCATCAATCAGCAACCGGTAAAAGCTTATAAAATACAAGATGAAAAGAAGCACCCATAATATCATTTACTTTATACTACTGCTTATGATTGACCTGGCTGGGTGTACTTCCCGTCCTCAAAAACAACCCGTATTAACAACAGCAGCCATCAGCCAGGTTATTACAGAAATGACAGAGGTGATGATCCATGATATTACCAATCCGCCACTGGCAGCCCGGTTTTTCTCGTATGCCTGTTTAGCCGGCTACGAAGTTGTGGCGCAGCATGATACTGCATATAAAAGCATGCATAATGTACTCCATGACTATCCTGATTTAAAGAAAACGGATTCCATACAACAATACGATGTGCAGCTAAGCACTGTGTTGGCCATGTTGCAAACCGCGCAAAAAATGCAACCTTCCGGAAGATTATTAGCCGACTATGAACAACGATTTACAGATTCCTGTCGCCGGTTAGGGTATGAAGAGCATATAATCAACAACTCCCGGCGATATGCCATAGCCGTCAGTAAAAAAATACTGGCCTATGCCAAAGCCGATCATTATAACAGGATCAGTAATTACACCCGCTATACACCGGTTGATAAAGAAGGTTGCTGGTATCCAACACCCCCTGGTTTTTTGCCTGCCGTAGAGCCATTTTTCAATACGGTACGTACATTGGCATTGGACACCTGTTCGCAGTTTACACCACCGCCGCCTATTGCATTTTCCACCGGCAAAAAGACCGCCTTTTACAAAATGTTATTACAGAATTATGAGGGAGGCAAAGAGGTTCCTATGGAGCATCGCGTTATTGCAGCATTCTGGGATTGTAATCCATTTGCCATTCAGGACGATGGTCACCTGATCATGAGCCGGAAAAAAATATCACCGGGCGCACACTGGTTAGGCATAACCGGAATTGCCTGTGAAAAAGCCGGTAAGGGGTTTGAAGAAACCATGCAGATATATACCTGGGTTTCGGTTGGGCTGATGGATGCTTTTATTTGTTGCTGGGATGAAAAATACCGCAGCAACCGCATTCGTCCCGAAACCGCCATTCGCAAATACATCGATCCCCAATGGACCCCCATATTACAAACGCCGCCGTTTCCTGAATACCTGAGTGGACATTCGGTTATATCAGCGTGTTCGGCTACCATTCTCACCCATTTCTTCGGAAATAATTTTGCGTATACTGATAGCGTAGAGGTTTCATACGGGTTACCGGCGCGCAGCTTTACCTCCTTTCAACAGGCAGCGCAGGAAGCCGCCATCAGTCGTTTTTATGGCGGCATTCATTTTATGGATGCCATTGATAACGGGTTGATAGTGGGAGGCAAAGTTGGAAGCTGGGTGGTTAAGAAGATATAACAGCCACTTTTATCACCACCTTCTTCACATAAGCCGCCTTGTCAATCATAATATTTGGCAAGTGCAGATCATGCGGGAAGAAAACCGCAAACATGCCTGTATTAATGAGGGAGAAGAACGAAGGCTTTTCGGCCCACAACATAAAATCCTTCTCATCATCGTAAGCTTTGGAAGGCGATTGTTGCTGCAGGAAATCGTGACCAATGCGTTCTGCGCCTGAAACAATATATTGAATGTCGATGTACTTTTTATGCGATTCCATTTGCTCACTATCCGGGCTCACGGTGTCATATTCATTTACTATGGCAAACAGATTTGTTCCATCCAGTTCATACTTTCCTTTTTCTACTTTGGAAAAATCGGTCTGGGCCAGGTATTCAAAAGCTTTCTTAAACAGCGGACCCTGGTTATAATACAGGTGTGCATTCGACAACAGATCAATGATCATCGGGTATATTTAATGTTTGATGAACGAAAATAATGTTTATTTTAACCAACTCCCCATTCACCACTAAAAGAAGATCTGGTACTGCATCACCACACTATTCTTGCGCTTGCCTGCTGACACCGTGCTTCCTATTACTTCATACGTTGGCCGGTTCTGCCAGTCGAGCGTGAACTTAGATTTATGACCATTGATCAGGCAATTGATACCAGCATTGTATACATTCATTGGCTTGCCCTGCAGCCGGTCATAATCGGCGCTGGTAAAAGTAACATACGGCATAAAACGGCTTTTGCTTTTCAAAAAGTTTTCAGGCAACAGGTACCCAAACTGCGAATAAATAACCTTGCCGGTTCCAAACATGGGATGCGCATTGCCAAAGCTTGGTCCATGTCCTGCAATTGTGTTGAGGCCGGTGGTGCCATTGGCGGGGTTCATCGATCCGTTAAAACGAAGATAATTGGTACCATAGTCGGTAATGAAATAACCGGCATAGGCCGAAATCGCATCCTGTTTGCTGCTCAAAGGCATGTCGAGAAAACTTTCTACGGCAAACAATTTCATATCCTGGTACACGGTATCGCCAGGCGTTCCATATTTCCACATGGCCTCTTTTTGTAAAATACCACCTACGGCAATATTGAAGATCTTTTTCTTGCCCAGATACGTTCCTGTCATATATGGGGTCGTATGATTTTCATGTTCAAAGAACTGATACATCAAATAAGCCTGCGGTTGCAGCTGGTGTCCTAACTGGGCAAAACTGGCATTTTGGGAAATGCCAGGAAATGTGTTAGTACCGTTTGAGGTAATAGGAAACGGATCGCTCAGGATGAACCGGTAGTCGAATTTTCCTACCTGTCCTCTTGCATAAATGCTCAGTTTGCGACTGAACTCATCGGTTTGATCAACGGTAGCCTGTGCAAAAACCGGCACGTCCATCGTCATGATGCTGCTGACGCTGGGTTGTGAAAACCGCGATAAGCCATTGGCAATGGTCAATCCCCCACCCACTTTCAGCTGGTTGCCTTTTGATATTTTGTATTCGCCCAGGGCATCATGAAAAAAAGCATGGAGTTTGCGGTTACCCCCGGTATTGAACTGACTGTTGAAGTTATTCATCCCGAACTGGAAATAAACAAATACTTTATCTGTCAATTGCCCGAAAGCCTGAAAGCGGGTCCTGCGCAAGCCAATGTCGAATGTATTATCCTTCGGTTTGCCTTCAACGAGGGTTCCCGGGTTACTTTCATTGAACCGCACCCAGGTCTGGTTATTTACCGTGAACTGGAAATAGCGACTTCCATCCTGGTTGAGGTTGAACTTCAGTGCATCTTTCTCAGGTGCTGGCTGGGCCGGCGCAGCAGGTGTTGTGCTTCCGGCTTCGCCTGGTTGCACCTGGGCATAAGAATAAACCGATAACAATAGAAAAGAGGCAATCACAATACAAATGGTTCTCATGGTAAGTTCCTTTAGGTATTTTTCGGACCGCGAATATAGTACTCGGAGATTAAAAAGGGATTAGAGAAGAACAAACCATATGGAATAACCAGGGGACTATTGATTAAATGAGATTATCAAAATAAAGTATGTGAAAGTGGTGGAAATGAAGATAATATGAAGGGCAAACAATCGAGCTGCCCAATAACGACCTGGGCATGGTCATTTAGCATAGCAATTCGCAAGAGGCAAAACAAATGTAGCTATTATTTTTTTTAAATCATAATCCTGCAAAAAAAGAGTCCCGTCTTGGCTGAGCCGAGACGGGACCCTGGTGGTGTTAATTCTTAGGCTAGCCACTATATTATTTACCGACCTTCAGGTCTACTTTCTGTAAATCGGCAGAATTGCGGCCTGTCATACATTCAAAAACGCCATCTTCTACCCCATATTGCATATCGGCATTCCAGAAGGCCAGTTTGCCGGCATCAATGGTAAAGGAAACTGTTTTTGTTTGTCCGGGTTCAAGCGTAATCCTTGTAAAATCTTTTAATTCTTTTACCGGTCTGGTTACACTGCTTACTTTTTGATGAATATATAATTGTACAATTTCATCGCCCTTCATACTACCGGTATTGGTAATATCCACTTCTACTGTACCATATACTTCCGTGGGTTCCATAGAAGCCAGGCCGGTCTTTTTAACGGCAGCGGCTGGTTTTACCCGTGGTTTTGAATAGTTAAACGTGGTATAACTTAAGCCATGTCCGAATGGGAACAACGGCATTCTTTCTTCGGTTACATAATCAAAGAACCGGGCGCTGGGTTTATGGTTATAGAAAACAGGTACCTGTCCGGTTGATTTGGGATATGTAATGGTCAGCTTGCCACTTGGATTGGCATCGCCGAACAAAATATTGGCAAAGGCATTCCCGGCTTCTTCGCCCATATACCAGCCATCAACAATAGCAGAAACATTTTGAGCGACCCAGGGAATGGCCAGCGGGCGGCCATGCATTAAGTAAACAACCACGGGTTTGCCGGTGGCAACCATCGCTTTAACCAGTTCTTCCTGCTGGCTTTGCAAACGCAGGTCGGCCATATCGCCAAAGTGATTGGGTCCCCAGGCTTCGCGCGATAATTGTTCATTCTCCCCTATTGCTACCACTACAACATCTGCCTGCTGTGCTGTTTTAACCGCTTCATCGATCAATTGGGCATTTTCCGCTGCGGAAGGGAAAATGATGGTATCTATATACTGGTAGTTATTCTGACTGATTGAATCGCCATTGGTGGTAATTCGGCAACCTTTTGCATACAGCACTTCAACGCCGGCGCCTACCTTATTTTTGATACCCTCCAGCAAGGAGACATTCTTATTTGGTAAACCGGAGTAATCGCCCAGGTAGTTAACGGCTGCTACCGGTCCAACCACGGCAATCTTTTTGTATTGATCTTTTTTAAACGGCAACAGGTTACCGGGTGCGTTGCCGAATGGTGCATTCTTTAATAATACCATCGACTCTTCGGCAATTTTCAATGCCAGTTCCCGGCCTTCGGTATTGGCGGCATTTTGTTTGGCCTTCTCCAGGTCTATTGGCTGTTGTTGTTCAAACAAACCCAGTTTGAATTTCAGTTCCAGTATTTTAGCTACGGCGCTATCCAGCGCTTTGGCAGAGATCTTGTTTTCTTTTACCAGCGCACCCAGGTGCCGGTAATTGACACCATATGGCAGGTCGGTTGTTACCCCGGCATTGAATGCTTTGAGCGCAGCCACTTTTTGATCAGCCGCTATAAAATGTTTATTCCAGAGTTGATCGATACCAAACCAATCGCTCACAACTACCCCGTTATAATTCCATTCTTTGCGCAGCACATCTTTCAGCAGCCATTTATTGGCGTGAGAAGGCATACCATCGATCTCATTATATGAGGCCATGATTCCGGCGGGGTTGGCATATTTCACGCATAACCGGAAGGGTTCCATATGCGCCTCGCGAATCACACGCACCGAATAATTGGCCGGCGCCTGGTTGCTACCGCTTTCCGATTGGCCGTGGCCGGAAAAATGTTTCAGGGTGGCGGCTACATGATCAGGAGCAATGACGCCATTGTTACTTCCCTGGAAGCCCCGTACAATAGCGCTGCCCAGCATACCGCATAAATAAGGGTCTTCTCCCAGCGTTTCGCCGGTGCGGCCCCACCGCGGATCGCGGGTTACATCTACAACAGGCGCCAGCACCAGGCTGGTTCCGCGTACGCGGGCCTGTTTGGCGGCATGGGTGTATATTTTCTCCAGCAGGGGCACATCCCAGGAGCAGGACAAGCCAATACCATGGGGGAACACATCAACCTGGCGGGCTACCAGCCCGTGATGGGCTTCATCAATGAATATTATAGGAATGCCTAGCCTGGTTTTATGCAACAGATAATCCTGCAACCGGTTACGCGCGGTGATGGTCTGCTCCATGGTTTCATCGAAGGCAGGGTTGATCATTCCCATGCCATTCTTATACAGGGAGTCTAACTTGCCAGTATTGTTAAAGAGTTTATCATCCAGTTTTGGCCGTCCGGCGTGCATGGTTTGTAACTGGGCTACTTTTTCTTCCAGCGTCATGCGGGAAAGCAGATCACTCACCCGTTTGGCTACAGGTTGTTTGGGATCTTTGTAGGCAGGTTGTTGCGCAATCGCATAGTTAAGGCAACAAAAAACTGTGAGAACGAAGAGCGTAGCAAATTTCATTTTGAACAATTGAGTTTTTGATAAGCAAATGTTCATGTCGCCCCATATTATTCCTTAATATGAGTACCGACACGCGGGTTCTGAATGAAATCTGGTTGGGGGAATGCTTAGAAGGCGCTGAAGGTAGGGAAAAATGCTTTATTAGCGGCCTGGTGGCATTTTTCGTTTATTTCACATTTACTGAAACAAACCGGGCAATTTTTTCATTTTCATACAGTTGAATGGTCTTTTAATATACTATACAGCCCTGGAATCCTTCAAATTTTCCACTTTCCATAGCCATTCCTTTGCAAATTTTTTAATGATCGGGTGTCAGACGGCGGTTTATTCAACATATTCACCCAGAATTTGATGGTTTTTCATTTTTAACGGCTCTATTAGAAAAAACACTGATAAAACCCTTATAATCTGACTATTTATTAAGAATTTTGCAGCTTGATTTAAAATATATAAAATGAGCAAAACCCCCGCTGCATTATTCGACAAAGTATGGGATTCGCATGTGGTCAGGCATATTGAAGATGGCCCCGATGTGTTGTTTATTGACCGGCATTTTATTCATGAGGTAACCAGTCCGGTAGCATTTTTAGGACTGGAAACCCGGGGATTGAAGGTGATGTTCCCCGAAAAGACCTTTGCAACTGCCGATCATAACACCCCCACTATTAACCAGCATTTACCTGTTGAAGATGCCCTCTCGGCCAATCAACTGAAAGCCCTGGAGTCCAACTCGGCAAAATATGGTATTTCACACTGGGGACTAGGCAATCCTAAAAATGGCATCGTGCACGTTGTGGGTCCCGAAAACGGTATTACCCTGCCGGGTATGACCATCGTTTGCGGCGATTCGCATACTTCTACCCATGGCGCTTTTGGCGCTATTGCATTTGGAATTGGTACTTCTGAAGTGGAAATGGTACTTTCTTCCCAATGTATTATGCAGCCCCGCCCAAAGAAAATGCGTATTAAAGTGAATGGCGAGCTTGGTAAAGGCATTACGCCCAAAGACGTGGTGCTGTATATCATTTCAAAACTCACCGCTGCCGGCGCTACCGGTTATTTTGTAGAATTTGCCGGTGATGTTTTTGAGAACATGAGCATGGAAGGTCGCATGACCGTTTGTAATATGAGTATTGAAATGGGGGCCCGTGGTGGTATGATCGCTCCTGATGAAACCACGTTTGCCTATATCAAAGGCCGCGAAAAAGCGCCTAAAGGCGAAGCCTGGGATAAAGCGCTGGCTTACTGGAAAACGCTGAAAACAGAAGAAGGCGCTTTCTTTGATAAAGAATATGATTTTCCTGCCGCTGATATTGAACCCATGATCACCTACGGAACCAATCCGGGTATGGGTATTGGTATTACCAAGCGCATTCCTACTGCCAAGCAGGTAGGTGGCAGCAAAGCCAGCTACGACAAATCACTTGGCTATATGGATTTCCATGAAGAGGAAAGCATGATCGGTAAGAAAGTGGATTATGTGTTTATTGGAAGTTGTACCAACGGCCGTATTGAAGATTTCCGCGCGTTTGCTTCGGTGATCAAAGGCCGCAAGAAGGCGGAACATGTTACTGCCTGGATAGTGCCCGGTTCGCACATCGTTGAACAACAGATCAAGGAAGAAGGCATTCTGGATATTTTAATAGATGCAGGCTTTCAGTTGCGTCAACCCGGTTGTTCGGCTTGCCTGGCGATGAATGATGACAAGATCCCCGCCGGCAAATATGCAGTGAGCACCAGCAACCGCAACTTTGAAGGTCGTCAGGGTCCTGGCGCCAGAACCATGCTGGCCAGTCCGCTGGTAGCAGCAGCTGCAGCGGTAACCGGTTTTGTTACTGATCCAAGAGAGTTGATTTAAAAGGCAACGAGTTGGAACGATAAACCACAAACTACAAACGACAAACAGAACAATGGCTTACGATAAATTTACAGTATTAAAGAGTACCGCGGTACCTATGCCAATTGAAAACGTAGATACCGACCAGATCATTCCAGCCCGTTTTTTAAAAGCTACCGAGCGCAAGGGCTTTGGCGATAACCTGTTTCGCGATTGGCGCTATGAGAATGATGGTGCGCCCAAGAAAGATTTTGTACTGAACAATCCCATCTACTCCGGTAAAATACTGGTAGGCGGCAGAAACTTCGGTAGTGGAAGTAGCCGCGAGCACGCTGCCTGGGCCATATATGATTATGGTTTCCGTTGTGTGGTAAGCAGCTTCTTTGCCGATATCTTCAAGGGCAACGCCCTGAACATTGGTATTTTACCAGTACAGGTAAGCGAAGAGTTCCTCGATAAAATATTCAAGGCCATTGAAGCCAATCCCAATACTGAACTGGAAATAAATCTTCCGGAACAAAAGATAAAAATACAGGGGGGCGCCTCAGAATCTTTCGAGATCAATGGCTACAAAAAGGACAATATGTTGAATGGCTACGATGATATCGATTATCTGCAGAGTTTGAAAACCGATATTAAGTCATTTGCAGACAAAAGCCTTTATTAAAAAAAAGCACCAAAATACAAATTACAAGAACCAAAGAAAAAGTACCAAAAAGCAAATTACAAAAACCAAAATAGAAGCATTGGAAGTTGAGTTTTGTATTTGGGGTTTAATTTTGGTTCTTGGAATTTGAGATTTGGAATTTTATAAAGTTATGCCTGGTGACCAGCGTTATATAGAGATCATGGATACCACACTCCGCGATGGTGAACAAACCAGCGGCGTGTCGTTCTCTCCAACCGAAAAGCTCACGATTGCACAGCTGCTTTTAACAGAAGTTAAGGTAGACCGAATTGAAATTGCATCGGCGCGCGTAAGTGAAGGTGAATTTACCGCTGTAAAAGCCATTACCAAATGGGCCAAAGCCAATGGTTTTTTAAACCGGGTTGAAGTGCTCACGTTTGTTGATGGCGATGTATCCGTTCAATGGATGCAGCAGGCAGGCGCAAAAGTGATGAACCTGTTGACCAAAGGTTCCCTCAATCACTTAACGCACCAGCTAAAGAAAAAGCCCGAGCAGCATTTTGCAGAAGTAGCGGCCGTGATCAGCCTGGCCAAGAAAAAAGGACTGGAAAGCAATGTATACCTTGAAGACTGGAGCAATGGTATGCGCCACTCTAAAGAGTACGTTTTTCAATACCTCGATTTCCTGAAAAAGCTGCCGGTAAAACGGATCATGTTACCCGATACCCTCGGCGTGCTTACGCCTGCAGAAGTAACGGAATACATTTCGGCTATTGTACAGCGCTATCCCGATATGCATTTTGATTTTCATGCACACAATGATTATGACCTGGCCACGGCCAATGTGCTGGAAGGCGTAAAAGCCGGCGCCCATGGCATTCACCTCACCATCAACGGTATGGGTGAACGGGCTGGTAATGCTCCACTGGCGAGTGCTATTGCTGTGTTGAACGATTTTATGCCTGAAGTAAAGACTTCCGTTGCAGAAGGGTCGCTGTACCGCGTTAGTAAACTGGTGGAAACCTTTTCGGGTTTTCGGGTCCCGGTAAACAAACCAGTGGTAGGTGAAAATGTATTTACACAAACCGCGGGCATACATGCCGATGGCGATAAGAAGAATAAACTGTACTTCAGCGACCTGATGCCAGAGCGATTTGGCCGCCAACGTAAATATGCCCTGGGTAAAACAAGCGGCAAGGCCAATATTGAAAACAACCTGGCACAACTTGGCATTCAGCTAAGCGATCCCGATCTGAAAAAAGTCACCCAGCGTATCATTGAACTGGGCGACCGTAAAGAAGTGGTTACGCAGGCCGATCTGCCTTATATCATCTCTGATGTGCTCGACAGCAAGAATATTGAAGAAAAAGTGCGTATCGAAAACTACGTGCTTACCCATTCAAAAAATCTTCGCCCTTCAGTAACGTTGGAAATATCCATCAACGACGAACTGTTTGAAGAGCATGCGCAGGGCGATGGGCAATACGATGCCTTTATGAATGCGCTGAAGAAAGTATATAAGAAGATGAAGCAGGAACTGCCGGTGTTAACAGATTACGCAGTGCGCATTCCACCCGGTGGTAAAAGCGACGCCTTATGCGAAACAATTATCACCTGGAGTTATAATGGAAAGGAATTTAAAACAAGAGGGCTCGATAGCGATCAAACAGTTTCTGCGATAAAAGCTACGCAGAAGATGTTGAATCAGATTAAACCATAAAAAAGAAACATACACACCGCATGGCAAGCAAGCACATACTCATCGTTCCTGGCGACGGCATTGGACAGGAAGTAACTGCAGTTGGTAAAAAAGTGTTAGACAGGATAGCTGCAAAATTCGGACACACCTTTACATACGACGAAGCGTTGATCGGTCATGTGGCTATTGAAGCAACCGGCAACCCCCTACCCGATGAATCGCTGGAAAAAATGCGCAAATCAGACGCTGTATTGTTTGGCGCGGTAGGTCATCCCAAATACGACAATGATCCATCAGCCAAAGTACGTCCCGAACAAGGACTGCTGAAAATGCGTAAAGAACTGGGATTGTATGCCAACTTACGTCCGATTAAATTATTCGATGAGTTGTTGGGCGCTTCCAGCATCAAACCTGAGATCTTAAAAGGCGCTGATATCTTATTCTTCCGCGAACTCACCGGCGATATTTATTTCGGTGAGAAAGGCAGAAAGAACGATGGCGATACCGCTTTTGATGTAGCCGAATATAGCCGCTATGAAGTAGAACGCATTGCCCGCAAAGCGTTTGAAGCAGCCCGCACCAGAAGAAAGAAATTATGTTCAGTAGATAAAGCCAATGTGCTTGAAACCAGCCGCCTGTGGCGCGAAGTGGTACAAAAAGTAGCGAAAGAATATCCAGATGTAGAAGTAGAACACCAGTTTGTAGATGCTACCGCTATGTTGCTGATAAAAGACCCACGTCGTTTTGATGTGGTTGTTACAGCCAACCTGTTTGGTGATATCCTTACCGATGAAGCATCACAGATCGCAGGCTCTATGGGCATGCTGGCTTCCGCTTCAATTGGTGATGGCACCGGCGTTTACGAACCCATTCACGGTTCTGCGCATGATATTACCGGTAAGGGTGTAGCCAATCCGCTCGCTTCTATTTTATCCGCTGCCCTGTTGCTGGATATATCATTTGGTATGAAAGCAGAATCAGAAGTTGTGATCAGTGCTGTTGACAAAGTGTTGAAAGCCGGCTTCCGCACCAGGGATATCGCCGATGCACAAACTCCCGCAAACAAAATATTAAGCACCGACGCTATGGGCGAAGAAGTGCTGAAGTTTTTGTAAATAAGATTATAGCATTTTTACAAGGCGGGTCACGAAAGTGGTCCGCTTTTTTGTTTAGCAATGATTTCTTAAATTGCATATATGAAAAACAAACAAGAATTAAATAGCCTTAAAGCGCCTATTATATGCATTGACCCTTCACTTGAAAAGTACCGGGACAACACTCCATTTCCCGAAAAATTGGCTAAGGCAAACGAAATGCTTAAGACTGTTAAATTGCCAAACAAAAAGCCCCGCAAATAATCATCCTGATTCAAATAAAATTATCGATTAGTTTAACAAAATCAATGCATGAATAAACAAGACCACCTTTGTCTTCTAAAATAAATATATCATTTTCGCCATAACGATCATTTAAATAATAAACCACCTCCTTTACCATCGATTTCCCAAACTCTCCTGTATAATGCAAATTAAATATATCGATATCATCTTTATGTGTCTCAAAAAATTCAACAGTAGATAAAGGGTACATATCGTCTACAATAAAAATGCTATTATAACTTTCTTTAGAAAAATTAACATACCCACGATAGTGGCTTTTATTTAAGGAAGACACTACTTGAATCATATCAATATCACTTACTGAAACTAATTTTTTAGAAACATATTTATTATAATCAAATAAATATGTTATATTTTTTATTATTCCTTTTTTGAAAACAATTGTCAAATCTTTTTTTGCCATATCATTCTTAACTTTTAGGTTTAGCTGAACCAATTACAAAATCACCTAACTTTTTCCAGTCAGTAAAAATTTTCAACCCAGGAAATTGCTTTTCCAAACTAGGGCCAGTTTTAGGATTTATTTCAGGTGCAAATAATACCGGCTTCTTACCTTCTTTTGCCGCAGATATTATTAGGTTTTCTAATTGTTTACCCTTCACAGAGGTTCCCTCTTTAACTTCAATTTTAACAGCTTTAGTTATGACATCAATTTCTTCTGTTAATAGTGCAGCAACTGAATTAATAGGGGGGATACTTACATGAACTGCAGACGCATGAAATATACCTCCAATTACAGCATTACCTACCCCGTCTATTCTTGAGGCTGGTTGCAAAAAAACTGGATCTCTGGCAGTTATCGCCTGAAATGATCCATTAATGATAGCTCCTACTGGTATTTGATTATTTATGTCACCTGCCGCAGCGTTTGCGTCTTCCCAGGTTGTACCTGTCATTAGCGTATTTACAGGATCATAAAGAAACCTATGCCACCAACTTGTTCCTTCTAAGCCATCAAGATCAATATTGAATATCGGGCTATTACTGGCAAATTGATAAGGCGTCAACTCAGGAAATTGACTGGTAATCGGGTCAACCGATAAAAACTTCCCAATTCTCGGATCATACACCCTCATCCCATAATCCTGCTGATTCCCCTATCCTTTCACATTATTATCATTCTCTTTGCCATTAAACCCATATCGATATCCACTTGCCTTCCATTTCCTTCCGGGTTGCACCATACCAAAAGGATAATAATCCTGGGCAGACGCTATATCGGCTTCATAGTGATCAATGAAAGTGCTGTTTCCGGCCTGAGGAATTGCGATCCTTTTATCCGTTACAGTAACCAGCACATTGCCCAGGTGATTGCTTAACTCAAAGAGCTTTTCGCCACGGGTAAAGGTACGATTTACGCCGTTGGTCAAACCGCAATATAATGGAACAATAGCATCCTGAACCCGAGGCGCTGACACAATTCCCAGCCGACTGCTTCCATATAAATGCAGCTCGCTTTGTGTCACACAAATATTTGGCACCGACGCTATGGGCGAAGAAGTGCTGAAGTTTTTGTAGTAAAGTATAAACATAGTAAGGGTGGGCTTCTTGTAAAAGGAAGCCCACCTTTTTTATTTATCTCCCATCAAGCCAATTAATTTTCGTAAATTATGATGTACCAATAGCAATCATATGGCAGCCACAGCATCAAATAAAGAATGGTTTACTCTTAACGGGGAAAACCTGGTAAATAAGATCAAAGAACTGATCAATGAAGGTAATGTGCGAAAAGTAACCATACACGATAAGGACGGAAAAGAGTTGATGAGCTTTCCTCTGACCATTGGCGTGGTGGGCGCCATGTTTGCGCCGGTATTGGCCGCCGTAGGCGCTGTAGCGGCATTGATAGGAGAATGCAAGATTTCGATTGAACGAGAAGAAAGCTAATACCCCATCTGATTCGCATATCGCTTTAACTGCAATTCGGCAACCTTGGCGGCAAAACTGGCATTGATGAGCAGGTAGCCTGCATTCTCAAAACTTTGCTGCGCATTTTTGATATCTACAATAGTAGCCTGCCTCAACTGAAACCGTTGCAGGGCCAGGCTCAGTAATTTTTGCGACAACTCGTAATTGGCCTTTGCCGTTTCAATCTGTTGCAGACTGTTGTTGTAGGCCTGCCAGCTCTTCACCACATTAGCTGTATAATTTATTACAAGCGTGTCTTTCATCAATGCTGCATTTTTAATATTGATGTCGGCCACTTCTTTTTGTTTCTTATAAATATTGCCGTTAAACACCGGAATGCTTACTCCTACTCCGGCAAACGGACCATAGCTCTGGTTCAGCAATGAAAAGCCGGCTGCATTTTGGGTATGACTGAAATTATAACCGCTATTTACACTAAACGATGGATAGCGCTGGGCCGCTGTTTCCTTTGCCATAAACTGGTAGATCATTACCTGCTGACCGGCCACAACGATGTCGGGATTCATTCGAACTGCATCGAGCACAGTTGACAGCGTAATGCTCTTATCAACCAAAATGGTATCGTTGATAACAATGCTTGAATCGGGATTTAAGGTAAGCAGGGTTAACAGATCGGTTTTGTCCTGGTCGATGACCAGTTGCTGCGCCTGCAGATTTTGAATTTGGGTATTCAGGTCAACCTGCGCCTGAAACAGATCGGCATTATTGGCCATGCCCACATTTTGCTGCGTTTGCACCACGGTTAGCTTTTGTTTCGATACCTCAATAGATTGCTGCAGGGTTTTGGCATAGTTCTGCTGCCTGATCACATCATAATAACGGAGCATTACGTTATATACCAACGTAAGCGCTCTTGCGCTTAACTGCTGCCGGCTTTGTAAGGCCGTGATGCCCAGCCTTTGTTTGGCGGCCGTTACCCGCCCGCCATTGTACACCAACATGGAAGCGTTGATACCGGCGCTCAGGTTGTTAGAAGCGGCATTATTGCTGGTTTTATTATTGGCGGCAATGGCGTATTCCTGTTTCAGACTATTCAACTGCTCCACATCGGTGCCGGTAGCGGTAACCACGGGAAGCCTGCCTGCCATACCATAACTGTTATTGATATCTGCTATATTAATATTGTTATTCGCTATTTGTATGCCGAGGTTGTTCTTCAATGCTGTAGTAACCGCGTTATGCAACGTCAGCGGTTGTTGCGCCAGCAAAACAGAAGGCAATAACAAAAACAATATTGGTTGTATAATGTGTTTCATAAGTGTCTATAATGTTTCTTTCTTATCAACAGTAAGCTCATGTACTTTATGCCTGCCCGAAACATAGGTATACACGGCCGGTATCACAAACAGCGTAAGCATCAGTGAGAATAGAATACCACCTACCACTACAATTCCCAATGGAACACGACTGGTTGAAGCTGCACCCAGGCTTAACGCTATGGGCAATGCACCCAGCGAGGTGGCCAGACTGGTCATTAAAATAGGACGCAGCCTTTGCGTGGCGGCTTCTATCACCGCTTCTTTTTTCTGCATACCCGTTTCGCGTTTCTGGTTGGTGAATTCAACAATGAGAATACCGTTTTTGGTAACCAGGCCAATGAGCATGATCATGCCTATTTCGGAAAATATATTCAGGGTTTGATGAAATGCCCACAGACTCAGCAAAGCGCCTGCCATCGCCAGCGGCACCGTAAGCATAATGGTAAACGGATCGAGAAAGCTTTCGAACTGGGCCGATAACACGAAATAGATTAATATCAATGCCAGCACAAACGCAAACAGAATGTTCGATGAGCTTTCTGCATAGTCGCGTGATGGGCCTGTTAATGCAGTTTGAAAACCGGGGTCGAGTAATTTATCGGCAATACCCTGCATGGCTTTAATGCCATCGCCGATGGTCTTTCCTGGTGCGAGCGATGCTGAGATCACCGCATCTTTATACCGGTTAAAATGAAAGAGGTTACTCGGGCTGCTGCTGGTTTCAACATGCACAACAGCATCAAGTGGTATCATTTGCCCGGCTGTATTACGCACATACATTTTGCTGATGTCCGTGGGTTCGTTGCGCTCCCCTCTTTCAACCTGTGCAATTACATAATACTGGTAGCCGTTCATAATAAAATACGCCAGCCGGCCTCCGCTGAAAGCCGCCTGCATGGCATTGATCACATCGTAGGTGTTCAGGCCGAGGTCTTTTATCTTCATGCGATCGAAGCTTACCTGCAATTCGGGCTTATTGAATTTGAGATTAACATCCACATTTGAAAAGGTTTTATCTTTTCGGGCCGCATCTAGAAAACGCGGTATCACCTGTTTCAGTTTATTCAGGTCCTGGTTCTGCAACACGAACTGAATGGGCAAACCTGTTTTAGAACTGGAGCCCACGGCAATGGTTTGCTCCTGTATGGCAAAAATTTGCGCATCATTAAAAGGCCTTAATTTTTTCTGCAGGTCGTTGGTGATCTGGTCCTGGCTACGGGTGCGTAATGCCGGCGCTATCAGTCCTAACCGCGGCTGCGACGAATTGATGGTTTGCGCCGGCGTACGGGCAAACACAAAATCCCTTTCGGGCACCGAATCGTACAGGTAATTGGCAATGGCATCGGTGGCTTTTTGCGTGGCGTTATAACTCGCTCCTTCGGGCAGGGTAACGGTAAAACGTATGCTGCTCCTGTCTTCGAGTGGTGCAATTTCGCTGGGCAGGCTGCGCATAATAAGCATGATCATCAGTCCGCATACGGCAATGATCACCCAGGCCAGCCAGCGCACTTTTATAAATGCCGTCAACAGACGCTTGTAACCGTTTTCCATTCCTTTGAAGAAAGGCTCGGTCATTTCGTAAAACTTTCCGTGGCCTGCTTTCTGCCGGGTAAGGTATACATTCAGCACGGGTGTAATGGTGAGCGATACAAAAGAGGAGATCAGGACCGCTGCGGCCAGCACCACACCAAACTCCCTGAACAGACGGCCGGTAAAACCCTGCAAAAACACCACGGGCATAAATACCACTGCCAGCGTAAGCGAGGTAGATATAACGGCAAAGAAGATCTCCTTACTGCCTTCGAGCGCCGCCTTGTGTATCGGCATCCCCTGCTCCATTTTGCGAAAGATATTTTCCGTTACCACAATACCATCGTCCACAACCAGGCCGGTAGCCAGTACAATACCCAGCAGGGTAAGGATGTTAATGGTAAACCCGGCCACATACATGATAAAGAAGGTAGCGATCAACGAAATGGGAATATCTATCAGCGGTCGTATCGCGATGAGCCAGTTACGAAAGAAACAAAAGATCACCAGCACAACCAACGCAAAAGCGATGATGAGCGTTTCCTTTACTTCTGACAATGACTGGCGGATGATCTTTGTATTATCTACCAGTACATGAAATTCAAGGTCCGATTTGTTGGCTCTTTTTATTTGTTCGAGCCGGCGGTTAAACTCATTGGCAATGGCTATATTATTGGCGCCGGGTTGAGGCAATATGGCCACCCCTATCGCATACACGCCGTTGTACTTCCAGCTTTGCTCCTCCACCTGCGGCCCCAATTCAACGCGAGCCACATCGCCCAGCCGCACAATGCCGGTACTGTCATCGCGCAGGATCAGATCGCGAAAATCTTTTTCTGTAGTAAGCCGGCCCAGGGTTTTAATCGTCAGCTCGGTATTGTTGCCATAAATTTTTCCGGGAGGCAGCTCTACGTTTTCGTTGTTCATGGCCGTACTGATATCATTATAAGCAATGCCATAATCATTCATTTTATCCTGGTTCAGCCAAATGCGCATCGAATAGCTTTTGTCGCCAAATACGGTGACCGAGCTTACCTGGTCAATGGTTTGCAATTGCTGCTGCAAAACATTGTCGGCATAGTCGCTCAGCTCCATCAATCCTTTGGTACGACTTTGCACAGCGAGAATTAATATAGGATCTGAATTGGCATCGGCCTTTGTAACTACCGGCGGGGCGTCAATATCGAGCGGCAAACTTTTAGTAGCCTGGCTCACCTTATCGCGCACATCACTGGCTGCTGCTTCCAGGTCAACGCCGAGATTAAATTCAACAGTAATTACACTGCTGCCAAGTGTACTGGTGGAAGATATCGTGCGTATGCCGGGGATGCCGTTGATCTGTTTTTCGAGCGGTTCCGAGATCTGGCTTTCTATAAGATCAGGATTGGCGCCGGTATAACTGGTTGTTACTGTAATGATGGGCGGATCAATAGCCGGATAATCCCTTACCGCCAGATAATAATAGCCCACCACGCCAAACAAGATCAGCATAAGGTTCATTACAGTAGCGAGTACCGGGCGTTTTAAGGATAGCTCTGAAATGTTCATTTAGTCGATTGTCTTTACATTACGAATAGTGACCGGCGCCGAGGGGCGGGCAAATAATACACCGGTTACCACAACCGTATCGCCGGCATTTAATCCACTGGTAATAGCAACATTATTGGCCATGCGCAAACCGGTTTGCACGTTTACAAATGCAGCTTTTCCATTTTTGACCACAACCAGCTGGTTGTTCTTATCATCAGGTATGATGGCATTGGTAGGCACCATCATAGCTTTCGACTGGCTGGCGCCCTTCACATACACTTTTACAAAAGCACCGGGCGAGGGATATCCGCGCTGCAACAGCGCTCGCACTTTGATGTTACGGCTCCCCGTACTAACCTGTGGCTCGGTAGCAATGATCACTGCTTTTTGTTTAACGGAATCTGCGACGTCGGTGAGTACTTCTACTGATGCGCCTTTTTTAATCAGTGAACTGTATTGTTCGGGTAACATGAAGTCTACTTTTGCTTTGTCGAGCTGCTGCAGCGTAGCAATAATGGAAGACGGCGACACGTAAGCGCCCGGGCTTACCTGCCGCAATCCTATCACGCCATTAAAGGGCGCTTTTATAATGGTTTTATTGATCTGGGCCTGCGTATAGGCAATATCAGCCTCTGTGCCTTTCACATTGTTCAGGGCAACATCATAATCGCTTTGATTGATGCCATTAATGGCCAGTAACTGCCGGTCGCGTTCTTCCGTTTTCTGATAAAGGTCAAGCAGCACTTTCGATTTCTGCAACTGCGCCTGCAGGTCGTCATCATATATCCGCGCAATGAGCTCGCCCTGCTGTACATGAGCGCCTTCAGGCACGTGCAAATAAGTAATGCGACCGCTTACCTCGGGATGCAATTCAACATATTCGTTGGCCACAATACTCCCGGTGGCTTCTACTGTGTTGGTAATGTTTTTTGACTGCACCACCATTACATCTACAATGGCGGGTTTGTTAACCGGTGCAGCCGATTTAACCGAAGCAGCTTTTCCTTCACAGGCTGTTACAAAAGCCATTATACAAACAGCGCCTGAACAATACAGCATGCCCCTTACGAAAGAAATTCTTTTGTTTAGTATATTCTTCACGTGGTTACTTTTTGAGTTTTATCTGTGGTCGCGTTCGCGTGTATGTGCCAATGCCGACCAGGTGCCTCTTCTTCCATTATCATGTGGCAGATCTTTATATAATTTTATTTCTTTTGGCCGCATGGTCACCGGTTCATGAGGTGGTTGTATGGCAGGTTTAAAAATCCGCATTTCACGGTCGTTCACTTCTGCCACTGCCGGCCGCGGATGTGCATGAATCACTACCGGTGATATATGTTTGCCGGTAAATCGTTCTACTTCTTCTATCCGCGGCCCGGTGGCAAATAAAGTTCTGCCCGGTGTATATTTGGTATTATTGATGATCACCGATGCCGAAAGCACCGTTTCATTTTTTCGTTCATCAAGCATATAATGGCCCATATCTCTTTCGTATATATACCGGTGTGGTAGAAATGCCCAATGTTCGAAGGGAATATTAATACCAACTGACACGCCTATATCCATACCGGGCGCCAGCGGAGCCCAGCCGTAATAGTCGGCACTGTTGCGCCAGCTAACCCAGGCTGGTCCCCATTCGTAGCCTGGGACCCATAGCCAGCCATACCCGGTTTCATAAAACCAGCGTCCATAGTGAAAAGGCGCCCAGCCCCAGGGATAATCAGAAACCCAGGTAAAGCCCATATTGGTATAATTCCAGTAGCCGTTGGTATAATACGGCCTGAAACCGGGATCGGCCGGTGACCATACGTAGCCATAACCCGGATAGTCGACCCACTTGCCATAAGGACTTAATTCATCGTAAAAAGTCTGGTACGATACGGTGGTATCGGGTTCCTGTATTAAAGATGTGTCTGTGTAATTATCGGGAAAAGAAGCTGTAAGAAACGTTGAGCGCCTATAAGCTACACTGTTATAAGGCGCTCCTTTTACTGTTGCCAGTACCACCAGCAACAATATTGATAATCCTGTCTTTTTCATAGCGAACCTGTTTTAATTGTGCTGCATTAACAGACGTTAAAAAAACAGGCGGCTGGTTGCGAAATGCGTTCATTAACCATGGATTAGGATGCGTTAAAGACTGGTTAAGAAGACAGCAATGGAAATAAGCACTGAAATACCCGGGGCATCGGAGAATATCCTGTCCCAAACGCCAATCAAGCTAAGCAATGTGTTAGAATGAGATAATTACGTAAATTATATCTCTTTAATTTAGATTTTCCTTTACCAGGGTAAATTGTCATATGAAGAATTTAAAAAAACAACTGCAACAGGGCGCCACCCTGCATGGCTGCTGGCTGAATTTAGGCAGTGCGGTAACCGCAGAGATTGTAGGGTTGTCAGGATTCGACTGGGTGCTGATAGACCTTGAGCATGGCGCGGGAACCGAAAAAGATGCATACCACCAGTTGCAGGCGCTTGAACATACACCGGCCGCTGCTATTGTACGTATCGAAAGCACACAGCGGCAACGAATACATCGCATACTGGATATGGGCGCCGAAGGCATTATGTGCCCACGCATCACCAATATCGCAGAAGCGGCTGCTGTCGCCAGTGGATTGCATTATCCACCCGATGGCACCCGGGGTGTTGCCAAAATGGTTAGGGCCACTTCATTCGGACAAAATTTTCAAAACTATTATCAGCAGGCAAAAGAAAATATAGTTGGCATTGTACAGATAGAAACCGCCGAAGTGCTTGCTCACCTTGATGAAATTGCCGCACTTGATGGCATCGATGTGTTGTTTATTGGTCCTGCCGATTTAACCATGGCACTCGGCATCTTTGGCCAGTTCGATCATCCGCTGTTCATTGATGCGGTAAAAGTAACGGTGAATGCCGCCAATAAGGCAGGCAAGGCAACCGGCATTTTATTCTTTAATCCCGGTGAATATGCCCGCTACAGCAGCATGGGCATTCGTATGCTCGCCTGCGGGGCCGATGCCACTTTTGTGGCTGATGCCGCGCGCAACATGGCCAGTACCTTGCAAACATTGAGAAGCGCAGGAAAAACAGGCACGCCATGACGTTACTCTTATTTTTAACTGAGCCTGCCGTAATAATATGTACCGGTATTATTATAGTAGCCGGTGGTATTATCGGGTTGAAAATGCATCCCTTTCTGGCGCTTTTGTTAGGCGCACTGGTGGTTGCTATTATGACGCCCGTACCGGTTCTGGAACAATATGCACTCAGCAAAGGAGCCACACCGGCGGCAGCCCTTCTGCAGGCTAACCGGAGCTCCGGCGAAAGAGTAGCACTGGAGTTTGGCAATACCTGTTCAAAAATAGGCATCATCATAGCCATGGCGGCCATTATAGGAAAATGTCTGCTCGAGAGCGGCGGTGCAGAACGTATTGTACGATCGGTATTACGGCTCACCGGTTTAAAGAGAGCACCGGTCGCTTTTTTGGTGAGCAGTTTTTTTGTGGGTGTTCCCGTGTTCTTTGACGCCGTGATATTACTCATGACGCCGCTGGCGAAAACGATGAGCATGCGCCTGGGGAAAAATTACCTGCTGTTCATACTTTGCATCGCCGGCGGAGCGGCTATGGCCAACTCACTGGTACCGCCAGCTCCCGGTCCCTTGTTCCTCGCCAGCGAAATGCATATTTCCATGGGCACTATGATGATCGCCGGCATAATACTGGGTTTATTTACCATTACTGCAGGGTATTACTATGCGGTGTGGGTTAATAAAAAATGGCCTGTTGAATTAAGAGATTCACTTGATGCAAAACTCGAAGATATCAGGTCGGTTTCGTTACAGGATACGAAAACGCTGCCGCCCTTATGGATGTCGGTTCTGCCCCTGCTGATACCATTGGTATTTATATGCGCCGATACAGCGCTGCACTCAATACACGGCGGTCAAACCAAAACCGTGTCATCTTCCTTGTTTATACAAAAAATGGCAGCGGTTATAAAATTCCTGGGCGACAGAAATATTGCCCTGGTCACCGGTGCGCTCATTGCGCTATTAGTACTGAAAGTGCATAAGAAAGTAAACAGGGCCGGTTTAAGTTCGTTTGTACAGGGCGCTGTGATCAGTGCGGGTGGAATTATACTGATCATTGCCGCGGGTGGCGCTTTCGGCGGCATGCTGCAACAAACGGGCATCAGTGAACACATTGCCTTGTGGACGAAAGATTACCAGATAGCCTTGATACCAATGGCATTTTTTATCACCGCTATTGTACGCACAGCCCAGGGATCTGCAACGGTGGCATTGATCACAGCCTCGGGGATTTTGTCGGGGTTGGCGCATAATACCAGTTTGCCCTATCATCCATTGTATTTAGGGCTGGCCATTGGCTGCGGCTCGAAATTGGTACCGTGGATGAATGATGCCGGCTTCTGGCTCATTTGTAAAATGAGCAACCTTACCGAAAGAGAAACACTAAGGGCGTTTGCACCTATGCTGCTGGTGATGGGACTTACGGGATTGATCATTATTATGATCGCAGCGAAATTGTTGCCGCTGGTATAATGTGAGAATGAAGAAAAATACAAAAACTGAAATATCAAAATATAATGGAAAAAGTAGGATTTATCGGATTAGGCATCATGGGTAAGCCCATGGCATTGCATTTGGTAAAAGCAGGCTACCCTGTTTGTGTATTGAAAAAAAATAAAGCCGCTGCAGAACTGGTGGAAGCAGGCGCCAAAGCCTTTGCTACCGGTAAAGCCATAGCGCAGGAATGTGATATCATCATCACCATGTTGCCCGATTCGCCCGAAGTACTGGAATTGGTAACAGGCCCCGACGGAATTAGTGAAGGCGTACGTCCCGGCAGTTTATTTATTGATATGAGTACCATAGCGCCATCGGCTGCCAAAGAAATTTACCAACTGTTACAATCAAAAGGTGTTGAAGCGCTGGATGCGCCAGTATCGGGCGGACAGGTTGGCGCTACATCTGCTTCTCTTTCCATTATGGTCGGTGGTAATGCTACTGCTTTTGAGCGGGCGCTGCCCCTGTTCAAAGTAATGGGAAAAAATATTGTGCATATTGGTGAGGCGGGCGCCGGACAAATGACAAAAGCCTGCAACCAGATGATTGTGGGCATGACCATACAGGCGGTGGGCGAAGCTTTTGCCCTGGCGAAAAAAGCAGGTGTCGATCTGGAGAAAATGCGTGAAGTGCTGCTGGGCGGTTTTGCCCAAAGCCGCATACTCGATTTACATGGCAAAAGGATCATTGATGAAAACTTTACGCCCGGCTTCAAAATAAAACTGCATCGAAAAGATATGAATATCGCGCTGCAGGCCGGTAAAGATTTTTCTGTTCCGTTATATGGCACGGCCCAAGTTAGTGCGCATATGGATGCCTTGATAGCACAGGGCAAAGGCGAATGGGACCACAGTGCCATTGCCTGGCTGATACAACAATTATCGGGAATAGAATAGCTGATACAGCCCAAACAAATTATATTAAAACTTACCTATACACGTATACACGCTTACATGAACATGAAACTCAAAAACGCTCCCCGCATCCGGGAAATGATCGTAACACCCATAGCCATTACAGATCCCCCTTTATTGAACGCAGCAGGCTTACATGCGCCCTATGCATTACGCACCATTGTTGAACTGATCACCGATGATAACATTTCGGGCGTTAGTGAAATTCCGGGTAATGTAAGTATCAACGAGTCGCTTGAATTGGCCCGTCATATAATCATCGGGAAATCTCCCGTACAGTTAAACAGCATTGGCCGTGAACTGGAAAATTATTTTGGCAAAGAAACGGCAGCACAACGCGGCGATACGCCCTGGGACCAGCGAAAGCTGGTGCATATATTCAGCGCTATTGAAGTAGCCTGTCTGGATATCATCGGGAAAATTACCGGACTGCCGGTGGTTGACCTGCTGGGTGGTAAGATGCGCGAACGTGTCCCCTTTGCCGCCTATCTTTTTTACAAACATGAAGGCGCCGGCGGCGATCTCGGATTTAACATCGATGAAAATGCTACGGGATGGAGTGCTACCCGTCAGGCCAAAGCACTGGACCCGGAAGGTATTGTACAACAGGCAAAAGCCATGTGTACCGAATTTGGATTCCGCTCTATAAAATTAAAAGGCGGCGTATTTGAGCCGGCCCAGGAAACAGACGCCATTTTCGCCTTACGGGAAGCCTTTAGTGCGCATATTCCATTACGTATTGATCCGAATGCTTTGTGGACGGTCGAAACGTCTATAGAATACGGCCGTAAAATGGAAGGCGTTATTGAATACCTCGAAGATCCTACGAGAG
This sequence comes from uncultured Niastella sp., assembly GCA_966212235.1. Lineage (GTDB taxonomy): Bacteria > Bacteroidota > Bacteroidia > Chitinophagales > Chitinophagaceae > Niastella. Next base: position 182,451 of record CBIHPP010000010.1, on the reverse strand, counting down.
GTCAAAAAAATATGTCGATCGTGCGGCAGGCGCTTAAGGTACCATTGGCGACTAATATGTGTACCACCTCCTTCGACGATATACCAGCCAGTGTTGCTATAGGCGCTGAAGATATTATTCTCAGCGATCATCATTTCTGGGGAGGGTTGCGGGCGTCTATGGAATTATCAAAAATATGCGCTACGTTCGGGCGGCATCTTTCCATGCATTCAAACAGCCACCTGGGCATATCGATGGCGGCTATGGTTCACCTGGGCGCTGCCCTGCCCCATTTGCCCTACGATCTCGACACGCATTATCCCTGGCAATCGGATGAAGTGATCACGGCAGGCCGCTTCACTTTTGAAGATGGCGCCATTGCTGTTCCCAGAGAGCCAGGTTTAGGCGTTGAGCTCGATAAACAGGCGCTGGCCAGGCTACACCAGAATTATATACAATGCGGGTTAACCAAACGCGATGATGAAACAGAAATGCAAAAAGTAGCGCCAGGCTGGAAGTTTGAAGCAGTACGCTGGTAGATCAAATACCTATAAGCTGGTTACATTCACATTAGTATTTCCATAAATCAATGTCAACGCTTTATCAACCGGTAAATCGCCGGGTTGGCCCATGGGTGACAATGGCAGCCGGCTGGTTTCTACAACCAGGTGGTGAGGGACCAGGCCTGTTGAGTATTCACCGATACCAGCAGCATCGGCTATTTTATAAACGATGGGCGCCAGTAACCACTCAACCTGTCGGGGACTTTGTTTATCTTCTATCGTAAACGACGCTTCATCTTTGCCCACGGTGGTTTCTCCAATGCGAATCACTGTAGCATAGGGCGCCAGGTTATGGGTTAATAATTCGGCGGCGGAAGCGGTGGCAGGAGACGTAAGTATGAAAATCCTGGATAATCCAAGATTGCGTGCTTGCAGGTCGCTCATATTTTTACCACTGGCATTTCCCGAAAAAGTAATGGCCTGCTGAAAAGTTTGCTTTACGGTTCCGCCATGCTTGTTTCCCCGGTAGGTTATAAAAGTATTATTCGGATTAAAAGAGGCTGGCAGCATGGCGGCCAGTTTGGTAGCAGATGCCACGCTCCCACCCGGATTGTATCGCAAATCGATGATACACTCCGACACCCCTTCGTTCTTCAGTTTCTGCATACTTTGTAACAGGGTGGCATCATCCTTTTCAGCACAGAGAAAATAAGCCAGGTAACCTGTTTTTTTCCCATTCTGTTCAAACAGTTTTGTTGCGTATATGCTCCTTTGTGAAACAACACCGCTTTGCACCCCTACCCTGACCGAATCAACCAACGCGGTTTGGTCATTATTGAAAGCCGCGAGTTGCAGCATGACCGACTCGGCCTGTAAAGCTTTCATAACAGTTTCACGGTTTTGGGGCGTAATAATTTTGTCATTCACCGCAGTGAATAACATACCTCGTTTATACCCTCTGTTACTGGCATTACTACTCGGGACCACACAGGTGATAACCCCAACCAGTTTTTGCGCATCAAAAGGATGTGCGGCTAACGCATAATGAAAGCCATACAGCTCAAGGGAGGTTTTAGTTGGGCCAATGGTACTTCGGTTACTGATGTAAGAAAACCGGTCTTTGGGCGATAGCAGTTGTTTGAAAAACTCCTGTGTAGGCAAAGAATAATCGGGGTTCGCCGGTATTTCGGCGCTCCAGAAATAATACAATTGCATGCTGTCGTATACCCATTTATTCAGCTTGCCCAGCGAATCGGTTGGTTGCCAGGGCACGTCTTTTTTGCTACAGGCAGGCCCGGGTATCAATGCTGTTGAAAGCAGTATATATATAATTATTTTACTAAAAGTCATATTGTTAGTTCCTGGTTCTGAGTTCCTGGTTTTGGTTCTTGTTTCTTGTATTTTAGTTTTTTTCCTTTCCCTTTATCTTATTTTTATTTTTTTGTTAACAGCGAAAAATTCATTTTTGTAGCGGATGATTTAAACAATTACTAAGCAAAGGGTATCTGTTACCAGCAGGTGCCCTTTTGCATTTATTTATTTTGAAACAATTACCCGTGAAGCAGGATTGTTCCACAGGGTAATTGTTGTAAGGATGATATTATATTACTTCTTGATAAACGACTTGCTTTGACGTTGGCCATTCATGTTGAATACAACCATGTAATTGCCAGGGATCAATTTGCTTACGTTTATAGTTGTTTGTACAGCGCCTGTTTGAATATTCTGAGTAAACAACTGGCGACCGTCAATACCTACTAATTGTACAGTAGAACCAGCTTCAGCAACCGGGTGTTGCATGATCAGTTGATTTTGTACCGGGTTAGGATAAACATTCAACTTAATCACCCCTTTTACAGCCAGTACATCACTGCTGATTTTAGCGCCATCTTTGCCCAACAGCGTTACCCGGTAAAAGGAAGTAGTTTCTGAACGTTTGTCGGTAAGCTGGTACATAGCTTTAAGACCAGCTGTTAGCTGCGTGCTGATAGGAGCAAATGTTTTGCCGCCGTCGGTTGATTTTTCAACTACGTATTCGCGGGCATTCGATTCTTCGGGTGTGCTCCACTCCATAGTAATTATTTCGTCATCGGTAGCTTCGCCATTCAGCCACAGGTTGATGATAGAAAGGCGTGAACCATCTATTACCAGTACATTATTCAAACCACCGGCAGCATTTTTGGTATTGGCAGAACCCCAGTTTACAGAAGGCCATTTGCCATTGAACGACAGGTACAGGCGATAGAGATCGCCGCTCAGCGAGCGCTGGGCAATATGCAAAATTCCATTGGGAAGGCCATTGGGAATAATAGTACCCCATGCTTTATTAATGCCATTTACACTGTCAGCATAAAAAGACGCATAACCATTAGCAATGCTGTTGTCGGTACCATCGCTTTCAACGAATGTTCCTGTTACGGGACGTCCCTGGGCAAACAGGTTGTCATATAACAAAATGAACTGTTTGGGAGCGCCTCTTCTTAACGGCGTGCAGCGTAAAGCCGTACCACCAATGGTGTCAGTGGTGCCGAAGGTGATAACTTTAACGGGGTCAGGTGCAGTAATACGATGAGATACAGTAATTCCACCAGCGCCATTATTCAGCACCATGCGAAAATAAACATTGTTGCCGGTTCTGAACACGCTTGATGAAGTAGGCTCACTGGCAAACCAGCCGGTATAAGAACCGGTAGTGTCGGTTGTAAATTCGCCATAACGACCAGCCTGGGCCAGTGTAGCAGATGGTATGCGAACAAAATCACCACTGTCTTTTACCAAAATATAGGTGCCTTCGCCTATGCTTGTATTGGTTGGAGTGGTTACAAAGCGGTTAAAAAAACGATAAGTTGCATTTGGTAATAAACCGCTTACAGTCATGCGGCAAACAAATGGTACTTTACGATCCTCGGCTGTATTGAAAGTTCCAACGCCCTGGATGTATTGGGGAAAATGCACTTCAGTAACAGACTGTGCAAAAGTTGCTGTAGAGGCCAAAAGAAGGATGAGTATTATTAATCTGGGTTTCATAACTTTTTTTAATACGATTTTAAAATAGGTGACTAAAACAAAATGCTGTTCTGTTGTATCCTATGTCCACCGTATGAACCCAAAAACCGGTAAACAATCTCTATCGAACGACAAACGAAAAACACAACATGCTAACCAGCGTGGTACGGTGCACATTTTATCCTGTCTGTTATTCATGTTACCAGTTAAAACACCGGGCATCCTTTTCGGAAGGAAAGCCCGGTGTTTTTAAAGATTACCTGTTTCATTTTTTAAAAAAGAGCTTTAATTATTGGGCTTCGATTAATATACAAACTGAGTCCAACCTGCTAACCAGTTGTTAACAGTAGGATCGCTGTTGTATTCACCGAATGCACCACGATAGTCAACCACTTCAAAGAAATCGGTTGGCAAACCAGTGAAATCATAACCACTTAAAGCAGGTGAACCACTGTTGGGTCTGAAATCAAGGCTGCTGTAGTTAAACGGAGCAAATAAGTTTACATTATCGTTTGCATCGCCACCCAGGTAAGTTGTATTGCTGGCAGGCAATGATCCAATAAGGCTGTTGGGATTAAGTACCAAAGTAAATCCCTGAATGATGTTATTCTTGAAATTGGCAATGTTGGCTTGTGTAACATCAGATTCTAACCTTAAACCAGTAGGAAAACCTATAAAGATAGAATTGCGTACATCGTATGTGCTGCGTCTGCGGAAGTGAGCACCACTTAAGATAGGCTCAGCAGATGCCAGTGAACTTGTAGCTAAACCAATTACAGTCATGTTAGAGATAACTGGTCTGGTATAAGGAGATGCTGTATCACCTGTACCATTGTTATCGCTTTCAATTCCGTTAGGATTAGCTGAATAGTTCTCGGCAGGATTCAATACAGAAACTGCAAATTGAATCTGACCAGAATAACCAAAGTCAAAGTCAAAAGCATCATCGTCCGGAGCAAGCGCAAACAGGTATTTTGCATTTACAGTGCCGCCAAAAAATTCAAACGCATCGTCATTGCCATAAGCTACTTCAATATGGTCCAAAGTAGTACCATTACCAACACCACCGCAGGTTAAACCATTCAGCTCATTATCAGTTGCAATAGCAGCGCCGGCATATTCAATACGAACAAATTGCAGCGTACCTGAGTTATCATCAGGGAAGCCAAGGCCTTTACCACCACCACCATAATTGATATCAACACCAGCTGGAACACTGGGAAGATTGATACCTTCAATAGTAGCATCTTCTCTGTTCAAAGGAGCTTTCCCTAACAATACAATACCACCCCAGTCGCCTGTTGCGGCAACATCCTGGTGTGAAGTAAATACGATGGGAGCTTCTGAAGTACCTAAAGCTTCCAGTTTGCTGCCACGGGTAACGATCAGCGCTGAAGCAGAGTCATTGGTTGATTTCTTGATAGCTTCAATACGTGTACCTTCCTGAATTACCAGTGTATGGTTACCAGTTACATAACTTTTTCCATCTAATATCCAAAGATGTTCGTTATCTAAAAACAAATCAGATGAAATAATCTGCGGTACTATTGCTTCAGGAAGATCTAACGTACCGGCTTGTGCACCACGGGGGTCGAAGCCTTTATCGTTATTTTTTTTGCAAGCGGCAACAGTAAGAGCTAAAACTGTCACGCTCAGGATAAGTCTTTTCATGATTAATTTAATTTGGTTTAAACAATTACTAATAATGGTATTTGAAACAGGTAATCTTTTTAGATCTGAGTTGAGGAATTATCACAATATTTAAGCAGCCCATTTTATTATGCTGCTAACTTGTATTCGGTTATCCATGATTCACGATGTAAATGTAGCTATCCAATCAAATCAAAAAACACTTCACAATCGAATTAGCAATTAGTTATTGTTCTGTTAATATAGCGCATACACATATGGGTATAAACAGTTCATTCCGTTGTAATGCAATAAATACGTACGCATGCATACATATTCATTGTACATTCCGGTCATTTGAATGGCCAACAAAATAAAATTAACAGCTCTAATCAGGCCTCACACTGATTCTCAGACAGAAGGGTTTTCTGAACTCAAAAATATAACGGGTAAACCACGCTGTACATGATAATGAACAGCGTATCGCCTTTCTGAAAAGGGCGTGTTCATGCAGTTTCTTACGGAAATGTTTTCTTATGAAAAGCAGGCTTTCTATTTATTCCATCCAAACACCAGTCCCAGCCGAACCGTATTGCTCAATGGGTTTCTGTTTACCTTATCGCCCGTAGGAACGAGGTAAGAAAAATTAACCGTAGCCATGTTGAACCGTACGCCGGCGCCGGCAGTTACGTATTGCCAGTTGCCGTATGAATAACTTTTGCTGTTATACCCTATGCGCAGGTACAACTGTTCCTTGAAACCGTATTCTGCACCAAAGGCCAGTTGCATAGCGCCGTTATCAAAAGAATCGAACCAGCTGCTCACTATACTTTTATCACGATAGGCCGGCATGGCTTCTGCCGTTTCAGGAATTTTAGGTACCAGTAATTTATCTGCCTGCAAGGCAAAAGTCATTTTATTATCTTCATTCCATACTTCTGTATAGGCGGCGCCGATGCCCAGGTTGGCAGGGAGAAAGTCTTTGTTACTGGCATTGTCGGTATACCCGATTTTCGAACCCAGGTTCGATAAAGATAAGCCGGCCGTCCAGCCACGATGGTTATCAGCCACTCCATTATAAAATACCGAAAGGTCTGCCGCAAACGCATTTCCTGCCTTATAATTTGTGCCGTTTACATTTCCTGTAGCCAGTTTGGAAGAGATATACCGCAAGGTGGCGCCAATACCGAACTTGTCAGATAACTTTCTGCTATATCCCAAATCAAAAGCATACTCACGCGGACGAACGGTTTGCAGTTTGTTGCCATTATAGTCTACCATGGTAATATCGCCTGCGTTGAAATAACGAAGCGATGCCAATACCGCCTGCAATTCATCCAACTGATGATATCCGGCTAATGTACCCAGGTACATATTGTCAGCCACTTCCTTTAACCAGGGCGTATAGGTAGCGGCAATTCCTGATTTATTTTTGGCAAATGGAATTTTAGCATGGTTATAAAAAACGCTGTTGGCATCCGGACTTAATGCGATGCCGGCATCGCCGATGCCGCCACTGCGGGCATCGGATGATATGCGTAAAAACGGAACAGCGGTCGTGGTTATATTAATGGTGCTTTTTTCCTGTGCCTGTGCTGTAACTAATCCGCCCGTCAACATGATCAAAAAGGGAACGGCAGCGGATAGAACTAATTGCTTCATCACAAAAGAGTTTTGGATAGTATGATTGATTGTTCGGTTTATTGTGTAATTCATGTAAACGGGTGCTGAATTATTGTATAATTACTTTTGTTTTTAATAATGCTCCTGCAACAGCTACCCGTACGTTGTATATTCCTGGCGTTACATTGCCAACCGGTATATAAAAACTGTTATAGCCCTGGGTAAGCGCCACGTTGACGTTTGTAAGGCGGGTGCCATTTCCGTCAAACAACTGTATGACCCCTTTACCGGCATTTACTGAAAACACATTTACCTGTAACCGACCGGGGCTATTGATATAAGCGGCTACATTATCCTGTACAGCGCCATGCACAGGCAATACGGTTAAAATACTGCCCACCTGGGCTATCGAGTAATTGGCTGCAACCGCCCCACTCATGCTAATGGTGTAAACACCAGGTATGGAATTAGCTGTGGCGATTGTAGTAAGTACCGGTAATGAAGTTAAAACCGAAACATCTTCATTTTTTACAAAGCCACTATAAGTAAACGTGAGCGCGGGAACAGGCTCGCCTTCATTTTTTATTAATGTATCAGCCTTTAAAGTCAACCGGGCCTTTTGTACGGTAAGCGTTTGCACCGAGCTGGCTGGAGCATAGATCGTATTGCCGGTCTGCAAAGCGGTAATAACGGTTGTTCCCGTTGTAAGAACATGCAGGGAATCGTTTTGAATACTAGCCACTGCCGGATTACTACTGGTATAGGTCACTGGTAATTTACTGCTGGCCGTTGCTGTCAACTTAATATCAGCATCACCATATTTTTTAGCCGGCAGCGCTGCAAACGTAATAGTTTGAGCCATGAGCGGGTCGATGGTTAATTTACCCGGTACATAATTGATTATATAATTTTTAGCCGTAGCGCCGCTTACAGAAATGACATAGTCACCGGCCGGGGAGTTAACATCAGCTAATGTGCTCGCTACTGGCGGTGTAATGAATATGGTATCTGTTTCTCCATATACAAAACCGGTAGTGGTTACCGTTAACGGCGGATTGGGGGCGCCCATATTTCGTCTTTTATTATTGGCGGTAACCGTTAAGGTTGCCGGGGTAACAACCAACTGCTGGCTTGTATCGGCAGCTGCCAACCAGCCGCTGTTACCACCTTGTGAAGCGGTAATAGTAGTAGTTCCAACGCCCTTGATACGAATTTTGCCATTTATGGTATCTGCCACCGCCTTATTGCTGCTGACATAAACAACCGGCAAACCCGACTCCGGGATCGCTCCCGGATCAAAATCAGCATGGCCATAGGTTTTTGCTGCCATAGGGGCGAAATCTAACTTTTGCGGTTGCTTCGAGGCCACAATAGTTAACCAGCCTTTTACATACCTGAAATCATAATTAGGGGAAGCACCTGAAGCACTTCCGTCGGGGATGATCTCATATAAACCAGCCTGCGAAGCAGGAGTAGCTATAGTAGAAGCAACAGGTTTTGTGGTGAGATCCACATCATCATCGCCATTTTTAAAACCACTATAGGTCAGTGTTAACGTAGGAATGGGATCGCCCTGCTGTATCTGGTGGTCATTGGCAGTAACAGTAAGCAAAGCTTTTTTAACCGTTATGGGTTGTATGGTTGCATTGGCCGCATTATAAAAATCATCACCCGGCTGTTTAGCCGTGATATTGGAAGTACCCACGCCGGTAATATGCAACTTGTTATTTACGATATCAGCCACAGCGGTGGTGCCGCTTGTATAAACGACCGGTAATCCGGCACTGGACACAGCTCCGGGATCAAAATCAGGTTCGCCATAAGTTGTGTCAGATAAACTATTGAATGTTATTGATTGATTGGTTTTGATATCAGCGCCATCGAGGCGGGCAATGGCTCCATCCAACACAATGCAGCTATCCGCTAATTGCGTTAATTGCGAGGTGTTCACCGTACTCTTGCGGCCGCCGCCGGCTACCGGCCAGCTTCCATCTGAAGAAATTTTATAAGCTATTTCGTCTCCGGTGGCCAGGCTGTGTTGCCCGATCCGCCGAATGCCATTGGCTAAATTATTGGGAATGGTTGTACCCCAGGCTCTGTCAACACCTTCTACTTGATTCACGTAAAAAGGTGCATAGTTGTTAGACGCATCTTCCCCATCACTTTCAATGAAAGTACCCGAAATCGGCCGCTTTGCACCAACGGCAACACTATCCCATAACAGTACGAAATTTTTAGCAACGCCTCCTGTTACCGCAGTGCTGCGAATAGCCTTGCCATCAGTGGCAGTAAGGCCCCAGTTAATAATGCTGATTTCCGAAGTAGTGGTCGGTCTTGTTAATACGGAAAGACCATTCGCTCCATTGTTCAGGAATATCCTGAATTTAAGCTTTCTGCCGGCACCGAATATCGTGCTGGTTGTACCTACCTCAGCCATAAACCACCCCGTATATTCCCCGGAAGCATTTGCTTTTAATAAAGCGCAGGCAGTAAGACTTCCTACGCTTGGGCCGGTTATTCTATCAAAATTTCCCGACTGATTTACATAATAAAAATTTCCTTCACCCCCATTGGTGGCATTGGCAGTATTTGCAACAAAGCGACAGTAATAACGATAGGTTGAATCGGGCATTAAACCGGAAATCTTCAACCGGCATACATAAGGCACCCTGGCCGAATTGGTTGTTCCGGTTGCCTGCACATATTGCGGCACGTATATTTCCGTAACGGTCTGACTGAAAGATATGCTGGTAAATAATAAGGCAAAAACGAATGTATAACCGAATTTCATTATTGAAACAGTTGAAAAAATTAATAAAGTTTTGTCATGGTTGCCGAGCCGGCCGTAGCTTTCCCGAAGTAATAAATAGAGTAATCAGGATTTGCCTGGGTAAACTCAGCGGGATCAACCGATGTTACTGGTTGTCTGAGCCCATCATCTGTAAACACTTTTATATACGCCTTTTTATTTTTTCCGCCTGTAAAGTATTTAGAGAAATCGCCTTTTTTCAACGAAAAGCTGTCCACTGCTACAAAATCATTATTCAATGCATCACTCTTGCTGTTTTCTACGACCAATTTTAACCGGTCGGGCAAATTCGGCAAAGTATACACTACAGATATCTTTATTTTACCAGCTGGCGGCAATGATTCATTTACCGGCGGACCGATCCACACCAGTTTAGCGCCTGCTGCCGGCTGAAAAAAAGTAATGCTGTTATTAATACCGGGTTTATAAGCAATCGGCGTATCCAGTACAGGCGTATTACTATACATATCCGTTACCCTGAACCGGTGCGTTGGGTTAAAATATTTAACGGGAACTGTTTTATTGCCTGGTGTATACATTGAATTTGTCAACAGCGTTTCATCAGCTTCCACTTTTAACAGTAACGAATCAACTGTTATAGCCTTTAACTCCACATTGGTAAAACTCGGCTGTTCAATGGCCTGTTCATTTTTAGCACAACCAGCCATCGTTACTATTAATAAAGCAGGATAAGGAAGTTTTGAGATGGATACTGTTGCGATACGCCATCCAAAAATCATCACTACCACTGTGCAAAGAATTAGTATCAACATATTAAAATAGAATAATTAATTAAAGTTTGTAAGTAAGGCTCACACTAAAACCGGTACCTCTTTTCACTTTATAGTTCACAAAATCCAGTGATTCATTAAATGCCGATCCCTTGGGATCATTATTGTTTGATTCGCTGGGAAAACTGCCTGTAACCTGATCCCGGTTGATATTGTTACTATAAATAATCGTGTACTGATTCAACAGATCAGATATGTTGAAGCGTATCTCTGCTTTTTGCTTCAGTATCTGGGTACTCAGCTGCACATCAACCACATCTCTCGCGTTTTCGTATTGTATGATGCGGGTATTGGTTCCGCCATTTACAATTCGCCGGCCAAAACGGTTATAAGCAATATTGCCCCCCCATATCTTGGTTTGATAGTTTAACCCCAGGTTAATGATGTAGGGCGATAACCCCTGAATAGGCCGGCTTCCATTATCGATATAACTGGTGTCTTTTTGGGTGAAAGGACTTTTGGTAACGAGGTATTTTATTTCCCCTTCCAGGTAAGTAGCATTGGCGCTGATATACAGGTTGTTTAACCATGTTGTGGCAGGTGAAATAAACGACAATGATTTTCGTATCTCCGCCTCTACCCCTTTCGCCGTTGCACTGTGCAGGTTCCAGTATTCAATGAGGTTATTAGGACTTCCCAGGATATAGAAACGCTCTACAGGTTTATCAAAATCTTTGAAAAACACCGAAGCCGATAATATTTCATTGCCCGATGGATAATATTCAACGCGCAGATCGTAGTTTTTAACACGTGTTATTTGCAGCGCCTTCTGACCGGTTACCTGCGTTTGCTCAACAAAGTCCCAATAAACATACGGAGAACGCTCAACGAAATCAGGTCTTGCCAGTGTTTTGCTATAGGCAGCGCGAATATTCAGTTTATCAGTTATACTATATATAAGATTAACGGAAGGCAGCCAGTCTTTTTCGGTGTATACCGAATCGCTGAATACGGGAAAACCATCCATATTATATGTTTCGGTTGACATGGTTACCCGGTTGTTTTCATAGCGCATGCCACCAACCATCCGCAGTTGTTGTAATATTTTCAGGTCGAGCATGGCGTATCCTGATCTTAATAATTGTTCTCCATCATACCTATCTCCGGTACTTTCTGATCGTATATAGGTAGGTGTATATACCAGGTTACCACTCGCTATGTCGTCGGGCGTAACGATCACATTATAAGGGAATCCTTTTTTTGAATCTTCGAAACCCGGGCTGGTCGATAAGATCCGTAAGCCGGTAGCATCATAATCAGCCTCCCTTTTCGAATAGGAATAGCCAACTTTTACACTTTGTTTTGCTTTGGCTACTATAAAAGGAATACTCAGATTGGCGCCATAATTTGTTCTTTTCTCATTCAACGAAGAGGCATATAAACCACCCCAGAACAGGTTGCGTTCGCCGAAGTTGTATGTATATGTATGTCTTCCCGAATCAACATCGCGACCTACCACATATCGCCCATCGGGCTGTTCCCGTTTCATGGTAATGTAATCGCCATACCAGTCAACTTTTAATTTTGCATTGAATAGGCTATGATCACCTTCCAGGCGGCTTTGTATAAGCCGGTTAGCAAGGGTGGTTTCACCCGTGCGGTTTTCAAACCCTGAATTACTGATCTGGTAACCGTACCGGTCGTCGTATTGATTGCTGTACCGGTTATTATATAAATTTTTCCAGGCCACTTTATGGCCCTTTGATTTAAATGCAACATTCAATAAACCGCCGATGGTTGTGTTGTACCGGTAACGCTTGCTCCAATAGTCATAATTCTGCAGACTGCGGGCTTCCCCTTCTTCATACAGCATTTCGTTGCGATAAGTAACCGCTGCTACGGCGCCAACGCTACTACTGTTTTTAAACACTTTGTTGACACCGCCCGATAACTGGTAATTTTGCATGGGGTTATAACTGTACCGGTATGGCTGCCAGCGATTGGGTATCTGCGAGCCAACCCGCCGTAACTCCGCCACATTATTGGTGAAATGATATTTTACATATTCCTGTTGTTCAAACACCCTGCCATCGCCAAACCATTTGCGGTTTTCATCTACGATGCCCAACGCCGCTTTTTTATCGCGTTTAAGACTTATGAAATCTCTACCGGTACTGGCGGTATTAAAACCGGTCCCAATACCTATATTCAAAAAATTACGAAAGGGCACATCGGTGGTATTGATCTGCACCATGCCACCTGTAAATTCACCGGGCAAATCGGGTGTGGCTGTTTTGTTTACGATTACATTATCAACGAGCGCGCTGGGTACTATGTCGAAACTGAAATTTCTTCTGTTGGGTTCTGTACTGGGTAAGGAAGCGCCATTGATCAGTACATTATTATACCGGTCGCTTACGCCGCGGATGGTTACAAACTTGTCGCCCTGTACGGTAATGCCGCTTACACGCTTCAACACCTGACCGGTATTGTTATCGCCGGTAACGCGTATTTGTTCGGCGCTGATGCCGTTGGTCATACCGGCGTTGTTCTTTTGGGCCATCAGTAGTGAGCGGGTACTTTCCTTACGGGCGCCACTGGTTACGACCACTGCCTGCATTTGCTTTGAAGCTCCCGTAAGCACTACACTCAAATCGGTGGTTTCGCCTTCCTTTACTAACGCATCGGTCACACGGCGCGGCTGGTGCCCTACAAATGAAAACTTTAATGTATAGGTGCCGGCGGGCAGCGTCAATACATAATCGCCGTTTACAGAAGTGGTGGTTCCTTTATCAAGCGATTCCACGGATACGGTAACACCCGGCATCACCTCATTTTTATCATTGCGGATGACGCCGGTGAGCTTGCCCGGACGGGCATTATTCGTTGATACAGGAACCACCGTTGGTGTGGTGTTTACTTTCACAGCAATGGTATTACCCAGCAGGTTGAACTCCAGGTTAGCGAGGCGTTGCAGGTTTTCCAATGCATTTCCCAGTGTTATATTGTCGAAAACAAAGGATTTGATAGATATCTTCTCCAGTTGATCACGTGTATACGAAAACGTATAGTTGCTGCGTTTATCCAGTTCTTCTACAATCTGAGCTGCAGTCGTATTTTTTAACTGGATGGAGATCTTTTCTTTTAATGTAATAACCTGTCCTGATGAAAACAGGGTTGATGAGAAATAAATGAGTACAGTTAGAATTCCGGTTAATTTATTCATATCACGATTCTTGTTCTTGATAGCTATATTATCTGTGTGTAACTTATTGCCTTGTATTCTTGTGCCTTGTGCCTTTTCTTTATGCCTTTTTAACAATCATCACTTTCTCTCCTACTCTTTTATATTGCAGGTCATGCACAAAAAGAATATTGGCCAGCACCGTCGTCCAGGCATTGTTCCGGAAACTGGCGGTAATGCGTTTGTGCTGCAGCAGCGCCGGGTTGTAATCGATGGCTACATGATACCTTTCGCTGATGCGCTCAATGGCTTCCAGCAAAGGCACTTCATTAAACACCAGGTAGCCATTTGTCCAAAGGGCTACATTAGCCGCTTCCACCGGCAGCACCTGCCATGATTGAGTTTGTTTTGAATACCGTACCATATTATTGGGAGAAAGCACCGTGGTTTGGTCGGTTGCCGTGTCATCCAAAGCAATACTGCCATGCACAAGCGATACCCGCACCTCCGATTCCTTTTCATACGCTTCTATATTAAAAGCCGTTCCCAGTACCCGGGTACGCAAGCTGCCTGTCTCCACGATGAATGGAATCCTTTGTGAAGTCCTGAGCGTAGTGGAAGGAACCACTTCAAAATATCCTTCACCCGATAATTTTACCAGGCGTTCGGTGCGATTGAATTGTTTCGGATCAAATTCAAGGCGGGAAAACATATTCAAACACACCTGTGAGCCATCAGGCAGGGTGATGCGCCTGATGCCGGCATGATTGTTCTCAATAACGGTGAGGGGCGTTTTGGCGGCCTGGGAGCGTACGGTTGCCGGTTTAATGTAATACCATAGGGCAATAACAGATACGGCCAGCATAAGCCAGCCTGCGGCAACCAGTAACCTGCGGTACAGGAATCTGTTCGAATGCATAACAACCGGTGGCCTGCTTGTTATTTGTTGGTGCATACGGTTTTTTACCGCATCCAGCTGTTCCGGCGACCCGGCAACGGATTCATCGGACATGTCAAGTTGGGCCAACCACTGTTGTAACAATTCAATTTCTTCGGGCGTGCATTCATTGTTCCTGAACCGTTGAATCAATGCTTCAACTGGTAAGGGGGTTTGTTTCATACATCATAGTAATAACACGGCCGGCCAATAGTACCATGCCCCTTATATTACCAAAATGTTAAGTGAATTTTTGACACAATTATTGCAATCGCTTACATCTCACCATCCTTCCTCCCTGCCGGAAAACAACCTTACATATATTACCTTATTATTCATAGAATTAGGTCATTTTTAGACCTTAAAACAACTTTTGCCCGTTTTTAAAGGCCGCACAAACTGCCACCTACAGAAAAAAATAAATTAAAAGGAATGTAATCGGTTACATTATTTCAAAATTTACATACATTCGTATTCAAATAGTACTTCTTTTGGCCCGATTGCAACCGATTGAATACTATGTAAACGAACTGCTATATGAAACGTGCGGATCTTCTTTCATTTGCCATTGCATGGCTATATCAAATCTATTATAGCCAGCTCCCCCGGAGTTTCTTCCGTTTACCAGCGTTTTTTTTCTTTACCCGGCTGTATTTATACGCGTATGGCTGCCTGCCAATGGTGGCATTGCCCATCTCCCCCATTCAACGAAATCATTTAGTAACGCCATAAAATCAAACTATGCTTATGCCAACGTTATCAAAACAAAAAACAAGACCCGGTCGCTATCGGAGCAGCGCCGGCCGGTTGTTGTTTATTATGTTATTTGCTGCATCCTTCCTGCAGTTGCCATTACCGGCATTGGCGCAGGATAAAACGGTGCGCGGACGTATTACTTCCGAATCAGGAGGGCCCGTAGTGGGTGCTACTGTTGCCGTAAAAGGAACTACCATTGCTACATCCACCAATCCTAAAGGTGAATTCAGCATACTGGCTTCCAAAGGAGCCGTGCTTGTTATCACCAACGTAGGATTTACAGAGAAAGAATTGACTGTGGGCGATGCCGCCGAGTTGAATGTTCAACTGCAAACAGCCACCCAGAGTTTTGATGAAGTGGTGGTGGTAGGTTATGGAACCCGGCGTAAAAAAGACCTGACCGGTTCCGTGGCCAGTGTTAACCTGGAACAACAGGCGAACGCACCTAATACAAACGTGGGACAGATGTTACAGGGTACTGTACCTGGCCTGAACGTGGGCATATCGACCTATGCAGGCGGTACACCGCCTATTTCCGTACGTGGACAAAACACCCTGAGTGGCAGCCAAAATGTGCTGATCATCCTTGACGGTATTCAATATACAGGCTCTTTAGCGTCGATAAACCCTGATGATATTTCCTCTATAGATGTATTGAAAGATGCCAGCTCCACGGCTGTATATGGAGCGCAAGCCGCCAATGGGGTAATACTTATTACGACCAGAAAAGGTCGCATCGGTTCAAAGCCCCGGATCGCTTTTTCCAGCTCCTACAGTAGCCAACGCCCTACAGATGGCGATCTGCGGCCAAGGAACCGGGAAGAATACCTGGCGAATATCCGCGAGGCTTATTATACCCAGGCTTATATGGCGCCCGACTATACAACACCCAACCCTGCTTTTAATCTTGCCAATTTCGTAGACGCTACCATGCGTACGGCCAATAACCAGATATTACCTAATGATTTTAACTGGTTTGATGCATCCACTAAAACCGGACAGATCTTTGAAAACTCCCTTAGTATTTCGGGGGGCAGCGACCGGGTCACCTACCTGATATCAGGAGGCCTCACCGATCAGAAAGGTTTTGTGATCAATGATATTTTCAAAAGAAAATCCATTCGCGCCAATATAGAAACAAAACCACTGAGCTGGTTTAAGGTCGGCTTAATATCTTCCGGCTCTTTTGTAAACCAGGATGGCGCCGAGCCATCGCTGGGCAGCATCTTACGCTGGTCGCCGCTGCAGGTGCCTTATGATTCTGCCGGCAAACTGATCCCGTTCCCTACGAATACACTCGAGCCGAATCCTTTTGTCACCTATTATGTAGATGATCGCGAAAGGCATAATTTCTTATTCGCCAACGTTTATACCGATATCGATTTCCCCTTCCTGAAAGGGCTGAATTACCGGATGAACTTTGGTAATAATTACAGGGCCGATCAGCGCTTTCTCTCCAGTATTTATGGCGCCGGATTAACGGGTGAGGCGTTCAAAGCGTATAGCGATTATTACGATTATACATTTGACAACATTCTTAGCTATACAAAAAACTTTGGAAAACACGACATCTCCGCCACCTTGCTATATGGCGCCATTGAAAGAAAATACAACTCCACCTTTGCAAGAGCAACCGGGTTCGACCGGCTGACCCTCAGTTATAATAACCTGGGCGTAGGTACTAACCTCAATGACACCTCCGATGCATGGCGCGAAAGATTGAACTACCAGATGGCAAGAGTGAACTATAAGTTCAATGATAAATATTTGTTTACAGCCACTGTGCGCCGCGATGGTTTTTCCGGGTTCGCCGCCAACTATAAATATGCTTACTTCCCTACTGCCGCTGTAGGCTGGATCATTTCAAGCGAAGATTTCATGAAAAATGTAAGCATGGTTAATTACCTTAAACTCAGGGCAGGATATGGATTGAGCGGAAACCAAACGCCCCGTTTTCTTTCTATCGCACGGGTAAATACAAATGCGGCCTATGTTTTCGGCGACGCCTCCGGCACCGTCATTGGCCAGCAGGTAGCCGCCCTCGGTAATCCCGATCTGAAATGGGAAAAAACCAGGGGATTTAATGTGGGGGTGGATTTCAATTTGCTCAATAACCGACTGAGTGGAAACCTCGATGCCTACTTTAACAAAACCACCGACCTGCTTTATAGCATATCCATACCAGAGATCACCGGCTTCAGCACCATTCAAACCAACATTGGCGAATTGCGTAACACCGGACTGGAAGCTATGATCTCCTATAAAATACTCGATCAAAAAGATCTTAACTGGACCGCCACGTTGAATGTGTGGACCAACAAAAACAAGATCATTACGATTACCGGAACAGATGCCAATAAAGACGGGGTGGAAGATGACCTGATCTCAAGTGGCATTTTTATCGGCAAATCACGTAATGCCATATACGATTATCAATTAGATGGTATTTACCAGGTAGCAGATACCAGGCTGCCCGGTTTCCCTATAGGCTCTGTGCGTATAGTAGATCAGGGAAACAAAGATGGTCAAATCACCCCTGAATTAGACAGGGTGTTCCTGGGCCGTAAAGAACCCGCCTACCAATTCAGTTTCTATAACAGCGTCTCTTATAAAGCATTCTCATTTTCATTTTTCATAAACTCCATTCAGGGCGGCAAAGACGGTTATCTGGGTAATAACAACCCCTCGTTCTTCCGTGACGATAATGGCATTCGGGTGAATGAACTGTCTGCGATCAATTACTGGTCACCAGCCAATCCTTCGGGCAAATATCCCCGTAATATCTCTGGCTCACGCGCCAAAATTGAACCCAACATGTGGCAGAAAAGAAGCTTTATCAGGCTGCAGGATGTGTCTCTTTCTTACAACTTGACGAACCTGATCAAAAAAGTAAAATTCGAGGCAATCAGCGTATATGTAAGCGGAAAGAATTTAGCTACCTGGACCGACTGGGAAGGCTGGGACCCGGAAGTGCTTGATGTTTCCACGAATAATCCCGTGGGTTTATCAAATACCGGACGGCCGGTTATGAAAGCATTTACCGTGGGTGTACATATTACTTATTAGCCAATTCATTACGGATAAAAATAATAACATGAAACGATACATATATATATTACTGGCAGCTCTTGTAGCCGGAGGCTTGTCATGCAAGAAAAGCTTTCTGGATGAGACGCCTGAATCGTTCTTAACGACCGGTACTGCATTCAAGACCGAGGCCGATTTCAATGCTTCGATGAATAATTTATATGGTCTGGTAAGAAGTCATTATTATACGCTCAATGACTTCAATCCCTTCTGGTACATGTATAGAACGGATGCTTACTGGGATATTACGGTAACCACGCCTAACATGGCGGGTGATATTGCCCCAACAGGCATCACGAACTTTGCGTGGGCGCCGCATTACAAGATCATTTCAGAAGCGAATACGATCATCAGCCGGCTCCCTACTTCCAATTTAACCGCTGCACAACAAACCCTGGTTGAAGCAAAAGCAAAATTCTTCAGAGGGTTTGCTTACCGGGCGCTGGCTCATTTGTATGGCGGCGTTCCCCTGATATTGGAGGAAATTACCACATTAAAAGCAGATTTCGTACGGGCTACCAGACCCGAAGTATATACGCAGGCAATCAATGACCTGAAATTTGCAGCAGCCAATTTGCCGGATATAGCAGCCGTGAAAGATGGCGAAATTTCCAACGTGGCAGCAAACCATGTGTTGGCCGAAGTATATAATACCGTCAAGGATTATCAGAATGCAGTCAATGCAGCTACCCTGGTCATCAATAATCCGGCTATGGGATTAATGACAACGCGGTTCGGTACCCGCAGAACGGTTACCCCCGGCGATGTGTATTGGGATATGTTTCAACGTGGCAATCAAAACAGAAAGTCAGCCGGAAACAAAGAGGCCATTTGGGTAATACAGATAGAAACAGACGTACCAGGTGGCGGTGGTAGTACCACCGGCGGATCGCAATTCGGCGTTTATGGCGCTGAACGCGTTCATGCCCCCCTGTTTCGCGATTTCAAAGTAGGCGGCACAGCAGTATTCAACTGGCCCATGGGCGATTATACTGGGGGCCGTGGTGTTGGATTCCTGGCTCCATCCTACTGGTTCAGCGATACGGTTTGGCAAAGCGATTTCAATAATGATATCAGGAATGCCAATAATAACTTTGTAAGAATTTTTACATCCAACAATCCCAGCAGTCCCCTTTATGGCCAAACCATTTCTACCATCAATCCGCCCGCTAACGCAACCGGTGTTGGCGGTGCTATTGTAAAAGGTAAACACGACCGGGCATTTTATCCTTACCAGTCAAAAGCCACCCAGCCATATGATTATCCAACGTCATTATATGCAAATCCCAACAGTACTGATCCCGTACAAAAGTACCTGGTAAAAGCCGGCGCAGGCGGAACGTATATTGATCAATACCTGATACGGTTGGCAGAAACCTATTTACTGAGGGCCGAGGCTTATGTTGGATTGAATAACCTCGCTCTGGCAGCTGCAGATCTCAATAAAGTAAGAAGCCGGTCAAGCGCCACGGATGTATTACCAGCTAAAGTTAATATTGACTATATTCTTGATGAAAGGATGCGGGAATTGGGCATTGAAGAAAAAAGAATGCTGACCCTGATGCGTTTGGGCAAATGGGTTGAAAGGACCAAAAAGTGCAATCCATTCTATGGCGTGCAGATGAAAGACAATTACAACCTGTGGCCGATACCATTCCCGGAAATTGAAAAGAACAATAAAGCAGTGCTGGAGCAAAATCCAGGATATAATTAGAAGCACCAAAATACAAATAACAAGAACCAAATAAAGCTCCAAAAAACAAATCGCAAGAACCAAAGAAAACCCAATATGGTTTTCCGGTTTTCATTTGTGATTTGTTTTTTGCTATTTGGAATTTAAATGAATTGTATGTCAGTAAGGATAGCCGGTTTATTCGTTTTAATGAATCTATGCCTGGTCCCGGAAGGTAAAAGTCAGGATAAAGTATCAACAACCAGGGAACGTATCTCTATAAACGATGGCTGGATGTTTATGAAATATACTTCCACGCCCGATAAACTGATCTATGATATCCGTCCGGAAGTGACAGACCGGAATGATAATGTAGTAGCAGATTCAAAACCCACTGAAGCCGTAATGGTGGCTGCCGAAGCCAATGGATTAAAAAAATGGATACTACCCACGGCCAATGATTTTATCAAAGACCCGGCAAAACAGCATCAACGGCCTGCAGGTAACCCCGGCAGTGATTTTTCATTCGTACAAAATAATTTCAATGATGCAGCCTGGGAAGCTGTTCGTTTGCCGCATGACTGGGCCATTAAAGGACCTTTCTATGAAGGTGATCCTGCGCCGGTAGGTGGCGGCATGGGCCGTTTGCCCAGTCCCGGTGTTGCCTGGTACCGCCGGAAACTGAACATTACAACTGCTGATGCAGGAAAGGTCATATACCTCGATATAGATGGCGCCATGTCCTATGCAATGGTTTGGTTAAATGGAAACCTCGTAGGCGGCTGGCCATATGGTTATAATTCATTTCGGCTTGATCTTACTCCTTATTTAAAACCCGGCAACGATAATCAATTAGCGATAAGAATGGATAATCCGGCCAATTCAGCCCGCTGGTATCCCGGCGGCGGTCTGTACCGGAATGTATGGTTAACCAAAGTGAACCCGGTGCATGTGGCCCAATGGGGAACGTTTATTCGAACGAAAAATGTATCCACTTCATCAGCCACGGTTGATCTGGCCCTAGAAATTGAAAACAAATCAACCGCCGATAAAAATATTGACATTGTTACAGAAGTGTACACTGTAAATGAACGAGGAGAAAGAACGGGAATAAATGTAGCCAGCTTTTCCCGGTCATCAGTCGCTATACCACCAGGAAAAAAACAAAAGCTGGAGAATTCGGTTACTATAAAAAATCCTATGTTATGGGGGCCTACGCCTTTACAAAAACCCAACCGGTATGTGGCCGTTACCCGGTTGTATGCCAACAACAAATCCATCGATGAATATGAAACTCGATTCGGCATCCGTTCCCTGCAATTTGATGCTGAAAAAGGATTGCGGGTTAATGGGAAGCCTATACGCATGCAAGGTGTTAACCAGCACCATGATCTGGGCGCCTTAGGCGCTGCCTTTAATACAAGAGCAGCGGAAAGACAATTGGAATTACTTCGGGAAATGGGTTGCAATGCCATTCGCCTGGCGCATAATCCGCCGGCGCCTGAATTGCTTGAACTGACAGATAAAATGGGCTTCCTGGTCATTGATGAGATCTTTGATAGCTGGGAAAGAAAAAAGACGCCGCATGATTTTCATCTCATCTTTCCCGATTGGCATGAACCGGATACGCGGTCTTTTATCAGGAGAGACAGAAACCATCCTTCCATCATAGCCTGGAGTTTTGGTAATGAAGTGGGCGAACAATATACAGGCGATTCCGGCGCGGCCGTGGCCAAAAAACTGTACGATATTGTACGTGAAGAAGACAGTACCCGGCCAGCCACCGCCTCTATGAATTATGCCAAACCCGACATGCCTTTTCCGCAGCAGATGGACCTTTTGAGTTTGAATTACCAGGGTGAAGGAATACGGGACGCACCCGCCTATGCACACCTGAAAGGCATCAGAACATCGCCCTTATATCCTGCCTTTCATAAAAAGTTTCCTGGCAAAATGATCGTAAGCAGTGAAACCGCGTCTGCGCTCAGTTCCCGGGGCACTTACGTGTTTCCGGTATACAATGGCTTCAGCGCGCCGGTGAGTGATAGTACCGGCGGCGATCCCAAAAATAAATATGTTAGCGCCTATGAATTGTATACAGCTGCTTTTGGCGCATCGGCCGATAAGGTATTTGCATCGCAGGATAAGCATTCGTATGTAGCTGGAGAATTTGTATGGTCGGGTTGGGATTACCTGGGCGAACCTACCCCCTACTATACCGCCCGCAGCTCCTATTCAGGTATAATAGACCTGGCCGGATTTAAAAAAGATCGCTTTTATTTATATCAGTCCCGCTGGCGCCCCGATTTACCAATGGCGCACTTGCTACCACATTGGACCTGGCCCGACCGTATTGGAAAAATGACCCCCGTACATGTCTTTACTACCGGCGACGAAGCGGAACTGTTTTTGAATGATGAATCATTGGGTAGAAAAAAGAAAGCACCCTACGAATACCGGTTCCGCTGGGATAGTGTTGTTTATAAACCCGGTGTATTGCATGTAGTGACGTATAAGAACGGTAAAAAATGGGCGACCGATACCGTGAGAACAGCAGGCAATGCGGCAAAACTGCAGTTGACAGCCGACAGGAACCGCATTAAAGCAAACGGAAACGATTTATCATTTATCACCCTGCGTGTGACAGACAACAACGGAATACCCGTACCAACGGCCGGCCATGAAATAACATTTGAAATCGCTGGTCCGGGTGAAATTGTAGCTACGGATAATGGCAATGCAGCCGACCTGGTACCCTTCCCCTCTAAAAAAAGAAATGTATTTATGGGCCTTGCGCTGGTCATTGTTCGCGCAAAAGCAGGCACGCCAGGCGCCATTACAATAACCGCCAAATCAAATGGACTTACCACTACGCAGACGGTGATCAGGAGTTGGTAGGGTTATTGCTGCCTACAATAGATACCAGGGGTGCTACGTCTTCGAGACGTGGTACCCCTTTTTAGATTAAATTGCTTCAAAATGTATTCAAAAACCCTCTATATGTTGGCGCATGAAGATCCTAATTATAGAAGATGAACAGGAACTGGCTGACAGTATCGGCGCTTACCTGGCTGGTGAACAGTATTTGTGTGAATATGCCACTACATTTACCAACGCGCGGGAGAAAATTGAGGTCTACGATTATGACTGTATTCTGCTTGACCTCATGCTACCGGGCGGAGATGGGATGAAAATTCTACAAGAATTGAAAGCTGACAATAAACAAGCCGGTGTTATTATTATTTCTGCCAAAAACTCCCTGGACGATAAGATAACCGGATTACAGATAGGCGCCGATGATTACCTGACCAAACCCTTTCATTTGTCAGAACTGGCGGCTCGCATTTATTCTGTCATTCGCCGCAAACATTTTGGCAATGCGAATATTCTTGAACAAAATGAGATCCGCATCGATCTGCTGGCCAAAACGGTACGGGTGAATGACCATGAGATTGCACTTACCCGGAAGGAATTCGATCTGCTGCTTTATTTCATCAGTAATAAGAACCGGGTGATCGCTAAAAGCGCTTTGGCCCAACACATTTCAGGAGATATTGCCGATATGTTTGATAATTATGATTTTGTTTACGCGCATATTAAAAACCTGAAGAAAAAACTGACGGAAGCAGGATACGGTAATTATTTGAAAACATTGTACGGAACCGGATACAAATGGGATATATGAACAATCTACTCAACCGGTCAATGAAAATATTCATGCTGTATGCCGGTCTGGTACTGGCCGTCAGCATACCGGTGTATTACCTGGCCATAAATATACTGTGGAAATACGAACTGGATGAACATCACATTATATTGACACCCGAAGATGACCGGGAAGACAGATTTATAATCATTGGCGCAGTAACGTTGTTAACGGTGGTATTCTTTGCGCTGTTATTGGGCGGTTTTATTTTGTTGAACCGGCGCATATCGGGCCGGCTGTGGAAGCCTTTTTACAAAAGCCTGGCAAAGATTAAAGACTTCGACCTGAATAAAAACAGTACGATCGATTTCGACAAATCAGATATTGCAGAGTTTGCAGAATTGAACCAAAGCCTTCACAAACTCATCGCCGGCAATATGGCGGCATTTAACCAGCAAAAAGAATTTGCCGATAATGCGTCGCATGAATTGCAGACACCGCTTGCGATCATACAATCCAAACTCGAATTATTATTGCAAAGCCAGTCATTGACCACCGAACAATACAACATCATTGAAGATGCGTTGAAAGCCCTGGCCCGGGCAAGCCGGATCAAGAAAAACCTTTTATTACTGACTAAAATAGAGAACAGTCAGTTCATGGAAAAGGAATCGATCAATATCTCGGATCTTTTAATCACCATGATCCCCCAGTTTGCAACCGTTTCGGCCGGCAAACAAATTGATCTAAAAACGGATATACAACCAGGTATTGAAATAGCAGGCAACCCGATATTGGTTGAAATTTTATTCAATAATTTAATTATAAATGCCATTCGTCATAGTGCAGCCGGCAGCGTGGTATCAATTGATCTTTCCACCAACAGCCTGGTCATTTCCAATCCAGGTATGCAACCACTGCAATCAGCGCAGTTATTCAAACGGTTTGCCACCGCTTCCTCTCAACAGCCGGGAACCGGTCTCGGCCTGGCATTGGTAAAACAGATCTGTAACCGGTATAACTGGAACATCCGTTATGCATTTACCGGCAATCAGCACATTTTCTCATTGCAGTTTCATTCAGATTTCCTTCCGAATTGAGGTGTAATTATGCCCGAATTAACCGGGTAGCATGAAACGCAAATGGACTGTCTGTTTTATATTAATGCTGGCAATAAGTGTAGCGAAGGCGCAATCGACTAAAGTTACCCTGAGTGGACTGATAAAAGATGCTACGAACAAAGCCGCCCTGTCGTTTGTAAACATCACGCTTACAACTGTGAAGGATAGTCAACTGGTGGCCGGCACTATTTCAGGCGACAATGGCAGGTTTTCCCTAACAGATATCGGCAGTGGCAATTATATACTCACCTGTTCTTATATAGGCTACCAGTCAAAAATACAGCCCATTACCATTGGCCAGTTGAGCCATTTTCTGGAGCTGGGCCCTATAGAACTTTCCCCCGATGCAAAATACCTGAACGAAGTAACCGTTACCGGGAAACAGGAGGTCATTTCATCTCACCTGGATAAAAAAACATTTAATCTATCAGAGAATATCAGTCAAACCGGTGGCTCCGTACTGGAAGCCATGCAAAACCTGCCGGGTATTACAATGGGCGATGATGGCAAGGTGTTATTGCGCGGTAGCGATAAAGTAATGATACTGATCGATGGGAAACAAACAGCGCTCACCGGCTTCGGCTCGCAAAGCGGACTGGGTAATCTTCCCGCATCCGCCATTGATAAAATAGAGCTCATCAACAATCCTTCTTCGAAATATGATGCCGGCGGAAATGCAGGGATCATCAACATCATTCTTAAAAAAGAAAAGAAAGAAGGCTTTAACGGGAAAGTCGGGCTTACGGTAGGTGCAGGCGCTCTGTGGATCAAAAAAGAGAACTTCCCTACCATCAGGCCGCAATACCAGGGAACGCCCAAAATAAACCCGTCCCTGTCATTTAATTACCGTAAGAACAAGGTCAACCTGTTCTTCCAGGGCGATAACCTGTATACAAAAACATTGAATAAAAATGAATTTGTAACCCGGTACTACGACAATGGCGACACCATAAAACAGCAGACCCAAAGAAACAGGATCACCAACATCGTTACGGTAAAAACGGGTATGGATTGGTTCGTCAATGCAGACAACACCTTTACCATATCCGGACTGTTCAGTAGTGAAAAGATCCTGGACCGGGGCGATGAACCTTTTTTTAACAGGGATCTTTCAAAGAGACAACGGCTATGGCAATTCCTGGAAGATGAACTAAAAACGACCGTAACGGCATCAGCAGGCTGGCAGCACAAATTCAAACAACCTGGCAGGTTGCTGAATATCGGATTTAATTACACCTTTCACCGGGAAGATGAAAAATATTTCTTCACCAATATACTACCGACTATAACCGGACTGGATTCTTTTAAATTGCTTTCCGATGAACACGTAGCCGATCTGAATATAGATTACGTACAGCCGCTTCGATATGGCCGTTTTGAAACCGGGTTTAAATTCCGGCGAAGATATATACCCACCAATATGCAGTTTAAACCGGGTGTTCAGTCGGCCCTCGATTCAACGGCAGGTGGCGAAGCAACCTATGGAGAAACCATTCCCGCGCTCTATGGCAACTATATTTTTGAGAACAACCGGTTTGAAGTAGAAGCAGGTTTACGCATAGAATATGTTAGCCTGGACTATTATGTAAATCCCGGCCACCCTGTATACAAAAGCGACGGCTATCATTATATGCAACCCTTCCCCAGCCTGCGGGCCGCCTGGAAAATAAATGACAGAAATAGATTTTCGATATTTTATAACCGGCGGGTAGACAGACCCAATGAAGTAGACATCCGCATTTTTCCGAAATACGACGACGCCGAGATCATTAAAGTGGGCAACCCTGCCCTGCGGCCACAGTACACCAATAGTTTTGAACTGGGTTATAAAACCAATTGGAACAAGGGTTTTCTGTTTTCATCGATTTACCATAAACGAATGGAAGCAACCATTACCCGCATCGGCAGTGTGGTACCGGGCAGTACGTTGATCTATAATATTTTTCAAAATGTCGGCAGGAGTTATAGCACAGGTATTGAGCTGCAGCTATCACAAAACATAGCGAATTGGGCAACCATTAATCTGAATTTGAATGGCTACAAGAACATCATAGATTCCTTCAGCGTGGTCAATAAATACCCGGTGGAAAATGTATACAGTGCAAGCCGCGAAGACATCTATTCCGGCAATATCAAACTAAACGGTTTGTTCCATTTGCCAAAACAGCTCGAAGCACAATTGAGCGCTATTTACCAGGCGCCTGACCTGGTACCGCAAGGAAAAACATACTCCCGTTTCTCCATTGACATGGGCATTAAGAAAGGCATCCAGCGCGGCAAAGGAGAATTATTCATCAATGCCACCGATGTAGCGAATACCTTACGGCTCAAAAAAGAAGTAACCGGTAATGGCTTCAAGTATATAAGTACCGATTATTATGAAACACAGGTGTTTCGGGTTGGGTATGGTTATAAGTTTTAATCCCGGGCCCGAGCGTCTCCATTATTTGTCGATCAATTCCCAGGTAGGATCAAGTATTATTCTTTTGATACCGATTATTTGCTGGCGTTCTTCTTCATCCGGCTTTGGAGGCGGCAGATTTTCAACCAGCAATTTGCCCGTTACTTTTACTGGCTTGCCAACAACCTTCCGATCCCACGAGGCTAAACCAGCTACATGATACTTCTTCCCGTCATCTTTTGAAATCACCACGGCACCCGCTTTTTCATCTTCCGCGTTGCCAATGATGGTAACTACTTTAGCTATGGTTCCTACCTTAAGTTCAGCTTGATCAGGTCCATTTATTTTTTCAATATGCATAGCGTAATAGGTCGGTAATTTTAATTTTTTATATTGATTAATTACGGTACAATTTTTACAAAAGCCGCTATCTGTCGTCACGGTTACCTTATAGGCTAGATTTTTTAAAAAGAAGTTTTTTCCATAAAACTCCGGACATGGGATCACAATTACCAACCTGCCATTACCAGCTTCCATATGAAATTTCATAGCAACTGCCACTTCGAGAATGCCGCAATGCAAATTATTGGTATTCGCATCAACAAGTACACATTCATAAATTTCACCATTCTTAAGTTGCAATGAAATTGGTCTGTTATGTTGTCTGCAGTGCAGAAACAACATGGCTAACAAAAGTATCCAACTTATTCTTTTTGTCATTTACCTGAATGTACAACTTTCTACAACCACAAAAACAACTGCACCGCAAATTGTTTAACAGCCCGGCGTAAGCGCTTGGAAGCGATGTGGAGTTGGTTTTTTACGGTTTGCCTGGAGAGTGACAATTCACCGGCTATCTGCGAAATAGATTGATCCTGGTAATAGTTTCTGATGAAAATACTTTTCATTTTATCGGGCATGCCGGTAATTTCCTTTTCAATGGCCTGGTGAATGTTTTCCTGCTCCTGTTCTTCCTGTAACAAAGCATAGTTGGGATCGGCAATGGCCTGATGCGCCAAAAAGGTTTCCAGGTTCTTGTAATGCTTTTCGCGCAGTCCTTTAGAGCGGAAATAATTAAATATCTTATTATATAAGCAGGCAACAAGGTAAGATCGCACGGTAGTAGTATCTGGTAATTCCGGCATAGAACGCCAGATGTCGGCAAACAGGTCATGCACAAGATCGTACGCATCCTCGACTGAACCCGTTTTTTTACAGGCCAGCTTGAATAATAATTCCCAATGCTGATGATACCATTCATTGAATAGTTGCTCATCAGTAAGGGAGGAACGGGTTTTCGGTGTAGTTGTTCGATCCTGCCACATAACTATAACAGTGGGGTGCAAATTATGTTAACCCGTTAAATTGCACTGTTATCAAAATATGAACACACCTGAAATAATGTGATAATGTGATGACCTGCCTGCCGGCAGGCAGGTTTGATAATGATCACTGCAGTTTGGCTGCAGTGATAAATTGTATATTATTTTCGCAACGCATGCCCGTTACACGTGTTTCAGTAACAATTAATTCTCCAAATACTTTATCACAATTTCGCCAATGAAATTACATTACTATACGACGTAATGTTGAACAGCCAGTAAAACAATGACTAAATGGTTTTGCAGTTGCCTATGACCGTTAAAAACTTAACATTGGAAAATGGCTTTTCTTTGTAATTTTATAATGGAGTCAAATGTTGATGAGGTTAAGGTCAGCTCCCGACACTCTCTTTTAACCTCCCATCTGAAGCCGGTTCGTATTATTATATCATTATAATACCATTCCATCCCATATTGGAATGACCGGCAACCTGTATAGTCCGTGCCTCATGAACAAACCCTGCAACCCATAAATTTTTTAATATTTAAGGCAGACTGATTCTGTAGCATAACACTCCGTCATCAGACGGGGACAAAAACCTTATTCTTCAACATTAAGAACTGCAATGCTATGAAAAAGAGTAACGCGGTCATTATGATCATTTGCACCCTGATCATTGCCCTGTTCGTTTACGCAGCTACTTCCAAATTGTTTGATTACTACAATTTTCAATTCGGACTTTCAGAATCCCCTTTTATTGCACCCTTTGCCCATTTACTGGCCTGGGCGGTACCAGCCGGTGAATTGCTTATCGCCTGTTTGCTGGTGATACCGGCATTGCGATTAGCCGGCTTGTATGCTTCCTTTTTATTAATGTCATTGTTTACCATATATATAGCAGCCATGCTGCTTTCAGGCAGCGACATCCCCTGTTCCTGCGGGGGCATACTGGAGGATATGTCGTGGGGTGCGCATATTGTATTCAATAGCGCATATGTCGTATTGGCCGCCTGGGGCATTTACCTTCAACGCAAAAAGCGACGAACGCCTGCTTACCTACCTGCATTAGCATAATTACTTGTTATCACTGTTAATAACCTTTAATAGATAGGCCTTGTTAAGTCAATAACGTAACAACCAGAAACCGATTCCTTATCCCGTGGCGCCTAAACCACGCCACATAAATTCACCCGAAATGCAAAGAGACATCATCGACCGGCTCTCGCGATTGGATCACCTCATCCGTATCAAAGGTACCGGCACACCTGCACAATTAGCAGAAAGATTAAACCTGTCTGAAAGAAGTATTTACGATTACATCAACTTTATGAAAGGCCTGGGTTGCCCTATTAAATTCGACAGCTACCGCGAAAGTTATTTCTATGAAGAAGAAGGCTTTTTTGTGATCGCATTTTTCTCAAAAGAAAAATTAAAACCATTACTCGATAATTATTGGGCAGAGCTTAGAGACACCGCCTGATACCCCCGGAAAACTTAATATACCACTGCAATATGACTGCAGTGGAGCGAACGAAATTTAATAGCCATGTAACATTAAGTGATAAAGGTTAAACAAGAAACGCTAAAGTATGAGATCTGCAACAGTAACAACCGTTTCGCAAAGCGCTGCAGAAACCGAAATAAAAGGCAAAGCCATCAAAAAAGCCGGTAAACGCATCGGCTACAATTATATTATCGTAAAAAGCCTGAAGGAAAGTCAGAAGAACGACGTAATAAAATGCCTGTACATAAAAAGCCTGACTGATTTTGGATTTTGTGTGATCAAAGAAGGTTCCTATGGCGATAGTAAAGACAAACATGGCCGGGATATAAAAGACAGGCTGATTTGGCAGGAACAACTGCATGCCGAACTACAGGATAAAGTGCGCATGCCCCGTTTGCTGGGCCATTTTGAAGAGAATGGCAACTATTACCTGGTGATGGAACGTATTAAAGGTAAACCCCTGTATAAAGTTTGCCGGGAAAAGCACGGCGAGTTACGCGATGGGCTGCTAACGGGTACGCGCACAGGCGTTACATTTGTCAGTTATTTAATACAGATCGTAGACCTATTGAACACCCTGCATAAATACCATGTTGTGCACCGCGATGCTACTTCCAATAATTTTATCATAATGCCCAATGGAAAAGTGGCGGTGATAGATATGGAATTAAGTTATTCCCTGCAACAACAGGCGCCGGCGCCACCATTTCAATTGGGAACGTATGGATATATGTCGCCGGAACAACTAAAAACAGAAACACCTACGATAAAAGAGGATGTATTTTCTGCCGGCGCTGTGTTACTGCAGGTTTGGACAGGCATTTCACCGCAAAAACTAACCGATGTTCCCATAGAAACCCTTTGGGAAAAAGTACAGTTTTTCATCCCTGATAAAACCATGGCCGACATCGTGGTGCAATGCCTGCATCCCGATGCTACGCAGCGACCTGCATTATCACCGGTATACGATGCACTGGTACAATACAAAAGCGATTTACGTACAAAAAAACAACGGCCGGTAACAAAGCCGGTGGTGTTTACCAACGCACAAATAAAACAAACGATACAACAGGCCATAGGTACACTCGCCTCTCCCTTGCTTGCAGATGAAGAAAAAGGTTGGTTTTCGGAAGACATACATGCCGAAGCCAACCGCGACAAGAACAAGATCAACAAAGCCTGGTACACCAGTTTCAGTAAGGGCGCTACCGGTGTTATGTATTTGTTGAATGAAGCCAAATGGTTGGGGTTCGATACCAATGCGGCTGACCCGCACATAAAACATACGCTGGGGCTCATTGAAAAGAAATACATGCAGCGGATAACGACGGTATCACCCAGTCTGCATTTTGGCGCGCCTGGCGTTGCAGCCACGCTGGCATGCGCTATCCGGGATGGACTGATTGAACCCCAACCCTTTTTCACTGACTGGATCAACCGCCTGCTGGACCGGGATAACCCAGATTCAGGCTTTATCAATGGCATAGCCGGACAGGGAATAGCCCATTGGCTATGCCATGATTTTTTGCAACCCGAAATAATGAAGGAGCGATTAGACAAGTACGTTGATGTTTTACTGCAAAACCAGCAAAAGGACGGTTCCTGGATCTACAAAGAAGTAAAGGGCAAACAAAAAAAGCGGCAGGGATTTGCCCATGGCGTATCAGGAATTATTTATTTCCTGCTGGAATATGCGCACCGTTATAAAAATAAAAAAGCGCTGGCATCGGCAGAAGCGGGGTTGCAGTGGCTCATGAAAAAATCAGTTCACCGGGGCGACATCATACAATGGCGCACCGACAAGAATAAGGAATTAATGCACTGGTGGAGCGAAGGTACGTCGGGTATCGCTCTCGCTTTTATAAAAGCTTATATATGTTCGGATAATCCTGCTAATAAGCAAACCTATAAACAATATGCCACCGGTGCATTATTAAATCATCCCAAACAGGTGATAGAAAACAACCTCAGCCAGTCATTAGGCCTTAGCGGACTGGGGGAAATTTACCTCGAGGCGTACCGCGTATTCCAGGAGAAGGAATGGCTCGAAAGAGCCGGCTGGATTGCTCAGGTGATTATGCATATGAAAAAGGAACATCCGCAGCATGGACCGTTCTGGCTGGTACAGCATGAACGCCAACCCACGGCCGATTTTATGGGCGGCAACAGTGGCGTGGTCCATTTTCTGTTGAGGTATTGTTATCCCGATGCCATTAGTTTACCATTAGCACCTTAAGTTATGAATTATGCGAAAGTCCTTGATGCGGCCCTGACCTTGTTTCCCAAAAGGATCAAGGTAACCTGTATCGATGGGGTTACGGGACAACAAATTGGGAAATATAAAATTAACCTGAGTCAACTGCCGGCTACGTTTGACAAGCCGGTGACCCTGGTTATTGCCGGAAACGAATGGCGGGTGATACAGGCAAAACCAGTCAGCGCCGATGATTTTTCCATATTCAAAAAACTAACGCTGCATGTGCTGGAGAACGAACAACTGCAACAGGCGACCTTAGGGTATAATGTGCCAACGCGACATGTCAGTACACCCGGTTTCACCACTACCCCGCTCTACCACAATTATACATTGGAGATACAGGTAGACGACTGGCTGCAAATGGAGTTCCTGCCCGTGGCTGCATTACCGCAAATACAGGAAGAAATCGCGTTGATAGATCCCATCCTTTTACCCGAAAAGGGCACCAACCTATTAATGGGGTACGAAACCATCCATGTGCGCAACCAGACAGTCCAGCTGGGCGTTACTATCCCTTTTGACGCTTTCTGCGCCGCCATCCAGGTGCAAAGTTTAGGTAATCTCCGGCTGGCCGGCAGCGGTTTTATTGAAAATGGCTTTGCCCTGCGATCGGACAATTACGAATATTATGGCACGATAGAAAATGGGATTATTACCCACTTATGCCTTTCCACCTTTGATTGTATTGACGATGAGTTTTCGCAGATAGCCACTGCGTGGGAGTTGTTGCTGGTAAACTGGTGTATGGCCAGTATTACCATGTGCTGAGGAAGCCCGCACGCTTCAAGCCGAACGCAGAGAACGCGAAACACGTATTTCCGGACTTTGCGTTCAGCTTTTGGCGTTTAGCGTTCAGCCTATCCTGTATTTTTTTTTGCCTGATTTCAAATTTGCATGTAATTTACAGCTGCTCCGATTAGTAAGCCAAACTGCCGCTATTGGCTTAACCATTAAATGTAAAAAACAGCATGGCTAAAAAGAAACGCATTGCTGCGAAAAAAGCCGTTCAGGTAAAAACCAGGACAAAAGCTTCCAAAAAGAAAGTTGCCCATAAAAAGAAAAAAACGGCTAAAAAAGCGCCCGCTTCTAACGGGACAATCAGTAAACGGCTGGTCATACACACCCACGACATCACCAAGATACTCGGCATTAATATACGCACTGCCCAACGGTTGTTACAAACGATCCGCGAAACACTGGGTCGGCAGAAGGGTTATGTGTCAATCAGAGAATTTGCCGAATACGTACATCTTGAAGAAGAGGACGTAAAGAAAAACCTCGACGAAACCGTGCTTTCCTGACGGATAATACGGTTTGCATCTACCAAAGACGTCTTACGACGCTTTTAACACATTATTTCCCCGGACATTTAGGTAACTGCCATCGCACTGATTGGTAAGTCAATGGTGCTATTTGCCTAATGATGAAAATGTTACGTCATCGGCGCAATGTACGTTCGCCGATGTGTAAACTCCCCAATATACCTTGGTTATCCAGCCATTAACATGGCCGTCATTGTCGTTTTACTAATTGAATTAAATTATCTGCATTAAAAATTCATAGCATCCATATAGCGTAATAGAAACATCTTGATCGACCATAACCTGACGATCCGGAATAACTTCCCTCCTATTATCCACTCCAGGCCTCAAATAAAACGAATAATTTCTTTACCTGTTGTTTACCTTTCTTTACCCCCCGTGATAGTTCTCCTTTATACCTCCTCTATACCTGATTTACCTTTTGTTTACCCGTTAGGCAAGGAAAAGGTAAAGGAATGATAAGGCAGGTATAAAGAAAATACGACCACCAGGTAACCTTTAGGTAAGCCAGCGGTAAACTCAGCGTAAACTTTAGGTAAACAACGGGTAAGAAAAAGGTAAACCAGAGGCAAGCAAGGGGTAAAGAAAATTGATTGTG
Source organism: uncultured Niastella sp. (assembly GCA_966212235.1). Classification (GTDB taxonomy): domain Bacteria; phylum Bacteroidota; class Bacteroidia; order Chitinophagales; family Chitinophagaceae; genus Niastella. Next base: position 148,363 of record CBIHPP010000010.1, on the reverse strand, counting down.
ATCAAGCCGTTGATTCATCCTAAAATAACTATACCGGTAAAAGAATAAATCCTGAAGTAACTATATGTTCTGCGATTTTAGTCCTGAAGCGGCTATACACGTAAAGCGCTTATTCCTAAAATAGCTATGCCTTCTATGATTTTAATCCGGAAACTGCAATATCATGATGAAGGTTTAATACGACAAATACGACAAAAGGGGCTTTCTAGACCACTTTAGAACTATTTTGACCACTTTAGGACATCTTTGACCATTTTAGACCACGTGTAACCATCTATGTGATTTTTTCTGCATTGAACCACCTTACATTTGTATCGCACAAGGCAAATGATCAAATACCGGTTATGAACATGTGCTAAGTGCGCAAACATTTATTCATTCACTTTTAAATTTTAATTTTTATGGCACGAATTAAGGAAAGCATGCATGGCGGCTTTAGTGGTAAAGTCGGCAAGCTGGTAGGTGGTAAATGGAATGGCGTTGATTACGTCCGTAGTATCGGTGTACGCAGTGACAAACCAGCCACCTCAAATCAACAAGTTCACAGATCAAAAATGGCACTGGCAGGAAGTTTTACCCGAACCATCAAATACGTGGTGAAGGTTGGTTTCCGCAATGTGGCCGTTAGAATGTCGGGTTATAATGCTGCCGTCAGGGATCTGTTTAAAAATGCCATTATCGGCCAATCACCTGAATACAGGATCGATTACAGCAAGGTAATGGTAAGCCGAGGCGAACGCGTAGGTATGATTGGCGCCTCTGTGACATCACCGGCAGCAGAAACCGTTACGTTCAAATGGAGCACGAGGGACGTATCTGGCGCAGTAAAGCCGACCGACAAGGCAATTCTGGTAGCGTATTGTGAAGCCTACAATGTAAGCGCATTTACAATACAGGGACCAGACCGGAGCACAGGCACAGGCTCTCTGGAAATGCCGGAATACAGTGGACAGGAAGTGCACACCTGGTTGGCTTTCATCTCGGCCGATGGTCAAACTGTATTCGACAGTTCTTACACGGGCGTGGTGAAAATCACGTAAGGGAACAGCCTTATCCTAAAAAAGAATGCCCCGTACAAACGCTAGCGGCGGGGCATTTCTTTTCTTTAGCTGCCGCAGTAGGGTTTTATAATGAGTTTTAATAGTTATTAATTGGTTTTGAAATTAATTTGGCTTCTATGTGCTAAAAAAGGCTCCTGGATAAGGGGTCTTTTTAATATGGAAGAAACATGCAGTAAAATGTAGCTGGCACACGAAGCGTTCGTTATGATGTTATATCTCAAAAAATAAATAACTGCAGGCTATAATGATCATTAATTTTTTATATTTACTAACGGTATACCAAATACATTTTCTGTACTCTCTATATCTCTGCGTATAGTACACAATTGGACTGGAATAGAAACAATTTCTACCATTGGTCTTCAGGCATCTGGTTGAGTAGCTTAATTATATGGAAATAAGAAAAGCACTTATACAGGAAATACATGCCATTATTGTTCATGCAAGAGAAAAAGCCATCCGTTCAGTTGATGTAGAAAGAGTGGTTATGTATTGGCATATCGGAAGAATAATTTTTGAAGAAGAGCAGCAAGGGGCAGAACGTGCAGGATATGGTGAATTCCTTATAAAATCATTGGCAGATTCATTAGAACCCCAATTTGGAACAGGCTTTTCTTCCAGGCAATTGAATCTTTTCCGTCAATTTTATCGCGTTTTCCCAATTGTGAACGCACTGCGTTCACAATTTAGCTGGACCCATTATCGGGTATTGTTACGCATTGATAATCAAGACAAAAGAGAGTTTTATACTGCGGAAACAGAAAAAAATAACTGGACGGCGAGGCAATTGGAGCGGCAGGTGAATAGCCATCTTTTTGAAAGATTATTAATCAGCAATGATGTAAAAGAAGTTTTAGCGGTAGCAAGAAAAGAAAAACAGCCTTGTGATGTCAGGGAGATAATTAAAGAACCTATGATATTGGAGTTCTTAGGGCTAAAAAGAGAAGCGGCCTATTATGAAAAAGACCTGGAAAAAGCCATCATTACCCACTTGCAGGAGTTTTTACTGGAAATAGGCAATGGCTTTTCTTTTGTAGCCCGACAAAAGCGCATTCACCTCAAAGGCGACGACTTTTTTATTGACCTGGTGCTTTATAACCGTTTACTGCAATGTTTTGTAGTCATGGAAATTAAGACAAACAAACTTACACATGAAGATATCGGCCAGTTACAGATGTATGTAAATTATTACGACCGTTTCGAAAAACAGGATTTCGAAAATTCTACTATCGGGATTCTGCTATGCGCAGATAAAAATGATGCAATGGTAAAAATTACTTTGCCTGAAAACAACAAAACCATTATTGCCAGTAAGTACCAACTTTACCTGCCGACAGAACAGCAATTGGTAGAAGAAGTCAAAAAAGAGATCAAAAAGTTGGATCGGGAAGAAAGCCAATAGTCCTTGCCGCGGCATGGGTGACATGAGGGATTACTTAGTTTTAATCTTTGCTATTGAGTGAATCTAGCTACTATTAATTCAAATAGTCTCCTGGGTGGAGCCTTTTATAAATGCTTACTTAATTCTTTCTTTTTTCCCTTGTTTGCCTATTCTATAAAATCTATTTCTTCTTATTAGTAACGCTTCAGAATTTCCTGATGCATGATCGGTATCTACATTGATCACTTTTGCATTAAAAAACGTGGTAACCTTTTCCATTACGGTATGACCGGTTACAATGGCTTTTACCCCAAAATGTTTTAACGTGGCATCAATCAGCTCTTCAGTTGCCGTTTGCCTGTAATACCCACGATACCAAAATGGTGAATTTTCGCCGAAAATAGTCGCAATTACGGGGTCGGCAAATAATTCAATTGCCTTTTTATAATATGGGCGGGCAATGTTGTTGATTTCTGTAACTGATAAATTTAGCTGTAATAATTCATTGGAAATTCCTGCATGGACAAATAAAATATCACCTATTTTTTCCATGATGTTTTTTGTGCATAACCATTGCCATAATTCATTATTGCCATAATATAAAGCGGTATAAGGAATTTTAGAAGAAGCTACATATTTTGGATGTATGTATCGCCAATCACCATTCATATTCATGATCTCGTGATTGCCAAGTATGAAATGGAGATAAATTGCCCCCTGGCTTTATGTCATCAGGTATACCAAAAACCATCTTGGTTTCTTTTAGTATTTATATAAATCCATTATTTAAAATTACATAAATCGTAATACGAACGAAATAAATAATACAAATTTAGTAATACTGACTGCAGTTTAAATGCAGTTATTATCCGTGAAGAAATTAACATTTAGGTGAAATATTACTGCAGTATAGGAGTGTAACTTGAAACTGGTTTAATTAATAAACTGTAAAATATACAAATTTATATGACTAAGGATTGTTTTAAAAGAATTGAACGTATCGACCACCTGATAAGGATCAAGGGCACAGGAACAGCCAGCGAGTTAGCTGGAAAATTGGGCATATCAAGAAGAAGCGTTTATAATCTTCTTAACGAAATGAAAGACATGGGCGCTCCTATTGAGTTTGACCATTTCCGGGGAACGTATTATTACAATGAAGAAGGGTATTTCAAAATTTCCTTTTACTTCAAACGAACAGAAAGTTTTGATCATAAAAAATCAGCCTAAAGATCAAACTAGAATACTCGTTACGAAGTCAACATCATTAATTAAACGGACCTGCAAATGGCAAATATTGAAATCAATAAACCTTTCTTCTTTTACCATGTGAATCCAATAGGTATAAATATTCGCGTTTTATGAAAAGCGCTCCCGGGTCTCCATTCACAGCGTCCTTTGCTATATTGATCACTTTCCCATCAAAATAGATACCTGGCGCGGCCCCCTCATAAGCAGTAACAATTGTTTTTACCCTGAATTTTTTTAGCGTGTTATTTACATGCTTTTCCGTTGCTGAACCATCGAAATAACCCTTATACTTCAAAGGACTGTCATCACTGTTTAACAGTAATTCAACTTCAGGTATGGTGTGTGGCTGGCCTGCGGTGGTAAAATATTTACGAACCAGCTCATTGATCCGAGAAAGTGAATAGCCAAGATCATTGACGGCTACAGAAATACCCGCCGGCACGAAAAGAAAGGAACCAATTTTTTCTATAATATTTTTGGCATGTAGCCAGTGCCACAATTCATTATTGCCATAATAAAATGCCGTTGAAGGGTTTTTTGAATCTGTTCTTTTAGCGGCATACTTTGGATGTGCATAACGCCAACTTCCGTTCAGGTTAAGAATATCCTGGTTACTGGGAATAAAATGTACATATCCTCCTTTCTTCCATGCTTTTTCCTGCAGATAATAAAGGAACCACAGATACTCTGACTCTTGGTTCTTTAACCTACCGCCACTACCAATAATGAAAAGTTGATTATTATCAAAAGTCCATTCCAGGTATTTGTCTATTACGCTTCTTCTTTTCAATATGTGGCAGAGTGATTGAAAATCCTCTTCAAAGTTGGCAATTATTAAAATATTTCCAGATTTCTGGTATTCTGAACGCTCATCTGATATATTTTGCCTGAGAGGCAAATAAAAATAATGACTGGATTTAACAGCACCAGGTATAAATATAGGTATTTTTAATTTGGAGTGCATGGTAGTACATTTAATACTTTTGATTCATCATTTCCTGTACCCGGAGAAAAACTCCATAAGATCATCTCTGACAGTTGCAGGTACGGCCGCTACCTTTTTATAGGCCTTTTTATTGTAGGTATAATACATCACCGGTTTTTCATCATACAATTCATGCGTATATGCAATGTTGTTGCTATCGAGCACTAAATGCTCCTGCATATCAGGTAACTTTTTGTTGTTTTCTTGAAAATAACCATTAATTTTTTTGCGCGACCCTTTCACAGATAAAATGATAAAATGTTTTTCTAAAAGATCATCCTGGTGTTTAACAATACTGTCAATCGTTTTATTACGGCAAGCAGGGCAACTGGCTTGCAATGGTAATACAAGAAATGCAAGTGAATCAGTTTGCAATTCTTCCGGTACAATATTGTGGGTAACCGCTATCAGGTCATGGAAAATAGAATCCTGCTGGTCGCCAGGAGTTATAATTTCAATACTATTGGGCTTTTTTGAAGTAGCGCCACATCCGGTCACTATTAATAGTATCATTAATTTAAAAATATTTCTCATTTCCATTATTTTAAAAAATTCTACTTTCCCAATTTCGTTAGCTGATGCAATGAATTATCAGGGAGCTCTTTATACTCCAAACGAACGAAATGCAGCGCATTTTCATCCGCACCGTTTACCCGGGCATACATACTGTTATTGGCGCTGAAAATAAGGGAACTAAAAGACAATCCATCCGGTAGCGCTGATTCACCGATGATATGCATCTTCTCATCAAATATGATTACAGTTTGCTTCCGATCCTGTTCATTGGTTTTATAATCTTCCTCTCTGAACTTTTGTTTTGCCAAACGAAGATGTCTTTTTTTATAGGGATCGAAGAAGATCGGACCATAGGAATCTCTTAACTTATATTGTTTGAACGCAATGTCGTCCTGTAACTGATCTTTTTTTAGTGGGGCGATTGCTTCCTTTTGGAACCGGCTTTTGGCATAATAAGCTACATAGTAATCCTTGAGATCTGTTACATAAATATTTGTATCAGCCGGAAAACTGAATACAAAATGCCCTTGGTTGTTAAAACAAAAATTATACTTAATAAATTGACTTCCATATAAATTATGCCAATAGATGTCTGGAAGATCAATATGTAGCCTGGCTTTATTATTCTCTCCACCGAATTGATACAAAACTTTCCATTTTTTCATCTTCTCCAATGAGTTATAATCAACACCCGGACTCACAGCAGCGAACAGTTGCCCATCTTTAAAAACCGGTTGACAGGTATTGTCGAAGAAAGCTCTTGCCACATCAGTTTTACCAGGAAAATCAATTCCCCACTTTTTCTTACCATGCCTGTCAAAGAGATACAATGTATTCAAGTTAGTAACATAAATGCTGTCAAAATTTTTCACATATGTGCTTGTTTTATAAAGTGAGTGTCCCTTGAACCAATTCTTCATGCTTATTTTACCCTTCAATTTCTTCGTTTCGAAATTGTAAACATTTATGGTTTCAGATCGCTGGTCATAGAAACTGATATACTCGGTTCCTTTGTGCAGAAAGAGGTTAAACGATTTTATAGCATTATAAGTAGTATCATCCAGTTGAAAACTTAAAGTATCTCTGGTCGTCGCTAATTGAATATTGCCATATGTTGGTTCTATGTATTTATAAATACTTTTAGGTTCCCCGGTAGTTTGCTGACATCCACAATGAACTACCGAGACTACCACTATATAAATTATACTTCTTAATATCCAACATTGTTTCATACGAATTACATTTTGACTAATAAACGTTGCCAGGAATTGACTTAATTTACTTCTGTGCAATTTTCTGCCGTTGTCTCAAGCTGTCAACGTAGTTTTTCATCCACAGTTTATATTCCGGAAATCCGGGTTGGCTGTAATAATCGTTTAAGATAGTATCCGTTACAGGATTTCCTAATGTCAGCGGTTTAACGATTTCTTTAGCTACCACATACTGCAACAGGCGTTCCCGAAGGAGCCCCTTATAATTTTCTTTTAAGGTATTATAATATACTATTTTACGCTTATTTTCATTATTCATGCTGCTATCATTCAAGAGATCGAAATTGCTTTTTTTCCAGGTTTGAATGCGATTATACTGATAAAAATACCAGGTAGGCGCAGAACAATCGGAGCAGTCACGCAACCATTGCGCCCATGTGTTATTCAGGGTAGAATCGCATATTGCTGTCATATCAGCAGCCGTTAATATTGAATCTTTGTGTTCATCCCGATAGGCGCTCAGTGCTTTGAACGCTTCGGCACGGCTAAACTCAATGTTATATATTGTGTTAGCCTTGATAATTTTCAAAACAGAAGCAGGGATTTTACTATTGCCTGTATCTATAACCGGTAATGCCGCAGCCAGTCGTTGGTTTGAGTATGCATTCCATTTGAGGTAATCTTCAACCGAGTTAATTTTGAAAGAATGAGCAATGGGTTGAAGAAAATTGTTTTGAACCTGCTCTAACTTATGTTGCAGTTGTAATCCTTCTGCTCCTTTCCCGGAATAAGTAATACCATTTGATGTTAAATTGACTTGAACACTATCACCTGGGCTTAGCACCACTCCTGATCGTTGAAAAGCTGTTGTAATAAATACTGGTCTTTCCGATTGAAACACCCATTTAATCATACCTTTTCTTTCACTGGAAACAACACTATTCCATTTGGTATGTATTCCAATATTGTCTACTGGCGTCCAAAAAAGTACCGTAATATCTTTAACATCTTCATGCGAAGGGTTGGGAAAGAGCCGATCATAATCGGCAGGAAGTGAGCAGTTGATGATTATCTTGGGGATCCCGGAGATCAGGGGCTTTTCCGGTTCCACTGAACAATTACACAGGCAACAAGTCACCAGCATTTCTATAAAAAGCAATTGTATGTATTTCATGATCACTCCTACTCAATGTTTATAATAATATAATTAATGTATCAGATCCATCAGCACCAGGCTCAGTAGGGATAGTTTCTGGAATTTCCCTTTTATCATAAAAGTTAATTTGATGGTACTTAAAATAGGAATAGCCTGTAAACAGGCCATTCCTACTCAAAACTTTAAGATACTGTTGATACTAATGTGTTATTACCATCATTAAGCAAACCAGTATTTGTTGCTCCCGTAGTGGCAGCGTCAGCACTTGTTCCAGGACCACCTGTAGTAAATGAAAGATTATCATCAGTTGCTGTATAATCACATTTAGTGAGCCCAACCACAACACCGGTACGACAAGTTGCCTGGTTATCGACAGCTCCAGTAGTGGAGTCTAGTTGGAGATGTCCATTAGCAAATACTTTTTTATTTGTATTGGGCAGAGCAAATGCTACAACAGCAGATGCTCCCATCAGCACCAGACCCAATGCGGAAAATTTTTGTCCTTTTGTCATAAAAATAAATTTTAATGGTTAAGAATACTGTTATTATTTTTTACAAGTGGCCATTGTAATTATATCTCAAAACTACCCAAGCCGTGTGCAAATATTTTGCACCGTATTCTACTTTTTAATTCACAAAAAAAGCCAGGCGTCAGAACAAAATCTGACGCCTGGCTTTATCTCTTCTATTCTAATTGAGCTACCGGCCGTTGCTTAGGGCAGAAGCCACCTTCAAAGCGGAATTGGAACCTGATTTCAGCAACAATTCCAAAGATTGCCTTTCTCCATTTATGTTTACCCTGTAATATTTATCTCCTTCCACTAACAATCCTTCGCTTTTACCTGCCGCATGATGCACATCGGTGTTGATGATTTTTCCATTGTAATGAACACTAATGGTATCGGACACTATTGTATGCCCTGTGACAATGTGGTTAACTCCAAATTTATTCAAAGTACTATCAACAATATTAGTAGCAGTTGGGTTCAACTGTGCATAGTATCCTCTGTACCAGAAAGGAGAAATACTACTATTAAACAGTATTCTTAGTTCAGGGGTCTTTATATTTTTTTTAAACTCGTCTCTTGCTGCGTAATGCGGTCTAATGATATCATTCATCTGTTGTAATGACATGGGCAAGTTGTTAATCTCTCTTGCTATTCCCCCATGCGTATACAAATTGTCCCCAATTTTCTCAATTATGTTTTTTGTGCGTAGCCAACGCCCTATTTCACTGTTTTCCCCAAATAAGTTTTTATAATCTTCATTCAGAATCGTCACATTTCTTTTATATTTATCCTGTACATAACGAAGATCTCCAGACATATTCAATATTTCATGATTGCCTAATATGAAATGAACATAGCCGCCCGCCTGCTTTGCTTTATCTTCGAGTGAATAAATCAGCCATAGACATTCTGTGACCTGTTCTCCCCGGTCAACTATATCGCCATTTAAGATGAGGTGCCCACTTCCAAACGTCCAATTGAACTTGGAATCTATAACATTATTATTCTGCAATAGTTTTTTGAACACATCAAAGTTGCCTTCAATGTCTGACAGTACCAACTGCTTTTCCGGTTGTTTATACTCGGAAGCCTCAATTTGCAAAGTTGGCTTGATGGTTACTTTAAATGATTGGGGGAATTCATCCGTCATTACATTCAGTTCAATAGCGGCTGATTCGTTCTTTTTACTTATAAAATTTATTGTTGAGTCAACCTTACCTGCATTGACGGATTTTACCTGAATAGAATCCCCTTTGTATAATACATAAGGACCGTCGAATGTTGTAGCTCTCATTTTTCTGAGCAAACTGATCAGGGTTGTGCCATTGTCTTTTCGGGGATCAGGTACAGGAAAATGAATCCGCCCCCAGTTGTCAATTAAATAAAGCTCTGGGTAACCTGAAATGTTATAATCCTGGATCATGGGATGACTGGTTCCTTTTCCCTGTGTATATACACTTAGCCCGCTTCCGGTAGTATATTTCTTTTGTTCTATACTCTTAAACCAACGTTTTTTATCACTATCTGTCGACACACTTACAAAAGTAACCACGGAGTCACCAGCGAAAGCGCCTTCTACCTTTTTCAGCGCAGCTGTCATTTGTACGCAACCCGTACAACCTGAAAACCAAAAATCAAGTAAGGCCACTTTTCCTTTTAGATTATTATTGGTAAAGCTATTCCCTTTTAAATCAGTTAGTTGAAATGAAGGAGCAGTGGACTTATTTCCTTCGTCAACATTACGATCATACAGTGTAGCGGCTTTTTTTTCAAATTCCTTCATCCATTGCTTATACTCCGGAAAGCCAGGTTGTTTATAATAATCTTTTAGCAAAACAGCTGTTAAGGGATGTCTATAACCCAGTTTTTTCATTACCTGAACAGCAATTTCATATTGCAAAAGCCTTTCGCGAAGCACACCACTGAAGTTTTGCTTTAATGCATTATAATATAAAAGCCTTCGTTCAGCATCATTATTTAAGCTATCATTCGTAAAGTCAAAACCATATTTTTTCCACACCTGCAAACGATTATACTGATAGAAATACCATGTATCTGGAAAACCGTCCGAATTTGACCGCAGCCATTTTGCCCATGGATCATTTAAGGTAGAATCACAAATCGCCACCCAGTCTGCCGACTTTAAAGTGTTACTCATTCTTGTCCTTTCAACCATAGTCCTGAAGGATTCAGTACGGGCAAATTCAACAAAATAGATGTAAGTTTTTTTTATGTAATCAAGAGAAGAAAAAGGTATTTTATTTTTATTGGAATCAACTAATGAAATCAATTTATTTAACCGGTTATCACATATTGCTTTCCACTCAAAGTAATCATCTAAAGATTTAATGTCAAGAAAGCTACGTTTATATTTTGGGTTGTGACTTGAAAATGCCTGATCTATTTTCTCTTGCATATTGAAAGCTATACTTCCGTTGCCCGTACATTTTTTTTCTTTTTCTGTATAAATTATATTTATGCTATCGCCTGGATTTGTGATTTTTGGGGCTCCATCATTCCAAAATGGCGCTTCTACAGTTACAGGATTATTGCTGGTGAAAACCAACTTAACTTTGTTGTCTGAAACTCTCACTTTATGCTCTGTCCAGTCAGATTTTAATCCAACTCTTTTAACCGGCATCGTCCTGAATGTTATGCTGTCTCCATTGATTTCATTTACGTGTTTACGAGGAAAATATTTTATATATTCTGGCGAAAATTGAATTTCAATAATGATTCTCTTAAACTCTTCCTTCGGTGATTTTCCAGGCTGCTCTGCCAAACCGCAAAACCCCTGCATCAGTAATAAAGCAAGCTTGATGTACTTCATGTAATTAACTTTTAAACTTTTCATTTATCAATAATCAAGATTCTGAGGTAAACCGGCAATAGTCACGTCATTTTGAGGTAGTGGCGCAATAGCTTTACTGCTGGGATAAGGAAGTGATTTTACAGACGTACTCCATGCATCCTGCCTGTTTACATCCTTTTTCCATCGTAGCAGATCAAACATGCGGAGGCCTTCAAAAGACAATTCTCTTCTTCGTTCGAGGTATATGGAATCCATTAAAGCGGAACCAGCAACCGATGTTGTAACCGCCGGAATATTAGCCCTTGTCCTAATTTGATTCAAATAATAGCGAGCGCTATCCTCATTTTTCAATTGGGCATAAGCTTCAGCCGCGGTCAAATACATTTCAGAAGATCGAAACAGGGTGGCATAATAAGCACCTGACTTTATCGAAAACCCTGCTATTACATCTGATGGATACTTGTTTATATCCAGGGTTGCAGCCACCCAATTTTTCCGCAGGTCGTTAGGATTTTGTTTTAGAGCAGTAGCTATATCAGCAGTGGCTATGAATTTTTTTTGAGTGATAAAAAAAGCACCCTGAAAATAAGTGTAATATGTGCCTGTATAAGAACCTGTAGGAGAAGGCAGGGTTAAGCCCTGCTGAGACGGACTCAATTGAAATAAAGCCTCAGTTTCATTGGTTGTAAATAGTTTAGAAGGATAACCATTAGTTCCTGCCGCCATAATAGGAACCAATGTACTTATATCCCTTGCCCATTTTTTTGCTGACTGAAAGTCGCCTTTGAAAAGATATACCCGGGCTAACAAGGCTTTGGCAGCGTTCCTATTCATAAAGAACCGATTAATACTGCCATCACCAAATAAGGGAATCGAAAGTTCCAGGTCATTAAAGATATTGGAATATACGTCTGCTACTGTATTTCTTTCAGCGGGAGGGTAAGTCCAGTCATAATCGGTTACAAAAGGAATGCCCGGATGTGATGCATCATTTGTGAAACCGTAAGGCTGGGCAAATATATTTGCAAGCGTAAAATGAACTAAAGCCCTTAATGCAAGCGCTTGCGCTTTCATGTTATCGGCCTTCGCTGGATTCTGCTCTCTATATTCCTCCACTTTATCCAAAACAAAATTGCAGGAACTAATGATTTGATAACCATTTAGCCAGGCGGCGTTCATATTCTTTCCCCCATTCCCGCTATTCGCGTCTGAAAATTGTGCCCAGTTATAATGGGCTGCAAGATCTGCTGCGGTTGCTGTTCTTAGTTTAATATTATCTGCAATCAGATCAGGGTAAACCTGATTATATCCGTAATAAAAATTTTGTGCCAACGAAATATAGATCCCCTCAAGAAAGTCTGTTGTTGTTTTTAAGTCTTTAACATAGCTCTGACGAATGTATGCACCTGAGTCAGGGACATCCAAGAATTTTTTGCCACAGAAAGCTGTCAATACACTAACGATTACTGTAATACAACTATATTTAATAAACTTCATAAAATTTAGTTGGAATTAAAAGTTAAGATCTATTCCGAAAGAATAATATTGAGCATTAGGATATGCTGTACCTGTACTACCTGTAGGACTTATATTGGCTAAATCATCACCCGGATACTTTGTCCAGATAGCCAGATTATACGCCTGCGCATAAACTTTTAACATACTAAATCCCAGCTGAGATATCATTTTTTTAGGGAAAGTATAGGCTAATGTCAGGGTTTGAAAACGAATATAATCCCCATCAAATAAAAAGCGGGTAGAAGAATTTTGCCCAATACTAAATAAATTTCGCTTAGGATTGGGTGCCACATCACCTTTATTTTGCCAACGATCTAGGGAATTTTTGTCCTGATTTTGGTAAGGATTATAGCCATCATTAATTAAGGCAGAAGCATTATATATCTTGTAGCCATACTGATAATAAAATAATGCAGATAATTGAACATTCTTATACGTGAATGTGCTTGTAACCGAACCAAAACCATCAGGTTGCGGTTTACCTGCATATTCAACCATAGCCGACGTGTACTTAGTAGTAGGTTTACCGGTAGAATCATTCCACATCGGAGATCCATCATCGGGGTTAACACCAGCCCAACGTTTCAAATAAAATGAATTGAGGGGCTTTCCAATCATATTGACCAATGGTGAGGTAGTTGATCCACCAACATAAACTAAAGGATTGCTTGTTTTCACCAAGGCATTTTTATTAGTGCTCCAGTTGCCATTTATATTCCAGCGAAAATCTTTGTTTTTAACTATATCTATGGCCAAAGAAAGCTCTATGCCTTTATTGTTTATATCACCGATATTATCTTTTACAGAAGTATATCCCGTAACAAATGGTAGTGATATCAGTGAAACTACATTGAAAGTTTTTTTCTCATAAATATCTGCGGTCAAAGACACTCTATTATTCCACAACCGTGTTTCCAACCCCGCATCCCACGTAAACGTTCTCTCCCATTTGATACGTGGATTACCTGGATCTGAAGTAGAAGAAGATACTGCCAGGCTATTTAAATAGTTCCCGGGCGTTAACATGTCATATCTTGTGTATCGATTAATTGCAAATGAATTGCCTGCTGCGCCAATGCTTCCTCTGAATTTTAAATAAGGTAACCAGGAGGAAACGTTTTTCATAAAGTTTTCTTCTGAAGCCACCCATCCCAGGCCTGTTGACCAAAACGTACCAAATTTATTACGCTCTCCAAAATTTGAAGAACCATCTGACCTAATACTGGAATTAATAAAATACCGGTTCTTAAAGCCATAATTCGCCTGACCAAACCAGGAAAGTAAGTGCTGTTTCGATTCTCCGCCCCTGGAGGAAGTTGCACCGGTTCCTGTGAGCTGATCGACTCCAGGCAATAAAATCTTTGTGCCGGTTGCATCAATATATCGGGTATTAAGCACTTGCGCTTCCTGGCCTGCAAGTATGTTTATAGAATGTTTTTTGCCTATTGTCTTATTATAGCTTAATATATTGGTAGAAATCAGGTTTAAATTACGGGTATCTCTTTCGCGAATCATACCATCAGTTGAGGAATTTATATAGAGCCCTGAGGCGACTACCTCTTTTGCTTCCAATAACATGAAATCAATACCAAGAGTAGAAGTAAATTTGAAATTATTTAAAAAGCTAATTTCTCCGCTTAATTTGCTTACCACGCGATAACTTTTGTTTCTGTACGTGTTGTATTCATTGGTAGCAGCAGGATTAGCTTTTTTAACAGGGAAATTGAAATTTAGAAAATACGAGCCATCTTCCAAACGTACAGGATTTAAAGGAGAATCGTCAGCAGCAGCACTAATATTGCTCCCTAGTGAAACTCCATAGTCCTGAACGTTATACGATAATCCATTATTCAAACCCCATTTCAACCAATTGGTGGGACGGTTTTCAAAATTTATCCGGATGGATTTCTGGTCAAATCCTGTTTTTTTTATGACCCCATTTTGTTTTGTATAGCCAAAATTTAAATAAAAGTTAGATTTATCATTGCCACCGGAGAAGGAAAGATTGTTGTTAATTGTAGCAGCGGATTTAGTATATATTTCATCATCCCAATTGGTGAAAGGATATAAACTACTATCCGAGGTTACCGGAAACTGCGTTTTTAAATAAGCTAATACTGAAGCATCGTTAGGAAAAGAAACAGAATCATAATTATGAAAAGTTTCTGATAATAGTTCGAGGTATTCGTCCTGATTTACCAATTTAATTTTTCCTTTCAGTCTTTTACTAACGTCGGCCTGAGAGTGAAAGCTAATCACGGTTTTACCTGCTTTACCCTTTTTGGTAGTAAGCAATATTACACCGTTGCTTGCTTTGGAACCATACAGGGCTATTGCTGCAGCATCTTTTAATACTGTAATGCTTTCAATATCTTCCATGTTCAAATGAGCCATGGGATTGATTAATGGTGTTGCCATATTATTGCCTGCAGACCATTGGTAATTATCCTGGGTAACCGGAACGCCATCAATTACAATAAGGGGATTTCTGACAGTAGCACTTTCTGAAAAAGGATCCTGCGCTGTGGAAATACCTCTAAGTACAAAATTACTCACCCCTCCACCAGGCTGGCCTGTGCCGCTAGTAACCAATAATCCTGGAACAAGGCCCTGCAACGCTTTATCTATAGAACGAACAGGTAAATTCTGTACCTGTTCTCCCTTGACAACCGTTACAGAAGCTGTATTTTTCCGTTGTGTAGTTGTATTGTATGCTACTACAATCGCATCATCCAAATCATCAGTACGTTGGGCTAAATCAATATTGACAAACGTCTGCCCATTAACTCTCACATCCCTTGCAGTATGACTCACACTGCTCACCACAAGCGTCGCATCATCCTCTACCTCGGGCAACGAGAACATCCCATCTTTATCCGTACTGGCGCCGTTGTCGGTACCCTTAATCATGATAGAAGCACCTACAATAGGTGTATTGTTACTGGTGACTTTACCGCGGACAGCAATTATTTTCCCGGGTTTGGATAAGGTCACGGCTGCAGTCGCGATGGGTGCAGTGGACTGCTGCTCAGGCCTTTTTTTTACGATGATGGTCTTTTCTACAATGGCATAGCTTAATGGCTGATTGCGGAAACAGGCTTCCAGGGCTTCCTGCAGACTTACATTTTGCAGATTGAGTGTAACTTTGCCTGCGCCCTGGAGCAATGTTTCGTTGTAAAAAAAGCGATAACCGCTTTGCTTTTCGATGCTTTGAAAGACTTTTTCGATCGGAACATTCTGATGGCGGATCGTGATACCGCCCCGATCATTTTCGGCTTTTGTTAATTGCGGACAAAAAAGCGTTAAAAAAACAAGAAATCCTGTACATACCAATACAGTTTTGGTCAAATTCTGACCGATACGGATGCACCAGGTCCGTAATTTCATACATTTGCGTTTTAGGTTTGATAAATAGAAATGTTCTAACAGTTTTATTTAGAAATGACCCAACCAAACAGCCGCTTCATCTCGAACATGAGGCGGCCTTTTTTTTATAGTAAGGTCAATTATTTACAACGAGCGTTCTGCCCTTCAATTCAAACCTAACCTCTGAATACCTTAGAATTTCCAACAACTGGCTCAGATTTACATTCCGGCCTATTTTTCCTGTGAACTTATCTTTGGGTTTTCCATTCGGATAATTGACTTCTATATCATACCACCGGGCTACCTGTCGCATCAGCGTTCCTATATCGGCCTTTTGAAACAGGAACTCTCCATTCTTCCAGGCTACCACTTCTTCCATATCTGCATTGTCTTTTACCTGCATGGCTCCCTCACTGCTTACCTGCGCCTGCTGCCCGGGTTTAAGGATAGCGGTTTCTGCCTTGTTATTCACCACTTTCACCTTCCCTTCCAACAGCGATGTTTTTACGGCCGCTTCATCGTCATAGGCATTGATATTGAAATGCGTTCCCAACACTTCTACTTCTGTTGATCGTTGCTGCTCCCCTGTCGCTGATTGTATGGTAACTTTAAATGGCTTGCGGACATCTTTGGCTACTTCAAAATAGCCTTCGCCCGTGATTGAAACCCGGCGATCATTCCCGGCAAATGCTGTGGGATAGGTGATCGACGACGACGCATTCAACCACACGCGGGTTCCATCTGGTAATTTTATCTGAAACTGTCCGCCCGCTGGTGTGGAAAGCGTGTTATAAGCTACTGCAGCCTCTGCATTCCCTTTTTTATACTCCAGCTGCCCTTCCTGCTTCTCTATTTGTACCGTGCCCTGCGTGGCTAATACGCCGTTGTGCGCATCGTTCAACACAATGGTGCTTCCATCGCTCAACTTCAGGATGGCCTTATTGCCGCCCGGTAATACATCGGTGGGTGTTGTGGTTTTCGCTATAGGCGTTGTGGCTGGCCTGGGTTTTCCCTGGAACCAGAAGTAAGCCACCGTTGTTAAAATAGTTGCTACGGTCACTGCTGCTGCCATATACCTGTACTTTCTTCGATGCGGTATCGGCATAGGAATTACTTGTGTGGCTTCATTGGTTGCTTCATCAATCTTATTCCATATGGCTTCTTTTGAAGCTTCGGCTTCATAATATGTGATCAATTCCTGGCGCAAGGTTTCATCATGCGTTAAGTGTTGCAGCAATTCGCGGTTGCTCTCACTTTGTGCGGCCCACTGCTCCAGTTCTATCGTTTCTTCGACATTCAATTCTCCTCTCCACTGTTTAATGATCAAGGATGCAATTCTTTTTACTACTAAAGTCATTTCAATAGTTTAAATAATAGGCCTGTATCCTGAATACATGATCAGGCATATCAGTTTCTTAATGTTGCAAGGATAGATGGTGTGGCAATCGTAGTGTAGGAAAAGGTAAATGGTCGACACACGCTATTGGGATCAGGTTGGAATGTTACATTCAATGCGCGCGCAACCTAGAAACGCCGGATTGTGAATTTGTACCAAAGGAAATGAAAGAATATCCGGTTACATAACAATTCCGTAATATTGAATTGATTCTCAACTACATCCCTATTTAAAATTATTCAATAGAGAGGCCTTTGTCGGCCTCTTTATTGATAATTATCAAAGGACTTCATCGCTTTCTTAATAAATATCAAGAAATATTTCTTTAACTAATTTTTGAAACCTGGAAGTAATAATATCCCTTTTACCCTGTTCTCTATACAACAATTCATGTTCGCGCCTTTATGCAAACTGTATTATCTGCGGGTTACTTTTTTTTCATCCGGTCACGTCCCCATTTTCCTATCCATTTACTGATCTTTCGCCTCCATGACCGTATTGATTTGCTTATTTTTAAAAATCGCTTTTCCCTTATTATAATGATCGCAAAGACGGGCGGTAACCACCAGTCACCGGTTGTTCCTTTTGATTGTTGATCAACATGTACTTTATGTATAGTGGTCCTTTTTGTATCTGGCAATTCGCCGGATTGCAGGGAGCATGTTGTTATCAGCAACATAAGGGTAAGTAGTCCCTTTATCAAATTTTTGTTTGTGAAGTGTTTTGCAAATTTCAATTTCATACCTTTTTTAGTTTTTGGATGAGCAACTCATTTAAAACGCAGGTTTGTATTTTAGTACTAATTGAAAATGAAAAACGATTTCCGGTAACATTTCGGGTATACTTCATGATTATTTTCTCATGATAGAGCTTATCGCCATCCTGATGATGTTTAAAGCCCGGGTCTTATGATTTTTTACCGTTTGTAAAGTGATTTTTAATTGACTGGCTATATCTTCATTCTTCAAACGATCTATATACGACATCTTAAAAACTTTCTGGCATTTGTTTGGTAGATTTTCAATTTCTTCTTGTACCCTTCTTTGCAATATTTCCACTTCGATCATTTCCCGCTCTATTGTTGATTCATCTGCCAGGGACTCCGTGTAATAGTAATCGTTTATATCACCGGCTACCCGTTTGAGGTAACGCAAATAATCCATACTGGCATTACGGGCCGTTATGTATAAAAATGACTTTATATTCTGAAGAGAATCAAAGTTTTCATGCCGCCACCATAGTTTCATGAAGGTTTCAGAGGTGATATCCTCAGCTTCTTCACGGTTGCCGGTTATTTTTCGTACAAAATAAAACAGCTGTACATTATATAGTTTGTGTACTTCCTCAAAAGCTTTTGTGCGCCCATTTCTGAAGTCTTTCATAAGGCACGTTTCAGAATACTTCATACCCTACCAATTTAATTTCGGTGGTTAATAAAATGCAATATGTAATGGCTTAATGGTTAGAACTGTGCAAGATGGAATTTTTGAAGGATCGGTTTGGTAGTATGTGATTAGTTGGATAAAGTGAAAATGCCAGTTAGCAAAACAGGATGGCCAATAAAATAATCGTCCCTATTACTATTAAAACAATAAAAGGCTACTTTACCTTAATAGAGTTTGAAAATAAATTTCTATAAAATAACAAAACCATTCTGAATGTTCAGAATGGCTTTATCCCCTCCGGTGTACAACATCATTTATAAATATGGGAATGACGTTCATGACTATACTTCCCTTTTCATAAAGGATATTTACATAGAAACGTAGAATATGCGTTTAGTACTAAAACATTTTAATAAATCTTTTACTTTTGGAAAAACGGTCGTCCGGTACCGCTTGTTACTAACAGTTCAGGCACCAGTCTTTGTAATTATTTTTCTACCGAACAGTTGGGCAGGCTTTGAATTTCTTTCCCCTTTACCACTGTGGAGTGACCTGAATTCCAAAATGTTTTTCGGTTTTAGTTGAATTTGCCAGGTGTTGGCAGAATTTGCTCAAGGTGCAGTAAAAGTAACTATTATGAAGTGTTTCCGACTAACTTTACAGCGTTGGTAAGTCAGGATAACGTATCCTGACCTCAGGATGCCGTATCCTGATCTAACATTGGTGCATTTTGATCTCCGGATGTCGTATCCTGATCAACATTGATGCATTTTGATCTCAGGATACCGTATCCCGACCTGACTTTACGTTATTCGTGGTTAACTATGAGGCAAAGTGAGTCAACTTTGGCGCGCACGTGCTGAACATACGAGACAACCTTGAGTACCGGCGAACTATAGTTGCCTACTTACATCGCAAAGTTGGTTACTGATGAGTCATCCTGAGATCCGGATACAAAACAAAAAGAAATTGATGTATTATAATTATAGATGTGCAATACATAATTTGCACGCATAACTGCATACTTACTCCCCAATAATACATAGTAACTAACTGATGGATTTATTTAAAGTTCCTGCAAAACAGACCTGGTACAGTAAAATAAATAATAATATCGAGAGGCCCCGATACCAATTTCAAGTGGGAGAATTCTAACTAAGAGGAGTTAAATATTCAACAGTAACAACAATATAAACAGCACCACATTGGAATTCGCCAGGGCCAGTCTTAATATTTTTACCGCCCGGGCTTTTTGATTCCGTACCGTTTGCTCAGTTAGATTTAATTGCTCTGCAATGGCTGCATTCTTCTTTCCTTCTAACCAGGCCATTTTAAAAATACGCCTGCATTGCGTGGGGAGATTTTCTATTTCGTTATGGATCTGTTTTAGTACGGCTGTTTTTATTTCATCATTGAAGGGGGATAACGCTTCGCCCTGCTGTACCAATACATAGCCAAATTCCTGCTTGTTGGTTGTTTGCCGTTGCCGGTAACGCAAGTAATCCATACAGGCATTGCGGGCGGTAATATATAAGAAGGCTTTTATGTTTTCAGCGGTATTAAAATTGGCGTGCAGCTTCCACAGTTTTACAAATGTTTCGGTAGTGATATCCTGTGCTTCTTCCCGGTTATCGGTCAACTTTTTTATAAAGCCGTATAACCGGCTATAGTGCATATTATACACCGCCGCAAATGCTTCTTTGCTCCCCTGCTGAAAACCGGCAATAATGTGATCTCCCGGATTCTTCATGAACCAGTCCGTTAAGTGTTGCTATTAATTAAATCCAAAATCATGGTTATTGTCACCAGGATATTGGTTTTCCCGTTTCTGTTGCTGCTGTTAATTTAATGGTCGCCTGGTATCACTGATTCCCTGTACTGGTTTAATAGTTTTTACTGACAAGCAAATGGGATAAGTTTCGTTACAATCGTAGAAGTTGATAATGGTAATGGTAGCTGTAAATCAGGCGTAAGGTTTGACTGAGTAAAAATAATTAAAATTGATATTGAATTGTTTAAATAATTATTAACGCAGCCGGCTTATTTGTAAACACACCAATTATATATTTTTTACAGTATAACTATCGCTTTGTTACAGAATATCTACTAAAGCTTTTCACCCATTAATGAGCAACCATTAAAAGAGCCGTTTTGTTGAAAAAACCTCAACAGCTCTCGGGGAAATGTTAATAAGTATATGTAATTGGCGGGGACTAAAGGTCCTGCTTTTTTGGGGCAACCGGCATCGTTGCATACCAGCATATGCTCAACACCAAACACGCCTGTTCATAAACCGTCGACTCCCGGGTGGGTATAGCCGGTATTTGACATACTGCTAACGGCTCCTGTTTCTGATGCTGATGAACGATGAGCTTCGACTGGTTGCCCTTTATCACGTTATAATTGTATTGGGTTCCATTGATCTCCAGCCGACCACTATTGCTGCGGTTGTTGTGTGAAAATTTTCCCTGGTCCACACCATAGGCACTTTTGAAAGCAATCCGGTTATTATAACCCGTATTCTCCAGAAAGTAAACCAGGTGTTCGTCTTCAAATGCTATTCGTACTGATTGCTGCTCCAGGTTGTATTTAAGTACAATTAATATACGATCGCCCTGTAAAAGGTGATATTCCCTGATGCCCGTAGTTGCGTTACTAATCAAGATCCATTCCATGCAGTTAATTTATATCGCCCAAAACCGACGCAAGGTAGCCTTTACAAGGTTGAGAACTGCATTAATTCCATGTTATCAATTCATTCGAAAGGTTCGATAAAAACTTAACATTGGGGATGTTACCTTATTATTATCTTTATATTAATTAATTAAAATTAATATTTTCTTCCATGAGTAAAGCAAAAAAGCTGCCCGCTACAGAAAAACTCTCCCAAAAAGAATTGTCCAAAAAAGAACTATCCAAAGTTGTATTTGAAAAGCTTTCCGGTAGCCTTACCGATTTTCAATTAAAAGAAAAAAAGTTAGAGACCAGGTTGGTTAAAGTGAGCAAACGCCTGGCTGCTGATATTGTAAAGCTGCTGAAAAAAGAAACGCCTAAAACGGACAAAACCGCGCGCCGGAAAAAAACAATTAAAAAAGAAAAAGTAACTGTGCCTGAATAGTTTATAGCCCAGCTACTTTGCGATACCATTACATGTACGCCCCATCTTACATGCTCCGGCAACTCCTGCTCAAATGGTTACTGCCTTTGTATGATGCATGCTTATTTATTTAATGAGCCACATTACCCCATTGATGTCGTCGTTGCCTCCGAACTGATTTTTCAGCGCCTGGTTATAGTTGGTGGTATTGGCCGTTTTTTCGGTTGCCGGATATTGAAAGCGCATGGCTATACGGGCGCTGTTACCGGTACCGGGGCCGGTTGTAAAGGCTGGTACGCCGGTACGGCGGTATGTGAAATAGGATTCCAATCCCGAATGACGGAACAAAGCCAGGTAACGCTGGTTGAGTATCTGCGTTAAACCTGTTGCATTATTGCCGGCATAGGTAACCGCTGTTTGCGTATAATACGTATTGAAGTTTACTGGTATGGCGTATTTATCATATACTACATTGGCGCTGCCCGGACTGCCGGACTTTAAAAAGTAAGCATCGAATGTGCCGCTTTCGGGTATATTGTAAAAGGCCAGGGATGCTTTGATGCCTGCTTTATAATAATCTTCTGCCGTGCCCAAGGTACCGGAACTGGCCCAACCTCTGTTAATGCCTTCTGCAATATTGAAACACATTTCTGCAAACCCGATCTGTATCGATGGCTCTGCCAAATAGGTTTCATAAAAATGCCTGCGGTTTATGAGTGAGTATTGTCCACCGTTCGCGTTTATATACATGGCCCCAATATCTTCACCGGGACTTGCGCCTACATACGCATCGTAGCTGGTTGGCGTTTTACCACCTGTTACCAGGGCGGAGGCCGGTTCGGCAGTTACAAACACCCGAGGATCTTTTAACTGGGTTAGCAAACCAACATAAGTAGCCGACATATTATACCGCAACGCATCGAACCCAAAGTTATCGGGGCTCATTGGATAGTTGTTGGTGGGATGCACATAATTGAACTGCAGGTTATCGCCGGCATCTTCCATCACCGGGTATTTTGTTTTGTTGGAAAGTATGGCTGCAAACTGCTGTTTTACATTGAGGTCACCATCATCGGTCCTTTTGCTTAAGTGGAGCAATAATCGCAGGCGGAAGGTATTCACCAGCTTTTGCCATTTGGCTAATTTGTTACCATAATAAAAATCGCCATCCAGCGTGGCGTCGTTGGCTGCTATTAATTTTCCCAGGCCGGTATTGGCGCTGTCTAACAATAACAATGATTGCTGAAATACTTTTTTCTGCGCATCATATGCAGGCGTGAGATTGGCTGGTCCCTGTACCGCTTCTGTCATGGGCAGGTCGCCCATGGACAGGCTCATTTTTGTAAAGAAGTACGCTTTGAAGAATTTTGCCAATGCGGAATAGGGATTCAATTCGGCCGCTCCTACTTTGAGCGCTTCTTCCTGCATTTTTGCCACATTTTTCAGCGTGAGAAAGTTGTTATCACCCGCTCCGAAATCATACCGGTTATTGCCGTAATAGTCATAATTACAGCAATAGTACTGGCACCAGCGTTCTTTCATGCTGGAAGGCGCATCGTACATATTGTATAAAATGCCGTTCAAAAGCAAGGAAGCCGGCACCGAAACCGGTTTGTTCTCATTCCTGTTCATATCGTCAAACGACTTCTTACAACCAGCAGCAGCCAGTAAAGCAATTGCCAGTACAGGGATATATCGTGTCATGTTCATTTTGTGCAGATTTTAAATTGATCTTTATTAAAACACAATATTCAGGTTCAATCCATATCGACGGGTGGTAGGCGATTGCAAACCGGTAGCACCCAGGGCATAATTGTATTGATCCAGGTCTACATCTTTAAACCGCTTGTCTTTATAGAAATAGATCAGGTTACGCCCGATGAGCGAGATGCTGGCCCGGCTGATGAATGATTTCTTTAAGATGGCGGTTGGCAGGTCGTAAGTAAGGGTAACCTCCCGCAATTTGGCAAAGGTTTTACTCATCAGGTTCGCTTCATCGATACCATAATACTTACTTACATAATCCTGCACATGGGTGGTTGTTTTATTGGGTGCAAACTGGAGGTCTTTATAGTTGGTGATATTTCCATCGTTGTCGAAATTAATGGGAACATTATTTGAAACCACTACCCCATCACCTACATATACACCTGCAAATGTTTTATCACCGGCATGGTCATTATCTGCTTTTCTGGCTATACCTAAAGCGCCCTGCACCGTTTCGATATTACGGCCGCCACGCATGGTTTTGTTATGCATGTAATTGGTGGTGTTTCCCCCTACGCTACCATCAAACTGAAATCCGAGTGTAAATCCTTTGTACCCGATCTTATTGTAAATACTCCATTGGTAATCTGCATTGAGATAACCCAGGAACTGTGCTACCTGATTAGGCAACGGTTTGCCGGCGGCGTCATGAATGATTTTGCCATCGGTCGTTTTTGCAAAAGCGCTGGTATATAATTTATCTACGCGATCTCCTTTTTTGAAAAAGGTAGCATACACGGTTTGATCGGGCGGCAACTCCTTGTATACATCCTGGAAGGTTGACCAGTTGATCATTACATCCCAGAATAATCCATTGGACTTTTTAAGCGGTGAACCGGTGAGCGTTAATTCAAAGCCGGTCTTTTGCGTTTTTAATGCGTTGAGATAATAGAAATTGTATCCGGTTGCTGTGGATGCGGGGTTGCGAAGTATCTGTGGCCCATCTACATATTGAAAAGCGGTAGCGCTTATACCCAACCGGTTTTGCAACAACCGCACATCGATTCCTTCTTCATAGTTCACGCGATTGAATGTTTTGATACCGGGATCGTACATATTATCGGAATACGCAGCCGCGGTTTGGTTATTATACTGTTTACCGGTTGAATACACCGCCAGCAGTGAATAATCGGGACCGCCATAGGGCGACTGATAATTATTGCCATAATTAAGCGGGTAATCGTATAAAGAATTACCGGCGGGTGTTTTACCAAAGGCGGAGATAGTAGAAAACGGCGCCATGCCAATGGTAGAGGATGTGGCATCGCCATGTACTGTAGCAAATGACCCTCTTACTTTCAGAAAAGAGATGGCAGCCGGCAATTGGATATAATCCGATAGAACGGATGATACTGAAACGGCCGGATAAAAATAACTGTTGTGATTTTTGGGCAGGGCCGATGATTTATCTACACGACCGGTAACGGAAACAGTCGCATATTTATCAAGCGAGGCATCCAGTGAATAATAGGCGCTGAATACCCGCATATCGGATGCAAAGCTGCTGGCCTGTACCGGGTTGAGTGAATTGCTAAAGCTATAAACACCCGGCACATTCAGGTAATCGGTTGAGGTAAAGTTTGAATTATAAGTAAATGACCTGATATTACCGCCAACCAAACCAGACAGGTTCAGGAACCTACGCACATTGTAATTATAACCCAACTGTACTTCGGTGTTATTTTCAAACAGGTTGCGATGATCTTCGCGATAGTCACCCAGCGCTCCTTCACGGCCATACGGATGTGCCGAGAAAGGCATTTTTTCCGTACGTAATAAACCATAGGTGCTGGCCTGCGTACGGGCCGTTACGTTTAAATTACTATTTATCTTATAATTGGCAGTAACATATCCATACAGATCGTTCTTGTAATGACCGCGCAACCATTCATTCACCATAAACCAGGGGTTGTGATAACGTTGGTATTCGGCAAATACCGATTGCGTACCTGTTTTACCGGGTTTCCACATGCCTTTTATATCGGGCGCATTAACATCCCAGTCGGCGCCTGTCCACACCGCCACATTATAGATCAAACTATTGGGGCCATAATCCACATCGGGAACATTGGGGGTGTATTGGCGGTTGTAATTGAAATTGGCTTCTATCTTTAATTTAGGAGTAGGATTGAATGAACCATACATGTTGAAGTTGGTTATATTCAAATCCATATTGGGGATAAAGCTTTGCTGGTAAGAATGCGATAACGAGAACCGCAGATTATAATTATCACCGCTTGCATTAAACGAAATATTGTTGGTCGATTGAAAACCGGTACGCAAGAAACGGCCGATATTATCTTTTCCGCGTGCAACCCAGGGCGTTGGCTTTATATGGCCGCTGTAGTTCTGGCTGCTTCCACCAGGAAAAGTGGTAATATAGGTTTGTGTGGCATCGTATTCGCCATCATATTGCGGAATCAACTGGCCTTCGAAGCGGGGTCCCCATACATCATAATCATTGTCATTTTTTCCGCCACCCTTGCCATCGCCAAAGGCGTATAAAGCATTTTCGCCCGGTCCATATTCATCCTGCACCCGTGGGAAAGCCAGGAAACCTTTATCGATGGAATTGGTTGAATTGAATTCCACGGTAAATCCTTTTCTGTTCTTATTTCCTTTTTTGGTGGTGATCAATATAGCGCCATACTGGGCACGGCTGCCATATAAAGCCGCTGCGGCCGGTCCTTTAAGTATGGTATATGATTCTATATCATCGGGACTGATGTTCCAGGTATCGGTGCTGATAGGAATACCATCTACCACATATAAAGTAATTTCATTACCGCGCAACAACACCGTTGGCTTACGTAATAGTTCAGCCGAAGGCCCTACTGATAACCCGGCCACTTTACCGGTTAGCCCGGTAATGGGGTTTTGATCGCGGGCTTTTACCAGTTCTTCCCCTTTTACTTCCTGAATAGCATACCCGATCTTTTTTATCTCTTTTTTTACGCCAAGCGCTGTTACCACTACTTCACTCAAGCCCTTCGTCAATTCGTTCAGGGGTATGGTTACATAATCGTCGGCGGTTACCGTTATCTCTTTCATTTCAAATCCCACACCGCTAAACACCAGCACATTGCCATCGGTTGCATGAATGACAAAACTGCCATCCAGGTTACTGGATGTACCGGTTGATGTTCCTTTTATAAGTACTGAAATGCCAGTAAGCGGTTGGTTATCTTTGGCGGATACCACTTTGCCAGAAATTGACCGTTGTGCCTGTAATAAAAATGGAAACACGAGTAACCACAAAAAAGTCGTGGCTTTTTTAGTAAAGTGTAGCCCCATAAATCAGTTTTTTTGGATGAGGAGAGCAGAAATTCTGCAGCCACGAAATTATCATGGCACTGTAAAGCCAGCGTTAGGACTATCTTATGAAAACATTATTTGTATGTGATGTTGCATTTATTAAAAAGGGTGAGCCTTCTGCCAGCTGGCAGAAGGCTCACCCTTATATACGAATAAACGCTTATAATGTTATTACAGTCAGTACGGGATAGTGATCAGATGGATATTTACCATGATAGTGGTCTGATAATATGCCCCATTTTTGCGCAACGAATGGCGCGGTGACAAATATGTGATCTATTATTTCTGAACGTTGTAAAGAGGCGCCAAAACTATTGAACGAACCATTGTTGGCATAAGGATTCGCCACCTGTTTGTAGGTATCCTTTAACCATCCTGAGTTGCTGAGGCTTAAATACCACTCACTGTCGTGACCGCCATTCAAATCGCCGGTAAACACCGCCGGTTCATTGCCTGCTATTTCTTTTATCTTTTTCAGAATGAGCAAGCTGCTTTCGCGGCGTGCCTGTACTCCCTGGTGATCGTAGTGCACATTAAAGAAATAGAATTTCTTTTTTGTTTTCTTATCCTGCAATTGTACCCATGAACATATGCGGTTCAGGTGCGCATCCCAGCCGGGTCCTGGTTTTTCGGGAGTCGTAGACAACCAGAAGTCGCCGTTCTTCAGCACATTAAATTTTTCCGTTTTAACAAAGATGGCGGAAAATTCGCCCTTGGCTTTTCCATCATCCCGGCCGATTCCATAATAAGTATACGCCGGCAATGCAGTTTTTATATCATCGAGCTGGTTCTTTAATCCTTCCTGGGTACCCAGCACATCGAAATCGTGAAACCTGATCAATGAGGCTACAATCGGTGCGCGGTTCACCCACAGGTTACCGGTATCGCGGGGATTGTCGTAGCGGAGGTTAAATGTACCAATAGTCAGGGATTGGCTGCGTACAATAGCCATGCAAAAAAACGCAATCGTTAAAAATGTAATTTTCTTTATTACCATATTACAAACATTATTAGTTTACGAAGATAAGACGTGCCACACTTCAAAAGCGTGGCACGTCTGTTGGCAGAATTTCTATTTCCACAATTCATTTTGTTCCAGCGCCGGATTTACATCGAGTGCTGACTGGGGTATTGGATATAAATACTTTTTATCAATTACATCATCCCATACCCTGGGAATATTCTGAAGCCAGGTGAGCTCGCCATAGGTATCATTCGACAGGCGTTGCGGGTTTACCGAGTTGCTCAGCATGGCGTTTACATTTACATAGGTCACTCCTTTTTCCTGTGATGCAGGTGGCGGTAGCGTTTTATAAAAACACACATCATTTTTGCCATCGCCGTTCAGGTCCATAGGCACATCTACAGAAGGTACATAAAATCCATTCCAGGGCATCTTCAGCAACTCGCCTTTATGCCATCTTACCAGGTCATAAAAACGCAGTCCTTCCCAGGCCAGTTCAATACCTCTTTCACGGCGTATTTCCAACAACACAGGATTACTGATTTCCAGGAAATAGGTATTTTTCAGGTAAGGGTCTACGACAGCGGGCAAACTGGTAAGGCCACCGGTGATACCGGCACGACCACGCAGGGCGCCGATCGTTTTTGTCCAGTCGGTATTGGTAATAGTTCCCAGTTCGGCGACTGCTTCTGCGTAATTCAACAGCACTTCGGCATACCTGATAATAGAAATGGAATTGTCGTTGCGGGTACCACCATCGTAATACGTGTCGTCGAGGCACCATTTGATGGGCTGATAACCGGTGTAGGTATACGAGAACACCGGTGGTGCCGCTTCTGCAGCACCGCTGTTGATGCGTTTGTAATCGCCCATGCGAATGGTTTGCTGCAACCGGCCATCCCGGTTCTGTACTTCCTGTACAAAGGGCATGGTTTGGTAACCGGCAGTATTGGTAAATGGCGTACCGTCTATTTTCAGATAGGTATTTACAAAGGTCCTTGTAAAGCTCAGGCGGGCGCCGTAGGTAGCGCTGGTCCAGTACCAGTTGGCATCATTCAAAACACTGATGGTAGCATCGCAAACATTGCTCAGGATTATTTCGCTGGTCACCGGCGCTTTGTTGATGAATAGCTGCCGGTACGAAGCAGTAGATCCACCGTTTGTATTTATACTGAACCCGCCTTCATCCATTACTTTTTTGGCGGCAGTGGCTGCTTCGGTCAACCATTTATTGGCAGTAGATTCCAGGCCAGCTGCCAGCTTTTTGTTGTGGTATTTCCTAAAGGTTCCTTCAAATAAGCATACCCGCGATTTGAAGGCGTAGGCCACGTATTTGGTGATGAGACTGCGGGTGGCATCGGTGGTAGTAATATTGGTACAGGCATAATTCAGGTCTTCCAACACGGAGTCCATTACCAACGCCCGGGAATCACGTGGCTTGTACAGATCGGGATCATCAATGGTCATGGCTTTATTGTACCAGGGAACATTACCGAAGCGCTTTACTTTATCGAAATAGAACCAGGCCCTGAAAAAACGGGCAATAGCTATGTAATTTCTTTTTACTTCATCAGGTACCAACGGACTGTTGCAGTTTTCAATAAAGTAATTGATGTTACGCAGGTTGTTCCAGTCCCACCCGGTGCTTTGCACCGGGCCATATCCGTTTGTAGTTAGAAAATCAGCTACGCCTGACCGGGCACCGTAATCGCTCATTTCATCACCCCGGATAATGTCATTGGCGCTGGGTAGAAGATTATAAAATGAATTGGCATATAAAGCCAGTCCTTTTTCGCTGCCGAATACGGCTATTTTGGTAGCGCTTGATTCCGGCTCCTGATCGAGTTTTTTGCAACCGGCGACTACAACCATCACCAGTGCGGAGAACCATATAATGTGTTTCATACTGAATAATATTAATTTCTCGTTTCACGTTTTTTAAAATGTCATTGACAACCCAAACGTCACGGTTTTCAGGATCGGATAATTGTTTCCGTTGCCGCTGTTATTGCTGTTGGGATCGCTGTTGGTAGGTGGATTGGTGATCATATCTGAACGGCGGATATTTTCAACATCCAGGTCTTTGGTGATGCGGTAGAACGGTGTCCACGTCCACAGATTTTCACCCGACACATACACCCGTGCATTGCTCATTTTTATTTTCTGTATAAGATGAGCAGGCAGGTTGTAGCCTACCTGTATATTCTTCAAACGGATATAGGCTACGTTTTGCAGGTACTTTGTTTGCGGAACGAATAATTCGCGATTGGCAGCCTGTGCAGAATAACCTCGTAGCCGTGGGAAATAGGCATTCGGATTGTCTTCTGTCCAGATGTTTCCTACATGCGATGTGGGCAATTTGTTATACGGACGGTTGTACATGCCCCAGAATACATCTGATTCAGCACCCGGCCACCAATCCTGTTTCAGCACGCCCTGAAAAAATGCTGACACAAAAAATCCATTCCAACCGGCATCCAATGCAACGCCATAGGAATAACGGGGCTGTGAATTACCGATTACTTTCATGTCACCACTGCTATCGGCTCTGTTTCCACCAAAGTTGATAACTCCATCATCGTTTATATCGACAAATTTTACATCACCAGGCAACACCGTTCCGCTGTTAGAAGATTTAATGAGGTTTTGTTTTTTTGCTTCGCCTATGTTTTCCTTGGTAAAGAAACCTTCTGTTGTTAAACCCCAGATCTCGCCTACCCGTTGTCCTTCATAATAATCAGTTAACAATTTGGTGGGGTTGTTATAACGGGTAACCTTCGACGTGTAATCACCCAGCACTACTTTTGCGCCATAGGTAAACGGTTTTCCTGCCACCGAAAGTTTATCGCGCCAGTTAAGGGATAATTCCCAACCGGTCGTTTTCATGTCGGCATAGTTTCCTTTGGGTATACTGGCGCCAAATACGCCCGGCAAGGTTTTGCCCACCGTAAACATATCTGTGGTATTACGCACATAGTAATCACCGGTGATCAATAACCGGTTACTCAAAAGGGCCATGTCAAGACCAACGTCGCTGGTGGTAGCCGTTTCCCAGGTAAGTCCATCGGGTAATACAGCCGGGTTGGTGGTGTATTGCGGTCTAACGCCATTCAGCATCCTTGCTGACTGGCTAATATTGAATTGTTCCTGGAAGGCATAGGAGTTGATGTTTCCATTTCCAAGAGAGCCATAGGATCCCCTGAGCTTTACATCGGAAATAATAGTTCGGGGTACATTCCAGAATGCTTCGTTCGATAAACGCCAGCCTGCAGATACAGAAGGGAAGAATGCATATCGCTCATTGGCAGGAAATTTTGAGGAACCATCATAGCGGCCATTCACTTCCAACAGGTAGCGGTCTTTGAATCCATAGTTCAGTCTGAAAAAACCACCGGCAATATCCCATTGTTCATAACCGCCTACTGTAGTAATAGATTGTCCCAAAGCCAGGTTAATATCAGTGGCATCTTCATAGATCAGCCCATTACGCTGGGTGCTCACGCGTTTGGTGGTTGATTGCTCAAAGTTAAAACCGGCCATGGCCTTGATGGCATGGATATTATTCAGGCGGGTCTCATACTCGCCATACAGGTTGGTGGCAATATATTGCGTTTGGCGGAACATATTCTGCAGATCATTCGTGTTGGCGCCAACATACTGTATCACGCCAGGTTTGAGGCTATACGGAACCGGCACCCGGATCTGGGTGGTGCTGCTGTCCAGGTTCAGAATGGTGAAATCGCCCCTTATCTTTAATTTATCTTTCAGAAAAGAGGCAGTAAATGCGGTTGTATTTTTAAAGATCCGTTTATCGATATCGATACCGTTCTTACCGTATACGAAATCGCCTACTGTATAGGCAGCAGAATAAGATAAATTTCCATCGGGGTTATACAATGGCGCCATCATGTGGCCTTCATCGGCTATGTTACGCCAGATACCTCCCCCCTCGCCCACATTCACCGGGTTGTGATACAACATATTCGAATAATCGGTATTGTTGTCAATGCGCAACCAGGGCAATACCTGCATAGATCCTTTTGCCCGAATGTTGTAAATGCGGTAGTCATCGGAGTTGAACCGGAATAAACCTTCCTGTCCGTAATAGCGGCCGGTAACATAAAAGCTGGCCTTGTCAGAGCTTCCTGTAAATGACAGGTTATGCTCTGTGGCGCTGTTGTGCTTCTTATACAACAAACCGTACCAGTCGGTATTGTCGTAATAGACATATTCGCCGGAGGCGTTCACCTCTACTTTAGGCAGACTGGGATCATTATTTCTTCTTTCCAGCTCCGCAAGGTATGCGGGTGAAAATTTTACTGTTTTATTTACGTTTTGTGGTGTTTGTGAATAGTCGTTCCAGGCTGTCCACGCTTCATTGAAATATTTGGCAAACGTATAGCCATTGGTAACCATATCGGGTACGGTCGTTGGCTTTTTAATGGAGAAGCTGGAAGAATAGGTGATACTGGTCTTCCCTTTTGCCGGTGTTTTGGTAGTGATGAGCACTACGCCAAAAGCGCCGCGGGCGCCGTAAATAGCTGCAGATGCCGCATCTTTCAATACGGTAACGCTGGCTACATCGTTTGGATTGATCATACTGGGATCGCCTTCCACCCCATCGATCAGGACCAATGCACTTCCGCCCGATCCGATAGAGGTATTACCGCGGATATTCAACGTGGGCGCCTGAATAGGTTTGCCATCATTCATGATGACGTTGAGGTTGGGGATCAAACCCTGTAAGCCCTGATTTAAATTGGGTACAGAACGGTTTTCCAGTTCTTCACCGCTCACCTGGTCAACAGCGCCGGTTAAATTGATCTTCTTTTGTGAGCCATACCCTACGATCACCACGTCTTCCATGGCACCTGTAGAAGGGTCCAGTTTAATGGCCAGCGTGATCATTTCTCCTTTTTTGTAACGATAGCCGGTCAGGGTCTTTCTATCGTAACCTACGTAGGTAAAGGTAAAACTGTAAGAGCCCTCTGCTTCCAGTTCGTTTATTACAAACGTACCGGCGGCATCGGTTTGAACAGCTGTTTTAAACTGTGTTTTTTTGTTTTCAATTAAAACAGAAACACCTTCCAGCGGTTCTGCCTTTTCATTTTTGATGATCCCTTTTACAGCAGGTTGTTTATCCTGCGAAAAGCCGGGAATAACCATGAGCAGCCATATTAAACAACTGACCCATTTCAAGTTTTGGTACATGTGTCGCATAACCAGCGTATTTTGAATTTATGTTACAGTTTGAGCAATACAGTTCCCTTTACGCCCGTAAAGCGGGGTATTATTTTAAAGCATCGTATTGGATATGGCGTGTTGTCTGATCCGCTGTATGCTATTCGTTATACCGTAGCAGGTATACCGTTCCTTCTTTGGATATTTGTAAGTTATTCAGTCCGGCAATGGTGCTTAGCAATTCATCTGGTGATTCATTTTTAGGATGTGTGCCGGTAAATTTCCTGTTCTCCAGGTGCTTCGCCTCTATGTGTATGGTTATATGATATATACTGCCAATTTTATTAAAGACCTGTTGCAATGGGGCATTGTAAAATACGATCTCTTCGTCTGTTTCTGTAACAGCCTGTCCCATATGGATTACGGGTTTGCTCACCGATGCAGGCGCTTTGAAAGCATGCAGTTCCAGCTTTTGCTCACCGGATCTAAACAAACATTCATCGCCCGGATTCATATAAACCGGATCAGTAGCTGATCGTAAATTTTTCACTACTACTTTCCCGTTTATTAATTTTACACCCGACTGACTTTTGTTATTATACGACCTGATATTGAAAACCGTACCCAGTGCCGTTGTTGAAAAGTTTTCGGTAAATACAGTAAATGGCCTGGTTTTATCTTTCGCTACTTTAAACAACGCTTCGCCGTGTAACAACAGATCGCGTTTACTGGAATCAAATGGCTGCTTACATTCAACCGTACTGTTTTTATACAGGGTTATATCCGAGCCATCTGTCAGGGTATACGTTAACGGTTTATTGCTGCTGTTTATAAAACGTTGCGTTCCTGATTCAGCTGCTTTTTTAACAAGCCTTATCGTTGTAACACCCATGAATTCCTTTTTATGGGCAGGCTTTACATACTGGTATATAGAAAGACCCACAGCCAGTAACACAACAGCCGCCGCAGCTATACGCAACCACTGCTTCCAGGGTATTACCCGGCCGGCATTTTTTTGTTTTTGCACAGCAGCAAACCAGGTATCAGTTTGCCGTTTGTCGATCACCCCATTTGAGTTGTACGTTTCCCAATCAGCTTCACTGAACAGTTCATCCAGCACATGCGGATTTTTTAAAAGGTATTGATAGATCAACTCCGCCTCTTCTCTGCTGCATTTATTTTCGATGAATTTTACCAGTAAAGCTTTCGTCACTTGCATTGTATACTTTTCGTGTGCTGTTGTTAAAGATTACGTTTCTGGAAGGCGGTTACACCCACGGGTAACAATTCCTTAATATTGAAATGAAGAATGAGAAACAGAGAAATGAAAAAGTAAATGCAGGGGCACAGATCAAAAGTGATCAAGTAAAGCGATAAGCAACACCACAGAGATCTTCGCCTTCTTCTTGATTTCCCTGATGGCTCTATTCACCTGGTTCTCCACTGTTTTTTTGGAGATGGCCATTTGTCCGGCGATCTCTTTGTTTGACAACCCTTCCAGCCGGAAGGCAACGATCTTGCGCTGCATGGGTGGCAGATGATACAAACTTTCCTGCACCAGTGCTACCTGGTGCTCGTCGTGTGTGTCAGTTTGGGCTTCGGCCACATCAAGTTGCGACAAGGTATCGATGGGAACCAGTCTGTTAGTGGCTTTTTTGCGTAGTACGTCGATTAACGTGGTTTTTGCAATGCGGAATAATTGCTGTGAGATGGGCAATTCCGGGTTCAGGTTTTGCCTGTACTGCCAAAGCTTTATGTAAGTAAGTTGTACCAATTCTTCACTCACATCTTCTGAACGGGTCTTTTGCAGGAAATAGAAATAAAGTTTCTCGTGAAATTGCTGGTATACCAAATGGAATGCCTTCTCACAACCCGACCGGATGTCAGTGACCATTACCAAATCCGTGATCATTGCACTCATGGGTGTGCAAGTTATATTACAATACAGGGATGGTTAGATTAAGTGATTGTTAAATCCCCCGCACTATGACATGATCATACACAATTAATATGCTGGTAAAAGTAACATCACATGCCCCCACTATTTTTATCATCAAAACATACCAGTAATGTATTTATTCGACTGGCTCGATCACATTGACAAAATTGCTTTTACTTTTATTCACAGAGCATTGAGCGCCCGCTGGCTCGATGTGATCATGTTACTCCTGCGCAACCAGTACACCTGGATTCCGCTGTATGTGTTTATGCTTTACTGGGCTTTACGCCGGGACCGGCCAACCGCATTAAAATTTATTTGTTTAACCTTTCTTTGTTTTGCCATTACAGATTATACCAGCTCCGGTATTTTAAAATTTCATTTTGAGCGCTTACGTCCCTGCTATGATGAAGACCTGACCCATGTTGTTCGTGGAATTATTGGCTGCGGCGGCAAATACTCCTTTCCTTCCTCGCATGCCGCCAATCATTTTGGACTGGCAACATGCTGGTTCTATATGATCCTGCACATTACCAAACAAAAATGGTACTGGTTATGGGTCTGGGCATTTATGATCGGATTTGCCCAGGTGTATGTTGGTAAACATTTTCCTCTCGATATAGTGTGTGGCGCTGTCCTTGGTATTATTGCCGGTTTAAGCGTCTTTAAAATATTTGAAGCCTGGGTAAAACGGGATTATAATAAGTATTTAAAAAATCCTTCGCTAAGTTTGCCCTAGCTATTAATGAACACTATGGTATTGGAACAACAGACGGACTTACATAAAAAATCCCCTTACTTAACGAACGCCTGGTTTATTGGGCTTACGATTATTGGCATCATCGTAAATGCAAGCGGGCTATTGCTACCCATACTTGAACCCGATGGCGCCTTATATGCTACTATTGCAAAAAATATGGCGCTTACCGGCGATTATGTGAACCTGATGGTTGAAGGCAATGACTGGCTCGATAAACCGCATTTTCCTTTCTGGATCACTGCCTTTAGTTTTAAAATATTCGGGGTCAATTCATTTGCATATAAATTTCCCGGCCTGGTTTTCTGGCTGGCCGGCGCATATTATACATATGCATTTGCCCGTAAATTATATAATGCGCAAATTGCGCAATGGGCTGTGCTTATTTATTTATCTATTGAGCATTTGATTCTTAGCAACAACGATGTACGGGCTGAACCCTTTTTAACCGGCCTGATGATCGGCGCTGCCTATTATTATTACCTGGCTTACCGTAGTAATAAATGGAAGCATTTTGTGGCTGGTTCCTTATTACTGGCCTTTGCCATTATGACCAAGGGCATATTCATTGCCTGTATGGTGATGGCTGGTTTTGTTATTGAATGGATCATTAAAAAGGAATGGAAACAATTGCTCAATTATCGCTGGTGGCTGAGCATAGTGATGGTATTGCTGTTTACAATGCCAGAACTTGTCAGTTTATATTTACAGTTTGACCGGCATCCGGAAAAACTTGTATTCGGGCAATATGGTGTATCGGGTATTCGCTTCTTTTTCTGGGATAGCCAGTTTGGCCGCTTTTTTAACACCGGCCCTATTAAAGGCTCGGGCAACAAGTTGTTTTATGTGCATACCTTATTATGGGCCTTTCTGCCCTGGTCTATCATATTGTTTGTACAGATAGGTTCAGCCATCAAAAATTACAAGGCCGCCATTTCAGCAACCGGTCAGTATATCTGCAGTGGCATAGCCATTGCAGGATTCCTGGTCTTTTCATTATCGCGGTTCCAGTTGCCGCATTATTTGAATATACTGTATCCTTTCTTTGCCATTGTTGTTGCAGCGTGGTTACTCAATCTTACAAATAAAGTATTAGTGAAGACCATTACGTATAGCCAGAACACATTGTATTACCTGCTTTTTGCAGCCTGGATAGCGCTGACCTTTGTAGTGGACCTGCCCTATAAAATTCCGGCTATTGTTGTACTGGCGGTTTTGGCATTTTCCATGATCCGCATTTTTCCGGGCAACGGGTTGCAACTTCTTTTAGCCAGGTCGTTTGGCGTCATCATGATCGTCAATCTTTTTTTGAATGCGTTGTTTTACCCGGTATTATTTCAGTACCAGTCGGGCAATGCAGCGGCAGCCATCCTGAACAGGCAACAACAACCGGAAGTATACATGTTTAGTCATGTGTCGTCAGAGTATGCCTTTCAATTTTATTATAATGGGCTTATCCATAAAATTGATACCCGTGACCTGGATGCTATGCAGCATGATATTGTAGTATATACCTCACAGGAGAAAGCCGATTCGTTACGACAGATGGGCTATACGATGGGCATTATAGAAAAATTCCCCCATTTTCATATCAGTCAGTTAACCGGTAAATTCCTCAATAAAAGCACAAGAGAAAAGGCTATTGATCATTTTGTGATCGCCATTATTAAGCCGGGCATGCTGGCTTTACTTCAACTACCACCACCGATCACAAATACAATCGCACCATTTTTCGCCAGTGATAAGGCCGGTGCGCTTCATCATCCCAGATATACAGGGAGTGCTGGATATTTTTACTGGTAAGTACTTCGCTTAAATTTTTATTATTTTCAAAAAACGGGTCTTCTTTACCAACGGCCAGGCTGATGCTCAGTTTGCGGATCTGATCCAACACCCCGGTATCCGTTAAATTGGGCATATACATACTGGGCATATTGAGGTAGATGCTTTCATCAACATATCCATTAAACAGATCGGGGAAGGTTTGAGAAGATAAGGTAAGATCGTAGCGGGCGCTCATGGCCACTACTTTATTAAAATATTCGGGGTATTTAAAAGCGATATTGACTGCATGATATCCACCCAGGCTGCAACCGGCAGCAATCAACTCAGTGAATTTGGCTCTGAAAATAATCAGCGGAAGCACTTCCTGCAAAATATAGCGTTCATACTGCAGATGGCGGGCTATTTTATCGGCAGGCGGAACATGGGCATAAAAGCTTTCCGCATCCACACTGTCTACACAAAACAATTGCAACAACCCCTGTTCTATTTTATCCTGCAGGGCCGCAACAATTTTCCAGTTCTCGTAATCATAAAAGTGGGCGGTTCGGGTTGGAAAAAAAAGCACAGAGGCCCCGGCATGACCGAAGACAAGCATTTCCATATGCCTGCTCAATGAAGGACTAAACCACTTATAATATTTTCGGGTCATTAAAGATCAAATGACAGACAAAAACCACAAAAAGCTGTTCATTGTCTGTTATGAAATTTTAAAGATTGTTGCGAAATGATTCAGCAACACTTCTTTCCATATAAGATACCCCTTTCTGGTTAAATGTATACCGTCTGCCTCAAAAAACTCTTTTACCGGCTGGCCATTGGCGCCCAGCATGTGATCGAAAATATTGAGGTAATACTGATTACCGTTATTTTTTTCAATCTCCTGTTTTATCAACTGGTTGGTATATCGTACCTGTTTTTCCAAATTCCAGCGTGCTACAGTCGGTTTTATTGAAATGTATGTTAAAGGCACTCCCGGGAAACGTTTTTGTAAACAAGCCTGAAACTGGCGGAAAAATAAAACTACTTCTTCTGGGGTACGGCCATCGCCGAGGTCATTCTCGCCCGCATAGCATACAAAATGCTGTGGCGCGTAAGGTTCCATAACGCGGTCAAAGAACCAAACGCAGGCTGCCAGGGTTGAGCCGCCAAATCCCAGGTTAATGGGCTTAAGGGGTTTCAGATCATCATACATTCCTTCCCACAACCGTATGGAAGAACTGCCATACAGGATCGTTTCAGGGGTATACGGTAAAGTGCCTTTTACTGCTTCCAGTTTTTTAATGTCGTTTTCGTACCAGATCATGTTTTAATAACTTATAACTATTTACCAATGAACAGGATATTCCTTTTTTTGCGGGAAATCCGTGTCGAAATTACATTAATTACCAATGTGATGGGAATATTGTTAGCCGGGGAACGCGACCTGTTTGAACCAGGAACGACGGTGCTGGTAAGAGGAAACCAGGATTAAAGATAAGTGTAACTGCTTAGCAGGAATTAGGTGTCATTAATTCAATGACAATCATCACACTTTAAAATTAAAATTATACGAACGATTGTTTGCGTTTAACGAATTTATTTTTTAATCTTGCCACGCCAAACCTTATTCTCCCCCAAAGTTCGTGTAATCTTCTGCGTGTAACCGAAAGGCCATTTCTTTCGGAGATGATTTTCATCCCTATACCGGGCCATCTTAAAATGAATGCTAATGCATATCACGAGCGATCTTCTTGCTAGATTAAACAATAATGAGCCGACTGCACATGCAGAATTGTTTGACGCAACATTTTCCGAACTAACGGTATTCGTGTTCCGAATGATCGATAACCAGGAGCAGTCGGAAGATATTGCCATAGTAGCACTCAGGAAATTGTTTAGCCGAAATAATATCACCTTCGAAGCAGTAGAACAATTAAAATCATACCTCTATAAATCCGTCAGGAACGGGGCGCTTAATTATATAAGATCTGTTAAAAAAGACGATCCGTTCCGTAAACAATTACAGGCTGAAATGCCTGCATCGGAAGAACCTGGCGTTTACAGGAAATATGAAGTGGATCATATGCGTAAACTGGTTGAAACAGTGCTTAACGGGTTAGAAAAGCAGGTGGCAGCAGTGGTCAGGCTCACGATGGAGAATATGCCATCCGATGAAATAGCTAAAAAGCTGAATATCAGCCCAAACCAGGTATATACACAAAGGTCAAAAGGAATAAAACAGTTACAAAAGTTGCTTGAAGAAAAAGGAGATAAATATGGTATACCCGTTGTAATCGTGCTGTTGGCCATATTATGTAAACTATATTTTGGCTAACCTGTAAAAATAGTTGCTCTTTTTCTTAATGTTTTACCGGTGTTTGTTGTTTTATAATATAGAGAAGAGTTACACGCTGATTTCGGGGGGCCTCTATCCTATAATAATAAACCTTATTACCAAACACCTTACAAATCGAAAACAATGAACGCAAATTCTGACAGAATAACCCAACTGGCATTTGGGAAAGATGATGATGCGCCTTTGACTAGAGAAGAACAGGAAATTTGTGAGGAGTGGGCTTCTGGAAAAGGGCAGGAATACATGAAGGTTGGTTCTGATGATCCGCGTCTTTTAGAATATCTGGGACTTTACGATAAACTTGAAAATAAAAAAAAGGCTATTTGGGCAAGCATTGAAGCTTCCCCTGCCTTATCCCTACAGGAAGCACCTGTAATATATCAGCAGCCAGCAACCAGGATCGGCAAACGCACCTGGATACTTGCCGCAGCCATTTTAACAGGTAGTATTGTAGGCGTTTATGCCCTTTACCAATTAATCAATACCAATAAAAACGCGGTTCCGGCTAATAGTATACCTGTAGTAACAGCGCCGGTTGAACCAGGCAGACAAAGAGCGTGGCTTACTTTAGCCGATAACACGCAAATAAACCTGGATACCATACCGGCAGGGATCATTGGCTACCAGGACGAAATGGAGGTGAGTAAACAGAAAGATAATGAGATCGTATACAGGATCTCTGACAACCATAAAACAGGCACCAAAGTGCTGAACAATAAGTTAACCACGCCATACGGCGGTGAATATAAGGTTACGCTGGCCGATGGCTCCAGGGTTTGGTTAAATGCAGGTTCAACGTTACGCTATCCAGCCGTTTTTAACGGCAACGACCGCAAGGTTGAAATTACCGGCGAAGGTTATTTTGAAGTTGCAGAAGATAAAACAAAACCTTTCCTGGTACTTGCACGGGGTACTGAAGTTAAAGTAACAGGTACCAAATTCAATGTAAAGGCATACGATTCAGAAAGCCAGGTAACCACTACCCTGGTGAACGGATCGGTGGCTGTACAAAAAGGAAATACACTTAAGAATATCAAACAAAACCAACAGGCCATTGTATCTGGCGATAGCATCAGGATCAAAAACAAAAGCAAGGAAGAGGTTGACCAGGTACTGGCCTGGAAAAAAGGATTGATCAACCTCGATGGCGAATCGGCACAATCTATCCTGCAGCAAATACAACGCTGGTACAATGTAAAAGCACAAATAAAAACTGGTACTCCTGAAACCACATTAACCTTAACCGGCACTATTGAAAAATCGATACCGTTGGCCAATGTGCTTGAGCTGTTAAATGCGAATGAAAGTGTAGTGTTTACATTGCAAGACCATACCGTAGTGGTTGAGGAAAAAAACAACTAACCTTAAAACATAAATGAATTAGATATATAAATCTTTTGTCCTTGGCTGTGCTTCACAAAGATACCATTTAGTCCATTAAACCACCTTTGATAATGCTCGATCGCTGTGTAGTTCGCAAGAACTACACAGCATTCCTATTTTAACCACACATAACAAGGGATTCCCTCCCAATGGCTGCTACCAGGGCCATTGTAAAGTTAATTTGCAAACCTTATCGCCTGCTATTGTCCGGAAGTGCTTTTCGGTGATGCAGGCATTGCTATTTTACTTTACATTGAAACAATTACCTGTATGTGTACACGTGTCCCTCCTAACGTTTATTGGTTTGGCCAGAAAAAAGAACCGGCCAAGAGCCATCATTTTTATAACTTCATAACTGATATTTAACCAGGCCAGGTTTCAGTTGCGTTTCCACGATCAGGGGCATGTTATTTTTATTTATATCGTATTCCCCTGGCAGTGACAACAGTAACCCTGGATTATAAACATAACATCAATACCGGAAAGTTTCACCGTATGAAAAAGGTCCTTGGTTATTTGGTTATGGTGTGCTGTATTAGTATCGTAAAAGGTCAGTCCAAAGACGTTGGCATTAAGGAACATTCTTTGGAAAAAACGATTGAAATACTGAAAGCAAGGGGTCTTTTCAGTAGTGCGGTATACGATAAAAAACTCAGGAAACTGGCAGAACCTGTTTCTGTTAATTTGAATAATACAGACGATAGCTTACTACAACGAATATTTGCAGAACAACCTTTTCTGAAATACAAACTCATTTCCCATCACCTGTCTATTTCACTCAAAAGTGCAGAAGACTTTGAGATCAGCCGCGCTCATTTTGCATATCGCATATTGGGCAGGGTGCAGGATGACATGGAGAACCCATTGTCAGGCGCCTTTGTTACATTGCGATCAAAACGATATGGTGTAACTACGGATAGTTTAGGCAATTTCAGTATTGTATGGAGCGCAGGTGATACGCTTGATATCTCCTATGTTGGTTATAAAGATGTTGAATTAGCCTGGAAAAAACACAGAAACGGGGCGACCGTTCAGCTGGAACTAAAAGACCCCATGCCGCAAGTGGCTATTACAACAGGGTACTTCACAAAAAACAAGACCAGTACGGCGAGTGGTTCGCAAATAAAAGTGGGTATTGTTCATGGCGCCGATGTACTGAAGATCATTCAGGAAAATATTTCAGGTGTTTTAGCGCCGCCCACAAGCGGATTGGCAGGAAGTACGCATCGGTTTCAGTTCAGGGGTCCTACTTCTTTAGGTGCTATCTCGGAATTGAATTACCGGCCGAGCAACAGTCCATTGTTTGTTGTAAACGGTATACCCTGGGCGCCAGCCCTACGGCCAGTAAACCAGCTAACCACCATGGTGGGAGAACCACAGGCGCCTGGTATTTCTGCCATTGGCGCTGACCCGTTTTTTACCATTAACCCGCTGGATATTGAATCCATCACACTTTTGAAAGATGCAGAAGCGACCACTATATATGGAGCCCGGGGCGCCAATGGCGTTATTGTGATCACCACCAAAAAAGGAACCTCCAAAGAACCACGGTTAACCGTATCCCTGTCATATGGAATAGGCCGGTCCTTACCTGGCATGTCGATGATGAATACAGCTGATTACCTGGCGATGAGAAGGGAAGCTTTTAAAAACGACAATAGTACGCCAACACCTTCCAACGCACCTGATCTGTTGTTATGGGATACCACCAAAAACCTGGATATGAATAAAATGTTGTTGGGTGGCACCTCCAACAACATGAATGAGCACTTTTCTTTTTCACAAGGTGATTCACTGTTCCAGTTCTTACTAAACGGTGGTTTCAGCAGCCAGACAGCGGTACTGCCCCATAATATATATGGTAAAAGATGGTCGTTGTTATCTGACTTTTATTATAGATCAAAAAACAGGAAATTAAAAACGGGTATCAGCGCTTACCGGTCCATTACCGAAAACAAATGGCTAACCGATAACGTTATGTATGCCACCTTACTGGCGCCCAATGCGCCGGAGTTTACCGATAGCGTTGGCGGTTTGGTGTGGAAAGAAGGCGGTTCCTTCAACAACCCCTTAAGTTATTTTAAGAAGATCGATTACATTCAAACCAGTAATAGCTCGTTACACACGTATTTGCAATATAAAATATTCAGAAAGCTGCGCCTTGAAACCTCAGTAGGCTTTCAGCAGATCCATGTAAAAGAAAGAAGCAACCTGCCCGCTGTGGCAAAAAACCCTGACCTGGAGACAACCGGCTCCTACATGGAAGCCGGTAACCGGTTTACTACCTGGATGGTGGAACCGGGCTTACACTACAACGATTCCCTTTGGAAACAGATACAGGTGGAGGCTGTATTGGGAGCATTCTGGTCATCTCAAATAAATGACCGGTGGACAAATACATATAAAGGTTATACAGATGATGGCTTGCTGGGTATACCCTCAGCAGCAAAAACAATGACCAATACTTCAGACAAATCAAAATATTTGTTTCTTTCTACGTATGCCCGGACTAAATTCAATTATAAAGACAGGTATTTTCTTAGTTTAACGGTACGCCGTGATGGCTCATCGCGGTTTGGCCCCAAACACCGGTATGCCAATTTTGGCGCTATTGGCGCCGGCTGGATATTCTGGAATAAAAACAATAAAGAAGGCGCTAACAGCTATGCCAAACTCAGGGCAAGTTATGGTTCTACCGGTAATGACCAGATCGGCGACTATGCGTATTTGAACAGCTGGAACACAGCTTCACGCCCCTACCAGGGATTGTATGGCATTTATCCTAATGGCCTGGCCAATCCCTATTACCAATGGGAAGTTACCCGGAAACTGGAAGGCGGCCTGGAATTACGTGTGAACGACAACTTTACGACTACTATTACCGGCTATTATAACAGAAGCAGGAACCAGGTTATTAAATATGTGCTGCCTGGTCAGACAGGATTTGCCGATATAGCGGTCAATTTCCCGGCCATTATACAGAACACAGGAATAGAGGCGGATGCTGCATTTAAAAAGACATGGGGCCAATTTACCTGGTGCGGTAAATTAACCCTCGCTATACCCAAAAACAAACTGATTCAATTTGATGACCTCGAAAATTCGAATTATTCTAAAGACCTGATGGTGGACAAACCATTGAATATTGTGATAGGACCGCATTATACAGGGGTAGATGCCGACAGTGGATTGTTCAGGGTAGAAGATCCTGATGCAAAATATTCAAGCAACCTGGACCCTGTATTTTTCGGCGGTATGCGCAATTCATTCCACTTCAAACGATTTGAATTAACCACCTACGTTGAATTCCGTCAACAAAAAGCACCGCATTTTTTAACTTATGTATATCGCTATTTGCCGCCAGGTTCAACCAATGACTATTTCTTCAGCAACCAACCAGCAGCATTGAATGATCGATGGAAGGTAAAGGGAGATGAGGTGCCCTGGCAAAAAGTAAGTACGCTAAACAATACCGGTCCGGTAAAAAATGCTGTTACCAACTGGTTGAATTCAGATGCCCAGTTAGTGGATGCTTCTTATGTAAGATTAAAAATGGCGCAACTGTCTTATACACTTCCTGAAAAATTTTGTACAAAAAGACATATGAAGGCGGCGAGGCTATATATC
Organism: uncultured Niastella sp.; assembly: GCA_966212235.1. Taxonomy (GTDB): domain Bacteria; phylum Bacteroidota; class Bacteroidia; order Chitinophagales; family Chitinophagaceae; genus Niastella. The sequence continues at coordinate 103,666 of CBIHPP010000010.1, read as the reverse complement.
AGTACGGAGAACCTGTTTACCATAACATCATTTAAAGGTGCGGACCCAGAGTTACAGAATCCGTTTAGTTTGCCACTGCAGAAAACGTTTACAGTGGGTTTACAAATAACCTTATAAATTGTAAAGCATGCATCTATTCCGGTTATTTTACAAATGGACTCTTTTAATGTCATTCGTTTTGGGGTTGCCCCTGCTTACAGGTTGTAATAAATTACTGGATGCAGGGTCGCCCGAAAACAAAGTGATCACCTCGCAGGTATATGCCAGTGACTCATTGGCGCAAGCGGCCCTGATCGGTATTTATTATAAAATAATGGAATCCTTTGGCCCACATAATGGCTTTATGAGCCGTTATCCCGGGCTTTCAACCGATGATTTAAATCGTAGTACTGTATTAGCCGATGATCAACCGTTCCTTATAAATAACCTGGCTATTGATAACAAAGTCGTATGGCAAACATGGACCAACTCCTATTTTTATATTTACCAGTGTAACGACCTGGTAGTAGGACTTACCGGTAAAAATTCCATAACGCCTGCTTTGCGCGACCAGTTGTTGGGCGAAGCCTATTTCCTGAGGGCCTTTACCTATTTCTACCTGGTGAATTTGTATGGCGATGTTCCGTTGGTGTTAACCACCGATTATACAAAAAGCGCCAGCATACCCAGAACACCCATCGACGAAGTGTATGATCAAATGACAGCAGACCTTCAGGAGGCACAAAACCTGTTAACGAACGCCTATGTTACTACCCCTGACTACCCTGCCGCCCGGGTACGGGTAAACAGGTTGGCTGTAAAGGCACTCCTGGCGAGAATTTATTTGTACCTCGGAGAATGGGCCAATGCGGATGCTGCAGCAACAGAAGTGATCGAATCCGGCATATACCAGTTGGAGACTAATTTACAGCAAACCTTCCGCTATAACAGCAGAGAAGCCATTCTGCAATTTATGCCTGTAAGTAATGCTTACAATACGGCAGAAGGAAGCATGTTTGTTCCTGTGAACCCAAATGGAAGACCGGCTTTCATCCTCAGCGATTCCATCCTGAAATATATGGAACCGGCTGATCTGCGCAAGTCATGGATAAGATCAGTAATCGTTGGTGGAAAACAATACAACTCACCGTATAAATACAAACTAAACACGGGCACCCCGCGGGAAGAATACAATATGGTATTGCGGTTGGCAGAACAATATTGTATACGTGCGGAGGCCCGTGCCAGGTTAAATCAACTGCCCGAAGCGGTCAGCGATTTGAATACGATCCGGAAAAGAGCGGGGTTACCAGATCTGAATACTATTACCACGCAAAGCCAGGTGCTGGCTGCCGTAGAACAGGAACGGCGTATTGAGCTATTCGCAGAATGGGGCCATCGCTGGTTTGATTTGAAACGATGGCCGGCGCGTACATTAGATGGCAAAAAGCGAATAGACGAAATCATGTACGCTTTGCGACCTGATACCTGGAAGACCACGGCTGCCCTTTGGCCGATACCGGATGATGAGAGAATACAAAATCACGCATTGACTCAAAACCCCGGTTACAACTGATAAGTCACCCGTTACCGGTTCATGTTGCTATAAATGGTAGCAAAATACCAGGGGAGCGCAATACCAAATTCAAATTCAGTTAATCCTGAGTAGGCAACATGCGAGAATGAGTAACCAGGAAAACAATCATGTAACCTGTCAATTTCATACCAGATGTCACAAAAAGATCCGGTTGGGTCCGTGAGGTCAATGTCAGTAAACCATAAATAGTCTGCAGTCAGGGCATAAGATTGGTTAAAAGGCTGAACGAACGCATTTGTTTTTGCATTAATATTAGCGTTGGCAACTGAAAACGTACATGCTAAAACGCAGATGGCGATCATCTTTTTCATAACTGACTCGGTTTTTATGGTGAAAAATAATACACATAATTCATCCAAACAGCATTGAATCAACGCAGTTACAGCATTTATTTTGATTGCAGCAAGCAATCCAACCTCAATAATGGGGCAACGGGAACACCTTTTAAGCCGGCAATTGGGCAAAAAGCAACGCATTACATATAGCAATGCAGATTATATTTCAATACTTACAGGGATATATACATGAAACAGAAGTGTAATATAGGCTACTCACCTATTGGTACATGTTACAATAAACTTAGGTTAGCGCATCTGTTTGTAACGAATAATCAATCCCACAAAGAATCCCCTTATATATTAAACAACGCACTAATAAATTTGACAAAAGAATTTGGAAATTAGTGTTCGCACATGAAAAGAAACTGCAACATAAAACATCTTGAGTAATAGTTATTAATGAATAGAGCTGGACTACATGCTTTTCTTTATCATATGTTAGTCTTATGTGTTTATACTTGTGATTGATTTTTTATATTTGAAAATTATAATAACTACGCATGCAACATATCATACTATTACATGGCGCATTAGGCAGTAAGGACCAATTGCAGCCGTTGGAAAGGGCTTTGGAAAATAGTTTTCAGGTGCATTCATTCAATTTCAGCGGTCATGGTGGACGACCGTTCACCGATATACCAATTTCTATTCCATTTTTTAGTGAACAGATCGCAGCGTACATGCAGGAAGCAAACATAACACATGCGAATATTTTCGGATATAGCATGGGTGGGTATGCGGCCATGCACCTGGCCAAACAACAACCGGAAAAGATCAATAAACTGATCACGCTTGCCACCAAGTTTCATTGGGATGAAAAAACAGCCGCGCGGGAAGTAAAAATGCTCGATGGCAAAACCATCCAGGAGAAAGTGCCAGCTTTTGCTGCGCAATTACAACAACGCCATGCGCCAAATGACTGGTTGACTTTACTCGATAAAACCAGTCAACTACTAACCAACCTGGGAAATAACAACACACTGCAATTAGAAGATTATGCAAGTATTAATACACCCTGCCTGTTGTTATTGGGAGATCGCGATAAAATGGTAACACTCGAGGAGACTGTAGCGGTTTATAAACAATTACCCAATGCGCAATACGGGGTATTGCCTGGTACACCTCATGCTTTTGAGCAGGTGAATATGTCGCTTTTTACGCAGTTGATAAAAGAGTTTTTGAAATAAAATAGCCTGACTCCCATCGGGAATCAGGCTACAACCGGATTGATTCAAATATAAGTTAATATGACGGTTACGAATGAAGAGTTACTTATTTTACCTGTTCAAGTTACTATAAATAGTAACATAATACCAAGGCCTATAACCAAATTCAAATTCAGTTAATCCGCCGTAAGGAATATGCGAAAATGAGTAACCAGGAAACGTGTTATGTAACCAGGTAATTTCAGTCCAAATATCACAATAAGCTCCGGTTGGGTTGGTGAGGTCGATATCCCAAAACCACATATATTCATCTGTCAGGGCATAAGACTGGCTAAAAGGTTGAACAAAAGCGTTTGTTTTAGCATCGAACTTTGCAGAAGCCGCAGAAAAAGCGCATACGAGCGTGAAAATGGCGATCATTTTTTTCATAACTGATTCGGTTTTTGGTGTAAGAAAGTAGCTCTTTCTTTACGCTAATTATATGCAGTCTTTAACAGTGAGGGATATATTCAGTGAGGAATAACAATGAAATTACAAAATAATATTAAAAGCAAAAAGCCGGTCAATCCCATGGGGAAAACCGGCTCATTATGTGTTTAAATCACAAAATCTCTAATTCGCTCAATCAGCAATCCCTACGCCAACTCCTTACTCTCTTTGGGCACATGAATTTTTAACATGCAACCATGCCCTTTAGATGATATCACCTCCAGTTTGCCGTCGAACAGCTCGATGCGGCTGAGTATATTACTTAGCCCCACTCCTTTTCTTCTTTCCTTAGGATCAAAACCTTTACCATCGTCCTGGATCCACAGGTCAATGAAATCATTATTCTCCGAAAGCCCGATAGACACGTTGTGGGCCTGCGCATGTTTTATAATGTTATTGAATTGCTCCTGAACGATGCGGTATAGCGCCAGTTGTTGCTGCGGACTTACATTCCTGAGCTCTTCATTTTCGTACAGGAAATTGATCGAAAAAGGATTTACCAGTTGTATATTTTCTATCAGGTCCTGCACTGAATCTACCAGTCCGTTTTTATCCATGACCGGCGGTACCAGTGATTTTGAGATCTTCCTGATCTCATTGATGGCCAATTGCAGGTTCTTTACACTACGCTGTATCAATTCTTCCTGCATATCTATTTCCTGCAGGGAGGCTTCTATGTAAGCCTTTGTAACCGCTAATATCTGGTTGATGTTATCGTGTAATTCCCGGCCAATTTCCGCCCGTTCCCGTTCCTGGCTTTCAATGGAAGCGCGAACCAGTTTGCGCTGATGTTCTACCCGTTCTTTGGCAATCTGTTCTGAATATTCCACCAGTTGTTGCTCTGCTTTCACTTTTTCTGTTATATCCTGACACGTTCCAAAAAAACTTATACCTGTAGCATCCCGGCGTTGAGAACCTCTGCCTTCAATATGCTTTACTACGCCCAAATTGCTTATGATGCGAAATTTTACCGGGTCAAATGTTCCTGTTTCAATAGCCAGTTCCTGCGCCTTTAACACGATGGCCTTATCATCAGGGTGCACAAACCCTACAAATATTTCATACGACAGGTGCGTATTGATATCCATATCCAGAATGCGATACAACTCATCGGAGCAGGCTATGAGCTCGCCTTGCTCACCTATCTCCCAACTGCCTATTTTGGAAATGATCTGGGCCTCGGCCAACTGCCGTTCGCTTTTGCGCAGGTTTTGTTCTGCCATCGCTTTTTCGTACCGTTCGCTGGTTTCTTTAATGGCCCGCCTTATTTTGGGTATTACGGTAAACAATTTATCTTTCAATGCATAGTCAGTCACTCCGTTTTTAATCAGCTCCACCGCATTTTCTTCCCCGATGGTACCTGATACAATAATGAACGGCACTTCAGGACAGATCTCCTGTTTGATGTTAAATGCAGTAACCCCATCAAATCCCGGGAGAGAATAGTCGGACAAAATGATGTCAGGACAATAATCAGTCAATGCATTGCTGAACTGTTCTTTTGTTGCAACAATCTTCGGAACAAGGTCCAGTTTGCCTTTCTTTAACTCATACAACAGTAATTCAAGATCGTTTTCATCGTGTTCGAGGATCAGCACTTTAATACTTTTTACAGTAGTCATAATTTACGATTGATAGGGTTGATTTAATATTAACCAGTAAAGGCCCATCGTACTAACAACCTTTACATATCCTTCAAATTCTACGGGTTTTACGATATAGCTGTTCACCCCCAGCCTATAGCTTTCCCTTATATCTTTATCTTCTTTTGATGAGGAAAGCAATACTACAGGGATCATGCTGGTACGTTTGTCTGACTTCAGTTTTCGGATCACTTCCAATCCGTCGACCTTTGGCATTTTCAGGTCCAGAATGATCAACCTCGGCAATTCATTGGCATTCCGTGCGGCATAAACACCTGTACAATATATGTAGTGCAGCAATTCTTCGCCATCTTTCAAATGAATTAGCGATTTGGCAAGGCCTTGTTTTGATAAGGCGCGAATGGTTAGCTCCGCATCATTCCCATTGTCTTCACAAAGAATGATATCAATTTTACCATTGCTGAAATGTTCACTCATATAGGAAGGTTATTAATTTTAGGTAACGAAAAATAAAAAGTAGCGCCTTCATCAAGCTTTCCTTCAGCCCACACTTTGCCGCCATGCTTCACTACGATCCGCTGAACAATAGCCAATCCAACGCCTGTACCTTCAAATTCTTCATTACCATGCAATCGTTGAAATACGCCGAATAATTTATGGGCATACTTCATATCAAAACCGGCCCCGTGGTCTTTTACATAATACACATATTCATCTTCTTTTTCCTCTGATCCTATTTCTACTTCAGGCGTTTCTTTCTTTGAGGAATATTTTATGGCATTGGAAATAAGGTTAATGTATACCTGTGCCAGCAGCGCAGGATCGCCCTCTGTATTGTGCAATGGGTGCACGGTGATGCGCATACTGGCGGGTGCGCTATTTTTCATTTCCACAACAATGGGTTCCACCAGCTTGTTGAAGTTGATGAGCAACCGCGCAATTTCTTTTCGGCCCATTCGGGAAAACGCCAGCAGGTCATCGATGAGCACACCCATTTTTTTGGCGTTGTTCCTGATCACATTCAACATGCGTTTGGCTTCATCATTAAATTCATGGGCATGATCGTCCTGTATCATTTGCGCATAGCCATTGATGCTGCGCAACGGCGCCCGCAGGTCGTGCGACACAGAATAGGAAAATGATTCCAGTTCCTTATTGGTCAATTGCAACTGGGCGATGTTCCTTTCCAGGTTTATATTCAGCTTATTTATTTCGAAGTCTGCCATTTTCTGCCGGGTTATATCGCGGCCATTGGCAAACCATAAATTATGCTTATGCACGATGTTCCAGCTGAAATAGCGGGGCTCCCCGCTTTTGGTAACTATTAAAGCCTCAAAAGAAAATATGGGGCGGTATTCTTTGCTGAGTTGCTTTATTTTAGGCTGGTCTTCTTCAGATAAATAATCCAGAAACGAAGTGCCTTTCATTTCACTCACGGTATAACCCAGGAGGGAATGTACGGCGTCATTTACTTCTTCGAATCGTAATGAAAAACCGTTTATAATGCAAATTAGGTCAGCCGAATTGTTGATAAGCAACGCATAATTCTCCAACGCCTGGTTTTTCTCCATCAGTTCCCGTTGCTGGCGGTGCAATTGCAATAGCACAGACACCTTGGCCTCGATAATGTCGGGATTGATTGGCTTGTACAGATAATCGATGGCGCCTTCTTCAAACCCCTTCATTACAAATTTGTGATCTTTTAATTCGGCTGTTACAAAAATGATCGGGGTTTCGCAGGTTCGCTTGTTCGACTTCAGGATCTGCGCCACTTCAAATCCATCCATTCCAGGCATCTGTACATCGAGTATGATCAGGTCAATTTCCTGGTTCAACGCCACTTTTAATGCTTCGTTTCCATTGGTGACACTGATTAAATTACGACCTGGCTGGCCCAGGATCTGTTCCAGCGCATAAATATTATTTACCTTATCGTCCACAATTAAAATATGATCCTTCGGCTCTTTCACCATATACACGGTTTATTTTTTTATGCAATCCAGCAAAAAGCTGCCAATGGCTTCCGGCGTTAAAATATGTTGTATGGCGCCGGTACTGATAGCAGCCTGCGGCATTTCCGGATAATCGGCTGTTGCGGGTTGCTGCGCAATAGTAGTACCACCTAATGCTTTTATCTTTTTCATACCCTCGGCGCCATCTTTATTGGCACCGGTAAGTATAATGCCCAAAAGGCTTTTTTTATATACATCTGCAGCCGTTTCAAACAATACATCGATCGATGGCCGGCTATAGTTAACCGGGGCATCGTAGCTTAACGAAAATGTACCATTGCTTTCAACCAACAAATGGTAATTGGGTGGTGCAAAGTAAACGAAGCCATGCTGTATTGCTTCCTTTTCATCGGCCTGTTTAATACCAATATTACACTTGTGCTGCATCACTTCTTCCAGCAATGACCGTTCATCTTTTGCCCGGTGTTGTACCACAATAACAGGTATAGGATAGTTTGACGGTAAAGGTGTTAAAATGGAGATCAATGCATGCAACCCGCCTGCGGAAGCGCCTATAACGATTGCATCATATTTTCTTTTTGTCTCCATACTTTGACAGGTCTATTTTGTCTTCATAAAAATCTTTTCCTTTTTATCAATATCTTCAAAACAGCTGCGCCTGTCGGCAAACAGCAATGATTCTTTATTGCCCAAACACAGAAATCCGAACGGACACAAACTTTCATAGAACAGGGTGATCACCTTACTTTGCAGGCTTTGGTTGAAATAAATGAGCACATTCCGGCAAAGGATCAATTGAAACTCGTTGAACGATTTATCCATGACCAGGTTATGTACCGAGAAAACAATATTCTGCCGCAACGATCTATCCCATAAAACCGAATTGTACTTTGCTTTATAATAATCGGAAAACGAGTTTTTGCCACCTGCTTTCAAATAGTTTTCCGTATAGTTTTTCATATTGGTGATGGGAGAAATGCCCTCCCGCGCCTTTTGCAAGGCATCCTGGTTAATATCGGTGGCATAGATCACCGTTCTTTCCAGCAAACCTTCTTCCCTAAACAGGATCGCCATAGAATACACTTCTTCACCGGTGGAACAACCGGCAATCCACACTTTTATAAACGGATACGTTGCCAACCGGTTGATCACATTTTTACGCAGGCTTTTGTAAAAACCCGGATCACGGAACATTTCCGTCACGTTCACCGTTATCTCCTGGATAAAATGCTCAAAATCGGCTTCATTTTTCAGCACCATCCGGCCCAGGTCATTCAAACTGCCTATCTTATTATTTTCCATGAACGCCCGTATCCTTCTTATAACAGACGCTTCTGCGTATTCGGTAAAATCGTATCCATATACAAACCTCACAGATTCCAGAAATTGCCGGTATTCTTCATTAACAATCATTCATTACTGTTTTTTGACACGCTGATCAGCCGCTCCATTTTTTCCAAAAGCGCTGCCAGGTTCACCGGTTTTGAAATATAATCGGAAGCGCCTGCCCTCAGGCACTTTTCCCGGTCGCCCTTCATAGCTCTTGCGGTAACAGCAATAACGGGAATGTCAGCCGTTACGCCGTTCTCTTTCATTTTTCGCATAGCCTCATAACCATCCATTACCGGCATCATGATGTCCATTAAAACCACTTCAATCTGATCGTTCTTCTGTAAGATCTCCAAAGCGTCCCTACCATGCTCCGCCGTGTAAATTTTCATGTCTAAGGTTTCTAAATAACTTACCAGAGCAAATGTGTTGCGTACATCATCATCAACAATCAAGATGCTCCTGTGTGATAATACGGATTCCCCCATGTTTATTATTTTTATCGGTACAGCCAAACCCGCATCAGCGACAGCAATTGCTCAATATTGACCGGTTTGGAAACATAATCGCTCATCCCCGCTTCCAAACATTTTTCGCGGTCCCCTTTCATGGCTTTTGCTGTTAGCGCAATGATGGGTAGTTTATCATATGTATTCATTTTACGGATGGCCATGGTGGCTTCATACCCATCCATTTCCGGCATCATGATATCCATGAGTACTATATCGATATCCTGTTGCTTATTCAGCATATCAACGGCCACCCTGCCGTTCTCCGCCACATAACACTTCATGCCTTCTTCTTCCAGTACATTGGTGAGTGAATAAATGTTTCGCATATCATCATCGACGATCAGCACTTTTTTATTCTTCAGTATCTCTTCCGTACGATGGAGTTTGCGAATGATCTGCTGTTTTTCTTTCGGCAGTTTCGATTCAACCCGGTGCAGGAACAAAGCCGTTTCATCGAGCAGCCGCTCTTTTGAATCGGATGTTTTCAGCACTACCGTATTGGCCAGTTTTTCCAGTTGCCGGGCTTCGTCCTTGTTCATATCCCGACCTGTGTATACGATGATGGGGATCTTGTTAAACTGATCGCTTTCCTTTATTTTTTCCATCAATTCGAAACCCGTCATATCGGGTAAACCCAGGTCGATGATAATGCAATCGAATTTCTCATCCTGCAACATGGTATATGCTTCCTGACCGGTGTGAGCAGCAAATGATTTTACATCCCCATTGCCAATGAGCTCCCGAATGGCTTTATTCTGTTGTGGATTATCTTCCACCACCAGCAATTTCTTCAGCTTGCGGTCTATAAAATTTTGCATACGGTCGAAAGCACCCTGCACAGCATCGTAATTAAGCGGTTTCCTTATAAAATCAAAGGCGCCCAGTTCCAGGCCTTCTTTTCGCCTATCGTACCCCGACATGATCTGTACGGGTATATGGCGCAGATCCGGATCGCTCTTCAACAGGCGCAATACTTCCGAACCATCCAGCACCGGCAGCTTCATATCCAGGATAATAGCGTCGGGCCGGTAATGCCGCGCCAGGCTTAAACCCGTATTACCCTGGTGTGCCAAAATGCCCTTATACCCTTTTTCGCGGGCTATATTCAGCAACAGTTGGGAAAATGATACATCATCTTCAATAATGAGAATGGTTTTATCATTATCCCGGATGTTATAGCGATCGTCTTCGGCCTCTGCCTCCGCTGTGGGTGAAGGCACATGTGGCGGAATTACGGGTAACACCTGCTTTGCAACCGGTTTTCGGATCTCTATATTTCTTTCTCCCTTTGTAACATTGGCGGCATCAAAATTCAACGGCAGGTACAGAGTAAAAGTGCTGCCTTTGCCTTCCTCGCTCGTCAGCTGTATTTCTCCACCTAATGCACCCGCCAGTTCGCGGCTAATGGATAAACCCAGACCGGTACCACCAAATTTTCGCTTGGTTGAACCATCGGCTTGTTGAAATGCTTCAAAAATAATACCCTGCTTATTTTCGGCGATGCCGATGCCGGTATCGGCAACGGAAAACACGGCCACCTCGGGTAAGCTTCGCAGTTTTACGCTGTGTAGCGTGCTATCGGGCGGTTGTACATCGATGGTAACTTCTATTTTCCCATCCCTGTCGGTAAATTTAAAAGCATTGGACAGCAGGTTGCGTAATATTTGTTCCAACCGTTGCCTGTCAGTGAACAGGGGTGATCTGAAATGTTCTTTGTGGCTTATTATGTTGAAGTCGATATGTTTATTCTTTGCAATTTCTGTGAACAGTTGATGCAGGTTTTGGGTAAGGCGCTCAACCGGCACTTCTTCTATCTCAATCTCAATTTTACCGGCTTCCACTTTCGAAAGGTCCAGGATCTCGTTGATCAGGTTCAGCAGATCGGTGCCTGAATTGTAGATATTCAGGGCAAATTCAATATCTTTTGGCGTGAGCCCTTTGCTTTTATTTTCTGTTAACAGCTGGGCCAGTATTAATATGCTGTTGAGCGGGGTGCGCAATTCGTGCGACATGTTGGCCAGGAACTCTGATTTATATTTACTGGTTGCTTCCAGTTCCCGAGCCTTCGTTTCCACTTCAATTTTGGCCATTTCCAGTTTTTCCTTTTGCTCTTCAAGCAGGTTGGCTTTTTCTTCCAGTTCTTCATTCGTTTGCTGCAGCTCTTCCTGCTGCGCCTTCAACTCAGCTTCCGACCGTTCGAGCAGCTGGGTCTTTTCCTGTAGTTCTTCGTTGGTTTGTTTCAGTTCTTCCTGTTGCGCTACCAGTTCTTCGGACTGGCGCTGGGTTTCTTCCAGCAATTCTTTCAGCTGCGCCCTTGACTGCGACGAATTGATGGCAATGCCAATGCTTTCCGAAACTAACTTCAATAACTGCAGGTCCTGATCAGCTATTTCGCGCACAGTCCCGATCTCAATGACGCCCTTTACCTGGTCGTCGTACAGGAATGGGTATACCAGGATATTCCTGGGTGTAACCTGACCCAGTCCTGAATTCACTTTCACGTAATCTTCCGGTACATCGGCAAAGATGATCGGCTTTTTTTCCAAAGCAGCCTGTCCTATGAGGCCCTCGCCTGGCTGAACAATGTTGTTATTGCCCTTTCGTAGATTAAAGGCATAACTGCCTACCAATTGCAGGTGACTGTTTTCGGCCACGTAAATAGCGCCTACCTGGGCTTTGAGATAAGCAGTAAGCAGGCTGATCGCCTGCCCGGCGAGGTCCTGCACCTCTTTTTCGCCCCGTAAAATATCGTTCAGTACACTGGCGCCTGTTAACAGCCAGGTGCGTTTTTCATTTTCTAAAGAAAGTTGTTGCAGGTTATTTCGCATAGATTCCAGTGAGCGCCCCAACAGGTCGGCGTCACTACGAATGTTTATAATGGGCGAATAGTCGCCTTTGCCGATGGTATGCGCTATTTGGGTATATTCTTTTGATACGGCGATTACCTTGTTAAATGAGATAGCCAGATCCCCTATTTCATCTTTGGAATTTACCGGTACCGTGAGTGCTGTCTCCCCTTTGGCAATGCGGTCTGCAGCATTTTTGATCACCCCCAGGTCATCGACGATAGATTTGATAACCAGGTACAACAACAGAGAAATGAGGAAAATAACAACCAGCACTATGACTACACCCCATTTTAAGGTGGCTGAAATAACCGCCAATTTTTCTTCTGCCAGATGCCGGGTTTCAAGGATCGATTCATCTTCCAGCTCTTTTAACCCATTCAGATAACTGGTAGCATTCATGCGCCAGGTGTCAACCGGCAGGCTGGCTGCCACTTCCGGCTTTTTTAGCACCGAATCCATCAGCTTTCTTGTTAATACAACAGCCGGTTTGTTCAGCAGCGCTTTTAACGCTGTTAACTGGGCAGGGGCGGCATTTTTATAATACCGGTCGATATTGTTCTCATATTTCCCTTTAAGCCTGGCAAATTCAGCGAATTCGCTTTTACGAAACCCTTTGTTTATAAGGGCGAGGTGCAGGTGCATCCGCAACTGGCCTAAATATCCTTTTGCGTTTAACAAATACAGGTGTGTTTCGATCAGGTTCCTGATCTCGGGGTCCTGCACACTACGATACGTAATATTCCCATCATCTATCAACAGGATACTCATGATGGCATAGGCCCTGGCCATGGTGTCAATATCTACCGTTAGCAGGTTAATGCCATTGCGTATATCGGGCAAAGCAGCCAATGAGGTTATTTTCTTATTCTTTTTCTGAGTTGCAAGCAATTCTTTGAAGGCGGAAACAGACTTGTCGGTTTCCATTCGCCGGAGGAGCATTTCCGCTTTATCTTCTTTTCCGCCACTGCCTACATAACTGATCGAATAGCTGCGTTCTTCCAGTAAGTTGTGAATGATATCGGAGATCTTTTCAATTTCAAGCACATCATTGTATACCCGCCGGATATTTTGCTGCCTGGATATTTTGTCCACGACACCAGCCGATAAAAAGTACAATAAGGCCGCTAAAGGAATGAGAGAAACGAGGAGTAATTTGTTCCTGACAGACAGATTTCTGATAAACTTCATAGCAATATTTGATTAAACAGCATTACACCTGTAATTGCTGCAGACATAAAATTTGCTACGACAGACCTTACCTTTTCTGTTCTTCACACCGGCGATTCCTTAACAATACCGGCGTGTGGGAATGTTTTAATCAGGAATCTTAAAAACTGCGTGTACTTTTCAGAAACCTACATGGCGGGTGCCATGTAACCTGTTGGACTGTTTGAAATTACGAAAATTATATTAACTAAATCAATTATTAATTTATTGATTATTATCAACTTATCAGGCTCGATGATCATAACCGTGAGCAAAACGACAAAAGGCATCCGCCAGCTGGCGGATGCCTCTCATTTTCCACATAATCCAACAAATATAATTCGTTTTCGATTTCGGCTTATAATAACGCGAACAGCGTGATAGTCGTATTTAAACTTTTATTATTTTATTATTGCTGCTGAAAAATTGTCGAATCTGTTTTGACCGCCTTGGTACTGGTTTCACAGGTTGTTCCTGCAAGTGAGTTTTACCAGTATTGTCTGAAAACAAAACCGCCCCCGTCCCAGCCAAAGTCAGAGGCCGGACGATTGCAACCAGGCGGCTTGTTTTCAGAACAAATTGGTCCTTAGAATCCTGTAACTCCCAATAAAAGAAGTGACTACCCGTATACTTAGTTAGCAGGTCGTTGGCGGTTCCTGCTCTTTCAAAAGCAACATCCAACACCCGAGTTATATTATTTTTTATTACCGGAAAAGATGCCCGTGGAAATACGATAATATCAGCCCTTGTTTTCACGAAATATTCCCTGCCGGAAGGCGAGGCAACGAGAGAAAGATACACACTACACAACAACGTAGAAATGCACATAGCAAATCGGACAAACCGCATATCAATCGTTTTCATATTCAGGTGGCAGGCAAAATTAACGGTGTGAAATTAACAGCCAGCGATCATACCTATGGTATCGGTTTGTATAAATAAGGGTATCTAAATGTTGACGGCAGGCGTAAAATACCGGTTTAAACGGTATAATCCGTCAAGTGCTGCTTTTTTTTGCTTCTGCCTGATGAACAGAGGGTAATTTTCCGAATGCAGCTTTGAAGTATTTTGAAAAGTATTTTGGGTTGTTAAAACCGGTTTCGTAGGCAACTTCGGCAACGGTCATTTTTGTTTTTTCAAGCAATTGCATAGCGCGTTGCAATCGCACGGATCGTATAAATTCGGTAGGGGTTTTACCAGTGAGCACAAACAATCGTTTGTAAACAGCGGCCCTGCTTAACAATAAAGCGCGGCTTAATTCTTCTACTGAAAATTCAGCGTTGGAGATATTTTTTTCTACGATAGCCAATGCATCCTGAACAAATTTTTCATCAGGTGAAGCGATCTGAATGTCTGTTGTTTTAACGGCTACCTGTTTGGTAAATGTTTGTTTCAGGGATTGTTGCTGCTGTAGCAGGTTCTTTATGCGGCTAACCAGAATTTCAAAATTGAACGGCTTTGTCATGTAATCGGCAGCGCCTGTTTCAATACTACGCAATTGCTGTTCTTCACCGGTGAGCGCGGTTAATAAAACAACGGGAATGTGTTGGGTGCGTTGGTCCTGTTTTATTTTCTTACACAACTCAATACCATTCATTACAGGCATATTGATATCGCTCACTACAATATCCGGATGCACTGATAATGTTTTCTGCCATCCTTCCTTTCCATTCACGGCCTCTGTGATATTGTAATATTCACGCAGGTTGTCTTTCAGGTAGAACAAAAAATCCTCATTGTCTTCCACGAGCAAAACAGTATATACTTTTTTGCTGGTCGTCATAACGGTACTGGCTACCACTGAACTCTTGTCTGTTTCCGAAAACTCATCTTCTTCTTCCGGTTGTTCAACAACGGATGGCGTTATTTCTTTTACCGGCAACAGTACGGTAAAACACGAACCTTTGCCTTCTTCACTCTCTACGCTGATGGCGCCTTCGAGCAGGTTTACAAATTCTTTGGTGATGGCCAGCCCAATACCACTCCCCTGGTTTACCATGGTGCCAGGCACTTCATGCTGAAAGAAACGTTCAAATATTTTTTCATGCCGGTCGGCCGGCACACCAATACCGGTATCTTTTATTCTTATTTCAAGCAGGGTTTCATCGGCCTTTTTAATGGCGCTTACATCTACGGAAACCGTACCATTTTCAGAGGTGAACTTAAACGCATTGGAAAGCAGGTTGAAGATGATCCGTTCCAGTTTGTCGTGGTCGAATGTCGTGAACAGGCTTTCCAGTGCAGCCGAATAGGAGAACCGGATGTTCTTTTTTTCAGCGATGTCATTAAATGAACAAACCGTTTCTTTGATGAATTGAACAATATCTCCTTCGGCAGCATGCAATTTTAATTCCTGCACTTCCATTTTGCGAAAATCGAGCAGTTGGTTCACCAGGTTCAACAGCCGCCGTGCATTGCGATGGATCAACTGGTATTGCGAACGCTGCGCCGGTTCATTGGCAGACCTGATCATTCTTTCGAGCGGCGTTAATATCAGTGACAGCGGTGTGCGGAACTCATGGCTCACATTGGTAAAGAATCGGATCTTCATCAGGTCCAGTTCACGTATGCGGCTTGCTTCTTTTCTTTCCTGTTCCAATGCAAACCGCATTTTTGCCCGTTGAATGATCATACGGCGGGCAACAAACAAAACGATCAGTACCGTAAGCGCATACAGCAAATAAGCCAGTGGTGTTAACCAGAAAGGCGGCAGCACAACAATATTCACTGCAATCCCCTGTTCGTTCCACACACCCTGATCGTTAGAGGCTTTTACATAAAAAATATATTTTCCCGGATCAAGATTGGTGTAGGTTACTTTGCGGGAGTTGCCATCGGTATACAGCCAGTTATCGTTAAAGCCTTTCAGCCGGTAGGCGTATCTGTTTTTATGGGTATTGATATAACCCAGTGAAGCGAATTCAATAGAAAAAATATCCTCATCGTACCGCAGGGTGATGGCATCCGTTTCGGAGATCGCTTTCTGCAGAATGACCTGGTTGCTGATCTTATCGCCTGCTTCAATATTTTGATTAAACACCTGCAAGCCCGTCAATACAACGGCAGGTGTATTGGTATTGATCTTCAGGTTAGCCGGATCGAACAGGTTAAATCCGTTGGCGCCGCCAAAGACGATCTCACCGCGCCGGGTTTTTAACGCGGCATTTTCATTGAACTCTTTTCCCTGCAAACCATCGAGCCGGTCGTAATTAATGCAATTGATGCGCATGCTGTCTTTCATTGTTCCTGAACAGGTGACCCGGCTGACGCCATTGGGCGTGCTGATCCACAGGTCATGCGCATTGTCTTCTATAATATTGAGAATGGTATTGTCGGGCAGGCCGTCTTCTTTTCTAAAAACCTGGAAACTGTTTTTTTGCGGGTTATAAATATTCAACCCATCGCGGGTACCTACCCAGGTTAATCCCCGGCTATCGTTGTAAATGGCGATAATATTATCATTGCTCAGTCTGGTTTCTCTTCCCAGCAATTGTTTAAATGTGCCGGTGTTTTTATCCCGTACATCAATACCATATGAAGTACCTACCCATAAATTTCCATGATTGTCTTCGGTTATTGAAGAAATATAACCGGTATGAACAGAATTTGGGGCCAGTGGTTTGTAATGGATAAAACGGCCTGTTGTACGGTCGTACCTTTCCAAACCAGCTTCCAAAGTACCTATCCAGAGATTTTGATCGCGGTCTTCATAAATTTCCCAAACGCGGTCGTCAGCCAGGCTGGCGCTGTCTTTCTCATTGTGCCGGTGATGAATGAATTTTTTACCATCGTAGCTGTCGAGCCCGCCAAAAAAAGTACCGATCCATAGCAGGTTGGTGTGATCGATATAAAGACTTACAATAACATCGTTGGTGACACTGTTATCATTGGCTGCATCATGTTTGAACTGTTTAAATGTATTATTGGTGCGGTCAAAATAAATAAGTCCTCCCCCATTGGTACCGATCCAGATATTTCCTTTTCCATCTTCTACAAACCTGTTTACATCGTTGTATGGAAGGCTGGCCCGGTCTGCTTCTTCATGGCGGTATAATGGGAATTTGATAATGCCTTCGTGATAAAAATTGATCC
The DNA here is from genome assembly GCA_966212235.1 of uncultured Niastella sp. Taxonomy (GTDB): domain Bacteria; phylum Bacteroidota; class Bacteroidia; order Chitinophagales; family Chitinophagaceae; genus Niastella. The sequence goes on along the minus strand of CBIHPP010000010.1, from coordinate 86,532 downwards.
CCTGTTTGTATGTTCCCACCCAAATAATGCCGAGGTTATCTTTATATAATTCTGTAAGGCTGTTCTGGGCAAGGCTGTGATCATCGCCCGGTTTGTTAAGCAACACCTGCACCGTCATGTTCTTTTTGTTCAGGATATTGAGTCCGCCATGATCTGTTGCTATCCATAAAAGCCCCTTGTTATCTTCCACTATACTCAAAATAATATTACTGCTGAGTATAGCGGTACCTTCATTGCTGGCTATTTGTTGCAGGGTATTCAATGTTGTATTCACCCGGTAAATACCTTTGGTGATCCCGCTGCCATAGATCCATAGATCGTTTTGCGCATCAATAAACAGCTTGTAGAAAAATTTATTGGCCCCTTGTTTTTGCTGCAGTATAGCAGTACGTCCAATCACTTTTTTCGATAGAACATCAACCTGTTCTATTAAACCATTGCAATAAAGGACCCAGCAATTATTTTTCGAATCCATTTTAACATCTGCAATGAAATTGGTTTGCAGCGTAGGATTCTTTATTACAGGAATAGCAGGCTGATCATTTTCCAGGTAGTAAATTCCAAGATCGCGGTAAACAAATAAATAACCTTTTTGGGCACGAACAATATCGACCAGGCCATAAGCAGGTAGCCCCCGTTTCTGTAAATACTTTTCAACGGAACGATCAAATTTCTCCGTTGCGGGATCGTACCTGTTAAAGCCGATCCGCGACAGGACCCATAATTTATTATCAGGTCCGGCTACAATTTTTGAGATATAGTCATCGATGATGGAGTTGGTATCTTTTATGGAATGGCGGAAAGTCTTAAAAGTGTAACCATCGAAGCGGTTCAGTCCGCTCATGGTGCCAAACCACATGAACCCCTTTTTGTCTTTATAGATGCAATTTACCTGGTTATTAGACAGTCCCTGGTTATAATCGAGGTGTGTAAAATGATAAGAGGCGGATTGCTGACCCTGCAACAGACCGGAAAAACAGATATAAACAGGCAGAACAATCCCTTTTTTAATAAAAGACTTTAGAAACGGCAGCATACGAACGGCAAGTATAATAAAAGAACCAGGATATTAAAAACTTTTCTAAAGTTAATCATTAAAAATCAAACCCATCCTCTCTTTATAGCTAAAAGAACCAATCCTATGCGGTTTCGTACCTGCAATTTTTCCATAATACTGTTTGCATGGCTTTCCACCGTGCGGTGGCTTAGGAAAAGATTAGCTGCTATTTCCTTATAGGTGAGGTCGGTGCAAATATGCGGCAGCAGTTCCTTTTCCTTATCACTCAGCTCGCGCTTCAACACTTCCTTTTTCAGGTAATCATTTCCCAGCACCCTGCTTACCATCGGACTAAAGTAAATGCCATCTTTAACAATGCAGGTCAGGGCATGGGCCAGGTCTTTCTGTTGTATGCTTTTTAACAGGTAGCCTTTTGCGCCGGCCCGTATCATGCGAATGATCTTTTCATCATCATCCTGCATACTTAGCGCCAGAATGAGAATACCCGGATGATGGATGGTTAACCACTCGGCTATTTTATAGCCATCCATTACAGGCATCTGCACATCGAGGATTACCACATCGGGCACATTACGCGGTTGTTTGAAGCGCTCGATCAGGTCATTGCCATTGCTGCATACATACAGAATATCGAAATTAGGAATGTTATTGATCATCGTGGCCAACGCTTCGGCAATCAATACATGGTCATCTACAATAACAATGCTGTGTGTCATACCATAATGTTTGAATCAAGTGGAAGACTGATCACCAGATGGGCGCCCTGCTCATTTCCCCAGGCGCAGGTACCGCCAATAGACGAAACACGGGTATTGATCATTTGCAAACCGGTACCTGATCGTACATCGTATTCATTGCCTTTCTGCCAGTCAATGCCTTTCCCGTTGTCGTTGCAGTGTATTTCAATTTTTTCCTCGTCCAGCTTTATTTCAATCTTAATGACTGTACCCCCGCTGTGTTTAAGACTGTTCTGAATAAATTCCTGGCAAATGCGGGCAAGCGTTAACTCAATTCTTTCATTCGCCAGTTTAGGCGCGCGTGCCGGCGCCACAAAAACGGTTTTAACAAGTCCGCTTTGTTCCAGCCGATCCATTTCCTTACTGAGAAAATGTACAAAACTGAAATCAGAAAAATCATGGGAGATCAAAATTTTACTGAGACTGCGTAATTCATCCAGGGATTCCTGTATCAACACATTCTGCAACGAAATATGATCTTTAATTTTATTGATATCATCGAGGTAACGCGCATTTTCCATCTGCAGATAAGCAAGCGTAAGCTTTTGCCCAACCGTATCGTGCAGTTCTGCGCCTAATTGCTGCATCAGGCTTTGTTGTATTTCCTGGCGGGCTTCCAGCAATTCTTTTCGATGCTTCAACGCTGCATTCTCGCTTTCTTTCATAAAATATAACTGACGTCTACGCTGGCTGGTTATAACAAGGCATATTGCCATTATAAACAACAAAACTACCAGGCCAACTGATAGAAAAAATACAATTATTTCCTGTTCGCCCATATGATTCCAAAAGTTATTAAACTATACATCATTATATTCAAAATATAACCAAGATAGTAATACGGATAAAAGATACTTTTATAATTATAATAAAGGTAATTGCGCATAGAATGCAACGGCAACGTGCCCAGATAAAACAGTAAGGTGCCTATTGCCAGATAAAACAGACTATTCGTGTATATATCTATGATTGACTGGCTGTTCATGCATTCGTATAAATAATGCAGGCAAACGGCAGACAGAAATATGACCCCAAGGGTATAATTCACGACATTGAATTTCTGTTGTCCTGGCTGTAGCATATAAACTATGGCCAGTATTGTAATTACAACAGAAAACAATATAATGATGCGACGCCAATACCGGTAACCGGTCTGCTTATAAAATAACAGGAAGAGGCACAGAAACTGAACAGGTATCATGACATTGAACCACTCCATACTTGACACTATTGTGATGGCATGAATGACAATTAATTTCCCTACAGCTTCTGAAAAAACGATAACAAAGAGCAAAACAGGGATCAGGACCAGGTTTTGCTTTTTTAATTGTTTGAAAAATATCAGCGATGCCAGGAAAGCAATCCATTCGAATACGAGCAATGTATTTATCAGGTACTTCATGATACCATATGTGTTTTTACTCCTGCTGCTCAGCCATACTCAGGATTTCTGCAATACAATCCGGAGGCGGACATATAGTGCCGTGATTTTTACCTCCGTCACCATCATCGGTTTGCATCATTAAAAATGTGGCTGGTAATTTATTTCTTTGTTGGTCATCACCTTTTGCCGATCTGGTTTCCATATTCATCAGGTCTTTGAACGGCATAGGTTTATTGCCAACGAAATGGAATGGCGAAAATTCCACATATATGCTATCAGAAGAACGCATGTAGGTAGGAATCATGACCAGGGTATGCCTGCCCTTGTATGTTTTTTCCATGTCCATACCCTTCACCAGGCCCGGATAAGCGCTATAGTAAAATTTAATTCCAAGATCACATCGTTTAATGACGTGTCCATTGTCATTTACTAAAGGTACGGTCATCGTTTGTTTCTCAATAATTGAAATAAATTTTTTAATGGTATCTAAGGGCCAGGTGATAAACCGGCTGTCGCGGAAGGTGCGGGTATTTAATTTATTTCTCATCAACGAATCAATGCTGGTTGCCTGGTTTTTGCCATATTCCCGCACCATTTTGACTACATCTGACAATTTTACCCAATTCATTCCACCTGTATACGAATCGGGACACCCATCACCGGGCTTTATGCCGGGCGAGCATTTTTCCGTCAATTCAATGATTGTCCGGGCTTTGGCCACATTATCAAAATACAAATAAACGCCTGCAGCTACCACTGCGGCGAAAGAAACACCGATCAACAACCGATAAATATTTTTCATAATAAAGATTTTTAGAGAGTAACTAAAGCTAACAACGCTTTTTTATCTGTAAAAAAAATATCAGGAGAAAATATCCATCATGCCCTGGCATCCTTTACCAGCTTGCGTTTCATCAACTTATATATTTTAGGAGGTTATTTTTAGCATCCGTAAAAATACCGATGCCATGCCCGTATTGTTTGGACTTACTTTCGGTAACTCACGTCTTTACACGGAAACAGCCCCGTACCGTCCCGATAGTTATCGGGGCGGTACGGGGCTGTTTCCAATACCGTCTATTAACCTATGCTGGAATATTCACTTTACTGCCCAGGAACCTGGGCTTTTTGCCCAACCAGTAATCGACAAAGACCTTTACGCGGGCGAGCTTTTCGCGTAACTGTACCCGGAAACCGTATTTGGCGCTTACGTCGGTAGCATTAAAACCAATGGCCGTGATCCCTTCTTTTGAGGCCATATAAAGCGCCCGTTCATTGTGGAATGGCTGGGAAATGATGGTAACTGAATCCTGGCTAAAGATCTCTTTTAACCGCACAACGGAATCGAAGGTCCTGAACCCGGCATAATCGAGAAATATAACCGATGAATCAATGCCGGCAGCCATCAGATCGGCACGCATGTCTTCCGGCTCGCTGTATTCTTTCCGGCCATTATCCCCACTAATGATGAGGTACTTTATTTTCCCTTCCTTTAGCAACCGGGTAGCGGCTTCAATACGGTAATTGTAATACAGATTGGGATATCCGGATGCAAGGTGTTTAGAGGTCCCGAGCAACAACCCAACCTTGTTAAAAGGGATGGCTTTTGCGTCGGTATACAATTTACCGGCAGCTGTGTCCCGAATAATTTTATTACACAAAAAAACGGTTATTAAACAAATGGGAATGATGGCCAGGAGACTATACAGGAGCATTCTTTTTTTACGCATATAAAGGGAAGGGCTATTTATAAAACGCCAATACAATTGCCAAAGTACTAATTACCAGCCATAACAGCGAATAGTATGTGGAATCATTTTTCGCAAATTCGGTTTTTGTGATTTTTTTAAAAGAACAGGGCTCCTGCTCCCCTCCTATTGTTTTTTCTCAATACGTACCCCCGTACAAATACCTGGTTGGTGATCCAGCAATTACACGCTATTCTCCGGGCGCATTTAATGGTTCATTTGTGCAGTAAATATTTTTTAACAATTAAATCATTATTTATGTGTCGAACATTAAATGTTTCGGGAAAAGAAATTAACAAATGGGGTGGCGCGCGTGTTTTTAAATGGAGCGATAGCCAGGACAATTATCGTGACATTACTGACGACTGGGATTGGTCTTCGGATATTCATTGGCATTACGAAGTCAAAGAGTTTTCAGGTGTAGGTTCCTACTGGGTACCGGCATCAACCCATCCGCCAGCAACCTGGGGAGGAGCCAGGTTAATAGTGGGCACTGAACCCGAGGGATATGCACCGGTAAATCCAAATCCAAAAAGACCCGAATACCGTCCTAAGGGCACTTATTTCTGGATCCCTGAAACCAGTATTCCGGACACGAAAAGTCCCGGGCGAAATTCGAACCGCGTGGAATGCAATCCACCCGAGAGCGCTCCGGAGAACAAGCTATTATCTCATATCGCCTTACTGCACGAAGTGCTGAGAGACGATAAGCCGAAAGATCAATCTTCGTTCCAGGATTCAGATGGATTGATCTCATTTGTGAATTTGACGAGCTCTTTTGTAGAAAAAAGCAAGCAGTTCAAAACCGGCCGTTCGGTGTGCGATAAAGTGGCCAACTTTTTTGCCACCATGCGGGTAAAAGTATTTGCCTATTTAAAAGAACATCCGGAGAAAGTACTGGCCGATGATACGCCCCCGGTAAAACAATGGGATCCGGCTGTCACGCATTATATGCAATACCTGTTAGTTCAGGCCGGCGGTTTTTCCAGTTTCGAGGTTATCACTGAAGAATATTCTTCCACCCAGGTCATTGCCGAGTTCAATACCGAGGTTTTAAAGATGATCTTTGACGCAGTGGTTGTCCCGGAAAACATTCTCACCGATATGGTGAAATTTATAAAAGGCGTTGGAACTACCTTGCGTACATCCTGGGATGATCGTAGTAGAAGTTTCCAGACCTGCCTGTTGGGGCAATGCCACGAAGCCGTGCAGGCTGATAGTACCGGGAAAAATTTTATCTATTTCCCCAAAGTGAAATATTATCGTATTAACGTTGATTCGTCGCAACAGGAATTCACTTCGCCATGTACTGACGTAAAGAAAATCACGTTCAACTTCACCTACGATTATTATGTAACCGCCCTGAAGGCATCCATGCTGGACCCTACCTCCACTGAATACAAAGATTTTATTGCATTCCTTGACGAGGCACAAGGCATTTCGTACAAAGATGCCAAGAATAACCTGGACGCCATTTTGAATGGGGTCACGTCCCAATCCCCGCAACCAAAAGGGTTAGAAGCCAATGTATTCGGTGTTAACCTGATGGAATACCCCAGGATAGAGGTTACGAGCCGCCCCAAAATTCAGGACATACTTAACAGCACTATTACCAGTTAGTGGTATACCCTGCTGATCCTGCAAACTGCCCCGCCACCGCGGGGCAGTTTTTTTTTCGTGGCCGGTCAAACGTAATTTTTTTATAGTTGTAAAAAAAGCTACTTTGGAAACGTAAGTAATCATTTTTATAATTCCTAAACCTTCCTAACATGCCTGACGTTACCATTAAACCGCTGCAAAGTACTACCATCCCCCTGCAACAAGCGATCCTTGAAACAACAAACTGGCGCAACTGGATCCAACCTTACATGCATGATCATATTATCCGCGCATTTTACATTCCGATCCAGGACATCCTTGAACTGGCAAAAATGCACGAAGACGTAGAAGGGGTACGAGCCTATTTGATGTTGCCCGATCCGCAGCAAATTGCAACTCTTAAGGTGGCTATTGTACCAGTGACAAAAGAAGGAAAAGACATCCTCCGTAAAAAGAGTGAGACCAGCGACGAACAAAGTACCATTTATGATTTTACGCAGCCCTGCCCTCACTTGTGCGATACTGACAGCGATCTTTATTAGCAAGTTTTTTTCATAAAGAAATATAAAACCAGATCCATGATGCGTTTGTTGTGGGGCATTATTGCTCCTGCTGCCGTATTGATCCCATTAGCCATCGCTATTCCGAAGATGAGATTCTTATCTTTTCCCCTCCGAATTTTCGTCTATTACCTGCTGTTGGGAGGCTGTATGAATGCAACAGCCATTATATTAGCGAAGAACGGAATGAACAATATGCCCATCGGGCACCTGTTTACAGTTGGCGAATGTTTAATCTTGTGCTGTTTTTATTATCAGCTTACCCGCAACCGGCTGGCCAGGCGGTTGCTACAGTGGCTGGCTGCTTTATTTATCGGATTCTTTTTATGCAATATTTATTTCTTCCAGGATATTTTCACGTACAATAGTTATTCACGCACCCTCGAAGCTTTTTTGATGATGGTCGTTTCGATCGGGTTCTTACAACAGCAACTCAGCATAAAAGAAACCACCAGGCAGCCATGGTTTCACAGCCCCTTTTTGTGGATCACTATGGGTTTGCTTATTTATTTTTCCGGGTCCTTGTTCTTATTCTTTTTTTCTGAAGTGATCAGCCGGAAAATGGAATTTTACAGGTTCGGCTGGGCGATGCATGCGGTGCTGATATTGCTCCTGTATACGATGGCTGCCATAGCCTTTTTTCATTCGGGCAAACGCGCTCCTTCGCGCACGGTAATACAGTTATAATTTGAACGGGATGTTGATCTTTTTGAAAGCCCTAAATTGTGCGAACGGATAGTACAGAATTTTATACGTTGATCATATTGGCAATGATCGTTTCCCTGCTGATGGGATTAACCATAGTGTTGTTTTTTATCAGGTACAGGGCGGGGTTGCTCAATCAACATAAAAAGGCGCAGGCAGCTGCGCTGCAACACCAACAGGAACTGCTGAGCGCCATCATTGAATCATAAGAACGGGAACGAAAACGGATTGGCCGGGATCTGCACGATGAAGTAGGAACGGCTTTGACACAGATACGCATGTATATCGAACGGCATCTTCCCGAAACGAAGGACCAGCAGTTTATAAATTCTTTTGGCCGGCATACGAAAATGCAAATTGACCGGATCATCCATGACGTGCGTAATATTTCACATTACCTGTCGCCGGAAAGCCTCGACCTGTATGGCTTTTCTGCAGCGGTGGAAGAACTGGTGGAAATTTACCAGGAGAGCTCGAGCATCCGATTCTTCCTGGTAAATGAAGCCGATGCGGTATTGGCAGGCCTTGATCAAACACAGTCACTGGCTTTATACCGGGTACTGAAAGAGTTGCTCACCAATACGATCAAACATGCGCACGCCGACCAGGTACGTATAACCCTGCAGATGAAAGACGATCAACTATCAATTACCTATAGCGATAACGGACGCGGATTACCTGTAGGCCCAACGCTTACAAAAGGGATCGGACTAAAGAATATAGAAAGCAGGTTGTTGTTGATCCGGGCCGAGACTCACATCAGTCTACCAGGCGCCGGCGGATTCAGCATGCACATCACCCTTCCATTAAAAACCTTTACTCATGGCCAGTCCTCTAGCTGAAATACGCATAGCCATTGCTGACGATCAGCATTTGTTCCGGCAAAGCCTGGAATTGCTGATCGGGAGCCAGCCGCCATTCCAACTCATTGCTTCGGCAGAAAGCGGAGCTGATCTGCTGAAGCAGATCAGTCAATGTGATCAACTCCCCGATGTGGCATTGATCGATTTAAATATGCCCGGGATAAACGGAGTAGAATTGAACGCTATGCTGCAGGAAAAATATCCGGCCATTAAGGTGATCATTCTCACCATGTACTTCCGCAATGTGTTTATTTCCCGGGTCATCAGAAACGGGGCGGCCGGATACCTGTTGAAGAATTGCGACAAAACCGAATTGATAAATGCCATTTACACAGTAGTAAAAACCGGCTTTTACCTGAACCAGCTGACCCTACAGGCTATTCGCAACGCTTCGCCCGAAAAACAAAATAGTATCCGAAATTAATAATATACCCATAGAGCTCACCCCGCGCGAAAAAGAGGTGCTGCTGCTGATTTGCCAGGAATACAGCAGTACAGAAATCGCTCAAAAATTGTTTCTAAGCGCCCGCACCGTAGAAGGACACCGGAATAACCTGATAGCTAAAGTCGGTTGCCGCAATACAGCAGGCCTGGTGGTGTTTGCCGTTAAGTACGATCTGCTACAGGTATCTTTTTAATTACAGGTTTGTTATAGTTCATATGAATAAAAAATAAATAATGGAAAGGCTGTTTTCCCCATATGGAATTTCTTCGTTATTGAGTCACATTGAACAGTTAAACCATTCCCATGAAAACAAAAATATCTTTACTGATCTTTCTTTTCTTAACAACCGGTTTTTTGGCGTTTGTTGTCAAAGAAAGAACCGACGACAATCTATTTATAACATATGAGGTTGACATTAAAAAAAGCGACCTGAAGTTATACTGGAAAGATGATGACAATGAAACCTTCAAAAGCATTCAAAATCTTAAAACCTGGCTGGAGGCCCAAAAAAGAACTTTGGTATTTGCCATGAATGCCGGCATGTATATGCAAGACAATTCACCGCTGGGGCTTTACATCGAAAACAAAAAAGAACTATCCCATTTAAATACAGCCAGCGCCCATGGTAATTTCTATTTAAAACCCAACGGTGTATTTTATATTACGACCGACAACCTGCCGGTCATTTGTCAAACAACGGACTTTGTTAACAAGGGTAAAATAAAATATGCCACGCAATCAGGGCCCATGCTGGTGATAGATGGGGCGATCCACTCCGCATTTAAAGAGGGTTCTGCGAATGTAAACATCCGGAATGGCGTTGGCCTATTGCCCAACAATAACGTAATTTTTGTGATGTCGAAGAGTGAGATCAACTTCTATGATTTTGCCAGTTATTTTAAGAAACTGGGTTGTAAAAATGCGTTATATCTTGACGGCTTTGTTTCGAGAACTTATTTACCAGAAAAAAACTGGATCCAGACAGATGGAAATTTTGGGGTTATTATTGGCGTAACAAAATGAAATAACGCCATGTGTTGTTTCCTGTTATTAAATATTGTATAATCGCGGTTATTTAAACTATATCATGCAAACAAACAATGTAACAATACTCTACAGACCAGTTGGGCCAGAAGAATTAGCATTAATTGAGCAATCTGGTTGGAAAAAATTTCCGCCGAGACTGCCTGAACAACCTATTTTTTATCCCGTAATAAATGAAGATTACGCTATCCAAATCGCCAGGGATTGGAATGTGCCGGCGTCAGGGTCTGGCTTTGTTACGAAGTTTGCTGTTAAGACAGACTATGTCAATAAATTTGATATTCAAAATGTTGGTGGTGAAATACACAATGAGTTGTGGGTTCCGGCAGAAGAATTGGAAGAATTCAACAGCAACATTGTTGGATTGATCGAGGTTACAAAAGAGTTCAGATAATCTATTTCTGTCTTATGGATATAACGTACTACCAAATAAAACCTTCCCTGGCACTTTCAGATTATGTGAAGTTTTTTTGGATAGGCGAAGCGGCGGCATCCAAAGAAGATCATTTCAGGCATTTGTCTATTGCAACGCGTTCACCTCAACTGATCTTTCATTATCAGGGAAAATTTACCGAGGTCACGGCAACAGGAACACTAAAAGAATCTTTTTCATCAGGGATACAGGGACCATCAAAAACGCATGCTGAATTTATTTCCAGCGAAAACGTTGGCATTTTCGGCATTGAATTTTTCCCTTATGCCATCCCTGCCCTGTTCTCCATCTCTGCAGCAGCTGTAACTAACCAGTATATTGATTTAAAAACTTTTTTGGGCACAAAAGGAAGCGACCTGGAAGACAGAATTTTTTCAGCTGCCACCAACCTCGAAAGAGTACGGATAGCCACCGAATTTCTGGAGGCACAAATAAAGCGGACAATCAACCCGCACCTCATTGCGGCGGTGAAAACCATAGACGAATCAGGTGGACAGATGGACATTAAAACGCTTTTAAAAAATGTGCCTTTTTCTCAAAAACAATTGGAGCGGCTGTTCAGTCAACATGTAGGATTCACACCCAAACTATATTTAAGAATAACCCGTTTTGAAACGGCAGTCAGCAACCTCAACAAAAGGAAATCTTTTACTTCCCTTGCACTGGATACCGGTTATTTTGACCAGTCGCATTTCAATCATGATTTCATGGAGTTTACCGGCCTGCAACCTAAAAATTACCTGAAGGCTATTGTTAATTTGCCTGTTGATCCCCAATGCTGAATGTCGAATTTGTACAATTCTACATCATATGCCCTAGCTAATTTTGCGCTTTCAGCAATGAAAGTAAAGTATGAATATCATAACGCCCATTTTCCCCTGCAAATCGCTTGAAGAGTTGCTTGTCTTTTATCAAACACTTGGATTTAAAATCACCTACCAGCAGAAAAGCCCCAATCCGTATGCGATCGTTGAAAGAGTCTGGATCAGGCTTGATTTTTATGGCATCAAACTTCACGACCCCAAAAAATGTTATCACACCTGTTACATACTCACCGATGAAGCAGATGAATTATACGAAGCATTTACCAGCGCCCTCCGCAATAAAAACGGCAAACTGCCCACCCGCGGACTACCAAGGATAAGCGATATCAGGGACAAGAAATCGGGAGTTCGTGAATTTATGTTTTCTGATGTTGCCGGCAATTGTATTCGCATCGGCAGGAAGCTGGACAAACAGGATGTAGAAACCAGTAATGCAGCAATCACAGCAGCTAGTGATCGACTTGCGCTTGCGCTGGATTTTGCCTATAAAAGCGAAGACGAAGAAGATGAACTGGAAAAAGTATCAAAGGTGCTTGACAAGGCCATTGAGCGAGACCAGCACCATCATTGCCACAATCTTTACAAGGTGATGATCTTACGGGCAGACATGGCTGTAGCCCAGGGAGACTCTGAGAAGGCTAAAACTTTGCTGGAACAGGTTTGCAGCAGTCCGGATGTTGTGCAAAATCCGGAGAAATACAAAGCGGAGTTGCAACGGGTGGAAGATATCAGGGGGAAAATGAAGTAGTAAAGTGATCCGCGAGGCTTGAACATCTTCTAAAAAAGTAAAGGGCCACCAAAGTGACCCTTCAAAATCTTAAACTTAGTTACGTTGCTTGTTTCAGCAAGAGGCTTTACTAAGCGTCATGGATCAAATGTACGACAATCATTAATACATATTAGTATGCAAAAAACTATTTGACTAAAATCAAGTTTCAAAGATATTACAATAGCTTCTTAATCATCTAACCAACACCGCCACCAACGCCGCAATCGCCGGCAATGCCTGTATAAAAAATATCTTTCTGCTGGCGGTAATAGCGCCAAAGATACCGGCGACAATTACGCAACTGAGAAAGAAGATTGCGACATTGGTACTCCAGGTTTTATCGGTTATGAAGAATGACCAGATCAGTCCGGCAGATAAAAAGCCGTTGTATAAACCCTGGTTGGCCGCCAACACTTTTGTGGGCGTAAATAACTCAGGCCGCAGGGAACCTTTAAAGGTCTTCTTCCCTTTCGTTTCCCAGGCAAACATTTCCAAATACAAAATGTACAAATGTTCCAGGGCTACCAGGCCTGTTAAAATGTTGGCAATCGTTTCCATATATTAAAATGATTCGTCAATAAGCTCTTTATTAATAAGCGCACCGGCCATTCCTCCACCCGCTGTAGCCAATGAAACTGCCCGCATCATCACCGTATTGTCGCCAGCTGCATACACACCGGGAACAGTCGTCTTATAAAAATTGTCAATAGACAAATAACCTTGCTCATTTAAAGCGCACCCCAACTGCACGGGTATATCGCAATGCTGCTCGAATGGGATCTTTGCATATACGGCTTTCATCGCCATGGTGGAACCATCTTTGAACTGTACCTGCTTCAATTGTCCGTTCGTATGTTCAAAAGCAGCAATCTCAGTTTCAATAATTGGTATATTATGTTGCGCCAGCTTTTGCGTTTGTTCTAAAGATAAGGTTGATTTTCCATTTGTAAACAACGTTAGGTCTTTTGTCCAGTTACTGATCAGTTTGCCAAACTCATAACCGATGTCTCCATTCGCTAAAATACCGGTTTTTTCATGCCTTACTTCATACCCATGGCAATACGGACAATGAATAACGGTTATGCCCCAGCATTCGGCAAACCCTGGAATGGGCGGAAACTGGTCCTTGATCCCGGTTGTAAATAACAGCTTCCGGGCAGAAAAAACGGCGCCATCGGCGGTTGTCATATCAAACCCATTATCATGCTTAATGGCTGAAACTGCCTTTCCCTGAAGAAATGTTACCGTATCATATTTCAACACCTGTTCTTTGGCTTTTTCGGCAATTGCTTTTGGCGTTTCGCCGTCATGCGTAATGAAATTATGAGAATGCGGCGTTTGCCGGTTGCAGGGTTCTCCCCCATCTATTATAAGTACATTTCGTAAACTCCTTCCTAACGCCATCGCCGCCGATAGTCCCGCATAACTTCCGCCAATAATGATTACATCGTATGTTTTTTTGCCTGCCATATTAGTTGATTTGTCGTCTGGTGATTGGACAAATGTAAGGAAAGTTTTACCGTTTGCAACGTCGTTGCAGATTGAAAACGTGGCGGTGCTAAGTTTTAAAGCATGTTTTGCAAACGGTAATGAGGTAAAACTAATTTTTGGGGCATCATTTCCAATTCCAAACAGTGTATTCCAATCCGAAACAGGTGAAAATTAATTTTAAATGGGTCGTTTCAAATTTATTTGGGGTCGTTTCCAGCTGAAAACGGGTAGAAAAAAGTTTTAAATGGGTCGTTTTAAGCTGGGAATGGGGTGAAAAAAGTTTTAAATGGGTCGTTTCCAGCTTTTTTTGAGGTGTTTACTATCAGTAAATGGGGTGAAATAAATTTATTTTGGGGTGTTTACTGTCAGTAAATGGGGTGAAATAAGTTTTAAATAGGTCGTTTTAAACTGTAAAAGTGAGGTCGACAATTTATTAAAAATTTGATAACCAATTATTTTTACAATTTGTCGAGTCCCAGTGGGTGAAATTTAGGCCGTTAATGTCCACCTGGGTGAAGGCTCAACACCGTTTATAGGGGCAAAAAAAATTAAGCTTCATCAAAATCAACACAGCCGCCTCAAATATTGGCTATTTAGTAGGACAGAGAGAACCTGTCATGTTATGGCTATTTTTTATCCATTGTGGCAAATGGCCCATTGGGTTATACAGAACTCCCATCTGGTAAGAATTTATTGAAGAATCTAAGTGTAGCACATACTCATTTATGTAAGCAGGCCAGGAGTGATGTCCAATTCTTCTACCCTCATTTGTTATAGGTCTATACCAGTTGACATTTACCTGAAAATTTAAGAATGAAAAGTCCATGCAAATTTTTGACACCAGGAAAATGTTGACGAGGCGTTCCATGTGACCTTTTTAAAGCAAAAAAAATAAACAGATGAAAAAGAGAATTGCAATATTCCAAAAAAGAAAACTGTTAAAAATACTGGTATTGATAGTGGTAGCCGGCACCATAGTATATATTACGGGGCCAAGACCTGCCGCGCCAAAACTTAAAACTCCCGGGTTTAATTTAGCCGCCGATTTGCCAACGTTGGAAAAACAAATTAACGAAAGTGAACTTGCTGTAAGAGGTATCCGGAAAGGTTGCGAGGCAAAGATAGTATGGGCTGATTCAACGAGAAAACAGAAAACAAAACTGGTTTTTTTATACATTCATGGATTTTCATCCACGCATGTTGATGGCGACCCGGTACATAAAAATATTGCAAAAAAATATGCAGCCAACTTGTATTTGGGAAGATTATACGGCCACGGAATTAACCTTGGAGACTCCACGATGGCTGATGTTACTGCCGGGGATTTTATTTATTCAGCAGAGTATGCTTTGGCGGTGGCTAAAACACTGGGAGATGAAGTAATTGTTATGGGCTCTTCATTCGGAGGAGCTTTAACGATCTACCTGGCCGCTAAACACCCGGAAATAAAGGTTATTGTGCTGTATTCACCTTGTGTAAAAATGTATGATGAAAAGGCTGAGATGCTGGTTAAACCATGGGGCTTACAACTGGCAACATTATTCTCAGGCTCCCCTACCTACGATTACAAAGCACCGAATGCTGAATACGCCAGGTATTGGACAACACATTATCATCTCAATGGCATAATGGCTTTTCAAAACTTCCTGACATGTGTTATGCATAAAGAAATATTTACAAAGGTAAAATGTCCGGTGTTTATGGGATACTGGTATAAAAACCAGCAGGAGCAGGATAAAGTAGCTTCTGTGCCGGCCATGTTGAAGATGTTTGATGAACTCGGTACTGCCAACAAACAAAAATTTGCCTTTGTACATGCTGGAAATCATTGTCTCACTTCGCCTGTTTTAACAAAGGATGTGGAAGCGGTTCAGCAAACATCCGAAAAATTTTTACAGCAATATTTTAAAACGCAACAGTAAAAAAAGCCTTCCTATTATTACCGCCCTTGCTATTACATTTAACATTAATATTTCGTTCATCCGTTATGTTACCCATTTCGTAAATCAATTTCCTGATTGCGTAACCCGGTTAATCGCTGATTCTCTTTTCTTTGCAACACGATTTAATTCTCCTTCCACAGTAACAATTTATATATGGAATATAATTGTTACGATTGTTTGCTAATCATAACACTTGCCCCTTGCTGCGAAAGATCAGTGGTGAAGGACGGGGCAAGGAACCTAAAAACTGTTAATACCTTTTCCAACTATTTACCTGTTTATCGTACCTGCGCTGTTACGGAAGGAGAACCAAACACAGTGTAGCGTACGCCTAAACAGGTTCTTTTTTATTAATAGCCGGCGCTCCCTGCCGGCGCCACCCGTACCACTAAATAATTAAAGGATAGCACATATAGCACTTTGCACTTACTAAATGAAAAACAATGAAAATGTCAATTCGTTTTACCCTGTTATTATTTTTTGTTACCGGTTTGCAGACTGTCCTGATGGCGCAGGGCATTTTGAGGGGAAAAGTAACCACTGCTGATGGTAAACCGGCAGAAGGGATTACGGTTGGGCTTGCCAATCATAAAGCAGCAACCGCCACCAACCTGCAGGGCGAATACAAACTGACCGGCATTAAACCCGGCAGCTATACCATTCGTGTAACCGCCGTTGGTTTAAAACCTGTTGATAAAACCGTTTCCGTTAACGAAGGCGAAATAATAGTAACCGATTTTGTATTGACCGAAAACCACGCCTACCTGCAGGAAGTGGTGATTGCGGCAGGTAGAAATAAATCAATTGGCGATGGCAGCGAAACCGTAGCCAAAATGCCATTGTCCCGGTTAGAAAATCCCCAGGTATATACCTCCCTTTCTAAAAACCTGATCAAAGAACAGATCATTACTGACTTTGGCAATTTGTTGAAGAACACGCCCGGTTTGTTTAAAATACAAGGCAACCGTGGTATTAACTCCGATGGCGCCTCCTATTATATATTACGCGGTTTCCGCACCGAAGCGTCCATGATCGATGGTGTTCCTGGCCAGACCAACGGTGAAATGGATCCTATCAATGTAGAAAAAATTGAAGTTCTGAAAGGACCTTCCACTACTTTATATGGTGGGGCAGTTACCTCTTTAGGTGGCTTGATCAATATTATTACCAAAAAACCCATTGACACATTGGGTGGAGAGATCTCATACAGCATGGGTAGCTATAATCTCAACCGGGTAACTGCTGATATTTATGGTCCGGTTAATAAAGAAGGAAACGTACTGTTCCGCCTGAACGCCGCTTACCAAAATCAGCAGAGTTTCCAGGATGCCGGTTTCAGAAAATCGTTGTTGATAGCACCGGCTTTTGAGATCCGCGCCAACGATAGACTCAAAATAAATCTGAATGCGGAATTTTATAATGCGGAAATGACCAGCCCTTCCGTTGTTTTCCTGAACCGCACCCGCCAATTCGTAGCCCACACACCTGATGAGTTGGGTTTTAACTGGAAAAGGTCTTATACCACCAACGACATCACCATGAAAACGCCCACTACCAACATGCGGGCCATGGCTACCTATAAAATAAGCAATAACTGGACTTCCCAAACCATTATCAGCAACAATACCCGTAAGTCTGACGGTTATTACCAATACGAATTCATTCGCAAAAATACGGATGACTCCCTGGAGCGTAACATCACCCTGCAGAACACCATCAATACCGCACTGGATATTCAGCAGAACTTTACCGGAAAATTCACCACCGGTGCCATAAAACACCGCCTGCTGGTGGGGCTTGATTATGTTCGCACTAAGATCAACAATGACAACTCTCCTTATATTGTTTTTGATTTTGTGGATGGCACAGATATCCTGGACAAGAATTATGGAAAAATATCCCGCTATGCAGTTGACCAGCGTTTAGCGGCGACGACAGCAGAAGGTACCCGGAACCACACCACTACGGAAATGTACAGCGCTTATGTTTCAGACGTCGTGAACATAACTGACAATTTAATTGCCATGGTGAGCTTGCGCGTTGATGGCTTTGACAGTAAAGGCACCCGCAACCATTATGCCGACACCACGGTGAGGGACACCAAATTTTACCAGTCAACCATTTCGCATAAATACGGCCTGGTATACCAACTGGTAAAAAACAAAGTTTCGCTGTTTGGCAACTATATGAATGGGTTTATTTATCTGCAACCCATTACGCAGCCAACAATAACAAATAGCAATTTGAGCTTTTCGGGTGTACTTCAACCGCAGCATGCTGATCAGTTTGAAGGTGGCGTAAAGGTTGACCTGTTGAACAATAAACTCAACATTACTGCCAGCTACTACGACATCAAAGCAACCAACATGAGCCGGGTTGAACCAACTGTAATAGAGAATAAAACTTATAATATCACTGTGCAGGATGGCACCCAATACAGCAAAGGAATTGAATTGGAGGTACTGGCAAGCCCTGTAGATGGATTGAACATTTTAGCGGGCTATAGCTACAACGACAGCAAATTGACAAAGGCAACAGCAGCCATTGATGGTAGACGTCCTGCATTTGCCGGTCCGCGTAACCTGGCCAATGCCTGGATCAGTTATACCTTATTAAACGGAAAAGCAAAAGGATTGGGTTTTGGCGCCGGTGGCAATTATGTTGACAAACACCTTACCGCCAACTCATCTGCCACTGGTATTTTCACGTTGCCTTCTTACACCTTATTAAATGGAACTATTTTTTATGACGCCCGCTGGTATCGCCTGGGTGTAAAGGTTGATAACGCCACCAACGAATTATACTTTGTTGGTCAGGGTACATTGAGCCCGCAAATGCCGCGCAGTGTCACGGCGAATGTGACCATAAAATTCTAGTCTCTTTTTTCCAAGTGATATATCGACAACGGTCCGGGTTAATATCCGGGCCGTTTTTATTTATGCGTCATTGTAATCTTTATGTAAAGTGACTAATATTTTTCCTCATCGCGTAACCGAATAACTGATTTAGTATTTATATTGCGTACGCATTTCACTTCTCCTTCCAATCACCAAATGTTTGCTTACGTCAAACATTTGAAACAATCCGGTTTTATTGAAAAGTATCAACACCGCTGTGTTATATTATTGGTATACGCCAATAACATAACAGGCATTGGTATCGTCTGATTTCACTGTTAAAATTTATTGTAACCACTAAACACACCGCGCTAAAAGCCTGAAGGCACAGCGTACAGGGATATGCATGCCTGTATGACACTGTAGCAACGGCTAAAACAGCAAACAGGATTCGTATGCAGCTGAACATTCAGCATCGCGTACAGGGATGGTATTGTCTTTACAAAAACGCTTTGCATTAATTAATATAAAACCATTAACTATTAAAGTCCTAAAAACATGGAAACTATCATCGCAACTGCCCGGCCACCTGTTACAACGCCGGCACATATTACAGGGCCAGGTGTATTACCACCGCCTATGAGTCCAATGATCGTTGACGTTACACCGAAAGAGCGAGCCGCCATTTCAAATGTGGCCAATATACTCATGCGAGCATTTGGCCATTACGAACATCCCGATTATATTTCGGCATTGCACCTGAATGCTTTTCAATTATTACCTGAACGTATTGCGGGTCTCTTAAGTCGCTTTGGCGCCGATTTCTCGCGCAGCCAGTACGGCGCGCTTGTATTGAGAGGACTTACAGAGGTTGATCACGAGGCGCTGGGCCCTACTCCACCCTCGTGGAAAGAAACCGATTACAGCAAGCTGATCAAATATGGTTTCATCTGCTCCCTGCTGCACGGCGCCATTCCTTCCAAACCGGTACAGTATTACGCCCAGCGAAAAGGTGGCGGCATACTGCATGCCGTTATACCGGATGAAAAAATGAGCCATACCCAAACAGGTTCCGGATCCAGGACCGATCTGTTTGTTCATACCGAAGACGCTTTTCTTTTTAACCAGGCCGACTTCCTGAGTTTTCTCTTTCTGCGGAATGAAGAACAGGTGCCTTCAACTTTATACTCCATCCGGTCGCACGGCGATACGAATGAGATTATGGAGGAACTGTTCAAACCCATTTATAAATGTCCGAAAGATGCCAACTACGAGGAAGAAGACAATGCAGAAGAAGTAACCACCTCTATATTATATGGTAACCGGAAAAGGCCGTTCATCCGGTTTGATGCGGCGGAACAGATCTATAATGAAAAAGCCGGGCAAACGCCTGAGGCCATGCATAACCTCGTACGTTTCTGGGACGAAGCAAAGCATTTGATCTACAATGATTTTATTCCCGATTCAGGCGATCTCATTTTTGTAAACAATCACCTGTGCGCCCATGGCCGGAATTCATTTGTTGCCGGTTATCGCAACGAGAACGGACAACTGGTTAAATGCGAACGCAGGCTCATGTTGCGCATGATGAGTAAAACCAGCCTGATCAACATCCGGTCGGTAACACACACCGATGACCCCTATTTTATTATGGAAGAACATTATGGGAAACTTTTTCAAAACGACCCATCACACAAATAACTGTTCACACAATGGAAAAACAAACCTTGATCTCAATATACGCTACAGAGTTGCCCAAGAACGAAATCGAAGACAATACCTGTAACGATATTTTTCATGCCGAAACCGAAACTGAATACCGGCTGGCCATCAGGGCTGCGGCCGAACAGATCTCGGGCTTTTTAAAACACACCAGGAAACCGTTCAGCGGAATAAAGCCGGCTGCATTACTGGCCGATTTTGAAAACATCAGCCTCGATACCCCGCTGCCTGATTATAAAAGTCTTTTTGACGAGGTAAATGCGTTGTACATAAAACATGCCACCGCCTTTCACCTGCCGCAGTACATTGCCCACCTGAATTGCCCGGTGGTAATACCTGCCCTGGCTGCAGAAGTGATCATAAGCGCTATTAACTCCTCCCAGGACACCTTTGACCAAAGCGCTGGCGGCACATTCATTGAGCGCCGGTTAATTGACTGGACAGGTCAACAGATCGGGTACGATGATCAGTGCGATGGCGTATTCACCGGCGGTGGCTCGCAAAGCAACCTGATGGGTTTGTTACTGGCCCGCGACTATTATGCACTGACGTATTTACAGCACAATATCAAATTACAGGGACATCCGGCCAATGCGAACCGGTTCAGGATCTTTGTGTCGGAAAAGGCGCATTTCAGCAATCACAAAAATGCCTCGCTGATGGGCCTTGGGGAACAATCGATCGTAAAGATAGGCACCGACGATCGCTTTCGAATGGATGCGGCGCAACTGGAACAGGCCATTTTGCTGGAGATAGAACAAGGCAATATTCCCATTGCCATCATAGGCACTGCAGGTACTACCGATTTCGGGAACATCGATCCCCTGCACGAAATGGCCCATATAGCCAAACGTTACAACCTGTGGTTTCATATCGACGCTGCGTATGGTTGCGGTTTGTTATTGTCGGAAAAATACCGGCACCTGTTGAAAGGCATCGAGCTGGCCGATTCGGTAACGATAGATTATCATAAATCTTTCTTTCAACCGATCAGCAGCAGCGCTTTCCTGGTCAGGAATAAATTCCACCTCAATATTATCAAACACCATGCAGATTACCTGAACCCCAAAGAACAGGATTATGATGAACTGCCGGCGCAGATCAATAAATCGATCACCCAAAGCACCCGCCGATTCGATGCACTGAAATTATGGTTCACATTGCGGTTAATGGGCAAACAAAAACTGGGGCGTTATACCGACCGGATCATTGACACGACCGAACAGGCAGCCTGCCTGATAGAAGATTCAGGTCATTTTGAATTATTAAGCCATTCCGACCTCGGTGTGCTGGTGTTCCGGTATCTGCCCCAGGTTATGAATGATATGGATACCTGCGCGTTGAACCTGCATATAAAACAAACGATGTTCTTCAATGGCGAGGTACTGGTTGCCAGCACCAAAGTGAACGGACGGTTCTACCTGAAATTCACCATCCTGAATCCACTTACCACCATCAAACACATCCAAAACATTTTAACAATCATCAAGAAGCATGGAAAAGATTATGAGCAACGCCGCCACACACCGGCAAACAGCGGAACAAATTAATTATACGGCGCTCATCAACAGCTTTTGCCGGGAGTTCAGCAACTGGAGCCGGTACCAGGGCATTCCTAAATATGATGAAGCGCTGGCCGACTGGTTTCAACACACCGGGCATGCCCTGCATGTACGTATTGATTTCACGGCTATTGGTTCGGAAGTATACATTCCTTTACAATATTATTCTGAAACTGGTATCCACAGTTTTTATTTTCCGGTTGCGGAAAAAGAGCTGGCCACGAATACTATCAGCGAAATAAGTCCGTTCCGTTTTCTGGATCTGGTGACGCAATATGCGCAAGCAACGTATCCCGATGCTGAAGCTACCCGTACCGCACACCTGATGCAAAACAGCATCGATAACCTGGGTATCTTCCTCGATAGGTTCGAAGCAACCCAACCTGCTATTAACAAAGCTCAACAAAGTTTTATTGAAGCCGAGCAATCGTTGTTGCTGGGGCATAGCATGCATCCGCTCACAAAAACAAGGGAAGGTTTCACCACCGACGACCTGTTGCAATATTCTCCCGAAACACAGGCCCGTTTTCCTTTACATTACTTTTTAATTCATCCGGATCAGGTGATTGAAAAAAGTACGGAACCTATAGGGCCATGCGATTTGTTAAAACAGGAATTGCTGGCAGGAGCATCCGCGGAATCGATCAAAACTATTTTGCGGGAATATTACGATTACAAGATCGTTCCTGTACATCCCTGGGAAGCCCGCTATTTGTTACAACAGCCGGCCGTGTTGGAAATGCAGGCAAAGGGATTGTTATACAGCCTGGGTGAGACCGGCGCTGCCTACGCCCCTACTTCGTCTGTACGAACCGTTTACAACGAACAAAGCGATTGGATGTACAAGCTGTCGCTGCATGTAAAGATCACCAACTCATACCGCGTAAACTATCCCCATGAACTATACCGTGGTTTTGATGCCGCACGGTTGATGAAAACCAGTTGGGGCAGCGCCTTGCAACAACAATATCCGGAAGTGGAATTTATAACCGACCCGGCCTACATCATGGTGACCTGGAATGGCGAAGTGATAGACGGGTTCACGACCAGTGTTCGAAAGAATGTATTTAAAGAGGAAAAGGCGCAAAAAAATGTATCGCTGGTAGCCGCGCTGTGTCAGGATGGTATTGCAGGCCACACCCCGCGGATCGTACATATTATCCGGCACGCAGCCAAACGGCTTGAACAATCTATCCAGGAAACAACCCTCGACTGGTTTTCGAAATACCTCGCCATTTGTGTAAAACCATTGATCGGTATATTCAATGATTTTGGTCTTGGCAGCGAATACCACCAGCAGAATATCCTGCTTGAAATGGATAATAATGGATTTCCCGCCAAAATATATTTCCGCGATAACCAGGGTTTCTTTTTCCGCGAAGGCAAGGTGAATGAATTGTTGAAGGTGATCCCTGATTTTGGCAGTAACAGCCGGTCATTCATTCCTGAAGAACGCATGTACCGGTATTGGGACCATTACCTGATCTCCAACAACCTGTTTGGCGTGGTGAACGCCCTCGGAAAAAACAACCTGGCCGATACAGTGACTCTGTTGCGCATGATCTACGAATTGTTATCATCGCTGAAAGACACGGATACCACCGGTTTGGTAAATCATTTTTTGAGTAGCCCCAAACTAAACACCAAGGGCAACTTGCTTACCAGCATCAACAATATGGATGAGGCCAGTGCGCCGCGGACAAACCCGGCGGTGTATCGCCAATATTATAATCCATTGCATAAATATTTCTTTAGCAATACGCTGATCCATCCAACGTCAAAAGAAATTTTCTACAGCCGGTTCTTTCCCAAAGAAAACGTGACCATTGGTATGCGCCCCATTGATCTTGATCGTGATTTAGAGATGATGCACGAATGGTTTCACCGGGAGCATGCCATTAAAATATGGCAGATGAACTGGCCCATCGGCAAGCTGGAAACCTATTACCGCACCCTGCTGGCCGGCGATCTATTATACGCCTATATAGGCGAAGCCAACGGCGAACCTACCTGCTACTTTGAAGTGTATTGGGCAAGCCGCGACCTGGTAGGCGAATATTATGACGTTTTACCCACAGACTACGGCACGCACCAGTACATCGCACCGGTTGATCCCAAAAAGAAATTCGTCTCGCCATTTACCCAATGTATAGTTGACTACGTATTTGCGCAACCGGAAGTCGGCAAAATGGTAGGTGAAGGTTCGGTTGACTCCATGGCATCGCTGATGAATAAACTGCATGTTGGGTTTAAAATAGAAAAAGTGATAGAAATGCCACACAAAAAAGCCAACCTGAACTTTTGCTACCGCGAATGGTACTGGGCCAAATTTCCACAAAACAAAAACATCACAATAATGCTTAACGCCCAAAACCGCAAAACGCTTAATGCTTAACGCTTAACGCGAAATACTCCTATTGCGGGTGTTTGCGTTCTGCGTTCCGCGTTTAGCGTTCTGCTTAAAACAAGAGAACTCAATATAAAAGAAAATCAAATGAAATCATATTCCCTTATTGGCATTGGCATCGGTCCGTTTAATTTGGGACTGGCAGCTTTGATAGAACCCGTTGCAGGCGTCAGCGCTTTATTTTTCGATCAGTCGGAATCGTTCGACTGGCATCCGGGTCTTATGTTGCCGAATGCCACCTTGCAGGTGCCGTTTATGGCCGACCTGGTTACGCTGGCCGATCCTACAAACAAATACAGCTTTCTGAATTACTGTAAACAAACGGGCAGGATCTATTCATTTTACATCCGGGAAAATTTCAACATCCTGCGCAAAGAATACAACTGCTATTGCCAGTGGGTGGCTACGCAGTTAACCAACGTACGATTTGCGCACGAAGTAATAGCTATTGACTATGCCAACAACCTGTATGAAGTAACGGTACGGCGTTCGAAAAGCGGCAAAACCGAAACGTATTATGCAGAGAAGCTGGCATTGGGAACCGGTACGCAACCTTATATTCCTGCTTTTATCGATCGCCACCAATTACCAGGTGTTATACATACGTCGCAATACTTACATCACAAACAAAAATTGTTTAACAGTGGTTCGGTGGCTGTGATCGGCAGCGGACAAAGCGCTGCTGAAATATTCCAGGACTTATTGCCTGCTACCCAACAAGGTTTGCAGCTTAGCTGGTTCACCCGATCACCCCGTTTTTACCCGATGGAGTATTCAAAGCTCACACTGGAATTAACATCGCCAGAGTATGTAGATTATTTTTATAATCTGCCCGAAGAACGGAGAAAGAAATTACTGTCGAAACAAAACGGATTGTACAAAGGCATCAATTACGACCTCATCAACGACATCTTCGATCAGCTATATGAAATGAGTGTTGACAATGTGACCCTGCCCGTCAACATCAGGTCGAACATGCGACTGGAAAGTATACAACCCGGGGATGACAATCTGTACGACCTGCATTTTACCGAAACCGAACAACAGGAATTGTATCAATGCCAGGCAAATTATATCGTGCTGGGGACCGGGTACAAATACAAAGAACCGGCTTTTCTGCAAGGCATAGCCGACCGTATCAACCGGCAACCGGATGGATTGTTCCAGGTGCAGCGCGATTATACCATCGATGTGAATGGCGAGGAGTTATATATACAGAATGCAGAACTGCACACGCATGGTTTTGTAACGCCCGACCTGGGCATGGGCGCTTATCGCAATGCACATATCATCAATAAAGTAACCGGGCGCGAAGTGTACCACGTTGAAAAACGCATCGCCTTTCAAACTTTTGGTACAGCGAAAGTGGAAGAAAAGCTGCCGGTATACAGTAACACTATTTGAGCAGAAAGAAAATACATACATATGATCACTCAACCACTTGCAGGAACACAGCCGCTGGATACAGCCATCTGGCAAAAAGTGAACAACCAGTTGCTGGCGAAAAGCATTGCCGAACTCATGCACGAACAGGTAGCCATACCGGCCATCGTTTCAACAGAAGAAAATGGCCGTACCCATTTCCTGTTATCAGCCGATAACCCGCATATTTATTATACCTATGCTGGCTACAAACGTCAGCTGGATTACTGGCATATTGAAGCCAGTAGTATACAACGTCACGACAATGGGTTATTCTCCCCTGCCGCCGATGCGCCC
Source organism: uncultured Niastella sp. (assembly GCA_966212235.1). Classification (GTDB taxonomy): domain Bacteria; phylum Bacteroidota; class Bacteroidia; order Chitinophagales; family Chitinophagaceae; genus Niastella. The sequence continues at coordinate 60,722 of CBIHPP010000010.1, read as the reverse complement.
CTGTTCTTTATAGAATTACAAAAAACGTTTGGTATTTCTGCGTTTACACTGGCCCATTATATTGAAGAATTGTTGCACACTTTGTATGCAGATGCTTACCTACATTCCCGGGGTCGGTATACTGCCAGTCAGCTGGCCAGTGCCAGTTACCAGGAAGTAGAACATCAAATGGACGGGCACCCCTGGGTGATCGTTAATAAAAGCCGGCTGGGTTTTAATTATGAAGACTATATACAATATGCACCCGAAGCCGATCGGCGAATACAACTGAGCTGGATAGCGGTGCATAAAAGCCGCGCTACTTTCCGGAGCCTCGATCATATTGAAGAACAAACTTTTTTTGAACAGGAATTGGGTCCGGAAACTGTTGAATCATTTCAAAAGATAATAACGGCACAGGGCGTCGATGCGGCGGATTATACCTTAATGCCAGTGCATCCCTGGCAATGGAACAACAAGCTGTTAATGCAGTATGGCCCCGACATTGCCAACAAACTGATGATTCCGTTGGGTATTGGAGCAGACAGCTATTCGCCGCAGCAAAGCATCCGCACATTTTACAATGCCAGCCAGCCGCATAAGCATTATGTAAAAACAGCTATTTCCATCTTAAGCACCGGCAATATCAGGGGACTTTCTTCCAAACAAATGGCCATTGCCCCACGTGTAACAAGCTGGGTCATGAACATGCTGCAGGAAGATGCTTATTTACAAAGCCTGGGGTTGGTATTATTGGGAGAAGTAGCTACAGTCAGCTATTTACATCCATATTATCATTCCATTGTTGACCCGCCTTATCAATACAAGGAATTCCTGGGCGTGTTATGGCGGGAAAGTGCGGATAAATACCTTCAACCGGGCGAACGCATCATTACCATGGCCTCCTTGCTGTACGTTGATGATGCAGGCAACAGCTTCCTTGGTGAACTTGTAAAGCAATCAGGACTTGATATAGAGGCATGGCTACAGGCTTACCTGCAGGCCTATCTGAAACCATTGCTGCAGATCTATTACCAGCATTCGTTGTGTGTAACGCCACATGGCGAGAACATCATTTTGGTTCTACAAGACGATGTGCCGGTACGTATCATCATTAAAGATTTTGTAGATGATATTGTACTCACAGAAGAAGCCAAAGAAAAACTGCCCAAAGACGTGGCAGAAGGGATGATCGCCTCTTCGAATAAAGACAATGTGCCGCTCTTCATTCTGCTGGGCGTTTTTGACGCTTTCTTCCGGTACCTGAGTAACGTACTGCATACGTATGACAATTATGATGAGCAAAATTTCTGGCAACAGGTGTATGATGTCATACTTGAATACCAGGCAGCGCATCCGGCACTGGCCGGCAAATTTGAAAAATACAACCTGTTTGTACCGGAGTTTAAACGGTTTTACATCAACAGTGTGCGGTTACTGGGCAATGCGTATGAAGAAAAGACCAGCTTTGCCATTCCACGCAAGGGCGGCACCTTACAAAATCCGCTCGCACACATCAGGCAGCAGTCGCTTGCTACATCACACTAATGGTTGGAGTTATTATGAAATTATACAAACAGAAAATAAAAGCGGCATTTACTTACAGCGCGGATGTGATCGACCTGTTGAAATTGGCTATCTCCGGTAAGGAAAAGCGATTCACGACCGGCAGTATCAACCGAGCCATTGTATTGCTGTCGGTGCCCATGGTGCTTGAGCTGGTGATGGAATCATTATTTGTATGCGCCAACCTGTTCTTTGTAAGCCGGCTCGGTTCCAATGCTATTTCCATTGCAGGTACTACCGAATCGGTCATCACCTTTGCCTATTCAGTAGCCATAGGATTAAGCGTTTCGGCGTCATCCATCATCTCCCGGCGTATAGGCGAGCAAAAACCAAAAACAGCCGGACTAACGGCTATGCAGGTGATCTATACCGGGCTGGCGGTTTCGCTGGTGATCAGTATTGCTTCAAGTGTGTTTTACCGGGAAATCCTGCACTGGATGGGCTTGTCGAATGCCCTGATCAGCGAAGGAGCCTTGTTTAGCCGGCTTATGTTCGCCAGTACGATGTTCATCATCATGCGTATTGCGATCAATGGCATTTTCAGGGGGTCGGGCGATGCAGCACTGGCCATGCGTACGCTCTGGCTGAGCAATGGTATCAACATCGTATTGTGCCCGATGCTGATCTTTGGCTGCGGGCCTGTACCGGCGTTTGGATTAACCGGTGCGGCACTGGCCACCGCCATAGCACGGATAGCAGGCGTCGCTTATCAAGCGTGGTACCTGTTACAGGGAAAGACCATTATCACCATTGGGAAAGCGCAGTTATTACTGGTGCCCGCCATTATTAAAAAAATTGTAACCCAGGCAACAGGCGGCACCTTGCAATATATGATACCGGCATCAAGCTGGATGTTCATGATCAAGATCGTATCACATTTTGGCGCGAACGCCCTTGCCGGTTATATCATTGCCCAGCGCGTAGCTTCAGTGGCTACCATGCCCGCCTGGGGTATTGGCAATGCCGCAGGTGTGTTAACCGGACAGAACCTGGGCGCCAAACAACCGGAGCGGGCTGTACAAACTGTATGGAAAGCAGGCTCGGTGAACATGTGCTTTCTGATACTGGTAGCGGTGTTCTGGCTATTTGCAGCGAGGCCCATTGTCAGCCTGTTCACCGAGGTACCTGAGGTGATCAGCTATAGCATCATGTACATTCAATTTATTTCCATGGCGTACATCCTGCTGGGTTATACCATGGTTATTTCCCGGTCATTAAATGCAGCCGGCGATATTAAACAGGTATCCCTGCTGTACATCCTAATGTTTTACATCACGCAACTGCCACTGGCGTGGCTGCTGGGGATTGTGCTCGACTGGGGACCGAAAGGAATATTCATTGCCATTCTGGTTTCAGAACTGGTGCTGGCCATCGCCTGCATATCCGTTTTCAAAAAAGGAAAATGGAAACAGATAAAGGTTTAAAGGCACAAGGTTCAAATCACATTATTAAATTATAAACTATTCATTATGCATTCACAACAGAACTTATCCGAAGTGATCGCCAAAGCATTTGGCATTACTCCCAACGACATTACCGACGAACTTGAATACCAAAGCATACCCGAGTGGGATTCGGTATCGCACCTGGTGCTGGTGACCGAACTGGAAGCCGCCTATGGCATTACGATCGAGATGGAAGATGTATTGACCATGGGCAGCGTAGCCCAGGTAAAAGAGTTGCTGAAAAAATACAATATTGACCAGGTTGCCTGATAATCCTTTACCATTAACCATTAACACTATGTCTCTATACGAGCTCATACAAAAGAACCACAACCTGACATTTATAGATGCGCAAACCGGACATTCAACACCGGTAAAGGCATTTCACCAATCCCTGCAAATCGACAACCGGCAGGGACTGGTTTTTATTTATAACGACAACCTGGTTGGGTCGGTAGAAGTATTGCTGAACTTTTTGAACAGCCGGTTCACGGTTGTATTGTTGAGTGCGCAATTACATGCTGACCTCAAACAAAACCTGGAAGCGCTTTATACGCCTTATTATATTTATGATCCGGGGCGTGAACATATTAATGAATACAATACGGTGGCGACTTCTGCTTCCATTCAATTATTTAAAAGAAAGATAGCGGTAGAGTACGCAATTCATCCCAACATTAAAATGCTATTAAGTACCTCCGGTACTACGGGCTCACCCAAGTTTGTCAAATTATCTGATGATCATTTAGTGAAGAACGCATGGAGTATCCTGGATTACATGCCCATACGCAGCGATGACGTAGTACCGTTGAATGTACCGATCGTATTTGTATATGGGTTATCCATTTTCACCACCAACTGTATGGCGGCGGGAACCATTGTATGTACCAATAAAGACATTTTGCAACCCGCTTTCTGGAGCGACTTTGCAAAATACAATTGCAGTACCATCGGCGGCGTACCGTATGTATATGAAATGTTGCAACGGATCGGTTTTTTCAGAAAGGATCACCCCACCCTACGGTATATGACCCAAACGGGCGGCATTCTTAATCAGGCATTGCGACAGGAGATCGTTACATATGCAACAACTTATAACAAACAGTTCTTTGCGCAATACGGACAAACGGAAGCCGCCGGACGCATGGCTTATCTTCCCCAGGAATTTCTGTTAGATAAAGCAGCCTCTATCGGCAAGCCCATTAAGAACGGACGTTTTGAGATCGATACAGCAACCAGCGAACTGATCTATTATGGCCCCCATGTATTTGGTGGGTATGCTAATAGTCCGGCTGATTTAAGCACCTGGCATGAAACAGATAAATTGTATACCGGCGATGTTGCCCGCCAGGATGAAGACGGCTTCTTTTATATAACAGGAAGAATCAAACGCATCATCAAGTTGTTTGGCACCCGCCTGAACCTCGATGAAGTGGAACTGCTCCTGAAGAATGCGCTGGGCGGACAAACTGTTGTCTGCACCGGTATTAACGACAAACATTTACTGGTATCGCATGTAAACGACCAGCTGGAAGAAGCCACGATCAAACAGGTATTAAAAGAAAAACTGCAAATTCATCCAACGACCGTACAGGTCAAATACCTGCCCAGGATGCCGTTGACGCCGAATGGGAAGATTGATTATTCGAGGATAATGCAGCATGCTTAGCGCTTGTCGCTGTTGGAGGGAAGTGATAAAATAGAATTGTCCTTTAGGATGTACCAGCAGGCCGCCTGAGGATTCCGGATTAACGCATGTGATAATATTCAAATCTTGATTGAAAGAGTAATATTGTTAATTTATCTTATCAGGGTAACAGTACCTTTCTGTACAATTATTTTTCCGGCATAATCGGTTGCCTGCAATACCCATACAAAAGTATTCGCAGGCTGTACATTTCCTCCTATTGTTCCATCCCATCCTTTACCTGGTTCTTTTGTTGTAAAGATCATTTGTCCCCAGCGATTAAATATAGAGAAATTATGCAGCTCCTTTATACCCACTAAAACCGGACGAAATATTTTGTTTTTACCATTAGGGGCAAAAGCATTGGGAACATATACCGTAGGACCTTTATATACCTTAATGGCAATAGTATCATAACCAATACAGCCTTCTGCCGTAGTGCCGGTAAGATAATAAGTAATACTTTGGTCGGGGGTGGATATCGGATTATAAATTAAAGGATCATTTAAATAAGAAGAAGGCCACCATACATAATCAGCTGCCCCTGTAGCGGTCAGTTGTACCGGCTGGCCCATTGCTGCTGTAGTGTCGTTGCTTGCAGAAATATTGACCCTTTCAATATTTACTGTTTTAATTTTTGTAGCACTGCACCCCTTAGTAGTTGTAGCTGAGAGCGATACTTTATAATTGCCATATCTGTTATAGGTGTATACCGGACTTGTTTCATTCGATGAGGTACCGTTTGCAAAATCCCATTTAAAATTAGTGATGGTACCGTAATCCATGGAAGAAATATTGTCAAAATAAATCTCTTTGCCAACACAGGTATTCTTAAAAGTAAAATCAACTTTCGGAATTGATTCTATGTCTACTTTCTGAAGCGCTGTATCTGAAGCACAATTATTTTTAGAGGTAACAACTAATTTTACAGTATAATCCCCCCCTTGAGGATAAGCAGGAGAAGGCTGTTGCTTACTGCTATTTGTTCCATTACCAAAATCCCAATACCACTTCGTTATACTTCCCAAAGCCGTGGACGACTGATCAACAAAATTTAAAGATTGGTTTTGGCAACCATCTGTTACAGTCATTGCTGCTATTGGTTTGGAATCAATCTGAATTGTTTGCGTTGAAGTATCCGAAATGCATCCTCCTGTTGATTCAACTACTTGTTTTACATTATATGATCCAGGTGCATTATAATATGTTGACGGATTCTGAAACGTAGAGGAATTGCCATTGCCAAAACTCCAATACCATCTTGAAATGCTTCCAAAATTTATGTTTGCATTATCGCGAAAGCCGGCAACCTGATTTACACAGCCATTAGCGGCAGTAAATTCGGCCTTAGGTATGTCGTTTACAGTGATTATTCTCTTTAGTGTGTCTGACGTGCAGCCTGCTGCGGAAGTTACGGCAAATTGCAACTTAAAATTACCGGCAGCATTAAATGTTTGCTGAGAATTTTGCAGTGATGAAATGGCGCCATTACCAAAACTCCAATACCATTTATTTATCGATCCATTGGGTATAGATGACTTATCAGAAAAATCAATTTGCTTCTTAACACAGGTGTTGGAATTTATAAAATCAGCAACCGGTTTAGGCTTTAGCAATAAGGTTTGTTGCAAAGTGCTGGTATTATTACAACTGCTGGCAGACGTTACCTGCAATTTAATGTTATATGTTCCATAATTGCTATAGGTATGCAAAGGATTTTGATCGGTAGCCACGATGCCATCCCCAAAATCCCAATTCCAGCTTTTGATGGTGGTACTGGCATCTGCAGTGCTACTATCGTAAAAGCTCACCAATAATTTACCGCAGGAATCTGTAAATCCAAATTTAGCAACAGGTGTTAAAGGATTAGGATTAATTTGTTTCGTTGCTATGGCAGTGCCGCAAATTGCAGACGAAACTATCGTGAGCTTTACTGTATATAAATTCGTAGTACCAGGCGGATATTGATGGGTTACGTTCTGGCCTGTGGCTGTAATTCCGTCTCCAAAATCCCAGTTATAGGTAAGTGGCCCCTGGATTGTTGATACAGCAGAAAAAGCAACGTTACCGCAGGTTACACTATTTGAGTAGGTAAAGTTGGCATTATTACCTGTAATAAGGTCGGAAAAGAAAACGGGTAAAGTTCGCCGGGCCATCTGGCTGAGTTGAACCTGGCGCCATACAAAATTGCACGACAATCCCTTGTTATTAGGAGCATTGATCACGGACAGATAAAAGCTGTTAAAATTGGTGCAATATATTTTTTTATCAGGGCCAAGTTGAAGGCCACTGTAATAACCACTATTGGTGGTAGCAACTACAATAGCAGAATTAGCTATTGCTGCACTATCAAAAGTGGATAAATCGTATTGATAAATTTTACCATCAATCTCTTTAGTCACATACACCAGTTTGGAGTCAGGTGAAAATTCAACGCCGTAAGTCCAGTACAGTCCTTGAGCTATGGCGTTAGATACTGTACCGGACGAATTGTCAAAATCAAGGATTTCCCAGTACGATCCACTGGCAGCTGTAGCGGCTATCCTTTTTCCGTCAGGGCTTCCTTTAAGGCATCCTACAGGGTATAAAACAACACCTGCTGCTGATCGTACGGGAGTAGGGTTTACGCCGTTACAATCTACTTTATAAACCAGCCATTCATTGGTATCCGACGTTTTTGTAATTACCCAGATGTCTATTCCATTTGCAGCACGAACAGCGGTCAGCCTTTCTGAACAGGGGGCATATAAGGGAATATTTTTATTTGATGTTACATCGCCCAGCCCTCTGTTGAGCGACATATCGACTTCCGAATAATTATATCCCTTAACATTTTTTAGCTCTAAAGCGTCTGCCGTAAAAATATAAAAGATCGTACTGCTACCCGGCTTGGGAACTATTATTGCAGAATTTGCAGCTGAACTATGGCCATACAGACCTGTTCCATTTGACATTATCTGATGCTGTCGATTCCATACTTTTGATCCATCTGTATAAAAAAGTAACTGGCCGTTGAAATCACTCATCACTGCGCACCCCTCATCAGTAAAAAGCTGTCCGTCATTTAAAACGGAAGGAGGGTTGGTATTAAATGTTAGCCCTGCATTATATCCAAAATACCAAATATTACCCTGCTGTGAGAATACTAGGGGCGATAGCAAAGTGAAAATAACGCTTAGGAGAAGGGTGTAATAAGAGCGTGTTAACATGGGGTTTCGATAGAGTAAACACAAAGATATAGTTAAATACAGAGGTATTCTAATTTCCCGGTCATATTTGCCCCTCCATAATGTCTTTTTCTCACCCCGTTTGAACAGACAACATCCGCTAGCTTTACAAAAAAAGATCATGCGAAAAAGACGCCTTACTGCAGTCAGACGATGAATGATGCACAGTACAAGGAAGGCATGAAATGCTTTGATAATAAAGTAATGTAAAAGTGAATGGAAATATAATTCCCGTTCCGGCGCCTAACTCACTAACCAAATAAACATACTATCAATAAAAGCGTGGTCAGCCCGTTAACCGGAGCGATCACGCTTTTGTTTTATTATTACCCTATTTATGGAATAAAAAACTTTTGGCATCCTCTGTATAACCGAAACAATGTTCCTATGCCTTCAAAGTTCTTACTGCTGGTGTTTTCAATCTTTGTTATTGGCTGCCGGGAATATCCCCAATATCCTGAAGGCGGATACCTTTACCCTAAAAACGTTACTGACAAAAACAGGATCCTCTATAATTATCATATAAGAGATAGCATGACGCCCCTGGAAAAGTGGCGGGATGATTATACCTATATTTATTACGGAGCATTTAACGAACCTAATCTTAGCATCCGGCCCCTGCCTAAAGAAACCTTCCGGTTTGTATTTAGCGATGCATTTGAATATTCCGTAATGATAACTTTCAACAGAGATTCAATGATTGTAAAAAAAGGAAACCCAACCGTACTGTATGAAAACGACACCACCCGCTTATCTGCCATTGAGAATTTACACTTAAGGATATTGAACAGAAGATTCCCGATTGACACAACAGGTAAAAAGCCACATGTAAAACGTTATCTGGATTCAATGGTAAAACTATATCCCCAATTACTGGACCCTGCTTATTATCACAAAATTTTTGATAAATACAGGGTTAGTACCGGCGAAAAGTTCACTCCGGTTATAACCAGGATGCCTTTAAGCAAACAACAATACACTTCTTTAATACAGGAGATCAACTCATCTGGTTTCTGGAGCCTGCCCTGGAGGATAGATTGCAAAGCAGCTATGGCTGATGGCTATGGTTTCCATTTAGAGGCTAATACAAAAACGAAATATAAAGTTGTTTACGTAATGGGTTGTCCAGACGATTCGTCAAAATTCACAAAAGCATGTCAAAAAATTATTGATGCTACCGGGCAGGATAAAATGCCTGATCTTACCTGGAGTTGGGGGACGCCTGTAAATGGTGATTCAATAGAAATACAATCGGTAGAGCTGGAAGAGATCAAACCGAAAAAAAAGCGTCGATAGCCTCTTTTACAAGTACACCAATTGGATAGGAACAACTGGATTCGAACTATCAAATAATATGTAAAATTATTTTTTAACCTAATATAAATTTTTAAATTAGTGTTGTCATTGTTAGCCCAACCATACCCGGCATGCGATTTTTTAAATAAATTTCGTACAACAAATTTACCGTATGCTACAACTCTTCAAAAGACCTTAAAGTTATTTTAAGGGCAACCAAATACATCGACAACCCAACCACCCAACAAAAGATTCTCGAGTTTTATTTATTAGCATTAATTGCCAGGTATGCTGAAAGTAAAATTTCCTATTTAATTGAAACTGATTTACACAAAGCCTTAAATCAAGCATTTCATTAAAGTTTTACAAAAAACAATAACAATATTTTTCTGTTAGGATAAAGCACCCGGTTATATGCGCCGGGTGTTTTCATTTGGTGTAAATAAATAAGTACCACCCGGATAAATCGAGTAGGAAGTGAGGGATTAGTTCCCTCACTGTCCTCTCACACCACCGTACATACGGGCCCGTATACGGCGGTTTGTCAGAATAGTTTCCCCTGATGTCCCGTTTTCCAGTAGTAATGGTTATAGAACCCCACGTATCCTAATCTTTGCAGACGTTCATTATTGATAGTTGTCCGCAGTATCGGACTTCGGGCCATGCGACAGTACCCCAGACTGCTGTTCCCCCACTTGTATGCTTTGCTTTTGTTTACTCCTAATTTCATCAGGTTCTTTACTCTCGTCTTGGACGTTTTCCATTGCTTCCATATCCCTATCCTTATCCTGGTGCGTACCATTTCGTCCAATGTTTGCATGGCCTTGCTACTTCGGGCTATCCGAAAGTAATTGACCCATCCTTTTATTACCGCTTCCAGCTTCTTGATCTTTTCTTCAGCATTTGAAGGGTCGTTTCGCTTCGTGTTGCCCTTTATTTTCTCTTTTATCCTTCCTAAGGATTTGGGTGCGATTTTGATCTCCCATTTCTCTTTCTTCCGGAAAAAGGAAAATCCCAGTAATGAGCTTTGCTGTGGACGACTCACTTTTGTCTTTTCCCGATTTACGCGCAGTTTCAGCTTCTTTTCTATGTATTCCGTGATACTTTCCAGTACTCGCCGACCGGACTTCTCACTCTTTACATAGATGCTGATATCATCAGCATACCGAACATAACTATGGTTTCTGGATTCCAATTCCCTGTCCAATTCGTCCAGCATAATGTTTGAAAGCAGCGGGCTGAGCGGACTTCCTTGAGGAGTACCTTCGGTTCGGGGACTTGCTATCCCTCCTTCCATGATACCACTGTTCAGGTAGCTTCGGATTAGTTTTAGCGTTCGCTTGTCTTCTATCCGTTTTACTAGCAATCCCATCAGCTTGTCATGGTTTACCCGGTCGAAAAATTGTTCCAGGTCCAACTCTATTATCCATTCTTTGCCTTCCTCCAGGTACTTTTGAGCTTGCAACACGGCCTGATGGGCGTTACGTCCCTCTCTGAACCCATAACTGTTAGCTGAAAATTCCGGCTCATACCGGGGGCTTAACCATTGCTGTATCGATTGACACAGGAGTCTGTCTATTACCGTTGGAATTCCTAACGTCCTCATCCCTCCCTGTGGTTTGCGTATTGATACCTTTCGCACTGGCTGCGGACGATAACTACCTTCTAAAATACTTTGCTTCAGCGACACCCAGTTGGCTTCGAGCCAGTCGCGCAGTTCTTCGACCGACATGCCGTCCACGCCTGCGGCTCCCTTGTTACTTGTCACTTGCTTCAAGGCTTTGGTTATGTTTCTGTAGTCAAGTATTTCTTCCAGCATACTACTTAAAAAAAAGTTTACACCAGGGCGTTGTCCTTATTGGTCGCATAGCTTGGCTCAACTCCTCCCGAATGGTTTCTGCTTCCGGCTTCCCACTCTATCCGGGAGTTCTCTTACGTGGTTCGGTTGTCATCGCTTCACTAAAGACGTCCTAATTCCTTCGCCATTCTAACATTCGGCCCTTCGGTTTGGCTGTGAGACTTCCATCTTTGTCCTTTGTTGCGGGGGGATGGCTCGTTTCCTTCCTAGTACGGCCTCGGCTGACTTCTGCTTCTAAACGAAGATTCGTTCGCAGACCTCCCAGGGTAAGTTCATTCGCTTTCCTCCCATGTACCCTCTGCTTTTACCTTCACAGTTTCCGGGTAGTTTAAGGCTTTTGCTTCTCTTGCAGCATCGCCTCACTGCGGCGGCCTTTAAGCAGTTTCTGTCCGTAGGGTCGGGAGTTTGCTTCCAGCTTCCTTCAGATTCCACCTCGCGATGGACACCTTTGCCTTCGGCTAACGATTCGTACTACCTCGCTCGTTCAGGACTTGCACCTTAGAGCTAATGAACATGCCTGGCGCACAAAAAGAGTCCCGCTAGAAAGCGGGACTCGTGCTATGCACTTGCAAAATAATCCATCTGGGGCGTTATTCAAAGAGTTGACCGATCATCTTATTTAGTGTTTTACCATAAACCGGATCACTTGTTTTCTTCCATCATCTCCTAACCCGTGCAGTGTATACACACCGCTTGCCAAACCTGGCAGATATACGTTGATATCATTCAAACCAGCCGTTAATGAAGTAGTGAACTTTTTGACCATTCTACCCGTCATATCCATGACGGCCCAGTTTATGGTCATGGTACGCGGACTGCTGATCCGTAATTTGGCACTGCTGCCGGTAACTATGGTTGGCAGTAATTGCACATTGAACTCATGCACTGCTGCTTTCAACATACCCTGGTTGGTTATTACAATGTTGCCTAATTGGGTGGCTGATAAGTCTACCTGTCTTGCTGTTGCAGTTCCTGATGGCATTACACCACCTGTTGGCGAGATCAATGCCCAGGTTACACCATTGTACACACCGGCATCCATGGCGGCGGTAGGTATACAACCCGCATTTGCATCGGCATCTGCATACTGCAGTATGATGTCTACCGGTGATGCAGGCGTGGTTGTCGTGGTAACTGTCCAGGTACGGTTGATCGCTTTGTTATTGTCGATAACGTCCGCAATCAAACCATTCATTACCCGTACCGTATAGGTCATACCCTGACCATTATTAATGATAACCGGGTTATAACTGGTGGCAGTAGGTGCAACCGGAACCGAGGTAGAACCGGTCACATTGGCACAGATCACAGAACCGCTGCCATTGGTTATGATATGGCTGGCGACACTACCCGTAGCCGCATTTAACAGGTACATATTATAAGTACCCAGGGTTATATTTCCACTGGCTAATCCAAGCATATTGCTTACAGTCATATTGCCATTCAGTGTAACGCCTGCACCGTTCATGATCACATTGCCCACTGACATAGCAGCCACGGTTTGATTGGCCGAACCACGGAAAGTGACCGTTCCTGTAGTCGCATTGAACGTTCCATTGTTTACAAAGTCGCCGTACAGGTTCAGCGTACTACCGGCACTAACAGTAACCGTAGCATTGCTGCCGATCGTAATGGTATGCGCATTGGCTATACCATTTACCACCGGACTAAATGGTGTACCGGCAGTAATCGTAACATCTGTTGTTGAAACAGGTATACCCCCACACCAGTTGGCCGCTGTATTCCAATCACTGCTTACTGCACCCACCCAGTTGTTCGATGATTTCACCGACAGGGTAGCTATGCTGGATACAATGACACCGCATGTGTTGGTGATCACCACATCGTACTGTCCGTCATCAGTCGCTACTGCATTTGCAATGGCATATATAGCGCTGGTAGCATTGGGAATGTTCACGCCGTTCTTTCTCCATTGGTAACTCAAAGCTGAACCGGTAGCGCCAATACTCAACGTAACCGGGCTGCCCATACATACGCTTTGGTTAACTGGTTGTGCTGTCACCACGATGCGGTCATTCACGTTTGCAACTACCGGCGTACGAGGCGAACTACAAGCACCTGCTGTAGCCATTACGTAAAAGGTAGTTGTATCAGTAATAGAAGGTGTGGTATAAGAAGAGCCCACGCCTACCTGGGTGGCAGAAGTAGCATCAGTATACCAATACAGGGTTGAACCCGGTGAACCGGTTGCCTGCAGATTTACCATACCAGCATTGCAACGGGCGCCGGGCGTAGTACCGGTCACCTGTGGACTATTTATGCTCACTTTTATGGCTGGGGTGTAGAGCGTGTCGCTCACACATCCGGCAGCCAGCCGGTAATATAAAGTTTGTGTAGCCGCTGGTGTTGTATATGGTGAAGTGGTACCGTTGGTGATATTACTATATGAAACAGAATCGGTGCTTTGCTGCCATTGAATACCGGAGTACCCATTGGCGCCGGTCACGGTTAACACCGGAGCGCCCGTAAAACAATAACTGGTTACCGAAGCGCTGATGGTGCCTGTCACCATGGCTACGCGGGTACGCGTAACGATCGACATGGCGTCGTTGGACACTTTAACATCACCGGCCACGGTTGTTTTGGCGGCAAAGATATACGTACCTGCTGCGCTCATGTTTACCGTATCAGTAGCCGCTGACAGGGTAACGTCCATGGTAGCGCCGCCAGCCAGCGTACCTGTATTTAATGTTGAATTGATCGTTGCTGTAGCAGCACCCGTTACATTCACCGTCAATGTTACCGGGTTAACGCCAAAGTCAATGGCCACCGAACTGTTGTTACGCACTTTAATGGTAAGTACTTCTTTACCATAACATCCCTTGCCGGCCACCGGTGATACCAGGGTAACGGCTTGCATATCGATACCGTTCGACTGGGTGAATTCATCGGCACCCACATCAGGCGTCAACAGGTCCCTGGCCTCTCCTTCCATATCATCCGTTATCCCGGTAATCGGCGTAGCCGCTCCATTGGCCGGAGAAAATACAGCCGTCGTAATATGCAGGTCAACCGTAGCCGCAGAACCGGTAGCATCTACAAACAAGGGGTCTGCAGCCTGGCTGGTGGTATCGCCACCAATGTTCCAGCCGCTGCTATAGGTAGCTGCAAACGAAGTGCTCAAGGTACTGGTTGATACAAAGTTGCCGCCGGTTCCACCATAACCATAGATGTTATGTTCAAATGTAAGTGCGGCCAGGCCATCTACCCACAACGCATTGTGCATACCACCTGTTGTTGCGTTTGAGCGGTTGTTAATGAAAATATTGTTCCGCACATCATCTGTACCACTGGTGGTTTCTTTCCGGATGGCAGAAGTGTGCTTGACAGTATTGCCTACACCGGTTCCGCCAATATATACACTGTTGTAGAAAAAGCTGTTGCTAAGGGCAGAACCCTTCATAATACCATCGATACGCGCTGCGTTGGTAAGCGAAGTACCATCGGGTCGTATACCCAGGCGAACGATATTGTTAAATACAGTTGCTTTACCCTGGTTGATCTCGATACCACGGATATTGACGTTCGTATTGGTCGTTGCAACATCAAAACTATGCACCCTGTTCTTCGAAATTATATTAGTAACGGTGGCTGAATTATTACCCCAGAAGAAAATGCCTTCCATATAAACGCCAGCGGTAGTTGCGCCAGTTGTCAGGCTATGAACGGTATTGTTGGAGACCGTCACTGCATTGGCTGTAGACGCGCCCATATAAATACCCAGCAACGAAGCATTGCCGCTACCAATAGTTACCTGTGAAGCGCAATACAAATTGCGAATGGTATTACCGGTAACAGCCGTCACAATGGATGTAGCTGAACCAATATTGATACCAGCGGCCTGGCTGCCTGAAATGGTTGAGGTTGTATTATTCGTAAGATTGGCGATCGTATTATTGGTAATGATAAATGTACCTGCGCCTGAAGGAATGCTAATCCCCCGCATGAACATGCTGGTGGTACTGGTATTGGTGGCATTGATGCTGTTGGCAGTGGTAACACTACCGATCTGGTTACTATCAATATTCACTATGCCTACCTGGTTATCGAAAACACCTGAGAAGTTATTCCCCGCATTGGTAAGGGTAATGCTTCCGGCTATATTCTGTTTCAGATTGATCACCGAACCGGCGCCGCCGCTGTTACTGATGAAATAAGGAATGGTATGAGAACCGCTTCCCGCCGCAATAGTAATAGCACTGTTACCTGTAGATGCACCAACTATATTGCCCGCAACTGTACCTATGTTCACATTACCATTTGAACTGGTAACTGCAATCCCATGAAACACATCATTGGCAGTTGTAATGGTACTGGTAATAGCCATATTGGTAATGGTATTTCCCTGTACTGAACTTGGGATCACCGGGAAACCATCGGCGACTTCGAGCCGGATACCATCAAAATAGTTGGCCAGCGCTGTCAATGTATACGGTGTACCTGTACCGGCCGGTGCAGAGCCACCGATGTAGTTATCCGTAATAACAAATCCATTTCCAATACTACCGGTATTCCGGTTTGAAGAGATCCAGATACCGCGGTTATAACCTGCCGCAGTATACGTACGGATGCTTGTTTGGAAAAAGCTGTTGCTATTGATCACCCAGCCGCTAACGCCCTGGGTCAGCTCAACACCTGCCGAGTTGCCGTTTGCCAGGAAATAATCATAAATATTACAATTCGAAATGGTATCGTTGTCGTTGAAGTTGGCATTCACCCCGGTATTATTGGCACCCAGCGCATAAACACCAATGGATGGGATGGATATGCCGATGCCGGATGAGTGAATGTTACAATGATCGATCGTATTGTTATCATTACCATTGACGCCGTTATTGCCAAAGTATACGACACCGGCCATGGTGACTGGCACATTGGCGCCAATTGCGTTCATACCCTGCAGGTCGCAATATATTACCTTGTTGCGCGAAGCATTGTTGTCGAACCGGATGGCCGACCCAATGGCGCTTGTATTGATAATGTTCAGATTGGTTGTATGCAGACTGCCTGCAGTTGTTACTGTAATTGCCGAACCAATACCGCCCGGTCTTCCATCGATGGTAACATAGGTACCACCGCTGAAATCAATGGTAGGTCCGGGAACAGAACTGGTGATCACCAGTCCATTGGCATTGGCTGCCGGCCGAATAAGCACGGTATTGGCCGGACTGTAACATGCACTGGAACCAATGGTGATGGGGAAGGTTTCAGCAGTACTGGTATAATTGCTTTGCAATTCAAGGATCACAGCACCACTGATACCACCTGATAAAGCAGCCAGCGCTGCTGTTAAGGTTGGATAGGTACCGGTTGGTCCAACGGTGATCAAACCGCTGGGGCCGCTACAGGCGGCTGTTGTTTTGGTACCCGTAAGGGCTGTGCTGTATTTAATAGCGCTTACACAGGCATTATTAAATGCATACACGTAATAATCATATCCCGTACTGGCCAGTAACCCGGTATTGGCAAAGCTCAGGGAAGTACCTGTAGCTACCACGGTGCCGGCGCCCAGTGAACTACCTACGGAATAGGTTATTCCATCTGCAGGCGCCACAGGAGTAACACCAGCGATGTACCGAACGATCATATAACCATTGGCGCCACCGGCAGATGCTGTGAACGCACCATCGATCTGCGTGGAAGACACGGTGGTCAATACCAATGCGGTTGGTGCATTTGGTGTAGTACAGGTAGCCGCTGCGGCCACAAAATTGCCTGCATCGGCGCCTATATCAACCGGCGTTAATCCGCTGCGGGTCTCACTGTCGTAATCGTCTGTTATAGCCGCTATCGCCGTACCTGTACCTTCGGCCACGGACGTGCCGGTGGTATTGATATGCAGGTTGACCGCCGATACACTTCCGGTTGCATTGATAAAATTCGGATCACCGGCCACACTGTTCACATCGCCCCCTATCCAGCCGCCGGTAGGCGTACCACCGTTGAGGTAATTAGCGATCTCTGCGGTTCCGTTGTAAGCAAACTTACCGCCGGTCCCGCTATATTGATATACGTTGTAATTAACCGTTGCCCCGGTATTGGCGCCCGCAAAATAGATGCTGAAATGTTTGCCGCCGCCGGTTGCATTGGAACGGGTATTGGAAAAAATATTATCCCGGATATCGTATGTTCCGGATGTAGCGATCCTGGTAAAGGCATACGTATTGGACGCATTGGTACCTACCCCGCTTCCACCAATATAAATACTGTTATGGTAGAAACTATTGGTTGCCGTTGTATTGGCAACAATACCATTTATGGTGAGCGCCGTCGTCAGCGGGCTGCCATCGGGTTTAATCCCCAACCGGATCATATTATTGCTGAATACGGAAGAACCGGCATTGATATGGATACCGGTGAATACGGCGCTGATATTGTCAGCCGTTGCATTAAAACTATGAATGAAGTTTTTAGCAACCGTATTGGTTACTGTAGTGGTCCCATTATAATATAAACCGATCACATTGGTCGCAGCTGCTGTAGCTGTTCCGGTCAATATCAGTGAATCGATGATATTTCCTGTCACGTTACAACCCGCCGCATTGGTGCTGTTTGCATTAATACCAATAATGGCACTGCTGGTAGTTGTACCTGTACTCTGAGTTGCATTAGCCAGGTTGCGGATTATGTTGCCGGTTATACCACCGCTTACAACTGCTGTGGTAGTACCAATGTTGATACCTATCACCTGCGAAGCCGCCGTTCCTATTGTGGCATAATTGCAAGTCAGGTTCTGGATGATATTATTCGAAACGGTCAATACCGGGCTGCCTGTAACCTGAATACCATTAATATATCGCCCGGTTGTTGTACCTGTATTCGATGCAGTAATGTTCGTGATGGTATTGTTACTGAAGTTCCCTGTAATAGCAGTATTGGTAAAGATGCCGGAAAAATAATTTCCGATAGCTGTCAGCAATACGTTTCCTATAATGTTATTCTTAACAGTAGCAGTATAGGTGCCGGTTAACATGATCATGTGGTTGGCAACTGAACCCGTTGCATTAATGGTAATACCGCCATCGGTATACCCGTTTACGCCGGTAGCCGATCCAATCACGTTCCCGCCAGACGTACCCACCTCTACATTGCCTTTTCCGGTTACAATAGCAATGGCATGCATGGCATCATTGGTCGTGCTGGTGGTGAGATTGATATTCGTGATCACATTTCCCTGTAACGAAGTTGCGGCCTGCGGTGTAGCGGCATCTGCCACTTCCACCCGGATACCTTCAAAGAAACCGGCAGAACCATTGGCCAGCGTATAAGGTGCGCCGGCACACATAGGAGCACTTCCACCAACGTAGTTACCAACGATGATGAACCCGTTGCCAATTTCACCGGCAAACGTACTCCGGAAAGGGGTTACCCAGATAGCCCGGTTATAGGAAGCGGTGGTAGCAGAAACCGAAATGGCCTCTGTCTGGAAAAAGCTGTTACCGGCGATCGTCCAGCCTGTATTCCCAATATTCAATTCTATACCCGCCGAGTTGGAGGTTGAAAAATAATCATAAATATTACACCCCGTCACCGCATTGTTATCGTTGAACTGCGGCACATAAGATGCGACAGCGCTTGCATTGTCGTATCCCAGCGAGTAAATACCTATAGAAGGTTTTGTAGTACCGGTACCGGTAGAATGGATGTTACAATGATCGATCGTATTGTTATCATTTCCACCAGAACCAATTTTTCCGATATATACCACACCGGCCATTGATGTGGGCAGGTTGGCAGCAACGGTACTTTGGCCCTGCAGATCGCAATATTTAATTGTATTATTGGAAGCACCGGTATCGAGTTTAATTGCTGCACCCGATATATTGGTGTTGATGATATTCAGATTTGTTGCATGTAAACTACCGGCAGCAGTAACCGACATGGAAGTTCCGGTCCCACCGGGACGTCCATCGATCGTTACATAATTGGCGCCGGCAAAATCGATGGTTGCACCGGCATTGGCGCCGGTAATAACAAGTCCGTTGGCGCCGGCTGCCGGCCGTATGGTTAACGTACGGGCAGCGTTGAAACAAGAGTTGGACCCAATGGTTATAGGGAATGTTTCGCTGGCACTGGTATAATTGCTTTGCAGTTCAAGCACTACAGAACCGCCGACACCGCTTGTTAAAGCAGCCAGTGCGGCTGTTAATGTGGGATAGGTCCCCGTTGGTCCAACCGGGATAACACCACTGGGACCACTACACATATTCGTTGTTTGCGTTCCCGTTAATGGGGTTGTTGTTTTATAAACGGGACCAATACAATTGGTATTATTATAACCATACACATAAAAATCATAAGCAGTGCCACCGGTAAGGCTGGCAGCGCTGAAAGAAGTAGCCGTTCCTGTTTGAATGACCACACCGGTCCCCAGTGTATTACCGGCACTATACGTTGTGCCATTCACCGGTGCAACTGGTGTAGCGCCAGCTGGGTAACGTACTACGATATAGGCGTCTGCAGCCGGGGAAGCCGCGGTAAAAGAAACTGCGATATTGCTTGTAGAAACAGGAGTCAATACAAGCGCCGTAGGCTGTGCAGCCGGCGCCACGCAGGCATTCATGAAACTTACCGCCATCACCTGCACAAAACCTGTGGTGCTGGTACGGGTGGTCGTTATAGAAGAAATTGTCTTTGAATAATTAGGTCCGTTCACAGGCAGCGATACCTGGTACAAACGTGGATTGGTTGCGCCGCCAGCATTATCGAGCGCCGGAGGTATGGCGCCAAAATTCACACGGCCAATGCCCTGTATGGCAAAGCCGGCACCACCATACCAGTCAGGCACGGTTATCCCGGTATTTGTTTGGGTAGTACCATCTGAAAAGTTCAACGTAACAGAAATAGTGCCGGCCCCGCCACCCGATGTTGCCAGTAAGTATACCACACCGGCAGTTTGGGGCGTAGCCAATGTCAATGTACCGGAAGCATTGGTAGTGATCAACCGGAGAGAGTTATTGGCTGATGCATCTGCCAGTTGAAAGCTAACCAGGCTGGAGGCCGCACTGTTGATAACACCTGAATTCGGTAGAAAAAAAGTGGGCGTACCAAAAGCGGTAAAACTCTGATTCAGGAAATAATAGCCGCCGCCATCTACATCGGCGGTAACAGAACCAGCGAATGTAGCGCCATTGGCGATTACATCGGCAGTAAAACCGGTCACGGTAACAGGAGTCACCGTTTGCGCTGTGCCGGCAAACGACAACAGCGTCAGTACGATTCCCAGTAAACCGCTCCTG
Organism: uncultured Niastella sp.; assembly: GCA_966212235.1. Lineage (GTDB taxonomy): Bacteria > Bacteroidota > Bacteroidia > Chitinophagales > Chitinophagaceae > Niastella. The sequence continues at coordinate 40,404 of CBIHPP010000010.1, read as the reverse complement.
CCGAAATTACTTTTTTTAAAACCCAGTCGTTGTAACTCCGCATTAACCTTCCGGATCATTGACGCAGAATTTCTCATAATACAGTATTGTGAGTGATGTTAGGATTGTATGCAGAATAAAAGCAATTCACTGCTTTTGTATTCTGCTTGCAGCGTGCGGCGTGTAGCGTGCAGCTGTTGTTAAATAAGGGGCCGCCCCAGAAGAGGCAACCCGATTTACATTTTATGAAACAATCGGGAAGTTATTCCCGACTGTTGCTGCTTAGGACTCAGGGTTCCCGTTAGTCTTTCAACCCGAGATATTCCTGAACCTGCTTATAGTCGTTCCAGTTTACGGCAGAACGCGCGGTTACGCCACCTGGAATGATTATATACCGGTACTGAAATACTTTTTCGCCGGCTGTATTTGTGCGGGAGCTGAGGTTATAGTTAGAATAGAGAGCAATAGTTCCTACTTTGACCAATGGAATGTTTGCCAGATCTGAAGCTCCGAATATCACGCCATTGTCGTGATAAGGCAATGTAACAATAGTTGGATTGCTGGCCGTGTTCACATTCCAGAATACTTTTACTTCCCCTTTTTGTATGATACTGTCTACGATTTTGGGCGCGGTAATAGTACCTACAGCAGTGAATGAATCAACAAGATTAAATGTTACATCCTGCCATGTTGAATAGATCACATTGGCAGTTCCGGTTTTACCAGTAGCACCGGTAGAGCCTGTTGCGCCGGTAGGGCCTGGAGCCCCGGTTTCACCTGCAGGGCCCGCATCTCCCTTTTTACAGGCGGTAAAGAATAAAGCAACGGATAACACTAAAACAGAAGTACACCTCAGGAAACTGTGTTTCATAATCGAATTTTTGTGATTTTTATAAAAATGTTTATTAAGCAATTTTGCAACGGCAGCCATCATTATTCGTTTAATGCAACAGATTCACCGATCCTTTACGGGTTATCTCTGTTCCATCTGTGAGCCTGATACGGATAACATAATAATACACGCCAATAGGTTGCAGCTTACCTTTATGCGTTCCATTCCACCCGCTTGTCATACTGTTGCTTTCATGTATAAGCTCACCCCACTGGTTAAAAACTTTCATCGTTATCCCGGCAATTACATGACCATAAGCCATAAACACATCATTCTTACCATCGCCGTTTGGTGTGAACGTATTAGGAATAAAAATTTCATCTGATAATGTTTTGGCGGTAGCCTTACCTGGCGAACTATTCTGGCAGTTCTTTACACCTAATGCGATCACCTGTATGGTAACTGTTTGCAATGGTTGTAAACCTGAAACAAGATGGGTGACGCCCAGGCTGCCTGAAGAAGGACTTATGTAGGGACCGCCGTTTATTGACACCTGGTAACCGGTAGCGCCGGCAACCGGTTGCCATTGAAAGGTTATACTACTGGTAGTAACGGCAACAGCGACAGTTAACGGCACAGGTAATGCTGTCACTTGCGATATGGTAACCGGGGTGCGACTGCTATTACAACTGCCATACGCTATTTCTACATACCAGGTAACGGGAAGCGTTGTAGTTGTTACAGTGGCCGTTGAACCTGATTGTTGTAGGGTTCCGCCAGTTGGCACCATATACCAGTTATAGGTATAGGCCGCATTGGGATTTGTTACTGCCAGGATAGCTGTTTCACCCGGACAAATACCTACACCGGCAGCTACAGGAGCCGCAGGCGCTACGGGCGCCGACAGGATAACAGACTTCGTTACCTGGCAGCCGCCATGCGTAATGGTCAATGAATACGTTCCTGCCGGCATGCCCGATATACCGGATGTTATATCACCGGAAGGCGACCATGCATATGAATAGGGTGCAATGCCACCGGTAACAACGGTGGAAATGCTACCATTGGATGCACTGGTGCATACAGGAGGCACTGTTGTAAAGGCAGCCTGTAATGAGTCGGTAGCAAAGGTGAAATACTCATTATTGTTCAGTACCACTTCAGCATACAGTTTTCCATTGGCGATCAGTAGCGGATAAGCGGTAAAACTGCTGAAGCCTGCATTTGTTGAAACAATCAATCGTTTCGTATTGACCGATAATACGCCGGTATCAACTGCAATAGTTACTGTTGATATCCCCGTGCCTGTTTTCTGTACTTTCCAGGTCCTTGGCATACGGCCCAGGTATCCGCCAGCCGCACAGTTGGATAACGTATTTGCCAGCCCGTTATCGCCAATCAATAAATAAGATGCATCACTGTTTATTGCAGAACCGTTACCGGCATTGGAAGCAGGAAAGTTTCCGCCTGTAACCGTGTTATAAATAGTTACCAGGGCATTATTATGTGCAGACCTCGATTGTTTTTGCGACAGGCCCGCCATATCGTCGCGGCCAATACCGGTAATATTAAATGAATACCCTGCATTGGCAGTGGCGTTCCATATGATATTGCCGTTTGTTGCCGTATAATCCCGGGCTGTTGTTGACTGATTGCGAGTTAAAGTGATACCATATTTAACAGCCAGGTAGGTTTCCACTTTATTCTGATCTGGCTCCGATAAATAGGTATCATAGGTTATCACTTCCGCTAAACCACAACTCATATTCTGTCCACCGGCATTAGGTCCATCACTTCCCATAAACAAGCCCGTTGGTACGCTTGGTGTGTAATTATATCCATCTGCAGGTTGATCATACCGGTGACTGACCCCAATGGAATCACCATTGCGCCGGGCGCTAAAAAAAACATCAGCCGTACTTTTATCAACACCTTTGCTCGATAATATAATACCCGCTGTTTCCCCATAACCGGGCACACCGGAAGGAAATGGTGCCCAGTTGTAAAAATCACCTGTACCACCAGCGATGCCATCACCCGATTGTACCCGGAACGAAGGCTTAAACTGATAACCGTAGGTGGTGGCTTTATACGTTAATCCCGATGGATTGCCATCCGCTAATCCATTATACGTGTTCACCACCATGAATATGCTTCCGTTATTTCCTGCCAGATCGGGTGTGGTAGCGGTATTAAATAATACGGTATTGTTTGCCTTTGAAAATTGTAAGAAAGGGTTGAAGTTGAAATTACCGGTTGTTGTAGCAGTAGCCTGAAATACAGGTTGCCGGTTTGTTGTGGACTGGCTTACCTGGAAATTTCCCAGTTCACTTTTCCAGTTGGCTACCGAAGCAGATCCGGCCGTATCAACATTACCAGCAATGGAAGAATTGGCTTTAAACCAACTGGTGAGACCAGTGGACACCCCACCAGGCGATTGGGCATATATAATGGCATTACAAAGCAGGCAGGCCAGCACTGTACACAATACGTACCGTTGCTTTCTTTGATTCTTATATATGAGCTCGTTCTTCATTGCCTTTTATTTTTTTACAACTATTTCATGTTTATTACTTTCATTGTCTCTACCTGATCACAGCCACCCAGCCGTTATAATTCCGGGTCACTGTTTTTATTACGTAGTAATAAGTGGCCACCGGTACGGGCTTTCCTTTCCAGGTACCATCCCAGGGCGTGTTATAGTCATGACTGTTATAAACCAGTTGCCCCCACCGGTTAAATATTTCAACCGTGCTATTGGTCACCCCGCGCAAACCGGGAATATCCCATTTGTCGTTAATGCCGTCGCCATTCGGACTGAATACATTGGGTATGATCAGCACTTTATCAGGTATGATCTTTAAAAATTGACGTACGACGGTGTCTTCACAACCAATATCATTGAAGGCATGTAAGATGACTGTATAATCACCGGGATACTGGTATTGATGGACTGGGTTAGCCTGGGGCGAAGTGGTACCATCGCCAAAATCCCATTTATAACTGGCTGTATTATATGAGTTACTGGTAAATGCAAAATTGGCGAGGTGCAATTCTATCGGCACATTCTCAACCGGTGAAACCGTAAAGGAAGCTTCCGGGTATGTTTTTACATTGATCAAATTGGTTTGAACCAGTTTATCAGAACACTTGCCTTGCGAGGAACCAATTAATGTTACGGTATATACACCCGTATTATTATAGGTATGGGACGGATTTTGGCTGGTAGAAGTATTTCCATCACCAAAGTCCCACGTCCATGCATCTGTATTTTGCGACTGGTTATTGAACGTAACTGCAAACGGAACACAACCGGCAGACGCATCCGGCGTAAATGCCGCTACAGGTTTCGGTAAAACATTGATGAGTATGGAAGGTGCATTCGATACACAGGCGCCATCTTTTACGGTTACACTTATAATGCCGCTTTTGTCGTACTTAACCGTATAGGGCCCAAAACCGGTTCCCGATTGTACCGTTCCCCCACCCCAGTTCCAGGTAGCGGTAGCATAACCTGCTCCGGTACCTGTATAGGTGGCGGTAATGGTTGAACCAGCGCATACCAGGGATTCATTGACGGTAAAGGACGCGGACACCGGTGTGGAAATAATTACAGGGTTGGTTGTTATTGTTGACACGCAACCATTATCGGTTACCTGCAATTGCAGGTTATGCGTTCCGATGTTACCAAATAATATCGAGTAAGGTCCCTGGCCACTGCCGCTTTGCACGGCAGCACCTGCAAAGCCAAACCAATTATAAGTAGCTGTACTGGGCGCATTGCCGGTATACGTGATCGTTTGCGGGGTACCCAAGCAGGTATTGGCCGGCATTATGGTAAAGGTTGATGTAGGTAATGTTTTTACTGTAACCGGCACCGTAGCCGATACCGCACAGCCGTTATTATCCGTGCCACTCACGGTATAGGTAGTCGTTGCAGCAGGCGTTACTGATATAGTAGAGCCCGCTATATTACCTGGATTCCAACTGTAGGCCGCCACCGTTCCACCAGTAGCGCTAACCGTTAAGTTCACCGCATCACCGATACACACAGCCGTTGGGTTTGCAGTAGCCGTTAATACCGAAACCGGCGCAGAAGGAACTATACCCGCGTAACTGACCGTACAATTATCGGCCTCTTTAATGGTACAGGTATAATTACCTGCCATCAGGTTAGTAGCCGTTGCAGTTGTTTGTACCGGTGTTGTGTTCCAGGCATATGTATAGGGGCTTATTCCATCTGTAACCGTTAAGCCGATACTGCCATTCGCTTTGCTACAGGTAGCCTGCGTAATGGCCGGCGTAACAACTGGCGGCGTATATCCAACACCAGCCAAAGCCAATCCCACCAGCCTTGAAAAAGCAGTCGTTCCGTTCAAATAGCTGATAGTAACTGATTGCAGGAATTTATTTTTGTCAGCGCAACTCAGGGGCATATCCACCTGGTAAAACCGGGGATCGCCGGTGGCAACCCCAAATGTTGTATAGGGCCCGGCGCTTAACCGGGTCGTTCTTCCATAAGTAGTATATACAGCGCCGGTTCCGCCAAACCAATCGAGCACATTAGGATTGCCGGCATTATAGGTAGTTCCGTCAGTAAAATTCAGCACGATATTAATATTGCTATTTCCTTCGGTAGAAAACAGCAGCAGGTTTACGGCCGAGTAACGCGCCGGTGTGGCCAGGGTTAAGGTGCCCATGGCCGTTGTGTTTAGCTGCAAGCCGCCTGAAGACAGATATAATACATTGTTACTGGTGTATGGTTGTAATTGCCAGGTACGGGTCCCTGATACAATAGTACCGTTGGTTGGTAATCCGGCCTGCAAGCCATTGATCGCTGCAAAAATGGTTGAATACATGATGTAGCTCGAAAGGTCGAGCGCGGTAGTGGTAACAGCCGTAGCATCGATGCCCGACTCAGCAATTCCATCCTGGTTAAAGCCGGTAACTGTTATTGGAGAATAGGTTTGCGCCAGGGAACCGGTCGCAAGAACCAACCCGCCAAACAACAGGGCAATGGATTTACAAATTCCAAGAACCAAATAACAAGATCCAAAAGAAATGCCTTTAAGGGTTTTGAGATTTGAAATTTGATTTTGTTTTCTTGTCATTTGAGATTTGTGATTTGCGTTTTTTTATTTGGTTCTTGTTATTTGAGATTTGTGATTTTTTATCAATGCAACAGGTTTACAGCCCCCTTCCTGATGCTTTCTGTGCCATTGGTAAGTCTTATTTTGATCACATAGAAGTAAACACCCATGGGTTGCAATTTCCCTTTCTGCTTTCCATCCCAGCCCGTAGTCACATCGCTGCCTTCATAGAGCTGTTCACCCCATTGATTGAATATTTTCATATTGATACCCGTTATCGCCATTCCATATGCCTTAAAGAATTCGTTCTTACCATCGCCATTCGGGGTAAATGAATTGGGAATAAATACTTCGTCGGTAAGCGTGGTACCGGTAGCCATGCCAATGGCGCTGTTACGGCAGACTTCCACGCCCAGTGCAATGACGCTGATGGTTATTTTTTCAACCGGTTGCAAATTGATAATGCTGTGCGTTGTTCCCAGGCTGCCCGATGTGGGCGTGATGTATGGACTGCCATTGACAGAAACCATGTAACCCGTGGCGCCCGGTACCGGTTGCCAGCTAAAGCTGATGGTGCTGCTGGTAACAGTGGCCACAGCAACAACCGGTGTTGCCAGCTGTGCATTAACAGTTACCTGTTTGGAGGCCGATGTGGTACATCCGTTCTCCGTTACCTGTAATTGTAAGGTATAGGTACCTCCTTTGCTGAATAATATATTGTATGGTCCCTGACCGCTGCCGTTTTGCACGGTAGCCCCGGCAAATCCATTCCAGTTATAAGAAGCTGTATATTGAGCATTACCCGTATAGGTAACCGTTTGGGGTGTATTCGGACAAACCGGATCGGGGTTCACGGTAAATGTAGCCGAAGGCGCTGCTTTTACCGTTATCAGGATCGTATCGGCAGAAACACATCCGTATATATCTTCTGCGCCTACAATATAGCTGGTAGTCGCAGTAGGAGAAACAATAACGGCAGAACCGGTAACGCTACCGGGATTCCAGGTATAAGTGCTCGGGATATAATTGGTAGTATCTGCAAACAAGGTGGTGGGTGTGCCGGCGCAAACCAGGGTGTTGGAAGCGTTGGCCACTACCGGCGCGGGTGTTACCAGCGCTACCGTTGCGGTATAGGGTCGCACACATCCATTTGAATCTGTTACATTACAGATATAAGTTCCGGCAGGTAACCCCGAAGCAAAAGCGGTTGTTTGTGTAGGTGTGGTATTCCACGAATAGGTAAACGGCTTTACACCGCCGGAAACCGCCAGCGATATATAACCATTACTTGTGTTCCCGCACCGCGCAGGCAGTACAAAAGGCGTTATAGCATATGGCAGGATCTTTTCACCCGATACAGCCATTACGATCACCCGTGATCCGGTTGAAAGACTGGTATCGGCAACGGAAACTGATTTTACCAACTTGTTCTGGTTATTACAGTTCACTATGAAATCCTGGGCAAAGAAGCTCGGATTGATCCCTACGCCATCAACCGAAAATGGAGCCGTCGTATCCCGGCCGATACGGCCACTACCGGAATACATAACATTCGTGAAACCTACGTACCAGTCAGCCACAGCGGCATTCGTTACGGCCCGTTCAGAAGTTCCATCCGTGTAGTTAATATTTATATTTATGCTGCTGGACCCTTCCGTAGAGAACAACAACAAACTCAAACGTGCGTAATTGCCAGGCGTAACCAAACTGAGCGTACCATCATTCACCGTACTGTCAACCGTTCCAAACCTCGACAAATACAATGCATTCTTAGCTGCATACGAAGCCAGCTGATATGTACGTTTACCATTCACGATGGTACCGTTATCAACCATGCCACCCGTTAACCCATTGGCAGTAGCAAATGCGGCCGTATATAAAACGTGACGCGCCACATTCGGACTACCATCTATCATAGTAGAAGTGGTGGCCAGAACACTTGTTCCCGCCTCAGCTACCACATCATGTTGAAAGCCGGTTACCGCAATGGGTGCATACGTGGTTTGCGCATAGCTGCCGCTTTGTAAGATCAGCAACCCAAGTAACATGCTGGTATAAAGAGAACCTTTAACCAGGTTCAGGACATTCCTGTTCTTACTGCTGTTACTTAAGAATATGTTGTTACTGCGCTGTTTGTTCATCAGTCAAGGCTTTGCTTTTATAATATTTTTTTAACTATCTGATCAGCGTAACCCATCCATGGTAATTACGGGTGGCTGTTTTTATGATATAGTAATAGGTGGCAACCGGTACCGCTTTTCCCTTCCAGTCGCCGGCCCACGGTTCGGCATAGCCGGTACGGTTATATATGGACTGTCCCCAACGATTGAATATTTCAACATGGCAATCGTTGACGTTTCGCAATCCTGCTATTTCCCATTTATCATTTATTCCATCGCCATTCGGACTGAATGCATTTGGGATGATGAGTTCAATATCAGGTATCACCATAAAGAATTTTCTTACGGCCGTGTCAACACAACCAACATCATTTGTGGCCTGTAAGGTGACGATGTAATTACCCGCGTACTGGTATTGATGTGTAGGGTTATTAGCTGTGGAAGTAGTGCTATCGCCAAAATCCCACAGGTATTCACTGGCATTTTGAGAACTATTGGTAAAGGCAAAATTGGCCAGGTGCAGCTCCACCGGAATATTCTCCCCCGCCCTGGCAGTGAAAGCAGCTTCCGGATATGATCTTACCTGAACCAGGTCCTTTTGCTCCAGGGTATTGAAACATTTTCCCTGTGAGGAAGCGACCAGGGTTACCGTATACACACCGGTGTTATTATAGGTATATACCGGACTTACATCAGTAGATGTACCGCCATCGCCAAATGTCCATTTAAAGGCATCGGCATTTTGTGATTGATTATTGAATGTAACGGCAAATGGAAAACAACCTGTACTGTCATTTGGTGTAAATGCAGCTACCGGAGTTGGAATTACATTTATCAGTATGGAACGGGCTACCGAGGCACAGGAACCCTCTTTTACCGTCAGGCTTACAATACCGCTTCTGTCGTATTTGACGGTATATGGTCCTAACCCGCTGCCTGTTTGCACCGTTCCCCCACTCCAGCCCCAGGTAGCGGTAGCTGTATTGGGCGCACTGCCGGTAAAGGTGGCTGTAATAGTAGTGCCCGAACAAACCAATGAATCACTCACCTTAAACGAGGCAGCTCCCTGGAAAGCAGGTGTTACCAATGTAGCCGGGTACGAGGCTATACAACCTGAAGCACCTTTTACATTTAATACATAATTGCCGCCAGATAAATTGGTAGCGCTGGGGGTGGTTTGCACCGGCGTGGTATTCCAGTTAAAAGTATTTGGAGGCAAACCGCCTGTTACAGTGGTGACAACAGCCCCACCGTTAATGGCAGCACAGGTGGGTTGGGTAACGGTCATCACTACTTTCAGCGAATCGCTGGCAAACGTGAAATACTCATTACTGTTTAAAGTAACCGATGCATATAATTTCCCATTGGCAGTTGTTAAGGGATAAATGGTAGTTGCGCCTACCGGAAAAAGCGGATCGGTAGATACCAACAGGTTTTTTACGGCCGTATTGACTGCCGCTGCATCAACAGCCAGCGTAACAGCGCCTACTGTTCCGGTCTTCTGTACCTGCCAGGTTCGTGCCATCCTGGTGATCCTGTTATAGTAAGTACAGACTTCCAGATTTTTGCTCATACCGTTATCACCAAACAACAAAAAGCTGTTGCTGACCGGAAAAGACGTGCTATTATTGACGTTCATGGCGGGAAAGACGCCGCCGGTATTTCCATTGTACAGGTATACCAATGAACTATCGTGTACTGATTTTGATTGTTTTTGATTCAGCGCCGACACATCGTCCCTGCCAATACCAGTAATACATTTTGTATAGTTGCCGTGGGCCGCTGCAGTCCAGATAACCGTTCCGCCGGCTGATGTATAATTGGTTGGCCCGGACGGCACGGTAAAATAGATGCTTTGACTAAGTGTGATGCCATATTTCACAGCGAGATAAGTCTCCACTTTATTTACATCGGCATCTGACAAATAAGTATCGTACGTGATCACTTCAGCGATGGCAGAAGAAGAAGCCTCGCTGCCACCGGGTGAATTAAAACCGATGCCCAATCCAGATCCGATGGCAGGATTATAAATACTGCCTGAACCCAATACCGTAGTATCCGCATTTCGTCTGGCCCTGAAAGTTGGTCCGGCAGAGCGCGAGGCCAACATGACGGCTGCTGACCGCGGATAGGTGATGGCCGGAATACCTGCCGCATTCAAACCGGTAGACGCGGGATCAAGATCAGCGATATAGCCAAAACCTGATACACCGGTCTGTATCCTGAAATCACCTTTTGCCTGGTACCTGGCTCCTGTACCACTTGAGTTGTACGAAAAACAGGTGCTGGAAGTAAAACCGGTTTCCCGGTTTGTATTCAATACCAGGAAATAGGTTCCATTATTCCCTAACACATCTACTGAAGGAGATGTATTGGCCAATCCTCTTGTTTGCGAAGCCGCAAATTGCAGAGATGGATTAAAGTTAAAATTAGCCGCGGCGGTATAATCCGCCAGGAACAATGGCTGATTAATGGTGGTGGCCTGAGTAACACTCAAAGTACCCACCTCACTTTTCCATTCATTGATCCGGGTGTTATTCGTTGTATTAGGTAAGATATTACCTGTAACTGGTGTATTGGCTTTAAACCACGATGTAAGATTACCTGAAACACCGCCGGGTGTTTGTGCATCAGCCATCACGCTAAAACATAATAAAAAGACAATACCTGCTACAGCCTTTTTAAGACTGGAGGAAATGTTTTGATATGTTTTAGTATTTGTCAATGCGTATGGTTTGTGTTGAATTACTTTTTTATAACCTTTTTCGAAACCGTATGATCACTGTAAACCAATTTGATCACATATACCCCACTCGCATACTTACCCAGGTTAAAGGAGTACAGTGTAGCCGGTGTATTGTTACTGATTATTTGTTCTGCTATTTTTTGACCGGTACTGTTGAATACGCTGATCCCTTTCAGGTTCACCGGTGTTGTACTGAACCGCACGCTCACCGGGCCGGTTGATGGATTGGGTGTTATTAACCAGCCATTCTTTTCCAGGTTGAGATTGCCTGTTTTTTTATACAGGTTGATATCGTCGATGTATACATTATTTTCATTGCCGGTTGAATTGGCGAAGGCGATCATCACCGGTCCTTTGTTGATGTAAGGCGTCAGATTTACAGAATCTTTTCTCCACTCGCTGGCCGTTGGCACAAATGAAGGGGTGGTAATACCCGTACGTGTTATCAGCGAACTGCCCCATTTTTTGTACAGGCTGGTAAAGCTGGCGCCGCAATTGGTACTCACAAGCACCTGTAACGTATCCCAGCTATTCAACATGGTACCCGTATTGGTTTTTACGGCTGCTGCTACCTGAAAACTGAGGAAAGCAGAATCAGCATCTGCGATCGTAACCTGTGGCAGACGCAGATAATCTATTTGTCCATTCTGTGTATAAGAATCGTTACGCAGCACCATAGACGCCGCTCCCGTTTTAGCCACCCCGGTCACTCTTTCCCAGGTGTAAGAACCATCGGCGTTCAGGATATCCCAGTTAGCCGGTGGAAATACATCCGATTCAAAACCTTCGGTCAGCGGAGGTGTAACCGCAACGGGAAATACAAAAGCCTTGCTCAGGGTATCGTTCGCTGTGCCCAGATCAATACCGCCATTGGGTGCAGTGAGTTGTATTTTCAGTACATGCGAGCCTGTATTGCCTGCAGTAATTCCATTTAAAGTAACGGGAACCGATGCCAGGCTGGCCAGCGATCCTGTCCAATGTGTTTGTACAGGCGTGCCATTATCAACACTGGCATTGATATCAACGGAAGTCAATGTAAGTGCTCCATAATTACGCAATGTAATTACCGGCGAAAATTTGGTATCACATACCCGGTTAAACGGGTTATCGATGCTCACTACCTGGGCGTCATTGTCATTCAGCGGTGACACGGCCCCGTTTGAAGTTGTAAGCGACAACCGGGATGTGGTCAGGGTCGATTCCATGCGGGTTACCTGCAACAACGTGAACATGGCCATACAACCATCGCTGCTGTAATCCATATAATTCTGGTACATGATACCCGGCGCGGCCGTATTGCAGGCATCGGTTACAACACCGGTATGGCAGCCTGAACTTGCATCTGCCTGGTTCGGTGTATCACCTACCCTGTCAGTGCCATCGCAAGCGCCATCATCATCGCCCCAGATATGAAACAGGGTAAAGAAATGACCGGCTTCGTGCGTAAGGGTACGACCATCATTGTATCCGGCCAACGAACCGCCAGGTAAGGTTACATTGTAAATAACAATTCCCTGTTCACTGGCCGAAGCGCTGGTAGGGAACGTAGAATATCCCAAAACACCGCCTGACAAATGGCACACCCATATATTCAAAAAACGGGAAGAATTCCAGGCATCCGCGCCTCCTGTTGTAGCATGCTTTACATAATTGGTATTAGGGCTAAAAGAAGCTTGTGCGGTAACGATCCGTTCAATACCGGTTGAAGGTAAATTGCCCGGCGTACGTTTGGCCAGTACAAACTGAATTTTTGATTTTCCAAACAAAGGTTTAAAAGCTGCGGGAATATTAACGGAATCCCCATTCAGCCCGGCAAAGTCTCTATTCAATACAGCCAGCTGATCATCGAGCATTTTATCAGTGACTTCAGTTGGATCGGGTAACACAATGTGAAATACAACCGGGATGTATACCGGGGTGGCCATTTCGCGCGCCATCGGGTTGCTTGCGCGTACAGCAGCCAGCTGATCTATACGCTGCATGTCTTTTTCAAAACTTTCTTTCAGGGCCGGGTCCTTTTCAAAGGAATTTTTCAACACCTCCATCGTTGCACAGCGCCGAACAGGCACATCCTGCGCCATGGCGCAGACAATGAATCCCTGCAACAAAATCAGTATCGCTATACAACCATATCTTTTTAAAAACATCATTCAAATATTTCTGTTTTAGCTAATGGATTTTTTATGCCGAACGCAGAACGCGGAACGCAAAACGAGGCCGGACTGTATTTCGCGTTAAGCGTTTAGCGTTTTGCATTAAGCGTTTTTCTACCAAACATTTCTCGGACAACCGTCATCATACTTGTTGCCGATGGTAAAGCCAATTAAAAATTCATGGGTACCATGACTGTAATTATTCAATGCCGTTGTGGAATAATCGTATGAATACCCTACCTGTACCGTATTGGAAATATTCATGCCTACCATGCCGGCAAAACCATATTTCACCCGGTAGCTGGCGCCCAGCCACAGGAAGTCGCGGTATTGCAATTTTGCGTTTACATCAACCTGTAATGGCATCGGGCTCATATATTTTACCATCACAGATGGAATTACATTGAAATCTTCGTCGAGTAAAAAGCGGTAGCCGGTTGTAAAGAACACATGAGGAACAAGCCGGCCACCTTTTTCTTTTACAGTATTGTCAACAAAATCAATTTTTTGCGGAATGATCTGTTGGGCCGAAACGCCCACAAAATAATCGGCTGAATACAGGTATAAACCAGCCGTGAGATCGGGTTTGAACTGGTTGATGGTACCGCTGGAATACACGGCAGGGTCAACCGGTACGGCGAATTGCAATTTATCCGTTTGCAGACTTACTCTTGAAAACCCGGCGCCAAACCCGGCGGCAAGATTGGTACGCGGACTAAGACCAATATGATACGCATAGGTAGCATAGGCCGAGAATTGTCCTAATGGCCCGGTTTTATCATTTATGATCTGCAGCCCGATACCATGGTGTGGTTCAGCAGCCGTATAGTCTTCCCAGTAACGCTGTCCCCGGGGATTTTCACCCGGCACTTCAAATGAAGTGGCAGTTGTACGATAATCTTTTTTGCCTAATGACGTATGAGCAGTAAGGTAAGTAGTAACCGGAGCGCCGTTGATACCCGCCCACTGATGCCGGTGACTGACCTTGATATCGGTATAGTTCTCAATGCCGGTAAGCGCCGGATTAATAATATACTGATTCAGGATGTACTGCGTATAGTGCGGTTTCTGCTGCGCCCTCACTTGCATACAGGCAACCACTAAACAAAATGTTATTATCTCCTTCATGTGCGTTTTCTTGAATCGTGAATCGTGAAACGGCAAACGTGAAACGTGAAACGGAAATCCCTGATTTCTTTTCAACCCTGTCAACCTTATCAACTTTTCAACTACTTTCTCAACACCTTAAACTCCGTCCTTCTATTTTTCTGTCTTCCTTCCGCATCGTCGGTACCATCGTCATGTTTATTAGGCGCTACAGGCAATGTTGATCCGAAACCTTTGCTTTGCAAACGGTTTTTATCAATGCCTTTGCTGATGAGATAAGCCACTACCTTCCCGGCCCGTGCTTCAGACAGGTTCATATTATAGGTTTCGTCACCCATGATATCGGTATGCGCCCTGATCTCGATCACCATGGTGGGGTATTCATTCAACAGGCTAACCAGTTTATCCAATGCCGGGAATGATTCCTGGCGCAGGGAAGACTTATCAAAATCGTAGTAGACATTCTCCATGACGATCACAGCTTCTACAACCGGCACTTCTTTCACCACGCTATCAACCGGCTTGATCAGGGTATCTTTTTCAACCTTCTTTTTCAGGGTGAACAATTCCAGGCAGCATTCAGCCAAACGGTCAGAGCTCAGAAACACATCTTCGAGGATATTTTTGGAACTGCCGCGGCTGGTAAAATAGATATCGTCTTTTATTGAGTTTACGGGATAACCAAAGTTTTCAGGAGCGGTCCAGGCATCCATAGCGCCATTACTATAAAAGAAATCAAAACCACCCATGCCAATACGGCCATTGCAGGAAAACACCAGGGTGCCCGATGCTTCATGATAATACGGCGCCTGTTCATCGTTGATGGTGTTGATGGTATTGCCGAGGTTAACCGCTTTTTCGGGTTTACCATTGGCATCCAATGAGGCAGACCACAGATCGAATCCGCCATTGCCACCTGGTTTATCACTGGCAAACAATAGCGTTTTTCCACCAGCCATTACAAAGGGTTGCTGTGCGTTGTAGCCAGGTTCGTTTACAACGGCATCCACTAACACCGGTTCACTCCAGCCCTTATCCTGCTTTTTACTGGTATAAATAGCCGATGTTTTTTTGCCATCAACGATCGACCAACGAGTCAGGAACAGGATTGTACCATCGGGTGTAACACTTACAACGCCCTGATGAATGCCCGCCCCCTGGGGCATTTCTACTTTATTAATATTTTTTACACCGTCATTGCCATACGTAACTTCATACAAACGGTTAAGGAAAGGCTTGTTGCCGGCATCGCCTTCTGTGCGGGTAGAAGTAAAGAGCAAGGTGTTCTTATTCACCCATACCGGAGAATAATTGGCGCCACGGGGATTCATGGCTGAATCCAGTTTTTCAATGGTATAGGACTGCAGATCGGTTCTGCGTAACTGTTCCCGGATGAAATGCAGGTTCAACACTTCGCTTTTAGCGGAATGCATATAGGCATCGTCCGTTTTATAATTATCCAGGAATTCCTGGAATGCCTTTTCAGCTTCATCATACTTTCCCAATGCACGCAACGTACTGGCATAATAATACCGCGCCAGCGGCAGTTGCGTATTATTGTAACCAAGCGCCTGTTCGTAATAAGTGACCGCCTTCACAGGAAAATTCAACTGCCGGTAACTTTCCGCCAGGTTGAAAACAGCCAGTTGTGCATTGGAGCTACCGCCTTTTACTGCGCCAGCCGCCGGTTTAACATTGTAAGGACTATAATCATCCCGGGTTGTTTTTTTCGCTTTTGTACCCAGGTATTTTTCATAATACAGGGCAGCAGAATAATAATCGCCCTTTTTATAATAATTATCAGCAGCCTTCAGATAATCTGCCACAAACTGGCCCCGGGCAACCATAAAGCCGGGCGCTATAACCAGTATGATCAATATCTTTTTCATCGATGTTAATTATGTCGTGAATAGTGTATGCTATAACCTGGGACAAATGAAATTCCCTTCGGGTGTTTTGATCGATTTTCTACCGGTAAAGGATAGTGATATTTCAAAACTGTTTGAACCATGCGCCATTTTGCCCAGCTCCGATGTATTTACATCATAGCTTAATCCCAACACCATATTTTTATGTGTAAAGCCCACAAATGGAGAAACGGCGTCTTTAAAGCGGTAGTTGGCGCCCAGCATGACGTCTGTTCCGGGTGCTGCATTTAACTGAACATAAGCGCCGGCCATTTTTTCTTCGGCCGTACCCTGCTTTGCATACAATACGTTGGGGATAACACTCAACATCTCTGATAACGTCAACCGAACACCTGCGTGCCCCGTATATCGCATCGGTAATTTTGCGTTGCCGTCGGTGCTGAAATAATCTTTGGGTTTGGTAAGATGCGAAACAGAAAAGCCGGCATATACATTGGCTTTTTTGCCAGGGGCTGCATCAAAGTATAAAATACCGGCGCCCGCATCAAAGGATGAATTATTTGTTTTATTGAACCCATCGGTAGATGCACCGGGATTAAAACCTGTGATAGGGTCCCATTGATCACCAAATGTGAATTTGGATGCATTGAACCCGCGCCAGATCATCCCCAGTTGCATCCCCATCACAATGCGATGGTTTTCGGCAGTACCGAAACGAACACCTGTATACGCCAGGTTCGCATAACCGGTGGTATAATAATACCCGCCATCGCCGGCAGTCTGGCGAAGGAGGTTGATACCTACGTTCACATTCTTGTTAGTAACAAATTCAGCACCCAGGCCAATGGTAGAAAAGGGTTTGCTGATATTACCCCATTGATTACGATAGATGCCCGACACCCGGTAGTCTCCATCGAATGAACCGGTAAGGGCGGGGTTTAACCAGGATGGATATACATAATACTGCGTAAAATGCGGATCAACCTGGGCCTGCAAGATCTTGCCGGTACCGGTAATAAGCAGCAACAACATCAACAGTCTGATACTTGGAATTCTCATAACAGTTCTTGTTTTGAAATTATTGGTGGCGGGCGATGGATTTTTACATAACGAAATTGATTTTCACAGGGCCGTATAAACAGGGTGGTTTTTCTTCTTAATATATTTTTGATACAGGTTGTTAATTAGGAAACTCCCAGGTGATCCAGGCCTTTCCATCTTTTGCATTCACCATATCATACGTGGTGGAATTGATGGGTACCAGGTAATAACCGGTTGATTCGGAAAACTGGATGCGGGTTCTGGCTACAGCTACAGAATCAGCTGCGGGTATTGTACCCAGGGTGCCCAGTAAAGGGAACGATACCCGGCCATCAGATGAAAAAGAAGGCGGGCTGTAACCAAGGCCATAAGGCAATGTCAGGGCGTTATTGACCACCTTAACAGGTCCTAACAGGTCATAATTAGTTCCACCACTGGTACCATATTGCGGAAAGTATATCAGGTAATAGAAATTGGTTATTTTGGTAATATTATAGGCATCATCTACACCATTCACATGAAAGCCTCGCGTGGAGGCCCAGTACAGGTCCTGGTCCAGTGCATATTGCCACCAGCGTCTTGCCGCATCCGGGTCATCTTTTATCGGTTTCCCCAAACCATAAATGGTAGACGCCGTGCCGTTCACCGTAAGGGACAACGTTGTGGCAGTACCGTTCCAGGTGATGTTTTTGAAAGATGAAATGGTGGTAGTACCATCAGTAAATGCGGGCGACAAGGTGACGCCATCTATAGTGTAATAATAACCGGTAGTGGCTGTATGTACATGGCCATCGCCATCTACCCAGGTAAATGTAATGATACGGGTTGCCTGGTTAACATCGATCTCATACTCTGTGCTGCCTACAACCAGCCTTTTGAAATAGTTCAGGATCTTACTGAAATTCGAGAATGACCGGTTACCATATTTAGCATCATAATAATCCTGTGCTTCCTGCTGCGTGGCTTTTACCAAAAAAGCTTTGCTGCCATTGAAACGGCCGGTCAGTTTCACCGAATCCTTCACAATACTGTCAATGGCAAATTCAAAATCGGATACCAGACCGGCGCCATACTCGCCGCCGTTTACAGCGGCATCGGGATCGGCCAGTACATGCACATACGAATAGGTGTCGAACAAAAGGGCCGGTTGCTGCAATGCTTTCAACCGGTAGCTGGCCGTCATTGGCGTTACAGCAGAGGTAGCATCAAAATCGGAAAACATTTCTACCCGGTTGTTTTCGCTGAATTTAAAATAGAACCCAACTACCCCACCCTTCGAACCAGCGGGAAATATAAAACCCTTCCAGCCATATTGCGCACCGGTTAATGCTGCCTGGTATTTGGCCAGGGTTTCATTAAGCCGTTCATCGGCAGACTCGCTGAATGCGTTATCGCTTTTTTTATTACAACCGTAGAACCCGATGGCTGCTACTATTATGTATAATGTTATTTTTTTCATTGCTGTTTTTTTGTCGTGAATATTACTTGATCAATTTTTCGACCTGCGCACGTACTCTTGTCTGCAGGCTGTAAAAATTAATCCCCCAGGTATCCTTGAAATATGAAACCACGAAGGCCTCTTTCTGACGTAAACGTGCAATGGCCTGCGCCTGCGTGGTATTATTGGAACTGGTACCGGCAGGTATGCTGTTCACGATGGCATCAAAACCGGCCTTGCCTTCTATCAGCATCATACTGATCATTTCTACAAAATCCTCATCGGGCGCCGACTCGGCATAGGCTGTTACAAACCCATCCCTGTGCGCATTTGCATCAGATACGTTATTCCAGTTCGACGTATAGAAACCGACGGAAACGGATTTAAAACCTTGCGGGTACATAACCGTCTGGTGAAGGATATGGCCAAACTCATGTTCAATGGTGTGAAACATTTGTTTGATGTTAAAAGAATCTGAAGCCACATAACCGGAGCTTCCTTTTGTTCTGAAATCATTGATCACATACAACACCACTTTGCGACCGCCCTCAGCAGTTCCCAGGGTAATGGTTCCATCGGTATTCCAACTGGCGCTACCGGCCAATGCAAAGAACTTGGGAACATACTTTTTCATGAACAGCGAATCGGTCTCTGCGATATAGGTATCGATCCACACTTTTTTTACGGCGCTGAGTACCGGAATGATCTTATCTTCTCTGGGCGGGACCAGCGTCTTGTTCACACTCAATTCAAATTGATCCCATTTATATTTTACAGCTATGTTGAAGGGTACGGTTAAACTATCATACACCCATTGGTCAATGGGCGTAGTTCCCCAGGTATCGCCACCGAGACCCGGAATGTTTTCCACATTATCCAGTGATTCCTTTTTACAGGACACCAGTGACAGGATGCAGAAGAAGAACACTAATTTTTGCGAATTATTCACCAGGAAATTTTTTAATTGTTTTAGTCGCTCCATCAGGGGAATAAGCCAGCCGGGCACCCTGTTATCGATGATCAGTTCGTCGTACGACTGGTATACATGCTTCCAGCCGCTGGCAATAGAGATGGGTATCACTTTGGCTGTTGGGTGTCTTTTTGTATGTATTTCGTTCATCATGGTAACAGAGTTTAACGTGGATTTAATTCCAGACCAGATAGTTTTGCCGATGCAGGTATTTGAAATACCCGGCGTTTATCATATGCTTCCAGAGTCAATTTTTGACCATCTGTCGTTGTATGTAATACCGGTATGTTATAGCGCGCCAGATCGAACCAACGCATGCCTTCCTGAACATACTCCGCCCGTTTAAGATCAAGCAGGGTGGCCAAAGCGTCTGTACGAGGATCGCCGGTATTATAGTAGGCTTGCATTTTACTGAGTGTAACTGTATGAGCGGCCGCATTATAGTTTAAAATGCGTGTAGCTACATACGCATTGAGGTCTTGCAGCACAGCGCTCATGTTATTGAGATAGATATTGGCTTCGATCCTGTTAAACAACACTTCTTCCGTTGTGAACAGCGGCACCATTACATAAGGATAGCCAATGGTAGCGTTTACCGACAACCGCACGAAGTATTCATTGATCTTTGGCAGCATAAAATTGTCGGTGCCTAACGTATAAGTGTGGCGGGTGAAAGCAAAGGTTCCGCCTGTTACGTTTGAGTTCAGGATCTCGGTCCTTTTACTGGCATCCATTCCATAACGCTGGCCAAAATAATTTCTTCCCCAGGAAGAAGCCGTTTCCACCAGTAACAGGTTGGCCGGCTCGGAAGCTTTGGCATAAACGGCCCACAATTCATTATAGGTAAGCGTGAGATAAGTCGTGTTCCAGGGTCGTAAACTGGCGCCCACGTTCGCTGAAGAAAATACCGAGTTTGCATAGCCAAGTGCTTTGGCATAATCCTGTTTGTACAGAAAGAAGCGGGAAGCAAACGCATTGGCCGCAGCTTTTGTAAAATGATACCGGGGAACTGTATAACGGGTATCATCCAGCAAAGGCAAACCAGCCAACAGGTCCTTTTCGATCATCTCGTATACATAGGCCACCGTTTTCCGGGTATAGTTTTGAAAGACCACTTTCTCAGGAGTAGTTACATAAGGAATACCCGGACTGCTGGCAGCACTATCCCGGTTATATGTTTTTGCAAACAAGGTAACCAGCATAAAATGCGCATAGGCGCGGCAGACCAATGCTTCTCCTTTCTGCGAAGAATAGCGGGCCGAATCAGCAGCCTTACCACAAGCTTCCAGTGCCTGGTTGGCTACCGAAATGGCGGCATAACAGGAGTTCCAGTATCCCTCGGGCGAATCCTGTTCATTTTCCGTTACATCTTTAAAAAAGAAGGGTTGCAACACGGTCAGATCGAGACCGCCGGTCCCTTTGTCGGAAACGTTGTCTGAAATAGATTCGCAGAATGCCATGTAATTACTCTGCGGATAGGCTGTGCCCAGGAACTGTGATACCTGCTCCGGGCTTTCGAGCGACGCCCGGTTATCGGGATTTTTCTCCAGGAACTTTTTGCAGCTGGTGGCCGTTCCCAGCAGTGCTATAAATAATGTGTATGATAATATCTTTTGCATGTTCAATTTTTCTAACTGTTTAATTTCATCCCGGCTAAGCCGGGACCGTTTCACGCCCTACAGTCCTACTTTCAGCGCCAGTGTGATCTGCTTTTGAACCGGCTGCGCTACGCCACCGGAATTAAAGAACTCAGGATCCTGTCCACGAAGTTTTTCATCGCTATATATCAACCAGGGGTTGGTAGCGGCAGCCGTTACAGAAGCATTGTTCAAACCGAATTTTTTCATCATTTCATTGGGAAGCTGGTAGGCCAGCGATACGGTTTTCAATCGTACCAGGTCACCTTTGGCTACCCGTTGTGTTGAATAATTGTAATTGTTGTAGGGGTACGCTCCGTTTAACTGTGACTGGGCAAATGCATCCAGTATAGAGGGAACGTTTGTATATTTTTCGTCACCAGGCATGCTCCAGCGATCGTAAAATTCTTTGGGCATCGCATCCAGGTCAGAATAACTGGTCCTGAAAGCCGGGTACAGTCTGATCTTGTTACCAAACTGGTAGGTGATAAACACATTCAGGGAAAATGCTTTGTAATGGAACGTATTGGAAAAGCCACCGGTGATGGTAGGATCAACCGGTCCTTCGTATTGCAGGTTACCTGTTGATTCCGATTGCATGTAAACAGTAGAACTTGACTTGCCATCTTCATCAATAAACAACGGGTATCCTGAAAATGGTTCCAGTCCTTTGTATTTTATAGAGAACAAACCGCGAACGGCATAACCTTCTTTATTGCCGCCTTCAGCGCCTACGAGGCTGAAGATATTGGGTTCGTTTTTGGCGTTGGTGATCTTTGTTGAATTGTAGCCAACCGTTAATGTTGATTTCCAACCCCAGTCTTTTTGACGGATCACTTCACCGCCTACCAACATTTCCACGCCTTTTGAATCCATGTCGGCATAGTTGGCGGCCTTATAAGGTTCACCACCGATACCTGATGTTTTGATGGTGCTGATCAAATCAAAACTTCTGCGTTGGTATACATCCAGGCTCACATTCATTCGTTTGTTCAAAAAGCCGGCGTCAATACCCAGGTTGGTGGTATATAACTTTTCCCAGGTAAGATCGCTGTTCTCCAGGTTGATCAGTTGTATCACTGACTCTGTTTCATTTGCATAAGGACGGTTGGTGGTTGCATTTTTCAAAACAATGCTTGAGTTGGTAGCAGGTCCCATACTGGCCGTTAAGCCATAGGTACCTCGAACCGTTAGAAAATCAACCCAGCCAAGATCCTGCATGAATGCTTCGCGGTCTACATTCCATGAACCGGCAAGGCTCCAGGTAGGCAGCCAGCGGGCTTTGGAAGAAGTTCCCATGCGATTAGAACCATCGTACCGTACAGTGCCGGTAAAATTATATTTTGAATCATAGGTATAAGTACCGGATGCATATAAAGCCACAAAGCGGTCATACTCTTTACTCATTTCGTAATAAGGGAAATTCGATTCTATGGTTTGCTTTAAAATGCGGTAATCGGTAAAAGGCACACCGCCATTTTCATACTGGTATCCGTAACCGGTATTGGAGAAATGCTGTCTGTCGGCATATTTTACCTGCTGACCGATCAAACCATTGATCGTGTGTTTACCGGCAATGGTGTTTGTATAGTTCAAACTATTGCGGATATCAAAATTCATCAGGGCGTCTTCAACGCGATTGTAAAAGCCACCATAGGGCAATACGACTTCAGGCAGCGCTTCCGGATCATCCGGATTCCTGTACAGGAATTTGTTGGCCGAACGGATCGTTGAGGTTTCAGCCGCCCGGTAGGCATTGGCCATGTTTGAATTCTCGGTGATCTGGTGCTCGCGGGTCGATTTTACATAACGCATGGCGCCTACAAACTCATAGCGGAAATTTTTGGCAATCTTGTAGGCCAGGTCGCCCTGTAAACGCAGGTCAATGATATTGAGGTCGAGTGTGTTGTTCTTTAATTCGGAAAGCACATTGAAATCGGCAAAATTCCTTCTGAAATACTCCAGGTTACCTTTTTCATCATACGCTGTGAGGGTACGGCTGGTATTCAATGCATAGCTGAATGGATTGATATCAAAATCACGATCGAAGGTACCTTCTACCGGGTTGCCGTTACGGGTAAGCGAACCGGGCGCTTTTTGCCGGCGTACGGAACCTACTGTAGCAAAACCGGCACTCAGCTTATCATTGAATTTATAGTTGTTGCGATAGTTCAGGGTATAGCGGCTTACTTTGTCGGCAATGGTCCAGCCATTATCACCATAGTAGCTGGTAGAAAAATAGGATTGTGTTTTATCGGTACCGGAGCTGATGCTTAAAGAATGTTCCTGCATGAAATTGTTACGGAACAACAGATCGAACCAATCGGTATTGGCTTTAGCATATCGTAAGAGGAAAGCTTTTTTAGCAGGCGTGGTATTCATGAGGGCGAAACGGCCATTGGCATCTACTTCGCTCAGTTTCTCGTACATTTTACCATACACGCCAATGTCGGACCTGTCGAGCAGGTTGGAAGAAAGGATGCCTTTGCGTTCCAGCTCAGCCAGTACCGACATTTGCTGGGCCGAGTTCATGATATTGTAATCGTTATAAGTGGGTTTAAACTGGGTGCTGTAATTCCCGGTATAGGCAACGGCTGTTCTGCCCACGCGACCCTTCTTTGTGGTGATCACCACCACCCCGTTCATGGCCCTTGCGCCGTATAAGGCGGTCGCAGAGGCATCTTTCAGAATATCGAAGCTTTCGATATCATTGGCGTTCAAGCCGGCTACAGCGGAGCCTAATAGCGTGGTAGGGTCGCCGCTCGACAACTGGTCGTTTGAAATATTTACGATGTCTTCCAGCACAACGCCATCCACCACCCATAAAGGCTTGTTATCACCGTTGATAGAAGTAGCGCCACGAATACGCACTTTAGGAGCGGTACCAAATGTGCCCGATACGTTTTGAACCGATACACCGGCAGCACGTCCTTCCAGCATCCGGCTTACATCGGTGGTACCATCCATTTTTATATCATCCATTTTCAGGCGCACGGAAGAACCTGAAAACTTTTTCTTATCTACATTCTGATAACCCGTTACCACCACCTGGTCCATATTAGTGGCTTCTTCTTTCAGCTTTACCTGTATAAAACCGTCGTTATGATTGCTTACTTTAATTTCTTCGGTACCATACCCCGTAACGGTAAATACCAGCACCGCGTCGTTGCTGATATTTTTAAGTTCAAATTCACCTTTCTCATTGGTGGCTACCCCGCGGGAGGTACCCTTTACAATGATCGAAACACCTGCCAGGGGCACCCCCTTTTCGGAGGTCACTACTCCCTTTACGGTGATGTCATTGGTTGCAGCTGCCGGAGCGCCGGTAGCATTTGATACCGGCCTTCCGGAGCCATTACTTTCGGGCCGCACAATAATTCGGTCATCTACTACGATATAAGATAGTGCATAGGGCGAAAGGATCTTTTTAAGCACATCTCCCACCGTTTGATTGTGTGCCGATACACTTACTTTGTTTTTAAGCAACACATCATTGTTGGTATGAACGAAGTAAACTTTTGCCGTGCTGCCGATCTTGTCCAGGGCTTCTTTTAACACCACATTCTTTAACTCTATGGATATTATTTTATCCAGCACATTCTGCCGTTTCTTTGTATTTACTCCGCCGGCAGTGAGATGTGCCGCAGCGCCACAAAAAAGCAGGAACACCAGCAATAGAGACTTTACACTTTTCCCGGCAGGGCAAAAAGATTCATGTGGTACTGTTTTGTACATACCGTGTTTAGGTTGATTTTAAGTAATAGGCAGCCTTGTCGCCGGCTTTATAACCGTACAACCATACGCTGCCATAACATTAATTGGCAAGAATACTTTTAAGAAAACTGGGTACGCTGCGTGGGATCAACTTCTGTTTCAGATAAGCACAGGAGTGTTGTGCCTTCCGGTCCATGACCGGTTAAAGGCGTTATTTCCCCAAGCGTCAGATTGGTTTTTCAAATTTCGTCACCGGCAGTTGCCGCCGGTAATAAGATATCCTTTATCGTTGCTTTTCTTTTTAATGGTTGCGTTCAGTGACATAGCCACCAGGCTCAATGCCCGGTCAACATGATCGTTCACCTGAAAATAACCATAGAACACACAGCCGCTCATATCCCCTTCCAACGTCACCGAGGTATGATAATACCGCTCCATTTGCTGTATCACTTTTGCAACGGGTACGCCCGTATAACTGAATTTGCCACTATGCCGCTGTTTGTAATAAACGGCATCTTCCGGGGCGTTCCGCTTTTCAATTTCATTGATCGTGATGTTGTATGCCACGCTTTGGTTCGCGTTAATGATCACCGCCTGCAACTCATTAGAGGCGTTTACGGTTTGTACTTTCACCCGGCCTGTTGATACCACTACCCTGGCAATGCCGTTGAGATAAGCCTCTACATTGAACGAAGTGCCCAATACGGTGGCAATAACATAGGGCGTACGAACAATGAATGGTTTTTCCGGATCCGGTCTTACTTCAAAAAATGCTTCACCGGTCAAACTCACTTCCCTGGTATCGCCGGTAAACTTTTTAGGATATCCCAATTTACTATTTGGCTCCAGCGTTATCACTGACCCATCAGGCAATTTGACTGTTTTCCTTTTACCTGTTGTTATGATCTCCTTCTGTGCCTGCACAAATAATACACCGTTATCCATACACCAGTATCCTGCTCCTGCTATTATAAAGATCATGGCTGCAACCGCTATCTTCAATCGATGCAGCCTGATCACCTGTCCAAATGTTGGGGCCGGGATCTCCATGCGGCCGTGTATCTTTTCCAGTATTTCTTCCGACTGCCTCCTGTCGAGGCTCTTCTTCATGTACGTTATATCAGTCTCAAAATCTTCAGCCGCTATTTTTTGAATATCCGAGATATCCTGATCGTTCAGATAACCAAGTAACCACGCTTCCTCTTCACTGGTCAATTTCTTCTGAGCTAACAAGTATTTCAAATATTCCTGTCTGTCTTCCACCAGTTAGATTTTATATATTATAAAGACGTATTACTCAATGTTTCAGGGGGGTGTTCGGGTGAACTATTTTATCCGGCGCGTAGCTTTCAAACAATACATCCGATGCCCGAAACTTTATTCGCATGCTGACGAACATACTCGCCTAAATTGGCCATGGCCGAAGACAGATATTCCTTCACGGTATGACGTGATATCTGCATTTCAGCGGCGGCTTCTTCATACGTTTTGCCTTCCAGCTTACAAAGTTTTACGACGTTTTGTTTTTGTGGAGAGAGCTGCTCTATGGCGCGTTTCAGCAACAGGTAATACTCTTCATACACCGATGGGTTTTGCAGAAAACTGGCGCTATCGGCGAGTAACTTCCGGTGAAGTTCGTGTTCCCGCAGTTTTTTCCGGGTATAGTCAATAGACAAATTAAAACTGATAACGAATATCCAGTTAACAACGGGCTGTTCGAAATTAATGTCCTGTCTTTTCTCCCAAAGCCTGATGAAAACTTCCTGCAAAATATCCTCTGCCACCAATGGATCTTTGGTCAATTTGAGAATATTGCGGTACACAACCTGGTAATACCGCCAATACAAGCTATCAAAGGCCGACACGTCGCCTGCGCGCAATTTTACTACCAATTTAGAATCTGGGCTCTTCATAAAATGTAATTTTTTGTTTACTATCGGAAAAGGTTTAAATGACACTGCTTCATATAGGTAACAACCAGGCTATTTTTATAACTTAATAATTTTCCTGGCAAGCTTTTGTCCATCTGAACGAATGATGATGGTATATACGCCTGCTGCAAAGCGCTTTCCATCGATAGCGATCACATTCAATCCCGTTGACAAAACGCTGTTGCTGTTTACGAGTATGCGTCCCTGTATATCGAACAGGGTGATACTGGCAGTCTGGGAACGGGGTGCTGTGATGCGTACTTTTATCTCTTCGTTAAATGGACTGGGGCGAACATCCACCGCATATTCACTACTGGCTACCGGCGACAAAGTCACTTTATTACTGTATTTCCAGGAGCCGTCTGTATAATACAGTTTCAACCGGTAATAGTAGAATGGCGAACGTACTGGTGGTGTATGTGTTGAACTATAAGTTGATTTGGATGATGTATTGCCATTTGCTTTTACTTCCGCAATGGTGGTATACGTTGTATCGTTCGTTGCGTACTCCACAACGAAATGGTCGGCATTTACTTCCTGATTGGTTTCCCACGACAACAAATTGTTTGTTTCCTTCGCTTCGCCACGCAACAACAACTGATCGGCAGCCAGGGTATTGTTAACCCGGAAATACTGGGTATAACCGCAACCGAAATCAGGCGCCAGCGAAGCAGGATAGACAGGCAACCCATTGGTAAATGGGATAACAGTACCGTCTCTTTTGGTAGCATACAGGTATCCCCTGCCGGCAGCGGAATTTGCCCACCAATACAATCCATCACAATTGGCATCGGTTACTACCAGCCGGTAACAACCATCTGGCAGGGTTACCGAATCGGTGTAAACAGTAAGTGTTGCTGTTGGGTTGCGTTGTTTTACAACGGTGCTGTTCAGGTCTTCGATCCGCCATTTGGTTTGCGTAGCATAATTATTACTCTTGATGATCACGGCAAACTGACCGGGCCACTCAGGCGCCACCACAAAAGACGACTGCATGCTGTTATTGATGGCATATCCATCGGCGTTTCCATTGACCTGCTGTATGGTTACCACAAACCGGTTAACCGATCCGGGTACTAATGAACTCAATGCCGGCAGATTGGGTAACGTGATCGTAGTATCTTTTAACGATGCCAGGGTTAAACCTGAAACGGTTTGGGTTAGCAATGTTTGTCCCACAACACCATATTGCAAGATGACCGAGTTGATGGTCGTTGCGCCGGTATTCTTTATAACAACAACCGGGTTACCGCAAATGGGATTGGCCCGGAAGTTCCCTTCATAATCATTGGGTGCTATGATGTTTTCAACAGCGGCATCTAACGCCTGATTAAATGCGCCATAAAAAAACAAAGCCGACTCAATAATATAAGATGCACTGCCATTGCCGGTGTATGATTGAAAATTAACATCCACGTTCATGTTATTACCGGCTGATACCGAACCTAACTTATGTACATTCGGGTTCACCAGTTCACCGGGGCACCAGCCTGCGCGGTTATAGATCCAGGTCCCTGATTGGGGATATAAATTATTACTACCGCAATTGTCTTTCCATACCGTTTTTGTTTCTTTCAAACTGCTGTTGGCATATACCTGGTAATATTTGCTGCAGAATTCTGAACAACCGGTATTATCGCTGCCATGGCCCGTAACTGTAAAATTCATTTCGGCCTGTTGGGTATTGGCCGGAACCGTTGCGTTGGTAGCTGCCAGGTAATTTTCAATAGGATCCGCTGAACTGCCAAAAGGAAAAGCGCCATGCCATAATCTTTTAATACCGGTCACATTCCGGGGCGGCGTTCCTTCAATAAATGCAAATTTTATATTGCCGGTAAACCCACCCGAATAATTATGATAGCTCAGGCGGATGGTGGCCGCATTTTTTAAAACGGGATAGAAATCTGTTACATCGAAATAATATCGCTGTTTCCAGTTCCAGGAAGTTCTGGGATAAGAGGCATTGGCATACGGTGTAATGAGCCTCGACAATTCAAACGTGTCGGTCGGCGTCATTAAAAAATTCTGAACGGTGTAATCCCAGTCGCCACAATACTGGGTGCCTGTGGGACATTGGTATTTCCCCAGGGTGAACACCATAATAATTTTGCGATAAGCAACAGAACCGGACGGAAATGAAACATTGGCATCAAAATCGTTGTAATAATCGAGGTGTACATCGTTTTGCGCCTGTACCCAGGTAGTATCGCCGGGGTTGGCTATACCTTTTGCAGAAAATAAAGAAACCAGCATTAAAAATAAAATGCACGCCTGTACAAAATATCTCATTTGTTGCAGTTGATTTGGTTGACGAACTTTTATTATATCCCTTTCTGAAATTCCAACCTTCCGTTTCGATGGCGGACAGGCCCTATTCAATTTTTCAGTGGGTACGGTTACTTTATTATTAATATTACGTTAAGCCATTGAAAATAGGGGGAGACAAGACCGTCGCAATGCCGGGACAACTTCGGGACAAACGCGTTTATCCACAATTTTTCATCCCCCCTTACGTGTAATCACTTAAGAAATGCATATTTTTTTTCGAAAAACGGATCAGATGGATCGCCAATTAAATGGCGGCTCACCTTATGTTATATAACATAACAAGGCAAGGCCCTCTTTTAGAAGGACCCACCATAAAGACAACAATTAAGAGCATACGGGTGACACCACAGATTATTTTATGTAACCTGTACCACAAAAAATGCCTAACGCGCAACGCCTAACGCTTAACGCGGAATACACCCAGTATCAGGTCTTCGCGTTATGCGTTTAGCTTTCTGCGTTCAGCGTTTTGCTTTTGGCTTATAAAGCGGCTACCAGATCTTCCAGCGCAGCATCGTCCAGCACATTGATCTTTTTGCGGATACGCTGTCGTGTTTTTTTAATGGAGTCGGGTGCAATGCCTAACATGGAGGCCATTTCCCGTTTCGACAGCTTTAACTTCATTAGGGCGAGTAAACGTTGTTCCGAGGGCGTTAAGTCGGGAAATTGTTGCTTTAGTTTATTAAAAAATCCTATTTGTACTTTCTCAAATAAGTTTCGGAATTCGGTCCAGTCATCTTCCGTTAATATGGAGTACTGTCGCAGTTTACCGGCAATCTCTTCTTTTTCCTGCAACATCGTGTATTGCTCAGGCTGGGTGTTCAAATGTTCTATCTCCTGTTTAAACTGGTCTATCAGTTCGTTCTTCTCCCGTACACTGTCTATATAATAATTTAATTGCACCACCGCATTGCTCAACAATTCTTTATCCTTCTTTTGCTTTAGCTGCTGACGAAATATCAGTTGGGCCGCAATCACCAGCACCAGCAATATCACAACGATTATAAAGTTGCGAACCAGGAGGCTTTTGCTTTTTTCACTCTCCAGCAATTTTATTTCTGACAAGTGTAATTCCACCGCTACTTTTTGTTCAGCCTGGCTGAACACCAGGGCATCGCGTCGTTGGTTTAATTTATTGACCACCCGCCGCGCTGTATCCAGGTAAGCATAAGCGCTGTCGTACCGCTTTTGCAATTTGAATAATTTTGCCTTTAGCAGGGAATAATAAACAAACGGCCGGTTATCCCCTTGTTTGCCCAGGAACTCTTTGGCTTCATCCAGTTTATGAGCAGCCTCCTGTAACTGAGCGTTATCAAGGTCCAGGCTGGCCAGCATACAAACCGTATTAACCGCACTGGACCATTCTTTACTTTGTATACTTAATGCATAATCTATTTTCAGTAGCGGTACAGCCTGATCATATTTTTTCAAAAAGTAATATACCGAGCCCAGGTTACCGGAAAGAATACCGATCCAGGCTACGTTATGAACCGCGTTGGCCGTGTCCAATCCCATATTAAAATACAGGATAGCGCTGTCGTATTGTTTCAGTTCCCTGTAAGCAAGCCCCATCGTGTTGAGGGTCCTAATGGCATAGGTTGAATTATTGTATGGATACTTGATCGCCTGGGCTAAATAAAATTTAGCTTTTTCATAATTACCGAAATCGCAATAGATATAACCCAGATCATATAAATAGCGGTTTGAGAACGGATAATACTCATATCCTATTTTCTGGATAATATTATTGGCCTTTATCATATACTCAAAGGCCTGGGGAAATTTATCCTGCTTATAATACAGCCATCCCAGATTATTATAGATCTCTGCTTCGGATTCTTTCATGTTGTATTCCGAAGCGAGTTCGAGGGCCGTTTTAAAAAAGGGAAATGCCTTTTCATCGGGGTGGCTGAAATATTCCTTATGGTAATCGCCCATAGCAATAAACGAGAATACGTTTAAAGGCATATCGTGCATGGAAGTGGCCCATTGTTGAATGCGGTGCAACGCAACCAGGGCCTGTGCAGAATCAAGGTGAATGATCTGGTCGTTATAAATTTTCCGGGCAACAGTCAGCCGTTCTTTGGGCGCTGCCTTTTGCAGCACGGCTAAATAATCGGTTTGTCCGGGCAGGGCAAAGCAAATAACAGGTAGCAGTAAGCACAAAAGCACAGCAGTAGTTCTCATGTTCAGTTAGTTCAGAGGTTCTGATTATATTATGTTATACCGGTAACGATAATATCAGCCAACAATCATTAAATGACAGGTTAGTACAGGGCAAGAAATCTGCTTCAAACAACAAGCATACTAGTGGAGATAACAGGATTGAAAACAGTCAATGGATTATGCGATAATAAAAAATAATCCTCAATTTTAAAAAACTATTTTTAAAATAGTACTACTCAACCAGTTTTACCGTCTATGGTTTTGTGATTTGTTGCTAATCGATTAAACATAACACAAAATTTATTTAGCAACGCGTTCTAACCTTCTAATTTCGTGTTTTTTAATATGAAGAAATTACTTTTAGCTGTTTGCACATTAATAATTGGCAAATCGACACTTATTGCACAGGAATCGCATGTCATTTTAATTAGCATCGATGGTTTACGGCCTGAATTTTACAAAGATGCATCCTGGAATATGGTGCACCTCAGGCAGGCCATGGAAAGCGGCGCATATGCCGAGGGTGTAGATGGCGTTTTTCCCACAGTCACCTACCCTTCCCATACGACCATGATCTCGGGTGTAAAACCATTGAAACATGGCGTGTATTACAATACCCCGTCTGAACCCCTTGGCGTAACCGGCAACTGGCTGTGGAAATATGAAAATATAAAAGTGCCTACGCTGTTCAGCGTGGCAAAAGAAAAAGGGTTAAAGACCGCATCTGTTTTCTGGCCTGTATCTGTAGGCGGACCAGCTACCTATAATATCCCGGAATACTGGTACCTGCCCACCGAAAAAGGAAAGGACCGAACTATGGGTAAAGCTTTGCAAGAAAATGCAACTCCGGCCGGACTGTATGAAGAGTTGGAACAAAACGCCACCGGAAAAATTACGGAGCTTGATTGGAATGGCGACTACATTGGTATGGATGAGAACCTGGCCCGGATGAGTTGTTACCTCATTCGTCAATACAAACCCTCGCTGCTGGCAGTTCATTTGGTTACAGTAGATCATTTTGAGCACGAACAGGGACGCGATGGTGATAAAGTGCGGGCTGCCATTGCAGGCGTAGACAGAGCCATTAAGAGCATCATGGAGGCTGTACAAAAAGCGGGCATAGCCGATAAAACCACTTTTATAGTTACCGGCGACCATGGCTTTGTTGATATACATGAAAACATTGCCCCCAACGTGCTGTTGGCAAAGGCTGGTTTGTACGACCCGCAAAAACCAGAAAACTGGAAGGCTTATTTTCATCCTGCCGGCGGAGCGGCTTTTCTGCAACTGAAAGACAAAAACGACAAACAAACCAAAGACAAAGTGCTGCAGCTGTTAAACAGCCTGCCGCCGCAACAACAAAAAACATTCATCATTAAAAACCGGGAAGAACTGGATGCAATAGGCGCCGATGGCTCCGCTCCATTTGCGCTCACGGCAAAACAAGGGTATGCATTTAGCGGCGCTGCCAGCGGTGAATTCCTGCGCGCAGGCAAAGGCGGCACCCATGGCTTTTTTCCTGATTTCAAAGAAATACAAACCGGTTTCGTGGCTTTTGGTTACGGCATCAAAAAAGGAGTGGTAATACCGCAGATGGCATTGGTTGACATTGCGCCACTGATCAGTAAATTATTAAAACTCGATCTGCCGGCCGGCGATGGTGTATTGCTGGAAGGCGTGTTGAAATAAATTGTTTCCGTTCTCTTGATAACTTAACAGGGGTTGACCATTTGAGTCAGCCCTTTTTTCATATAAGCATTATATTTCTATTACTTCATTTTCAATAAACAACAGGCGCCCCCGTTTAAGGCCATTAAATACCACCTGCCCCTATGCGCATTACCCTGTCTGGCATTTGTACGTGCCTGTTATTGCTTGTTGTCCATGCTGGTTTCTCCCAATGTCCTGCTCCGGTTTCCTTATCCATTAGCAATGTTGTTACCACCGAAAGCCGATGCCAGGCATCCGGTACTGCCACCATACAGCTAACGGGCGGTACAGCGCCTTTTGCATACAGCATTACAGCAGGACCGGTACAGTTCCCGGCGCAATCGACAGATCTGTTTCAATCACTGCCGCCCGGTAATTATACCGTGCGCGTCACTGATAATTGCAATACAACCGTAACCGCCAATTTTGTTATTACCGGGTCGTATAGCGTACCCAATCCCGGTCACCAGTTTACGCCCCCTACCTGCACTGGTGGTAATGATGGCAGCATTATATTGGGTGTTACCGACGGACGGCCTCCATTTACCTATGCGTTGATCAATCCATCACCGGTTACCGTGGCGCCACAAGCCAGTAACCAGTTTACCGGGTTACCAGGCGGCAGTTATACATACGAGATAACCGACTCCTGCGGTAATTTTCAAACCAGAACGGTTACATTACCCGATGGCGATAATGGCGCTTTTTATATCAGTCGTGGACGGCTGCATTACGAAGCATGCGATTCTTTCTCCATGACGTATACCGTTTACCCGATCAACCCGGCCAGCATACGGTTACCTTATTCTTTTACCTTAACGTTGCCGGATGGTACTACAAAAACACACGTCTTTAATACGTATGCCTTTCAGGGCAATGGTTACATTATTGCAGATACGTTTCACTTCAGGTACCATCACGTTCCCGGTGCACAGGACCCTGTTCCCATCGATGGCATAAATAATTGCGGTTACACATCACCCAGCTATGCATTTCTGGACATGCTTGATATGTTTCCCAACCGAATACCAACCGCCTGCAGCAGGGATCTCAATTATAGTTTTGAGGGAGCAGCAGATAACAGCCCTACCGCTCCGTACACGTATCATTGTAACACCATTACCTATACGCTGGTTAGCCCGGCCGGACATATACTCGCTACCCAAACCAATAACTCCACGTTCGCCGGTTACCCACCGGGCCTTCACTATAAAGTGGTGCGGGAGGATTGTTGTATGAAAGACAGTATCTATTTTAACTGGGAACAAAAGGACCCTTTGAAAATAACGTACATAGAAGCTCGTGCAGCAGACGTTTGTAAAGAAGGCACAGCCGGTGTATGGATATTGATCAACCATCTCACACAGGGCAGTATTATACTTGCATCCGGTCCGCCATCGATCTCTTTTCCTGATGGAACCGTACATAATTACGTTTATCCCGACACGGTATCCCAAATGCCTTTTGGCAGCACCAGCGTAAAGATCAATTATTTTGGCGCCGGCACGTATACAATATATGCGGTTGATACCTGCGGAGAGCGGGACACAGCCACATTCACCATAACACCCGCCCAACTGAGGCATTCCACCTTTACCACGAACCTGATAAAAGGATGTATCAATGATAACAAGATCATCATGAACGCCGAATCGAACGGTGCACAATGGGATGCCAATATGTGGATCGATCAGCAACCATATTATCCGGCAGCTTATCCCTATACCGATTCGGCAATCAATGTACCCGCTGGTACTTATACTACCATGTATGCCTACAGAAGCCAGATAGCGCCATGGGGTTTTCTAAAAGGCATGAATGTTTATTCCTGCGATACGATCACCGGCACCGTTATAGTGCCTCCTTATACCCAACCCGCTTTTGCGATGACACCGGCAGTGGCCGTTTGTGGGGGCATCCGTTCAGTGGCGTTGTTGCCTGATAGCAGCCACGGCGTGCTGCCCTACCGGTACCAGATCACAGCCGGTGCAACAACCACATCATTGCAAAACGATAACACGTTCACCAATTTGTCTTCCGGCATGTACACCTTTTTGATGGCTGACGCCTGCGGCAACAGCTTTTCAAACAGTGTGGCTATAGATACGCTACGGGTACCGGCCGTGCAGGTTACCGGCACTGCCTGTCAGGGAAGCAGTACTACCCTTTCGCTGCCCGTGAATCCGTATTACACGTACAGCTGGTTATATCCCAACGGCCATGTGGTGAACGGCAATAGCATTACGCTGAACCCCGTTACCCAGAACGATATCGGCAGGTATGTAGTTACGGTGAACAGCAACATCAACGGTTGCAGCGATAGCAAAACCCAGGCACTGCAGGTGAATCTCTGTTCAGTGGTAACACTGCCTTTGAACCTGTTACACTTTAGTGGCAACCGGCAGGGCAACGCCATTGTACTGAAATGGAAAACCACTGATGAAATAAATACCAGTCATTTTATGATAGAAAGAAGTACCGATGGTGTTCGCTTTACGGCTATTCAAAAAGTCAATGCGTCCGGTACGGAAACCGGTAATTATATAGCAATCGACAACCAACCACCAACTGGTAAACTATTCTACCGTTTGCATATGGTTGATAAAGATGGAAAGGCTGCCTACAGCGCCGTTATTTCTATAAACAATGAGGGCAATAACACGATTACGGTAACACCCCGGTTGGTCACCGGTAATAATGATATCAAGGTTACCCATGCGGCTGCGACAACAACAACGGCGATACAAATAACCGGTATCGATGGCAGAATTTGGTTAACCCAACCCGTTGCCAAAAGCAGTGTACAAACGACCATCCATACAGACAGTCTGGCAAAAGGCAATTACTTTGTAGTATACATTAGTAATGGCGCGCGTACGGCTGTACAGATAGTGAAGTTGTAGTTATTATAATAAATCTTTTAATTTGATCTTTTGAAAAACCAGGTCGCACTGGCTGCTTTCATAGACGATGCCAATGGTCTCGGCATCGATACTGGTTAAGCAGGAGTAACCACGGCTTTTCCATTCATCGAGTAATATTTTTTTATTGGCCGGCCAGGTAAGTCCATCATCATAGCTCACCTTGATGGTCATATGATCCCGGAGCGTTTTTGAATCCGGATTTGCAAATAGCAAGACCGATTTCTTTTGATCATTTACCTGGTAATCGTGCCGGATGATGCTGGCCATACAAACCGGTTCATGCAAAGCACCACTGCTGGTTGGATGCACAGTCCAATTGGCGCCCAGGTTGCGGGTAATGGCAATAACGCGGCCGTTGGTGTCACCGGTATCTGATTTATTCTTACCGCATCGCATGTTCAGCATAATGGCGCCATCAGACAATTCAACCGCCATATTTTCCGTGGTGGATTCCTTTGCTGCCCGGTTGCTGGTAAACCAGGTATTGCCGCCGTCTTTGCTGTAAGTAATATTTGAAAAAGCTTTGCCTGATTGATCGCGGCCTTGTGTTGGAAAAACCAATGTGCCATCCCGTAAGGTAATGCCAGCACCAGGCGCCGGCGCCCACAACCACCAGTCTGCCTGTTTACATTGTTGAGTTATATTCACCGGTTTGCTCCAGGTCTTTCCGTTGTCTTCACTTTTTACGATCAGGAACTGAGCCGTTTGTTTTACATCGAAACCCGGTTGAGAACCTTTGGCCCGCCATTGGTGGTTCCAGTTGGTACTGGTATCGGTAAGACCTTCTATCCATTTTCCATTTGTGTCAAGCACGCCATGCATCCATAACGCCGCGATATAAATGGTACCGGTATTTTTATCAACCAGGATGTTGGGGTCAGAAACGCCATTGAACTTTTCGGGCAGTCCGCCCCACTGTTCCATATCGATGGCTATTTGCATAGGCAACCAGGTGTTGCCGCCGTCAAGACTACGGCTTACGCCAATGTCAATATTCCCTTGCAGATCGCCGCCCTTATCCCTGCGTGCATCATAAATAGCCAGCAATGAACCGTCTTTGGCAGTAGCCAGTCCTGGAATGCGGCAGGTATGCACACGATCCTGGTTATGTTGTCGCAATGCCACGCCGATGCGTTGTTTTATTTTCGACTGACCGGCAATATTGACTGAGCTACCATTCAATATGGCTTTGACCGCATTAACAGAAATGGTATGTAGCAATGAGCTGCTATTATTCAATTCAACCGATAACCAGAAATAATGATCGCCGGGTGTTAACGCCTGTTCTCCTTTAATGGATAATTTCTCACCCATTTTGGTTGAACTGCCTGTTAGTTGCACCTTATCTACCGTACCCAGGTTACGGTATCCGGAGTCGGCCCCTGCATAATACAATTTAACTTGCGCAATGTCATTCCAATTGGTACAACCTGCCAGGTTGAATACTACTTCTTTTAACTGTACAGGATTATTTGTTGCATCGATATGAATATGGATCCGTAACACCGGGTTGTCTTTCTTCAGCACTAATACCGGCACCTGGTAATGGGTTTGTACAATGATGATATCCGGCAATGTATTCGCTACCAACATTGCGG
The DNA here is from genome assembly GCA_966212235.1 of uncultured Niastella sp. Taxonomy (GTDB): domain Bacteria; phylum Bacteroidota; class Bacteroidia; order Chitinophagales; family Chitinophagaceae; genus Niastella. The sequence continues at coordinate 3,052 of CBIHPP010000010.1, read as the reverse complement.
GCATCATACAAATAACCAGGCAAAACAGTATAATTTTTGAGCCATGCATACAGTCAATCCTACGAAAATTTAAGAACAACAAACCATAAACTATAAACCATAAACTATTTAATATCCCGGCGCCTGCACCAGGGTAAGGTTCTTATTTATTTCACTTTGCGGTAAGGGGAAGATATAATATTTATTATCCCAGACCCGCGTAGATGTTCTTGTTTTTACATAGAATGCCGGATCCGTTAAATTGTCACCGGCAATCACATTCATGCCCGTAAAATCGCCGCCCTGCCTGCCCTCCGGTGTATTGGCAATTTTCCACCGGCGGATATCAAAAAAGCGGCAACCCTCATACGCCATTTCGATACATTTCTCCATTTGAATTTGTTTGCGCATGTCGGCCTGGGATAATCCGGCAGACAAGGCCGGAATACCACCGCGCGTGCGAATGGCGTTCAAATGAATAAGGATATCGGCATTTCCTGGATCAGATTCATTGAGTGCTTCTGCATAATTCAAATATAATTCTGCCAGGCGAATGTACATAGCCGGACGTGCAACATTACCAGTGGTGTTTGCTAAATTCCTCGATGGGTTGGTATGCTTGCGCACCAGATATCCGGTCTTGGGGAATTTTATTTCACTCCCATTACCATTACCGGAATTGCCGGACGGCCAGAATTGCACATAGGTTTGTCCGGCCCTTGCAACAAAAGGAATCGTAGCGCCATTAAAGGTGATGGAATTATAGAAACGTGGTTCACGGTTCACATACATATTGGAAGTACCGGCTACATAAAAGCCCGATTTGGCTGCGGCGGCAAAACCGCTTTCGGTATAGTTGCTTCCTGATTCATTGATCGCTTTACCGTTGATCATTCTGAATTTATCTACCATTTCCTGTGGCACCACCAGGGAAGCATTGAACGTGGAACCATTGGCAGCACGAGGTGCCGCATCATTTTCCCAGGTTGAATAAGCGGTAACGGCACGGGTCCATATACCTTCCGTACTCCAACCAGTCAGGAACAGATCGCGATACGAGTTGAATGCAGCCACAAAAGGATCCGTATGCGTTGCTTTAAAAATACTTTTACCATTTGCCTTTGCATGTTCAATAGCCACTTTAGCGGCAGCTGCTGCTTTGCTCCATTTGCCGGCATCATAGCTGGTATTCATCAATTGTTTGCCATCCATATTTTTATAGTTGGCATAATCGGGATTGCCATTGTACATTGGACTGGCATCATATAACAACACCAGCGATTTAACGGCATTGACCACCAGCTTATTGACCCGGCCGCTTTGGGTGGCGTCTTCAGTGCCGCCGGCAGTCAGGTATTTATCGGGGACCATATTCTGGGCAGTATCCATTTCAGCTAACACATAATCAACACATTCCTTCCAGCTGTTTCGTGGTATCTGGTAATCGTCGTTATACTTGCCGATATTATCACCGACCAGTATAACGGGCCCATACAATTTCATCAAATTCCAGTAGTAGTATGCCCGTAAAAAACGCGCTTCGCCTTTATACTGAAGGATCAGTTCTTTGCCATTGGGTTCTTTCAACAGGTTGGTTTCACTGTTATCTACATTCGTCATAAAGGTGTTGGCCATGCGGATGGCCTGGTAGTGGCTGGTCCAGATATTGACAGCGGCATTCACTCCACTGAGCAAACCACTGGCTTGTATGGAAGGACTGGCAAGCTCCAGTTCATCTGTAAATCCCGCCCAGGCGCGGGCAGAACCGGTTGTTGTTGACCAGGGATCGGCCAATGTGCTGTATACGGAAGCCAGCCAGTTTTCTGTTTCGACTTTGTCTTTAAATATAATGTCGGTAGAAACAAGGTCTTTTGGTATCGTATCAAAGTATCCTTTTTTGCAACCGGCGAAACCCGTTAGTATTGCGACCAATAATATTATAGGTAAATATTTCATTATCGTAATCTTTTGTATTTGTGTATTCCATAATCACATCATCTAATTATCACATTATCCAATTAAAATGTCACTCTCGCCCCAAAGTTGTACGCTTTAATATTAGGATATAATCCACCGCGGGTAATAGTCGTGCCACTGGTACCAATATCGTTTAATTCAGGGTCCCAGAATTTCCAGCTTGAAAGGGTATACAGGTTGGTGCCATTGACAAATATCCGCAGGTTCTTAACCCGGTTTCGGCGCAAAAAACTGGCAGGCAGGGTATACCCCAGTTCGGCGCTTTTTAACCTGATAAAATCGGCTGAATTCAACCACCTGTTGCTCACCTGGAAATTGGAATTAGGATCGAGGTTACTGGTCAAACGAGGATAGAATGCATTGGGATTGGGGTTGTCTTCTGTCCACCGGTCTTTAACAATGGCATATAAATTCGGGCTATTAGCACCGTTACCGAATGGATATGTACCGTCACCACTGCCATACAGTAAGTATACTTTACCGGTTCCCTGTATGAAGGCGCCAATATCGAAGCCTTTGTAACCAAACGCAACATTCAAACCGTACATCATTTTCGGCGTACCGGAAGCGTTCACCTGCGATACATCAAAATTATTGATGACGCCATCACCATTCAAATCTGCATATTTGATATCGCCCACTCTTATATCACCGGTTTGTTTGGCCCATTTGTCAATTTCTTCCTGGCTTTGAAACAAGCCAACAGCGGTATACATTCCTTTCGCATCCACTTCTTTTCCTTTCCATTCCATCCAGGGGTAAGGTTGCGGGGGCAGACCGTCTTGCAGATTGGTGTTATTATTATAAGTAAAGGTACCGGTGAAAGTAAGCCAGGTTGTTTTGGCAAACGATCTGTTATAAGAAAGCGATAGATCAACGCCCTTATTTAATACGACCCCGATGTTACGGACCGGGTTCACGCCGCCAAAACCCGAAATACCGGGAATGGTTCCATCGGGGCGTAAAATATTTTCTCTTCTTTCGTGGAATACTTCAGCGATCAGTTTGAGATCATTATGCATGAAATTCATTTCCAGGCCCAGGTTATGCCGGTACGACGTTTCCCAGGTAGCGTCGGTAGCAAACTGCGTTTGCG